>CAZLKN010000036.1:0-30459 GCA_964560135.1 uncultured Actinomycetes bacterium | reverse complement strand
TGGCTGTCGGGGTGGGCGGAGGCCACCGAGGCGGCGGCGGCGTCCGCCGACTGACGGCTACCGCGAGAACCGCGTCTGGGCGAGGGCGGCCATGGCGCCGAACGCCTCCAGCGGATCGACGGGCGTGTGGGCGGGTCTCCCGTCGAGCTCCAGATACAAGCGCATCAGGTTGAGGGCGAGCCGCTCCGGATCCGTCCACGATTCGTAGGGTCCGATGTCGAGGCGCTGGGCGGCCTCGAGCGGCGGCAGTCCTTCGTCGCGCAGCCGGGCCCCCTCGGTCATCACGTGCCGGAAGTAGCCCTGCATCTCCCGCAGCCCCTCCGGACCGCACACCGGGCCGTGTCCGGGAACCACGGTTTCGGGTTCCAGTGCCAGCATCGAGTCGACGGCGGCGATCCAGTTGCCGATCGAGCCCTCCCACACCAGCGGTGTGGAGCCGAGGAACAGCAGATCGCCGGTGTACAGCACGCGTTCGTCGGGGACCCAGACGACGATGTCCCCGAGGGTGTGGCCGGGCCCGAAGTACAGCAGCCTCACCTCGCGGCCCCCGACGAAGGCGGTGAGCTCGTGCTCGAAGGTCAGCGTCGGCGGTGTCACGGTGATGCCCTCGAACCGGAACGATCCGAAGGCGCGCTTGAGATAGCCGACGGCGCCCTCGTCCCCGGGGGACAGGAGCAGCGCGGACATGAAGTCCGGGGGCGCGGAGGCAAGGAGCTGGTCGCGGCAGTTCACGTGGCCCACGATCGCGGCACCTTCGACGAGCTGGTTGCCCCAGGTGTGGTCGCCGTTGTGGTGGGTGTTGACCAGCGTCCGGATCGGGCGATCGCTGACGCGGGACACCGCGTCGAGCAGTTCGCGGGTGCGCTCGAGGTCGAAGAAGGTGTCGACGAGTAAGCACTGGTCCTCGCCCACGATCAGCCCGGAGTTGTTCCACCCCCAGCCGCCGTCGGGCTGCAGGAAGGCATGGGTGCCCGACCCGAGCTGCCGCATCCCGCGTTCGTAGGTGTCCGATGCCATGGGATCCTCCTGTCCTGCCGTGTCGGCATACATCCTGCCGCACGGGACGGTGTCGCACCGGATCCCTACAGACTCCCGGCCCCCGAGACCGAACTCAGCCAGGCTGCGGACGCTCCTCGTTCGGTAGCGGGTCGAGATCACCGCCAGGGGCGGAGAAGGCGATCGCGACGGCGTCCTCTGGAGCATCCTGGATCGACTGACGCGTTCGAAGTGCGCGAGCGCGACAATCTGCCGTAGTGACGAGGCTCAGGCAGGAGACGGGCTAGGTGTCCATCCCCGGGGACGAAGTAAGGCCAGGCCTCGCCGATCGGAAGGGCGTGCTCACGAGGATCGGATCATCCGTAGAACTGTTGATGGTCAGGAGTATCGCCTACCCGGAGCCGATGTACAGACCCGCTCTCAGCCCGATTTCTCTTCGTCGATCGGGTCCTGGGGGCCGCCCTTGGTGGTGAGGGCTTCGCCGCACTCGGGGCACATCGGCTGGTCCCCCTCCTGCCGGATGCCTTCGCGCTCCTCGTCGGCGACGGCGACCTTGCCCAGCTCGATCTCGTTGCCGCAGTTCGGGCAGCGGGTGATCTCGGGGCGTGGGCTGTCCGGATACCGGTCCGTGGCCATGGCGGCTCCCTCGCTGTCGGGTGCCTCGAGATTACCCGGGTTCGCGCCGACGCCAACACCCAGCGGGGGCGCGGCAGATGGCTCCGGGCGTCTACCATCGAGGGGTGAGCGACCAGAACGACCGGCCCCTGCGCACCTCCTCGGACATCGAGGTCGAACCCGTCTACACCCAGGAGCACATCGCCGGGCTCGACCTGCCCGACCGCCTCGGCCCCCCCGGCGAGTACCCGTACACCCGCGGCGTCTACCCGACGATGTACCGGGGGCGGCTGTGGACGATGCGCCAGTACGCCGGCTTCGGGTCGGCCGAGGAGACCAACAAGCGCTTCCGGTACCTGCTCGACCACGGCCAGACGGGGCTGTCGGTGGCCTTCGACCTGCCGACCCAGATGGGCTACGACTCCGACGCCCCGGAGGTGGTGGGCGAGGTCGGCAAGGTGGGCGTGGCCATCGACTCGCTCGAGGACATGCGGATCCTCTTCGACCGGATCCCCATGGACGAGGTCACGACCTCGATGACGATCAACGCACCAGCGGCCATGCTGCTGCTCCTCTACCAGCTCGCCGCCGAGGAGCAGGGGGCCGCGCCGGCGTCGCTCGGCGGGACGATCCAGAACGACGTGCTGAAGGAGTACATCGCCCGCGGGACCTTCATCTACCCTCCCAAGCCGGCCCTGCGGCTGATCACCGACATCTTCGCGTACTGCGCGAAGACCCTCCCGCGGTGGAACACGATCTCGATCTCCGGCTACCACATGCGGGAGGCGGGCTGCACCGCCGTCCAGGAGATCGCCTTCACCTTCGCCGACGCGATCGCCTACGTCGACGCGGCCGTCAACGCCGGCCTCGACGTCGACGCCTTCGCCCCCCGGCTGTCCTTCTTCTGGGGCTGTCACAATCCCTTCTTCGAGGAGGTCGCGAAGTTCCGGGCCGCCCGCAGGCTCTGGGCTCGGATCATGCGCGAGCGCTTCAAGGCGCAGGACCCGAAGTCGTGGATGCTGCGCTTCCACACCCAGACCGACGGCTGCACCCTGACCGCCCAGCAGCCCGAGAACAACGTGGTGCGGGTGGCCTACCAGGCGATGGCGGCGGTGCTCGGCGGCACGCAGTCGCTGCACACCAACTCGATGGACGAGGCCCTGGGTCTGCCCACCGACCGCTCCGCCCGGCTCGCGCTGCGCACCCAGCAGGTGCTGGCCCACGAGACCGGCGTGCCGGACACCGTCGACCCGCTGGCCGGCTCCTACTACGTGGAGTCGCTCACCGCCGAGGTGGAGTCACGAGCCGAGGCCCTGCTCGACAAGGTGCTCGACCGGGGCGGCGCCGTGGAGTCGATCACGTGGATGAAGCGGGAGATCGAGGAGTCCGCCTACCGGGAGGCCAAGGCGGTGGAGTCCGGTGAGATGACCGTGGTCGGCGTGAACCGGTTCGCGGTCCCCGAGGAGGAGCCCGTCGAGATCCTGCAGCTCGACCCGGAGATCCAGCGGCGGCAGATCGACAAGCTCACCAGGATCCGGGCCGTCCGCGACGCGGCCGCCGTCAAGGAGTCGCTGGAGGAGATCCGCGACGCGGCGCGGTCCACCGACAACCTGCTGCCTCCGATGAAGGAGGCTTTCGTCCGGATGGCCACCCTCGGCGAAGTCTGCGACGTGCTGCGTGAGGAGTGGGGCATCTACCGTCCGGAGTCGACCCTGTAGGCGTGTGGCGGGCCGCGCCCGTGGGTAGGCACCGGGTGATGGCACGAGAACACGAAACCCCCCAGCAGGAACCCTCACCCGAGGAAGAGGGCATCCCCGACCTCGAGGAATCCTTGCCCGCCAAGCGGCGCACCGGTGACGCGCAGGAGGGCGAGATGCTCCCCGGTGACGAGCCCAAGGGGGCCGAGCAGCACGGGACGACGGCCGCCGAACAGCGCGAAGGCCTCACCCAGGACGAGCGCTTGGCGCAGGAGCAGCCCGACCGGCCCCCGTCAGGTTCGGAGGACGAGGTGGGACGACTCGTCGAGCCGACCGAGCGCGGGATCGACCGGGAGCGGCAGGAGGTCGCGGAGGAGAGCGGCGACGACGAGGCGCCGTCCGCGGAAGAGGACGCCGTCCGCGAGACGCCGTAGCCCCGCGACGGGTCTCGGACCTCCGCCCGTTTCAGTTGGGTGAGCGCACCCCCTCAGCAGCGTAGGGGCCGGGTCCCCCAGGACCCGGCCCCCGCTGATGAAAAAGGGAGAGGCCGCGGGTCCCCAGACTCCACGGCCCCTGAGCGCTCCCCATCGTTATCGAGTTTGAGGCATTCTCCACTGTCTCCATTCGACGCATCGGCACGATCTCCTGCTTCCTTCACGAAGTTTTTTCGTGCGAGTCTCTTCAGCCAGGCGAGGGGAGAAGGAGGGGCAGATGCGGACGACTGCGGTATTGGCCGTGTTCCTGCTGGTGACGGTGCTCCCAGGGCAGCCCGCGGGCGCGCACGACGCGAGCTGCAGCGGGGTGGGCCCGGTGCTGGCCGAGTGCACGACGGGCGAGCATGTGCGCGGCGGCGAGCACATCTGGCATGGGCCCGTCCTCGAGGACGGTCCGGTGTACACGGGCACGATCGTCAGCTACCTGGCGTCCAGCTCGGGCAACGTGAAGCGGACCTGCGAGGTGTTCCTCGGCGAGATCGAGCGTTGCTTCACGGACATCTTCAGCGTGTGGCCGAAGATCGGCGAGTCGTTCGTCCACGTGTGCTTCTCCTACCACCCGGGCACCGAGATCCCCGGCGGCGTGGGCCTGTGGGGGTGCGGCGTCGAACACACCTAGGCTGAAACGGCGACGGGATGCAGGGGGTTGGGCGTTCAATCTGGTGAGCGCACCCCCTCAGCGAAAACGAAGGAGCCGGGTCCCCAGGGATCCGGCTCCATCGCGTCACCAGGGATGCGTGGTGAGGAAGCGCTGCTTCGCGGACATCTTCAGCGTGTCTCGGTGTGGTCCGTTGCCGGCTGGTAGGTCTACTGGGGTTCGGCGAACAGCGTCCAGTCGTCGCCGATGGGGGCCCAGGCACCGAGGACAACCGGTTCCCTGTGTCCGTAGCCTAAGCCGGTCCACGTCCAGGACCATGCCCCGCTCGGTCCGGCGTAGGTGTGGCCCGTGCGTCCTGTCGGTGTGGCCCAGGTTTCTGACCGTCCGTCGGGGCTTGTCCATCGGCCTTCGCAGTAGATGCAGGGGAGGATCTGTGTCATCCCTCCCGCCAACCCGGAGGTCGAGTGCACCTCGGTCGTGGACATGCCGGCGGCGAGGCCGGCGGCGCTGACGGCATGTCCTTGGCTGGTGGGGTCGGCGGCGATGATCTGCTGGGAGCCGTGGCCTTCCTGGACTTCCACCTCGACGTGGCCCGTCTCGACGCGTGGTTCGCGCATCGACAGTTGGAGTGGTTCTAGTCCGACGGCGAACAGGAGCGTGGCCACCGTCTCACCCGGTTCGAGGCGGTCTTCGCCGTAGCCGCGTGCACCCCACAGTGTTCCTCCTTCGTTGCCGGGGAGCAATGTGATTCTCAGCCCGCCGAGCTGCTCGGTGGTGGTGATCTCCGTTGGGCCTAGATAGCCATCCACCCAGATCGGCCCGCGAGAGTGGCTTCCTCCTTGCCCCTCCCCGATCGTGAACGGTTCACCCTTTGTCGTTCCCATGAAGAAGGAGCTCCATGACACTCCCGTGGCGCCTTCCGGTCCGGCTGTGATCTTCATCAGCATCCAGTTCGGCGTGGGAGGTTCGGCGTCCGCGGACGCCGTTCCCGTCACGCCCGCAGTCGACAGAATGAGAGCCACAGCGACGGCAAGTACGCGACGCAGGCACCTCGTCTGTGTTGTGGCCCTCATCTTCTAGGTTGCCTCCTCGCGCGCTTGTCCTCATCTACCCGTTCGACCGGAGAGCGTGCCCTTCCTGCATGCGTCTTTCTGCCGCACGGGTGGGAGCCGGGTCCCTTAGGACCCGGCTCCATCGCGTGTGTGATCCCGCCTGATGTACACTTATTAAGCAGCAAGAATGTACAAGAAGGAGAATGGGATGTCCGAGGTCGGCGTTGCGGAGCTGCGAAGAGAGCTGAAGAAGTGGCTCGATCGCGCACGGGCGGGCGATGAGGTGATCGTCACCGATCGCGGGAGACCGTTGGCGCGCCTGACGGGGGTCGACACCTCGCATGCGCTCGAACGGCTGGTGGAGGAGGGGCTCATCAGTCGTCCGCGTCGCCGTCGTCCCCGGGCACGCGGGCTCGATCGCGTCGTCGGGAGCGGCGTGTCCGAGTACGTGATCGCCGAACGGGAGAAGCGTCGCCGGTGATCGCCTACTTCGATTCCAGCGCGCTCGTGAAGCTGGTGGTCGAGGAGGATGGAAGCGACGAGGTGGCCGTCCTCTGGGATGGAGCCGATGTCGTGGTGTCGAGCAGGGTAGCCTACCCCGAGGTGCGAGCGGCTCTCGCTGCCGCCAGCCGAAACGGCAGACTGACCGGTCGTAGCCTCGCCGAGGCCAAGCGGCAATGGGCCAGGTTCTGGGATGCGCTACGTGTCGTCGAGCTCTCCGACGAGGTCGGTCTGCTCTCCGGGGACCTGGCCGAAGCACATCGGCTCAGCGGGTTCGATGCCGTCCATCTCGCCAGCGCGCTGCTCGTGTCGGGAGACGACGTGGTCGTTGCCACCTGGGATTCGCGGCTGCGCGCGGCCGCCGATGCCACCGGGCTCCCGACCCTTCCCGCCGATCGGTGAATCAGTCGAGGTGGACGGCGAAGAAGTCGAGGACGCGGCGCCAAGCGTCCTCGGAGGCCTCGGGGTCGAAGCCGACCTTCATCGGTCCGACCCGTCCGACGGTCTCCAGCAGGCCCCCGTCGTGTTCGTTCATGAAGGAGTGGCCGGCCCCCGGGTAGACCTTCACGTCGTGGGGGACGCCGAGCTCGGTCAGATGGCTGCGCAGCCGCTCAGCATGGGGCGCGAAGATCCGGTCCCGGCCCCCGTAGGACGCCACCACGGGCGCCACCCCGTCGAGGTCGTCGGCGCGCTTCGGCACGTCGCCGTAGAAGGGGGCCGCGGCGCCGACGGGGGCCCGGACGGCGAACAGCAGCGCGAAGCCGCCACCCATGCAGAACCCCGCCACGCCGATCCGTGAGGCGTCGACCTCCGGACGCTCGGCGAGCCACGCCCGGGCCGCCTCTAGGTCGTCGAACGCGTCACCCGTCCCGCGACGAAGGTCGCGCATCGCCCGTGCGACGCACAGCAGCCGGGGCCCCCGTGCGAACAGGTCAGGGGCGATCGCCGGGTAGCCGGCGTCGGCGAAGCGCCCGGCGATCCGGCGGATGTCGTCGTTCAGGCCGTAGATCTCGTGGACGACGATCACGCCCGGACGGGGCTCGTCCCCCGTGTCGGGCAGCGCCAGCGCGGCGGGCATCTCCTGCGTGCCGGCTCGCGGGATGTCGACGTCGCTGAGGCGGGCCACGGTCAGCTCCCGGGCCCGGAGACGACGGACAGGACCGCCGATCCCCAGCGCGCGAGCTTGGTCGGCCCGACTCCCGGTACGGCGGACAGCTCACCGAGGCTCGACGGCTTGCGCTCGCAGATCGCCTTCAGGGTGGCGTCGTGGAAGACGACGTAGGCGGGCACGTCGTCGGAGGCGGCGACCTCGCGCCGCCAGGCCCGCAACCGGTCGAACAGCTCCGGGTCGGACGGGGGCTCGGTCTCCTTGCGCAGCGAGGTCTGCCGCGGCTTCGGTGCGGGGCGCTCGTGGGGGAGGAGCTCGGTGACGAAGCGGGAGCGTCGCACGCTCTTGCCGGCCCGGGTGCACACCCACGAGGCCATGAGATGCCGGCGGGCCCGCGTGATGCCGACGTAGAGCAGGCGCCGCTCCTCGGCCACCTCCTCGTCGCTCTTCGAAAGCGCGAAGGGCAGCTCGCGCTCCTCGAGGCGCGGGAGGAACACCACGTCCCACTCCAGGCCCTTGGCGCGGTGGAAGGTCGACAGCACCACCCCCCGGGCCCCCGACTCGTCGGCGAAGCGGGCCTTCAGGTCGGCGACGAAAGCCCCGAGGGTGCCGGCGTGCTCCTCCGCGAGGCGGACGAGGCGTCCGAGGTCGGCCTGGCGGGTGGCCTCCTCGGTGGCCTCCGGCTCGTCGCCGTCCGGCTCCCAGCCGAGGGCGAGTGCCGCCTCCTCGACGGCTCCGGGGGCCGGGGCCTGCGGGTCGGCGCGTCCGAGGTTGCGGAGCAGCGTCCGGGGGCCGGGCCGGCGGAGGAACGCGCCGTCGCGCACCTGGTAGGGGATCCGCGCCGCGGCCAGCGCCTCCTCGAAGTCCTCCGAGCGGGCGTTGATGCGGTACAGGATTGCCATCTGCTCCCAGGCCACGCCGTCGTCGTGGAGGCGTCGCAGCTCCCGGACGATCGCGCGGATCTCGTCGTCGTCGGTGTGGTGCTCGACGAGGACGGGTTCGGGTCCATCGCCGTTCACCGCGCGCAGGCGCTTGGAGGAACCACCGAGCCGGGGGACGAGGCGGTTGGCGACCTCGAGCACCTGCGCGGTGGAGCGGTAGTTGTCCTCGAGGGCGATCACCTTCGCCCCGGGGTGGCGGTCGGCGAAGCCCAGCAGGTGGGCCGGGGTGGCGCCGGTGAACCCGTAGATCGACTGGTGGTCGTCGCCGACGACGCACGCCTCGTGGCGGCCGCCGAGCCAGGCCTCCAGGAGCGTCTGCTGGAGGAGGTTCACGTCCTGGTACTCGTCCACGGTGAAGGCCCGATAGCGGGCGCGGACCCGCTCGGGGGCCTCCGGGTGGTCGTCCATGAGGCCGATCGCAGCCTCCAGCAGATCCTCGAAGTCGATCATGCCCGCGCGTCGCTTCTGATCCTCGTAGGCGCGGAACACGCGCAGCATCAGGTCGGGTGGGATCGGCGGCGTGTGGTCGCCGAGGTCGTCGAGGTAGCGCTGCGGGGTCACCCGGCGGTTGCGGGCCCGCTCGATCTCCCCGGCGATGTCTTTGGTGGCGCGGAACTTGTAGGGGGCCGGGAGCCCGCGGACCAGCGGGTAGACGAGCTTGGCCTTGGAGGGCAGCAGCTTCGGGGAGCCGAGGAAGTGGGCCACCTGGGCGAGGGCCTCGGCGTGGAAGGTGCGCGCGCGCACGCCGCCGACGCCGAGCCGCTCGAGGCGCTCGCGCATCTCGTTCGCGGCCCGGTCGGTGAAGGTGAGGGCCAGCACCTCGGAGGCCTCGAAGGTGCCGGAGGCGACCTGGTGCGCGATCCGGCGGGTGATCGTGGTGGTCTTCCCCGAACCGGCCCCCGCCAGTACGCACACCGGCCCGCGGACGGCCTCCACCGCCTCCCGCTGCGCGGGGTTGAGTCCCTCGAGGATGTCGCTCACCCCACAAGGATGCCCGCCACCCCCGACATCGGGTGCTGGCAGGCTTGTCAGGAGGGTGGGCGCGAGTCCGGCATCGCAGACCAGAACTGGTCACTCGACCGTCCACAGGGGCGGATTCCCACCCACTCCGACCCGCTGTGGGTCGTATGCGAACACAACTGGTGTGAGTGGGGGCTTAGGCTCGCCGTTCGGGACCCGAGTGGCCAGTTGTGGCGGGCTGGGGGCTCAGGCGGCCCTGGGCTCTCCGTTCGGGGCCCGAGTGGCCAGTTGTGGGGGGCTGGGGTTCAGGCGGCCCTGGGCTCCCTCTAGGCTAGGAGCCCTCTTGGCCTAGAACGCGTCCAGGGCCCGGACGGCGTCGGCGACGAGGTCGTCGGGGTCCTCGATGCCCACCGAGATGCGGACGAGGCCGTCGGTGATCCCGGCCGCCTCCCGCTCCGCCTGGGATAGCTGGGTGTGGGTCACCGTGGCCGGGTGGATCGCCAGGGTGTGGACGCCGCCCAGGCTCGCGGCCATCTTCGCGACCCGCAGACCCTCCACGAAGCGGCGTCCGGCCGCAAGGCCCCCGGCGAGTTCGACGGCGAGCATCCCCGAGTGGCCGCGCAGCAGGCGCGTGGCGACGTCGTGGTCGGGATGGGAGGGCAGCCCCGGGTACCAGACGCGGGCCACGCCGGGGTGGGCCTCCAGGGCCTCGGCCAGGCGCTGGGCGTTGGTGCAGTGGCGGTCCATCCGCAGCGCCAGGGTGGCCAGGCCCCGGATCGTGAGCCAGGCGTCGAAGGGAGACGGCACCCCGCCGAGGTCGACGGACAGCTCCCGCACGGCCTTCATCGTCTCGGTGGGGCCCACCGCGGCGCCGCCGATCAGGTCGTGGTGGCCGCCGATGTACTTCGTGGTCGAGTGGACGACCACCTCGGCCCCCAGCGCGATCGGGGTGCACAGGTAGGGGCTGGCGAAGGTGTTGTCCACCACCAGGCGCACGCCGCGCTCCCGGCAACCCTCGGCCACGGCCGCGAGATCGGGGACGGAAACCCGCGGGTTGCCGATCGTCTCCACGTAGCAGACGGCGGTGTCGTCCCGCAGGGCGGCGAGCACGTCGGGGGCCCGGTAGGACGAGGCCAGCGTGACCTCGGCTCCCCAGCGAGGCAGGATCTCCCGGAACACCGAGAAGCTGCCGCCGTACAGATCGGGGCTGGCCACCACGTGGGCGCCGGGCGGGGTGAGGGCGCAGAGCACGGTAGTGATCGCCGCCATCCCGGAGGCGAAGGACACCGCCGCCTCACCGCCCTCGAGGTCGGCCAGGATCTCCTCGAGCGCCGCCCGGGTCGGATTGTGCCAGCGGGTGTAGACGTAGCCGGCGTCCTTGCCGGCTTCGATGGTCTTCGCCAGACGCTCGGCGTCGGTGAAGGCGAAGGTCGATGTCTGGTGGATGGGGACCGAGACGGACGTGGCGTCGGCGATCGGTTCGGTCGTCCGCAGCGCCCTCGTGGTGAAGCCCGGGTTGTTCGTGGCCACGGCGGCAGTGTACCTGGGCCGGCAGCAGAAGAAGGGATTCAGGGCTCGGTGGCGAAGTGCCTTGCCTAGGGCGGTCCGGATGGACCGGGTCCCTCACCTGTCGCGAGCGGATCTCGATGACAGGTTTCCAGGCGGCGCGCGAGACGAAATGGGGGGTGTTGCGCGTGCAAGCATTCTTGGTATTACCACGCCGTACAACCACGGCTGTGGCCATCATCCTGGCGGCGGTTCTCGCTGTCGGAGGAGTATTCGTAGGCGGGTCGGCGCAGGCGTCCGGCGGCACGTTGTCGGTATGTGTGTCCGGGCCCCCGTTCTGCGACCACGGATCGATCCAGGACGCGGTGGACGCCGCTGCGGACGGTGACACCGTGCAGATCTTCCCGGGTCCCTACGAGGAGCAGGTCGTGATCGACAAAGACCTGGTCCTTCGTGGTATCCCTACCGTCGTCATCCGGGCACCCGCGGTCCGCGAGACCTTCAAGATCCCCGAGAGCGGCAGCACCTGGCGACCCGTGGTGGCCGCGTTCGGTGGATCGGTGGACCCGGACACCGGTGTGGTCAGCGGATCGGACACTGTGGACGTCGACATTTCGGGCATCGTGGTCGACGGGCTCGACCACCAGCCTCCGTCCGGACAACGCCAGATTGGGGTCCTCCTGCGCAACGTCCAGGGGGCCGTCGAGGACAACGTGGTCCGGAACATGTACCAGAACGGCCGTGAAACCTTCGGGATCCTGGCTTACGGAGATTCGGACGTCACGATCAGTGGGAACGACGTCAGCGGATACTCACGGGGAGGGATCGGCGCGAACGGCAACTTCGGTGCCGATCCGGCTCCGACGGTTTCGATCGTGGATAACACGGTCACCGGTCCCGGTTTCGGGGCCGCGGTTACATGGGCTCCCAACGGCATCCAGATCGGCTTTGGCGCCGAGGGCGAAGTGATCGGCAACACGGTGACCGGCAACAGCCATCCGAGCGCCACCCGGGGCTCGGGGATCATCGTGGCCGGCTCCGACGGCGTCGCCGTCGAGGACAACACGCTGAGCGGCAACGACGCAGCGGTGTCCTCTGTGGGGGATATCTTCTTCGGCACCGAGCTCCACACGACGGGGCTCGAGGTCATCGGCAACGACTTGAGCGGCAACGAGACCAGCATCCTCCTGCAGAACCGCACGGACGATACGACCATCACGGACAACGCGATCTCAGGGAGCCTCGACAAGGGACTCTCCCTCGAAGACGTGGCCTCCGGACACCCGGCACCGACGGGTACGACCGTGGAGGACAACACCTTCGCGGACAATCCACGCCATGTCGTCGACGGGGCCGACGATCTGGACATCCGGCAGGTCCTCGAGGACAACGACTTCGATCGCGCCGCGATCGTGAACCGGGCCGGTGACGTTCTCGGCACGATCTGGTCCGCGATCCAGACCGCTGTGGATGCCACCGAGGCCGCGGACCTTGTGGAGGTCGCGGCGGGAACCTACGAGGAGAACGTCACGATCTCCGAGGACATCTCGCTGCTGTCGATCGACGGTCGCGACGCGACGATCATCGAGGGTGATCCCGCATCGACAGCGCTCGGGACGATCGTGATCAACCCCGGGACCACGGGTGTGCAGGTCGGCGACGTTGACCGCGGGTTCACGGTCGTCGGGTTCGACGGTGCCAGCCCAGGGCTGGAGAAGGCTGCCGTGTACCTCCGTGGGGCGCAAAGCGACACGAGCGTCGTCGGCAACGAGATCCAAGCCGACGGCGAGACCGGCCTCCTGAGCGAATGGGGGGCGGCGCTAGCGGACGTGACGATTTCGGACAACGTGTTCTCCGGTAAGAGCTTCGTCGGGGACCACCCGGCGGGCCAGGGCTTCTCGGAGCAGTTCACGCTGCCGAACGTCCCCCGTCAGCTCGTCGCGATCGGCTCGGGCGGAAACGCCACAGGGTTCACGTTCGCGGACAACGAGGTGATCGGTACCGTCGGCGGCACCAACCCCGACGGGCTCCCGCAGGGCAACACGCTGGTCACCATGGACGCGAGCGACAGCACGATCTCGGGCAACACGTTCGCCGGGACCACGGCCTGGTTCTCCAGCAGCCTCCGGGCGCGGGGAACAGACGTGACCCTCGACGGCAATTCCTTCGACTCGAGCGGGCTGACCGAGCAGAACAACCATCTGTTCTTCGGTGCCGGTACGCTCACGGGCTCGGTTTCCGACATGGTTGGCGCCAACACCTTCGACCGGGGGGCCTTCAGCGAGGACCTCAACCGGGTGACCGTCGCAATCCAGCCGGCGATCAGCTCGGTGTCGGGGGGGAGCACGGTGCGGGTCCTGCCGGCGACCTACGAGGAGGATCTCGTCCTCCACGATGGGATCAGCCTCGAGTCGACCGCGGGACGCGACCAGACGACGATCGTCGGCCAGGCCACCGGGTGGACGGGCAACATCTTCGTCCAGGCCGGCGTGGCGGGGGCCCGGATCGAGGGGTTCTCGGTTCTGGGTTCGGCGCAGGCCGCCATCTATGCCGCTGCCGGCGCTTCAGATCTGACGGTGACCGGCAGCCGTGTGGTCGCTGCGGACGGAAAGAACGCGCTGCTGACCGAGGGAGGACAATCCGATCACCTGATCGAAGGGAACATCTTCGAGGGTGACGCTTCCCAGCTCGTCTACGTGAACGGCACC
This sequence comes from uncultured Actinomycetes bacterium, assembly GCA_964560135.1. Lineage (GTDB taxonomy): Bacteria > Actinomycetota > JAICYB01 > JAICYB01 > JAICYB01 > CAZLKN01. The sequence goes on along the minus strand of CAZLKN010000036.1, from coordinate 17,283 downwards.
GCGAGCGTCGGTGTCGCTTCGTCGAACGTCGACGTCGTCGGTAACACTTTCAGTGGTGACAACTCGGTGGCGCTCGGTCACGAAGCCTCAGATAGCGAGATCCTCGACAATGGATTCGAGGCGGCGAGCACCTGGGCGTCGCTCGATCTCTGGGGCGAGAACGTCGCGGTCACCGGTAACGAGATCTCCGCCGGCGATGTCGGTGTGATGCTCAACGCGAGCCGCGCCTTGTTGACCGGGAACACGATCGGCGGGAACGGTACCGGCATCGTGCTCGCTGAGCACGCGGGCTCCGGGCATGTCGCTCGGCACAACCAGATCGAGGGCAACGACGTCGGCGCGAACAACGCGTCGGGGTTCGTCTTCGACGCGAGGGAGAACTGGTGGGGAGCGCCCACCGGGCCTGTACTCAGCGGTGTTGGGCTCGGAGATTCCATCTCCGGCGATGTGATCTTCAGCCCCTGGTGCGGTGACCCAGGGTGTTCCATCTTGTTGCCGCCGGTGCTGGGGGAGTTGATCCCCTAAGCCGGTTGATCGATGTGACGGCTGCCGTGGTGGGCGGACCACTCTGCGCCCACCGCGGCAGCCGTCACGCATCCTCGGCTATCTCTAGAGGTCGGCGGTGAGCCTCCTTCCCCGCGCTCCCGTCAGAGGAAAGCCAGAGCGCAGCTGAGCGTCGCTTCGGGTTCCTCCATCGGGAAGAAGTGGCCCCCGGGGACCCGGTCCACGGATCCATGTTGCAGCTGGCGGCCGAGCGCATCGGCGCGGTCCTCGAACCACATCTCGCTGTGCTCGCCCACGAGTCCCAACACCGGGCAGTGCAGCTCCGCGAGGCGTTCCCAGGCGTCGTGGGTGCCGCCCATCCTGTAGATCTGCGACTCGACCTCCGGGGGGCACTTGAGTTCGATCGTCCCGTCGGACCGCGGCACGGTGCCGTGTTCCACGTAGGCCCGCAGGAACTCCTCGCGCCAGTCGCGCAGCGGCGAGCCCTCCGCCAGCCGCCCCACCATCTGGTCGACGGAGTCCCACACCCGCCGGCGTTTCAGCGACGACCGGGCCAGCGGGTTCTCCTCGCCGGAGAAGAAGCGGCGGGCGTCCGGAGGCGGGGTCACCGGGTCCATGAGGACCAGCCGGGAGAACGTGCCCGGCCGCCTCGACTCCGCGAGCACCAGCGCCGCGGCCCCCGCCGAGTGTCCCATCGCCGCCGGGCCCTCGAGACCGAGGTGGTCGACGGCCGCGAGCACGTCCTCGCCGAAGCGTGGCCACTCGTAGCCGCCATCGGGCTTGTCGGAGTCGCCGTGGCCGCGTTGGTCGAGGGTGACCACGCGGAAGCGCTCCGCGAGCGCCGGCAGGAAGGGATCCCACACCCGTCCATGGAACCCCGTGGCATGGACGAGGACCAACGGAGGGCCACTCCCACCGTGGTCGCGACAACGGATCCTGACGCCGTCCGCGTCCGCGAAGCTCTCGCGCATCCGGAGACGCCTAGGAGGCGATCTCGGTGAGGCCGTCCTTCAGGACGGGCCCGTCCGGGCCCGCGACCTCGAAGGTGTAGACGCTCAAGCCGTCGCGGTCCCCCGAGCGCCAGAAGGTGATGGCGAGCGTCTGGCCGGGGAGCACAGGCTTTGAGAACCGTCCGGCGAAGCGCTTCATGCGCGTCGGGTCCCCGTCGCACAGGTTCTCGACCGCCGCCGCGCAGGCCATCCCGAGGGTGCACATCCCGTGGGCGATGATCCCCGGCAGCCCCACCGACTTCGCGAGGTCCGGGTCCTTGTGGATCGGGTTGTGGTCGCCGGACGCGTCCGCGTACCGGTAGGTCTGGTCCTCGTCCACCTTGATCTCCGCCGTCGCGACCGGGTCGCCCTGACGTTCGGCGGTGATGCCGGGGGCCGGGTCGCCGCTGTTCTGCTCGCCGGTGTGTCCGCGGATGTAGCTCGTGGCGTAGAACTCGCCGACGGGCTCCCCGTTGGCGTCCACGGTCTCGACGTGGGCCACCACCGAGGTCCCGCGCTCGCCGCCGACGACGCCGGAGATGCGTCCCTTGGAACGGAGGGTGTCGCCGGCGCGGATCGGACGGTGGAAGCGCATGTCCTGGATCAGGTGCACGATCTGGATGAGCAGATCGCCGCTGACGTTGTCGCCGACGGCGGAGGCCATCGCGTCCCAGCCGCTGACGATCCCGAACAGGGGCGGGCCGATCGAATCCTCATCCTTGCGGTAGGCGGGGTTCGGATCGTTGACGGCGTCGGCGTAGGCTTTGATCGCGTCCGGGGTCACGTCGTAAACGCGCTCGTCGTACCACGTGCCGACCTTGTCGTGGTTGATGGGCATGCGGAAAGCGACCTCCTCTACTGCTCGATGATGCCGGCCTGCTCGATGTAGACGGTTTGGCTCGGGGGTCCGTCACCCGTGCCGAGAGCCTCGATCTCCTCCGCGACCGCCATCCCCTCGATGACCTCGCCGAGCAGGGCGAACTCCGCCGGGAGCGGGGCCTCGTCCCCGGTCACGATGAAGAACTGGGAGCCGGACGTGCCGGCAGGCTCCTGGCCGGCCTTCGCCATCGCCACGACACCCCGCGTGTAGGTCAGGTTCTCCGGCGGGGCCTCCTCGACCTTGTAGCCCGGGCCCCCGGTGCCGTCCCCCTGCGGGTCGCCGCCCTGGAGCACGAAGTCGGGCACCACGCGGTGGAAGGTGAGTCCGTCGTAGAAGCCCTGGCGGGCCAGGAACGCGATCGAGTTGGCCGTCTCGGGGGCCCGCCGGTGGTCCAGGGCGATGTCGATCGTGCCGCAGGAGGTCTCCAGGCGCAGGAGGTAGGCCTGGTCGTCCTGGAGGTTCTGGTCCTCGGGGGCCTCGTAGGTGGCCTTCTCCTCGCCGGCAGCCGGCGGCACCTCGCCGCCGCACGCGACGTCACCCGTGGCGGGATCGGCCTCGGGGGTGGGAGTGCCTTCGGCGATCGTGTCCTGCTCGGGGGCCCGGACGGTCATGAACGCGAACGCGCCCCCACCGAGGACGACGATCGCGGTGATCGCCGCCAGCGTGAAGATCCGGCGCTTGCGGCGCCGCTCGGCGGCCTCCCGCATCGCCTGCCGGCGTGCGGCCGCGGCCTCCTTCTTGCGCTGGCGCTTCGGACGGCGGTTCTCGGGCATCGGCGTCATGTCTACCAGGTGGGATGCCGTGCCGCCATCCGGGCCGGGTCGCTAGGATGGCCGCCGCTGGGAACCGACCCGGGAGGACGATGTGACGGTCGTGCTGGGGATCCGCCACGGCGAGGTCCACAACCCCGATGCCGTGATCTACGCCGGGCTCCCGGGCTTCGGGCTGTCCGAGGCCGGCCACCGCCAGGCCGCCGCCGTGGCCGAGCAGCTCGCCGGGCTCCCGGTGGCCGCCCTGTACGCCTCACCGCTGGACCGGGCTGTGGAGACGGCGGGGATCCTCGCGGCGTCCGCCAAGGTGGAGGTCGTCACCGACGAGCGCCTGCATGAGTGGCGGCACTGGGGGCAGTGGGCCGGGATGACCTGGGAGCGGCTCCGGGACGAGGCCCAGGGGGCCTGGCAGGCCTACCACGACGACCCGGGTTCGGTGACCTCCGGCGAGTCGCTGGCGGAGCTGGGGGACCGGGTGCTGTCGTGGCTGGAGGACGTGCGGGAGCGCCATCCGTCCGGTCTGGTGGTTGCCGTGAGTCACCTCGAGCCTCTGCGGGCGGCGCTGCTACGTCTGCGGGAGCGTCCGCCGTCGGAGCTGTTCGCGATCACCATCGGGGTGGGCGAGGTCGTCCGGCTCGCCCCCGACCCCGACCCGGAACCCGGCTCGCCCCCGGATCTGGTGTCCGGCCACCTGTAGAGCCGTTCGGTTGCGTGGGCATCCGTCTCTCGTGGTCTCACCCTGCCTCCTGGCCGAGCTGGCCCGTGTGCTCGAATACCCGAAGATCGCGAGCCGTGTCCCGGCCGAGGAAGCCCGATCGCTGGTCCACTGGCTCGAGGACTCCGCGACGATCGTGAGCGATCCTGACGAGCCGCCTCCCGTGAAATCACCCGATCCCGGCGACGACTACCTGATCGCGCTCGCTTCGCAAGCTCGAGCCGTCCTCGTTTCCGGGGACGTTCATCTCCTCGAGATACAGGCGGACGTGCCGATCATGTCCCCGGCCGACTTCCGAGAGCTGCTCGATCGGCAGTGACCGTGCGCGCGCTTGAGACTCAGAACTTCCCCAGGGCGACCACGCCGAGCCCGACGCCGATGGCGGTGATGATCGTCGCGGACAGCACCGGCAGGTAGCGCAGGATCCGCGAGCGTTCCAGGCGCGGGGCGATGGCCCGGCGGGACAGCACCAGCGTGACGGCGATCGCCACCAGGACGGCGGCCAGGCCGATGCTGAAGCCCACGAGGAGCAGCAGCCCGGCCGCGGGGCGTCCGAGTGAGATCGCCACGAACAGGAGCCCGAAGGCCTCGGGGCAGGGCACGATCCCGCCTGCGGCCCCCACGGCGACGATCCCCTTGCCGGACATGGCCCGCCGGGCGGCCTCCGGGTGCTCGTGCCCCGGTTCTTCGGGGAGGTGATGGTGGTGATGCGCGTGGACGGATCCCCGCCGCAGGGCGAGGGCCCGGGTGACGAGCAGCCACAGCCCGAGCCCGATCACCAGCACGGCGGCTACGGACATCAGGATCGGCTCCACCTGTTGGGGGACGAGCGACTTGCCCGCGAACACCGCGATCACCCCGAAGGCGAGCACGGCGGCGGTGTGCGTGATCGTGAGGGCGGCCCCCACGGCGAAGGCGTGACGGATCTTGGCGTCCGAGCCGGCGAGATAGGCGGCCACGAGGGCCTTGCCGTGCCCGGGGGTGAGGCCGTGCAGCGCCCCGAGGGCGGTGGCGATGCCCACGGCGACGAAGGCCGCCCCGATGCCGCGGTCGGCGTCCAGGAAGGTGAACAGCCGCTCGAGGCCCTTGACCGCGGCCGACGGCTCCGGATCGGCCCCCGGGTCGGCGCCTTCGGGCACCTGCGGGACGGCGGCGGCGATGCCCTCGGGGGTCAGGTCGAGGGTGAGCTCCTCGACGCCGCGGTCGATGTCCCAGCGAGGTTTGGACGCGCCGACGCGTCCGACGATCACCATCCGGTACTCGGGCGAGATGTCCCGCAGGAAGGTGTTGGTGACGTGCAGGGTGTCGCCGACGGGGGCCGGGCAGGTGTGGTCGAGGAAGAACAGGAACGCCGCGCCGGCGCCGCGGCCCCCGGTGATCTCCGCGGTGCACGGGCCTTCCGGGACGGCGAGCACGAACCGGGAGGTGATGTAGTCCTGCACCTCGGCTTGGGTGGCGAGCTCGTCGGGGGTGCCCTCCTGCGGGGAGCGCAGCGGGGCTTCGGTCTGGGCGAGCATGATGAGGGTGTCGTCCATGGCGACGGTGAAGGTGGTGCGGATGCGCTCGCCGGCCCAGGCGATCTCTGCCACCGGCGGGAGGCCGAAGGGATGCGCGAGCACCGGCGCCAGCGGGAGCAGGACGAAGGCGACCACGCCGCAGGCGGCGGCGAGGCGAGCGGGGCGGAGGGCGCGGAGCTTCGGCATCCTCACGACGGTACCCTTTCGCCGTCCCGGCGGCCGCTCCTGCGAAATGGGACCGGTAGGATGGCCCGCGATGATCGTGGACGTGACCGTGCGCCTGCGGGAGGGGCTCCCGCATTGGCCGGGCCAGGACGGCTTCGGCCGGGAGGTCGCGTCGAGCACGGACGCCGGGGACCGGTCCACGGTCTCGACCCTCACCCTCGGCGCTCACACCGGCACCCACTTCGATGGCCCCGTCCACTTCCTCGCCGGTGGCCCGGGGATCGAGTCGCTGCCGCTGGAGGCCCTGCTCGGCGACTGCTGCGTCGCCGACCTCACCCAGCTGGAGGAGCACATCACCGCTGAGGCGCTGGAGGCCGCCGGCATCCCCGACGGCACCACACGGCTGCTCGCGAAGACCCGCAACTCCGGCTGGTCGCACGACGACGCGTTCCGTGAGGGCTTCTGCGCCTACGACGCCTCCGCGGCCCGCTGGTGCGTGGAGCGGGGGATGGTGCTCGTGGCCAACGACTACCTGTCGATCGAGCCGCGCGGGTCGGGCGACATCGGCAACCCGACCCACAAGACGCTGCTCGGCGCGGGCGTGGTCGTGCTGGAGGGTGTGGACCTCGAGGGGGTCGAGCCGGGGGCCTGGGAGCTGATCGCCCTGCCGATCCCGGTGGTGGGCGGCGACGGCGCCCCCGGCCGGGTGCTGCTGCGGCGCTAAGCCCTCCCGTCCGCCTAGCATTGGGCGGACCGCGAATCCGAGCAGGAGGCGACGATGGCAAGCGACGACCGCTTCGTCGTGGTGGAGGCCCCGGCGGACGGGGTCGCGCTGGTGCGCATCGACCGGCCCAAGGCACTGAACTCGCTGTCGAGCGAGGTGATGGGCCAGGTGGTCGCCGAGCTGGAGCGCCTGGATGCCGACGAGGGGATCCGCTGCATCGTGCTCACCGGCGGCGAGCGTGCCTTCGCCGCCGGTGCCGACATCTCCGAGATGACCGACGCTTCCGCCGTGGACATGTACCTGCGCGACCACCTGCGACTGTGGGACGCCATCCGCTTCCTGAACACCCCGGTCGTGGCCGCCGTGTCCGGCTGGTGCCTCGGCGGCGGCCTCGAGCTGGCCATGGCCTGCGACATCATCGTGGCCGCCGAGACCGCCCAGTTCGGCCAGCCCGAGATCAACATCGGCGTGATCCCCGGCGCCGGCGGCACCCAGCGCCTGCCCAAGGCCGTCGGCAAGTCGCTGGCGATGGAGATGATCCTCACCGGCCGTTACCTGAGCGCCGCCGACGCCGAGCGCAAGGGGCTGGTGAGCCGGGTGGTGGCCCCCGAGGCGCTGCTGGACGAGGCGATCGCGCTGGCCGGCGAGATCGCCGCCCGGCCCCCGGTGGCCGTCCGGGCCGCCAAGGACGCCATCCTGCGCAGCTTCGACACCACGATCGAGGCGGGTCTGGCCTACGAACGGCATCTGTTCTTCCTGCTGTTCGCCAGCGAGGACAAGAGCGAGGGGATGGACGCGTTCCTGAACAAGCGCACGCCGAGCTGGAAGGGGCGGTGAGCATGGCCTACGAGACGATCACCCTCGAGACCGCCGACGGTGTGGGGACGATCACGCTGAACCGTCCCGACGCGCGCAACGCGCTGGACAACACGATGGCGGGCGAGCTCCAGGACGCACTGAAGCGTGTGTCCCGCGACCCCGAGGTACGGGCGGTGCTGCTCACCGGCACCGGCCGTGCCTTCTGCTCGGGGCAGGACCTGAAGGCGGTGACCGGCGACGATGCCCCGTCCACCCTGGGTGAGCATCTACAGAAGACCTGGAACCCGATCGTGCGTGGGATCCGCGAGCTGGAGAAGCCGGTGGTGTGCGCCGTCAACGGGGTCGCGGCGGGGGCCGGGTTCGGCCTGGCGCTGGCCTGCGATCTGCGGATCGCATCGGAGGATGCTGCGTTCATCGTCGTGTTCTCGAAGGTGGGGCTGCTGCCCGATTCGGGCATGACGTGGATGCTGCCCCGGATCGTGGGGGCCGGGAAGGCCTTCGAGATGGCCGCGCTCGCCGAGCCCGTGGGGGCCGATGAGGCGCAGCGCCTCGGTCTCGTGGAACGGGTGGTGCCCGGCGACGCGCTCGGAGAGGAGGCCGCGGGCTTGTGTCGGAAGCTGGCGGAGGGGCCGACCAAGGCCCTTGGTCTGACGAAGCGCGCCTTCGACCGGGCTCTCGGCATGACCTACGCGCAGGCCCTCGACCACGAGGCGCAGCTCCAGACCTCCTGCGGCCGCAGCGCCGACTACACCGAAGGCGTCAACGCCTTTCTGGAGAAGCGCGCCCCGAAATTCACCGGGGGTTGAGGTCGTAGCTCTCCAGATCCATGCGCTCGGCGGTGTCCGCCATGCGCGCGTCGTAGGTCGCCAGCCGCACAGGGACCCGGCGGCTCCGCAGATAGCTGACCGAGGCGAGATGCAAAGCGTCGAGCGTCCGCACCTTCGCCGGGAAGGGATCGAGCGCCCGGGCGAGCACGACGGGGGAGAGTTCGAGGAACGAGATCCGTGACAGGACCTCCCGTGCCGCCTCGCCGTGGGAGGGGGCGAGTCCGTCGGCGTGGATCCGCGTCCACGTCTCGTACTCGAGCAGCCGGCTGGAGACGAGTGGCTCTGCCCAGAGGTCCGCGGGAGGACGCCGATCCTCCGCGAGCAGTTGCGCAAGCACGACGGAGGTGTCGACGTAGATCAACGCTCGGCTCGGTCCCGGTCCAGTCCCGTGAGGATCTCATCGAGCGGAGCGACCGGTACCGTCTCCGGTGGGGGCCCGGGAGGGATCAGCGCGGGCGTGAGCAGGCCCTCGCGCACGGCGTCGGCCAGCACGGCGTCGCTCACCCGCTCGGCTCTCGATCCCTGTGGTGGAACGAGCTCCGCCACGACCTTCTCCCGGTCCGTGATGAGGATCGTCTCCCCCCGTGCGGCCAGGCGCACGTACTCGCTGAGCTTGTTCTTCAGGGTCTTCAGCCCAACCGATCTCACGGCATCAAGGTAGCCTCTGGAAGCTACTTAGGCAAGAGGTGCGGGTGTGCGAGAACCGAGCACCGGCGCGCCCCCAGAATCGATACCCGCAGCCGGGCCGAGCCGGACCGGTCAGAACAGCCTTGGTGTGGGTAGACTCCAGACAGGAGGTCCCGCCGGCGCAGGGGTGGCAGCGGGGCCCCGGGGAGGAGTGAGGGTATGGCCACACCGCACGTCGCCAACGGGGAGGTCGACGCCGAGGCCTTCCAGGCCCGCATCGACGCCGGCGAGAAGATCGAGGCCGGTGAGGCGATGCCCGACGAGTACCGTCTCGCGGTCCTGCGGTTCATCGAGATGCACGCCAACTCCGAGATCATGGGGGCCCTGCCCGAGCGCGAATGGATCCCGCGGGCCCCCAGCCTGCGACGCAAGCTCTCGCTGACGGCCAAGGTGCAGGACGAGGTCGGCCACGCCCAGATCCTCTACCGGGTCTGCGAGGACCTCGGGAAGAGCCGCGACGAGATGCTCGACGACCTCGTCCACGGCCGGACGAAGTTCCACAACGTCTTCCACTACCCCACCCGCTCCTGGGGGGACGTCGCCGTGATCGGCTGGCTGATCGACGGCGCGGCCCTCGTCACCCAGAAGGCACTGCTCGACTGCTCCTACGCTCCCTACGTCCGTGCCATGAAGCGGATCTGTGCCGAGGAGTCGCTGCACCTGCGCCACGGCGAGGACCTCACCCTCGAGCTCGTCTCCGGCACCCCGGCCCAGCGGGAGATGTTCCAGGACGCCGTGAACCGGTGGTGGCGGCCGATCATGCACTTCTTCGGGCCCCCGTCCAAGCCGGGCCGGGACGTGTTGACGGAGTACGGCATCAAGTCGAAGTCCAACGAGGAGTTGCGCCAGGAGTTCCTGTCCACCTACGTCCCGAAGCTGTGGGAGCTCGGGGTGAGCGTCCCCGACCCGGAGCTGCGCCACGACGAGGAGACCGGCACCTGGATCTGGGGCGACCCCGGGTGGGACGAGTTCTGGCAGGTGGTCAAGGGCCACGGGCCGAAGACCGCCGAGCGTCTGGACCTGCGGCGCTCGGCCTGGGAGGCCCACGCCTGGGTACGGGAGGCCTTCGGCGGAGGGACGGCCGCCTAGCCATGCCCGTGTGGGAGGTCTTCGGCGAGCGCCGTTTCGCGGAGGCCCCGAGGCTCGTCGGAACCCTGATCGCGCCCGATCTCGAGATGGCGCTGCTGCTCGCCCGGGAGACCTTCTTCCGCCGCGGCGAGGGCGAGCGCTTCGCGGTGCGGCCGCGCGGCACCGAGGAGCTGCACTTCTGCGGCGAGTCCGAGGTCGTGGGCGGCGTGACCGACCGCTCCTACCGGCGTCCGGACGGCTACGTCGGGGTGGGTGCCAAGTTCGCGCGTGTGCGCGAAGAGCTCGAGCGCCGCGGCCTGGCGCCGATCACCGGAGGCGAGCGTGCCTGAGCGCGGCCACGCCCGGCTCACCCTGCTCGTGGCGCTGGCCGACGACGAACTCGTGATCGGGCACCGCCACAGCGAATGGACGGGATGGGCCCCCGCCGTGGAGGCCGACCTCGCCTTCTCCTCGATCGCCCAGGACGAGATGGCGCACGCGCAGCTGTACTACGAGCTCGCCGAGCCGATCGACGGACGGACCCCCGACCAGCTCGCTCTCGGACGCCACCCCGCCGAGTACCGGCACGCCGTGGTGTGCGAGCGCGCCAACGGCGGTCCCGGTTCGGCGCGGCGGGCCAGCGACGGCCTGCCCGCGGGCGGCGACGGCGACTGGGGTTACACGCTCGCGCGCCAGTACCTCTACGACACCGCCGACGATGTGCGGCTCGGTTGCCTGGAATCGTCCTCGTGGACGGAGCTCGCCGAGATCGTCGCCGTGATCCGTCTCGAGGAGCGCTACCACCTCGACCACGCGGCCACCTGGCTGCGCCGGCTCACCGGCCACTCCGCGGAGGCGCGCGCGCACCTGCAAGGCGGCTTCGACGCCGTCGCCACCGAGGCGCCGGCGCTGTTCGAGCCGCTGTGGGAGGAGGAGAGCCTCGTGGAGACCGGCGTGCTCGCGAAGCCCAGCACGGAGCTGGAGGCCGAGTGGCGACGGCGGGTGGCCGGCGAGCTCGCCGCCGTGGGCCTCGAGCCGCCGGCCTTCGGCGACCAGGGTCGCGGGGGCCGGGTCGGCACCCGGTCCGAGGACTTCACCGCGTTGTGGGAGGACATGACCGGGCTCTACCGGGCGCACGCGGGGGCCAGATGGTGACCGCGACCGACGAGGTGCGACGCGCCCTCGAGCGGGTCGTCGACCCCGAGATCCCGACATGCTCGATCGTGGACCTCGGCATGATCGGACGCCTCGAGGTCACCGGTGAGGCCATCGCCTGCGACCTGCTGCCCACCTTCGTCGGCTGCCCGGCGAAGACGGTGATCGGCGAGGAGGTGGAGCGCGTGCTGGTGGAGGTGGCCGGGGGCCGCCGTGTAGAGGTGCGCTTCGTCTACGCACCTGCGTGGACGGCCGACCGCGTCACCGACGCCGGACGCGAGGCCCTGCGCTCCTACGGTATCTCCGCCGACCGATCCTCGTGTCCGTGGTGCGGCAGCACCGACACCGAGGTCACGTCCGACTTCGGGCCGACGCCGTGCCGCAGCATCCACTTCTGCTCGGCGTGCCGCAACGTGTTCGAAGGCTTCAAGGACAAAGGAGACCGGCGCTCGCTGCCGGTCGTGAACGGGAGGTAGGGGATGGCGGTGGAGGTGTCCGAACCGCTGCGGCTGGTGGCTCCCGACGGCACGCCGGACGGGAGCCACACCAACGAGGTGGGCCTCGACGACGAGGGCCTGCGCGAGCTGTACCGGCTGATGGCACTGGCGCGGCGCATCGACGAGGAGGCCACGGCGCTCCAGCGCCAGGGGCAGCTCGCGGTGTGGGCACCGCTGGCGGGCCAGGAAGCCGCCCAGGTGGGCAGCGCCCACGCGCTGGCCCCCGGAGATTTCGCGTTCCCGTCCTACCGGGAGATGGCGGTGGCGCTGGTGCGCGGCATCGACCTCGTGGACTACCTCCACTTCTACCGGGCCACCTGGCACGGCGGGATGTGGAACCCGATGGAGCACAACATGGCGCCGGTGTCGGTCCCGGTGGCGAGCCAGTGCCTGCACGCCGTCGGCTGGGCGATGGGCCGCCGCAAGGACGGCGCGGACGACTGCGCGATCGCCTACTTCGGCGATGGTGCGACCTCCGAGGGCGATTTCCACGAGGCCTGCAACTTCGCCGCGGTGTTCTCGGCCCCCGTGGTGTTCTTCTGCCAGAACAACCACTGGGCGATCTCCGTGCCGCTCGCGCGCCAGACCACGGTGCCCATCCACACCAAGGCCGCCGCCTACGGCTTCCCGGGGGTGCGGGTGGACGGCAACGACGTGCTCGCCGTCCACCAGGTCACCCGGCAGGCGCTGGAGCGCGGCCGTGCCGACGGCACCCCCACGCTGATCGAGGCCGTCACCTACCGGCTCGGCCCCCACTCGACCGCCGACGACGCGTCGGTGTACCAGCCCCGCGAGGAGGTGGAGGCCTGGGAGGCGTTGGAGCCGCTGGGCCGCTACCGGCGGTTCCTGGAGGGCGAGACCGTGGCCGACGACGCCTTCTTCGAGGCGGTGAGCGGCGAGGCCGACGAGCTCGCGGCGCACGTGCGGGCCGGGATCGAGGACGCGGAGGCGCGTCCGGTGCGGGAGATCTTCGACTGGGTCTACGCGGACCTCCCCCAGAGTCTCGCCCGGCAACGCGAGGAGCTCCTGCGGGAGGTCCCCGATGCCTGAGGTGACGATGGCCGCCGCCCTCAACGGGGCGCTCCGCCATTCGCTGGCCACCGACGACCGGGTGCTGGTGTTCGGTGAGGACATCGGCACCCTCGGCGGCGTGTTCCGGGTGACCCAGGGCCTCCAGGACGCCTTCGGTGAGGAGCGGGTCTTCGACACGCCGCTGGCCGAGTCGGGGATCGCCGGGATCTGCGTGGGCCTGGCGATGGCGGGCTGGCGTCCGGTGGCGGAGATGCAGTTCGACGCCTTCTCCTATCCCGCCCTCGACCAGGTGATCTCGCACATCGCGAAGTTCCGCAACCGCACGCGGGGAAACGTGGAGATGCCGGTGGTGATCCGGATCCCCTGCGCCGGGCAGATCGGCGCCGCCGAGGCGCATTCGGACTCCCCGGAGGCCTACTACGCGCACACCGCGGGCCTGAAGGTGGTGGTGCCGTCCACGCCGCTGGACGCCCACACGATGCTCGTCCAGGCCATCGCCGACCCCGATCCCGTGGTGGTGCTGGAGCCCAAGAGCCGCTACTGGTCGAAGGAGGACGGCGAGCTGCGTCCCGAGGGGATGCCGCTCACCAGGGCCCGCATCCTGCGGGAGGGGGGTGACGCGACGCTGGTGGCCTGGGGAGCGATGGTGGCCCGCTGTATGGAGGTAGCGGAGATCGCCGCGACCGACGGCGTGGACCTCGAGGTCGTCGACCTGCGGTGCCTGGCGCCGCTGGACCTCGAGACGCTGGCCGTGGCGGTGCGGCAGACCGGACGGGCGGTGGTCGTCCACGAGGCGCCGATGTCCTTCGGCGTGGGGGCCGAGGTGGTGGCCCGGATCATGGAGGACTGCTTCGTGTACCTGGAGGCACCCGTCCTGCGGGTCACCGGCTACGACACGCCCTACCCGCCGGCAACCGTCGAGGGCCACTGGGTGCCGTCCGCCGAGCGGATCCTGCGTGCCGTCGAGAAGGTGTTGAGGTTCTAGATGGCCGAGCGGGTCTTCAAGCTCCCCGACCTCGGCGAGGGACTGGAGGCGGGCGAGATCGCGCAGTGGCTGGTGGACGAGGGCGACACCGTCGTGCTGAACCAGCCCCTGGTGGAGGTCAACACCGAGAAGGCGCTCGTGGAGATCCCGTCGCCGGTGGCGGGGGTCGTGAAGACGCTGCATGCGCAGGCCGGCGACGAGGTGGCCGTGGGGGCGCCGTTGGTGACCTTCGAGGTCACGGAGGCCGCGGAGGCGGAGGGCCGCACGGCGGTTCTCGTCGGATACGGGGTCGACACCGAGCCTGCACCGTCGGCGCCGCGCGGACGGCTGCGCAAGGCCCCCGCCGCGCCCGAGCGCCGCGGCAAGCCCTTGGCGGCCCCGGCGGTGCGCAAGCTCGCCAAGGACCTCGGGATCGACCTCGCCACCGTGCCCGGCACCGGGCCCGAGGGTCGCATCACCGCCGAGGACGTGGAGCGCGCGGCCCGCGGCGAGATCCGCTCGGGCCACGCGCCGCTGCCCGACGAGGACGGCGACGAGCGGGTCACCATGCGCGGCATCCGCCGGGTGGTGGCCGACCGGATGGAGCGGGCGTGGATCGAGGTGCCGCACGTCACCACCTACCTCACGGTGGACGCCACCGCACTGGTGGAGCTGCGCGACGAGCTCGCCTTCGAGACCGACGTCAAGGTGACCGCGTTGCCGATCGTGGTGCGCGCGCTGGCCGAGGTCGTCCGCGACCACCCGAAGCTCAACGCGTGGTTCGATCCCGCGACCCGGGAGATCGTCCTCAAGCCGAGCATGCACGCGGGGATCGCCACCGACTCCCCGGCCGGGCTCGTGGTGCCGGTGGTCCGCGACGTCGCCGAGCGCGGGATCCTCGACCTCGCCGCGGAGATCCGGGAGCTGGTGGCGCGGGCCCGGGAGCAGAAGGCGGCGCTGGAGGAGCTGCAGGGGAGCACGATCACGGTGTCCAACGTGGGCAGCTTCGGCGCCGAGTACGGCACGCCGATCGTGAACCAGCCCGAGGTGGCGATCCTGGCGATCGGCGTGATCGAGCAGCGGGCACTGGTGGTGCGGGGCGTGATCGAGGCCCGTCCGGTGAGTACCTTCTCGCTGTCCTTCGACCACCGCGTGCTGGACGGCGCGGAGGCCGGGCGTGCCCTGGAGGCGCTGCGCGGTCTGCTTCAGGACGAGGACCGGTTACGGTTGTTGCCGCGATAGACGAGGAGGACGCCGATGGCGATCGAGCTCGAACCGCTGTGCACCGCAGACATCACCCTGGCGAGGCCGTTCGCGATGCCGGGGCCGTACGGGACGAGGTTCATCATCGAGCTCGAGGAGGCGAAGATCTCCGGCGAGCGGCTGAACGGGACGATGAAGGGCAAGGCCGGCGCGGACTGGGCGGTGGCCGGCACCGACGGGTCGCTGCGCCTGGACGTCCGGTACCTGATGGAGACGGACGACGGCGCGCTGATCTACGTGACCTACACGGGGCGCTCGGACATGTCCGAGGGGCCGGGCTCCGCGCCGCTGTACGCCACGCCGACCTTCGAGACGGGGGACGAGCGGTACCTGTGGCTCAACATGGTGCAGGCAGTGGCCAAGGGGATCATGCAGGGCACCAGCCTCACCTACGAGATCGCGATCCTGCGCTGAGCCCGGATGCGTGAGCTGATCCGTTTCCTGCTCGTCGGCCTCATGGCCGGCTGGATAGCTTCGATCATGGTGCGGGAGCGCCGCCGGTTCGGGCCACGCGGCGCCCGGCTGTTCAGCTACATGATCGTCGGGATGCTGGGTGCGGTGATCGGCGGGGTTCTGTTCGAACAGCTCGGCTGGACCGGGGGCGCGGGCTTCGTGGGTTCGGTGATCACCGCGACCGTGGGGGCCGGGGTCCTGCTGGTGGTGCTTCGGCTGTTGCGCAACGCCTGAGAGCGCCGCCCTCTCAGGTCCTCGCCGGAGTGAACGTCCACAGCCGGGCCTGTTCTTGGGCGCACCAGCGCACGTGTGGACGCTTACCCCGCTCCCCCGGAGTCCACGTCCACACGTGCCCGCCCCGAGGCGGGATGGAGGTCACCCGTGGACTTCTCCTCCGGCCGGTGCGACGCAACGGCGCTCCGTGGTGGGAGGAACGTACGGCCCTGAGAGCGGAGAGGGCTACCGGTCGTCCATGCGGACGAGGTCGCCGACGCCGAGCAGGGTCATGATCGTCTCGGTGTCCAGGTCGTCGCCCTCGCCCGAGTAGACGATCTCGCCTTTCTGCATCAGGTAGACGCGGTCGGCGAGGTCCAAGGCGAAGGACACGTTCTGCTCGACCATGAGGATCGTGGTGCCCGCGGCGTTCGCCGCCCGCAGCACCTCGCCGAGATGCTCGACGACGACGGGGGCCAGTCCCTGGGACGGCTCGTCCACGAGCACGATCCGCGGGTCGGACATCAGGGCCCGGCCCACGGCGAGCATCTCCTGCTCCCCGCCGGACAGCGTCCCGCCGGCCTGGGCCCGCCGTTCGGCGAGGATCGGGAAGATCGAGAAGACCCGCTCGAAGGCGGCGTCCACGGCGGCCCGGTCGCGGACGGTATAGGCCCCCACACGCAGGTTCTGGTCGACGGACAGGTGTGGGAACACCGCCCGCCCTTGGGGCACATGCGCCAGGCCGCGGGCGACGCGGCGCTCGGGGGCACGGCCCACGAGCGACTCGCCGTCGAGGCGGATGTCCCCGGACCACACGGGCACGAGGCCGGAGATCGTCTTCAGGGTCACCGACTTGCCGGCGCCGTTGAGGCCGAGGAGCGCGACGATGCCGCCTTCGGGCACGTCGAGGTCGACCCCGTTGATGATCTGGTGCACACCGAACCCGGTGACGAGCTCGCGGACCTCGAGCAGGTTCATGTCGCCTCCCTGGAGCGAACGGCGCGACGGGCCCCCGTCGGGCCGAGGTAGGCCTCGATCACGCCGGGGTGGCGGACGATCTCCGAGGTGGTCCCGGAGGCCAGGATCTGCCCGGCGGACAGCACGTGGACGGTGTCGCACACCGCCAGCACCAGCGGGATGTGGTGCTCGATCAGCAGCACGGTGCGCCCGAGGCGGTCGCGGATCTCGATAAGCCGTTCCGCGAGGGATTCGGCGGCGTTGGGGGCCATGCCTCCGGACGGCTCGTCGAGCAGGAGGATGTCCGGGGAGGTGACGAGGGCCGCGGCCAGCTCCACCAGCCGCTGCTGGCCGTGGGACAGCGTCCGCAGCGGACGGTCGGCGAAGCGCTCGAAGCCGAGCGCCGAAAGAGCCTCGCGGGCCGTGTCGCCGAGCTCGGTCTCGGTCCGCGCCACGTTGCGGGGGTGGAGCAGCGAGACGGGTGCGGGATAGGTGGCGAGGCGATGCTGGGCGAGGAGGAGGTTCTCCGTCACGGTGAGGTTGCCGGCCAGACCGAGGAGCTGGAACGTGCGGCCCATGCCGCGGTGCGCACGCGCGTGGGCGGGGAGCCGTGAGATGTCCTCGCCCTTGAACTCGATGCGTCCGGCGGTGGGGCGGACGAGGCCGGAGACGGCGTTGAAACAGGTGGTCTTGCCCGCACCGTTCGGCCCGATGAGGCCGACGATCTTCTGGGCGGGGACGTCGAAGCTCGCTCCGTCCACGGCGCGCAGTCCTCCGAAGTGCACGGACAGATCGCGGACGGCGAGCACCGTCTCGCCCGCCGGGATCACCTGGGCATCCCCGCGCGGTTCGGGCAGCGACAGCATCACCGGCGCGTCGTGTTCGATGTCCTCGACGATCTTGCGTCGCTTGGCCTCCCGCAACTCGCGGGCCTCGAGCAGGGCTTGGGCGATCCCGCCGGGGTGCCGGACGAGCGTGAAGAGCAGGAGCCCCGAGCCGATCAGGAACTCGAAGTCGAGGAGGAAGGGGGCCACGCCGCGGACGAGGGTCGGGATGATGGCGAAGAAGCTCGCCACGATGAAGG
>CAZLKN010000035.1:26918-31952 GCA_964560135.1 uncultured Actinomycetes bacterium | reverse complement strand
CCCGCCGGTGGGGTCGCTTGGCCGTGGCCGTCCCAGCCCCAACAGGCCACCGAGCCGTCGGAGAGTACCGCGCAGTTGTGCATGCTACCGGCGGCCACCGATCCCACGGTGCCGGCTGCGAGCACAGGCCCGCTGCCCGAAGGCGTCGCTGCTGCCGGGCCGCCCCACGGCAACGCCACGAGCTGAGCGAGGGCGAGGATTCCGGAGCAAACCCAGACGGTACGTCGGCTTCCGCGACTCACAGAAGACTGCCCTCAGCAATCGAAACCGCATCCCAGACCGAGGTCAGGCCGTCCGCCGCTGGCGGCGCCGAGCAGACGGCCAACAGGCCGGCACCGAGATGCCCGGCAGCGTCGCCGGTTGCGGTCGTGAGCGCGTCCTGCACGTCGCGTGATGCACCCGTGCACATGCTCGTGGCGAACACGTCGTTGACGTCGTTCGTATCTGTGTCGATGAGCGGACTCTCGGACACGAACGTCACCGTCCCGCCCTCGGGCGACAGGGCCGCGGCGAAGCTGTTGCCCGCCGGCTGGAGCAGGTCCTGGGTCACCGAGCGCAGCGTGACGCCGGTGCCGTCCTGGAAGCTGAACACGTCCACCTTGCCGTTGGCGTCCCCAGCCACCAGGTTGGTCGCCTCGGACTGGAAGGCCACTGCTCCGTCGTCGGACACCGAGGGCGACGTGCTGTCCCCGTCGGCCGGGCCGCCGACGCCGGGAGCCACGAGCAAAGTGACGCCGGTAATCCGGTCGTGACGGTACACGGACGTCCGTCCGTCTGTCTGGCCGCCGGGGATGCTCGTGGCGTTGGATTCGAAGGCCACGTAGCGCCCGTTGCGCGACAGCGAGGGCGCCGACGAGTCCGCGTCGTAACCGGCGACACGAGTAGTCGTCTCGGCGGTCAGGTCCCGCACGAATATGTCGCTCACGCCGTCCTGGTCGCAGGGCTGCGGCGGGTGGATCAGGCAGCGGTCCGACGAGCGGAAGGCTACGAGGGCGCCATCCCCCGAGAGGCGGGAGGAGTCGCTGTCTCGCGCTCCAATCTCGCCGTCGGCCACGGAAACCAGGTCGAAGGTACCGTCGCCGAGCGGAGACCGAGTGTACGCGAGGACCTGCGTGGCGATGTCCGGGCCCCGGCCGGTGAAGGCCACGCGCGAGCCGGCGTCGGAGATCGATGGCGCCAGTGCCTCTGTGTAAAGCCCCTCGTCGGCGTCCTCGATCGGGATTCGATCGGTCGTCCGTGCCACGAGATCCCGAACGTAGACCTGCCAGCCTCCACCCAGGAAGGGCGGATCGACGAGGTCGGTGGCGGTGGAGGCGAAGGCCACGTAGCGCCCGTTGCCAGAGATGGACGGCGAGGTGCTCTCCCCATCGGCCGAGCAAATCAGGCTGGAGCAGAGGCCGGCCGAGGCAGAGACGAGGGTGGGTGGGCTCAGGGGCGAGGCCGTGTCGCGGATGAACACGTCCGCCGAGTCGTTGTCGTCCGTGCCGGTTGCGCCCAAGAGGTTGGACGCGGCCGACGTGAACGCTACGAACCTACCGCCGGAGGACGCCGAGGCCGGGAACGGCGCATCGATCCCGCCGCCCGCGTCGTGGTTGGCCGACGTGCCGGAGGACTGGCTCACGATGAGGACGAAGCGCTGCGCGCCTGCGGGCGGCGCCACGACGAGCTGAGCCAGCACCGCCAGCGCCAGGACAAAGCCACGAAGTCTCCGCATCCGTCTCCTCCGGGATCGATGATGGCTCAGTATTCGACGGATTCGCTCGGATCCCTATGGCCTCGGGGTGACAAAGTGCTAACCCGCCATACCGCGCAGCGAGACGGCCTCCTCTAGGCCGTGCTGGTAGTCCGCGGCCCGGGCCAACTCCTCGGCCTCCCGCAGGTCGCCTTCGGAGTCTTCGCCCGTCAGGGCGCGAGCGATGAGCGCATCCACCTGACCGTGGGAGTCGCCGAGCTCCCGGCTGATCGCCAGGGCCTGCCCCGCCCAGGCGGCGCCTTCCCCGGCGCGAAGCGGCTCCGGCGCTCCCCGGGCCAGGGCCACCAGCGTGGCCGCCTCGTTGGCGCGGTCGCCCAGCTCCCGGTGCGCCGCCAAGGCGCCCAACAGGAGCTCGTAGCCGCCCTGAGCGTCTCCCAGCTCGGCGGTGACCATGCCCAGGTTGGTCTGCAGCATGGCCGCCGTTCGCGTATCCCGGCGTTGCCTGGCGAGCTCGAATGCCTCGGCCACGCGGTCGCGCGCGGCCGGCAGGTCGCCGGTCTCGAAGGCGATGGCCGCCAGGTTGCCCAGGAGCTGGTCCACCGGCGCTCCGGCCGCGCGCGCCAGCTCCAGGCAGCGCTCCAAGTGTCCCCGGGCGGTCGCCAGGTCGCCCCGATCGATGGCGACGACGCCCAGCCCGTTGAGGGCGTCCATCTCCAGGCGCTGCTCTCCCGATCCGAGCGCTGCCTCGTAGCGCGCCTGCGCGTCATCGAGGTCGCGCGCCGCCCAGGCCAGGTTGCCGGCGGCGTGCGAGGCGAACATGCGGGCCGTCCCCTCGGGCGCGGCTTCGAGCGCGCGGCCCAGCCAGTGGCGGCCGGCCGCGAGGTGGCCGCGGGTGAGCCAGAACATTCCCAGGTTGGTGGCCATGGTCAGGGCCCCTGGGGGGTCGGATTCCAGCAGGCGGCCGAGCGCGGCCTGGAGGTTGTCGTGGTCGGCGTCCATCTCGCGTAGCCAGGCCCCGAACGCCTCGTCGCGCGGAACCTCCGCCGGAACCCGTGAGGAGAACCACGCCGCGTGCGCGTCGCGGAGGAGGTCGGCCTCACCCTCCGAGAACAACAATCCTTCGGCGAACTCGCGGACGGTGAACAGCATCCGGAGGCGGATGTCCCCTTCCGGCGTGTCCTCCCGCTGAACCAGGCTCTTCTCGACCAGCGACTCCAGGTCAAAGGCTGCCTCGCCAAGGACCTGCTCGGCGGCCAGAAGGCTTGCGCCCTCTCGGAACACCGAGAAGGCCCGGAGTGCTCGCCGCTCGTCTGAACCGAGCAGCTCGTAGCTCCATGCCACGGCCGCATGCACCGAGCGGTGGCGCTCCTGCGCGTCCCGCGAGCGCGACTCGAGGATGTCCAGGCGCTCGGTCATCTTCGCCAGCAACGCCGACGGGCTCAGCATCCGCAGCCGGGCCGCTGCGAGCTCCAGCGCCAAGGGCAGGCCGTCCAGCCGCCGGCAGATCTCGCTCACCGCTGCGGCGTTGGCCTCGTCCAGCTCGAAGTCCGGACGCACGCCTCGGGCTATGTGCGTGAACAACGCCACCGCGTCGTTGCCGGCCAACTCCTCGTTGGACGCGCGGCGACCGGGCGGCGTCAGAGGCCCCAGCGGCAGTTCCTGCTCCCCGCGGATCCGGAGCGCTTCCTGACTGGTCACGACGACCTTGAGGTCCGGGCACGATGACAGCAAGGTGGACACCACCTGTGTGGCGCCCATCACCTGCTCGAAGTTGTCCAGCACGAGAGCCGCGGGGGACGACGACAGCCGGGCCGCGACCGCCTGCAACGCGTCGCCGTCCTCGGTCAGGCCCAGGGCCGCCGCGATCGCGCCGGGCACCAGGGCCGGATCCGACACGGAGTCCAGCGTGCAGAACCATCCTCCGCCGGCGGGCGAGAGGGCCGTGGCCACCTCGACGGCCAGGCGAGTCTTGCCCACCCCGCCGGGACCGATAACGGTCAGCAGACGCGAACCGCCCGACAGGAGTTGCGCCGCCGAGGCCAGCTCGGCGGAGCGCCCGATGGTTGGGCTGTGGAGGACGGGAAGGTTGCCGCCCGGCCGCGGCTCATCACCGATCTGAGGAGCGGGCTCTCCGGTGTCCCGGCGGCCGATCTCCCAGCGAGCATCCTGTGTGACGGTGCCGGGTCGGTCCCCATCTCGGTCCCGTATGGATTTCCAGTCCTCACCCGGGACGAACCCGCCGGACGTCACCCCTCTACACCGCCGGACAAGCGCTCGAGCCTGCCTCCCGGAACCCGCCGCAGCGGTCTTCCGTTCGCATCGACAAACCGTAGGTCAACCGAGACGTCGGCGTCGTTTGCGGGCAAGGGTGTGGAGTCGTCGCCGCGCAGGACGAAGTGGTGCTGCTGGCGGGGCGGGAGGATCCCGACGTCCAGGTGGCCCAAGGTGTGCACAGCGGGGGAATCGCCGGACGGCCACTCAACACGCACCCGCCAGTTGTACACCGGATAGTCCGTTTGGTTGGCCACCCACAGGGTCCCGCGCCGCTCGTCGGCCGACGCCGAGATCTCGAACCACGCGAAAACGGCAGCGAGACGTTCGTCTCGCTGCTGCTTCTCACCTCGCCGTGAGTAGACGAAGGCGGCGATAAAGGCCATCAGCGTGACGGTGCCGGACACCCAGTTGCTGAGCGGGCCAAACTCGATCTGACCGAACAGCGTGCACTCCTCCTGATTGGTTCTCATAATGCAGGACGGCGCAGGCGGCGGCAACGGCGCACGCGGCGCCGCTTAACCGCCAAGCGCATCGCGTTGTCTTCGCCTCGCGGCAGAAATGCCCGTGCGCACCTGTCGATGCGGGACCTCATCCCAAGGCGCAGAAGTCCCGATCCGTCGCAAGACGACGTGCGGTTCGTCCTCGGACAACGCATCTCCGTACTGGAGTGTCGCCCGGCCGTCCGTCGGCCCATGTCATCTCAAAGAAGCCCTTGGTGCCCTTGACTCCCTTGACGCGGGGGCCTTTCCGGAACTGACCCGTCCTGAGGTCATCGACGAACTGCCCAACGGCAAGGCAGTTGGAAGGGCCCGGCGTGCTGGCGCCACCCGTCGGGACGCAGGCATCAGCAACCCTCCGAGATCCGGCTCTGATCGCGCGGGGGTCAGGGGAGGCCCTGGACGGGTGTGGGGGTATTCCAGTTGGTGGTGGTGCCGTCGCCGAGCTGGCCCTGGGTGTTGTCTCCCCAGCATCGGGCGGTGCCGTCTTTGATGAGCGCGCACGTGTGCAGCCCGCCGGCGGTGGTGGCGACGGCGTCGGTGAGCTCTGACACGACCACCGGTGTGCTC
>CAZLKN010000035.1:17433-26818 GCA_964560135.1 uncultured Actinomycetes bacterium | reverse complement strand
AGCTGTTCCAGCCCCAGCAGCGGGCGGTGCCGTCGCTGATGAGCGCGCACGTGTGCGCCCAGCCGGCGGTGATCGCCAGCGGACAGGTGATCCCGACCGTGTCGAGCACCGGTGCGACCGGTGGCACCTCGCTTCTCCCCGCACACAGCAGTTGGGTTACCTCCTCGGGGAGGGGCACCGGAGGTTCGATCGTTTGCGAACGTGCCCCGACCGCCAGCGGACCTGCCCCGAGTAACACCGCGACCGCTATTCCCAAGGTCAGGATCCACTGGGACCCGCCGGCCCGTTGGAAGCTCATGCCACCACCCCAGTCATGTCCATGCGCCGCGGTTCACCGCGCCCGGGACGCTCGGAGGAGGCTTTCGACGTCCCGAAGGTGGATTCCTGCGCCGTCTCGGCGGACGTCGCGGCTCTTCAGTGTCCCTGAAACGGGGTGAGCCTCCCCGGCTCAACGGACTGCGCACCTTAGGGGTTCACTGGTGTCGGAGGGGGGACTTGAACCCCCACCCCCTTGCGGGGACATGGCCCTCAACCATGCGCGTCTGCCGTTTCCGCCACTCCGACCTGCGGCGATGCTGACCAGTTGGGGACAACTGGGGACATCGCGGCCCCAAGTCTACCCCCAAGCGGGGAGCTGAGGACGTGTCGTTAGTAACCAGTACGTTTGTTCGCATGGATGTCTCCAAGGGTGTGCGATACAGGGGTGTCAAGATCGAGGGGCGCGGTCGGCGCTGGCGTTGGGAACTGCGCGTGGACGGGAAGCGGCTGCGACCCAGCTTCGCCTCGCTGGACGAAGCCAAGAGCGCGCTGGACAACGTCATGGCGCAGCGGGAGCAGGATCGGCGGGCCTCGTACGTCGAGCAGACCAATGCCCTGCCGATCGCCGAGCTCTGTGATCGGTGGTTCCTGTCCTACCGGTTGCGGCTGGCCCCCGCGACCGCCTACCAGTACGGGATCCACATCCGGGTCCACATCACATCGGGGATCGGTGAGGTAGACGCCAACACCATCAGACCGCGCGAGCTCCAGTCCTTCTACGACGCTCTGCGGTGGAAGCCTGCGAAGGAGTCCCACCACATCCTCCGGAAGGCGTTCGCATGGGGACTGCTGAACGGCGACCTTTGGCGGGAGCAGAACCCGGCCCTCGTGGCGAAGCCGAACCGGCGCTCGTGCGTCGACCATGACGGGTACTACGACGAAGAAGGCACGATCCACGCTCTCGACGAAAAGGATGTGCCACTCCCGAAGGAGGTCGAGAAGCTGCTCGTCGACGCCGAAGCGTCCGATCCCACATGGTGGCTCTACCTGAAGCTCGCCGTGAACACGGGGGCGCGGCCCGGCGAGATCTGCGCCCTTCAGCGCAAGCACATCGACGTCGAACGCAGGACCGTCCGGATCGAATGGAGCGCCGACCGGGTGGGGGGACGGGTGAAGCGTCCGAAGAGCCGTGGAGCATCCGGAGGTTGCCGCTCGCGCCCTCCCTCTTCGAGACGATCGCGCCGGTCCTGCCCGAAGATCCCGAGGCGTACCTCTTCGCCTCGAACACGCAGCCGGGGGCGTCCTCGCCACTGCCGTGCTGGAACTCGCGGTCGGTGAAGCGTCGTCTGGACAAAGCCTTGGCCCGTCTCGGCCTGCCGCACTACACCCCGCACGCCTTCCGTCATTTCGTGGCGACATACCTGCTCGCCGGCGGATGCTCACCGATCCAGGTCGGCCGCTTCCTCGGTCACGCGGACGACTCGCTCGTCCGCCAGCGATACGCGAACCACATCGTGGAGGACGCGCAACGGGAGATCGGTGAGGCGGCTTCGCGGCTCGTCGGAGGCGAGACGTGATGCACAGGGAGCGTCCATGAGGGGGAGTCTGTCGTCGCCAGCGAACTGGTGCGGTATGAGATCCTGGCGGACGTCCTGACGACCAACCTCCGCCACTTCCCGATGTTCGACTCGCTCGAGCCGCTTTACTGATCTACTCGGTCGCCGTCGACGCGCTGCCGTATCCTCGGACTCAGGCCCCCATGAGGGAGGACGCCAGTGGACATCCCGGAAACGAGGTACGCACGGTCGGGGGACGTCTCGATCGCCTATGAGGTATTCGGCGACGGCCCCCTGGATCTCGTGATCGTGCACGGGTTCTTCTCCCACGTGGAGACCGACTGGGAGTGGCCCCCGTTCGCCCATCTCCTGCGCCGCCTCGCCTCGTTCGCCCGGGTGATCACCTTCGACAAGCGCGGCACCGGGCTCTCCGATCCGATCGAGGGCGCACCGACCCTCGAGGAGCGCATGGACGATATCCGTGCCGTCATGGACGCCGCCGGGTCCGAGCAGGCGACGGTGCTCGGCTACTCGGAGGGCGGCCCCATGAGCATGCTCTTCTCCGCCGCGCACCCCGAACGTGTCTCCGCGCTCATCCTGTACGGCTCGTTCGCGCGGGTGCTGCACGCCCCCGACTACCCGGTCGGTGTCTCGCCGGACTTCGCAGAGGCCTTCCTGGAGGGTCTGCGGGCGAACTGGCCCAACCCGAGGCCCGAGCTCGGTCAGATGATCTGGCCCAGCGTCGTGGACGACCCGTCGTTCAACCATTGGATGGGGCGCCGGGCCCGCCTGGGTGCGAGCCCCCGGATGGCCGTCGAGATCATGCGTCTCAACCTCCAGATCGACGTCCGGGCGATCCTGCCCGAGATCCGGGTCCCGACGCTCGTCCTGCATCGCGAGGGCGACCGCTTCGTGCCCGTGGCCTACGGACGGTTCCTCGCCGAGCGCATCCCCGAGGCCCGCTACGTCGAGTTGGCGGGCGACGACCATTCACCGTTCACGGGCGACGTCGACGCCTTGGTGGACGAGGTGGAGGAATTCCTGACCGGCGCCCGGGGACACGACATCGACCGGGTCCTGGCCACCGTGCTGTTCACCGACATCGTCGACTCCACGTCGCAGGCCGCCGCGGCCGGGGACCGAGACTGGCGGGCTCTGCTCGACCGGCACGACGAGACCGTCCGCCGGGAGGTCGAGCGTTTCCGGGGCAGGGTCGTGAAGACCACGGGCGACGGCGCCTTGGCTACCTTCGACGGGCCGGCCCGGGCCATCCGCTGCGCACGTCACCTCACGGACACACTGTCCCGCTCGGGCCTGCGCATCCGCGCCGGACTCCACAGCGGTGAGTGCGAGCTACGGGGTGAGGACATCGCCGGCGTGGCCGTCCACATCGGAGCGCGGATCGGCGACCTCGCCGCACCCGGCGAGGTGCTCGTGTCCGGCACGGTGAAGGATCTCGTGATCGGCTCCGGCATCGACTTCAGCGACCGGGGCACCCACGAGCTCAAGGGTGTCCCCGGACGCTGGCCGATCTTCGCCGTCGCCGGTTAGTCCGCGACCACCGATACGGTCTGCCCGAGCGCGTTCCCCCACGGATCGAAGGCCGCATCCGCTTGGACGGTCACCGTCTGGCCCGGGGTCACACCGGCCCCCTCGAGCACCAGCGCGCCGCGTGAGGGGTCGAAGGTCGCCGTGCCCGCGTGGACTCCGTCCACCTCCACCTCCGCGGTCCCGCCGAGGGTGCGGTGGGGACGCCACCGCCACCCCTCCCCGTCACTCGGGTAGGCGAGTTCCACGATCACGTCGCCGTCGTCCACCGACAACGTCGCGTCGATCGTGCCCGCCCGCACCCGGAACGGCGCGCTCGTGGCCGTGTAGCCCTCGTCCACCGTCGGCGCCCTCCGGAAGACCCCGGAGGCGACGAAGCGGTAGGTGCCGGCGGGGAAGTCGAAGGCCGGCTCGAGCTCCACCGAATAGGTGTGGTCGAGCAGCTCGTTGCAGCCCGGCTCCCCGGGCATGATCGGGTCGAACGGCTGCACCCGGTAGACCTTCATCCACAACTTGAGGTCGAAGCCCTCGGCGTCCAGCACGGCCTGCCAGCCGTCGCCGTCCTGCCGCTGCAGCTCGACACGCGGGAAGTCCGCCCCGTTGTTGCCGCCGCGCCAGGTGAAGCCCGTGCGGTCGAAGCGATTCACGTCGTCGGCGTCAGCGAGCCCTCCGCACTCGAGCACCACGTTCGGGAGCACCGCGGCGTCCCGGAGCTCGCCGGTCACAGGCGTCGCCGTCAGCACGGCCCACGCCGCGGATTCGTTCAGCGTGTCGTCGGAGGTCATCAGCAGGGAGCGTTCGAAGTCCGCGACGGCGAAGCTCGGATCCACCAGTGACCGCGCGAGATCCACGAGCTTGTCGACCAGGTACCAGCCCTGATCGCGACCGTAGGCGCCCTGGTCGGATCGGCCCTCCTGCTCGTCGTACTGCTCGTCGGTGTAGATGTAGCCGGTCCAGTCGTTGGCGTGGGACAGCGGGATCGGATGCTCGAACCCGAGCTGGGCGATCCGCTCGCGCAGTCCGTGGCCGAGTTCGGTCACCGGCTCACCGGGCACGCCGGCGAAGATGGCGTCGCCCACCCGGAACACCTGGGCATGCAGTGAATGGCTCACCATGAACGGGATGGGGGCGTAGCCGAGGAGTGGGAAGTTCGGGACCTCGTGGCCCGGCGGGGGAGGGAAGCGCCGCGCCGCCGAGTCGACCACGAAGTCGTCGCGCGGTTCGAGCGACGCGAACACCTCGGCGGCGGCATCGGACAGGATCCGGGCCCGGCCCTCCGTGGACTGGTAGATGTTCTCCTCCGAGGGCCCCCGCACGCCCGAATCGCCCACGGTGCCGGGGAGATAGCCGACCAGCACGTCCTCGTCCTGCTCTGCGGAGATCCGTCGCTCGAGGAATCGTTCGACGTAGCCGGGTCCGTCCGAGGAGATCAGCGGGTTGGCGACGCCGGCGATCGTGAAGTGGCCGGGGTAGGCCACCAGAAGGCCCTTCGTGGTGCCGTCCAGGCGGTCGAAGCGCAGCAGATCCAGGCCCCGGTCGACCAACGGGGGCTCGGTGGAGTTGTAGACGAAGTTCCCGGCCGCATCGACCTCAGTGGATCCGGCCGCGAAGCGCACGGGTTCGAGGTTGTCGGCGGCGGCGCGGACGGCCCGTACCGCCTGCTCGAGGACGTGGCGTGCGAACTCCTCGTCGAAGAAGTCGGCGTAGGCGCTGAGCAGCGGGCTGAGAGTGCCGTTGCTCGGCCCGGATTCGGTGTGGGTGCCGACGATCAGCAGGTCGTCCCAGGCGATGCCCGGGTCGTCGGCGAGCTCGCGCGCGATCGCGCGGTGGAAAAACTGGACGGTCCCCAGGAGGTCGTTGGACAGGATCGCGAGCTTCCGACCCTCCGTCTCGAACACGAAAGCCTTCACGCGCAGGTTCATGTGGACCCCCTCGGAGGTCTTCATGAGCCGGGCGTACATGTTCGTCTCGATCGGCTGCGATTCCTCGTGGTAGACGCGCCAGCGAGCGCCGAAGCCGCCCTGGCTCGCCCCGATCCGGTAGGTGATGTCCGCCTCGGCGACCCCCAGCCGGGTCATCCCCGGAAGGACGGGCTCGTCCTGCTGAGCGGACGCGAAGGTGCCCGAGCCGGCTCCGGCGACGAGCAGAGCGGCACACAGCAGGGCGGCAGCGACACGGCGTGATCTCGGATCCATGGAACAAGCCTCCTCGGATTCGTCAGCAGCACTCCCGAACCTGTTTTCGCCGCTGAGCGTCGTATCCCTGCCATGCGGTGTCCATGGACCGCGATTCGATGCTGGCCGCCCGGGAATAGGCTAGGCCCCCGAGACCGCGAGGAGCTCCCAGGGATCCGGGATCCCCTTCAGGACATGGGTGCCGCGATCGACGAACCGGACCTCCGATCCCCCCAGCAGGTCACGGATCGTCCGGGATACGAGGATCTCCCCGGGCGCCGCGAGACCGGCCACCCGAGCGGCGATGTGAACGGCGATGCCGCCCACGTCCCGCCCCCGAACCTCGACCTCGCCGGCGTGCAGTCCGACCCGGATGTCCAGCCCGATGGTCCGCAGACGCTCCCGGAGCAGGCCCGCGCAGTCGATGGCGCGCCGTGGGGCGTCGAAGGTCACGAGAGCACCGTCCCCCGTGGACTTCACCAGACGACCACGGCAGGTGGCGACCTGCTCGCCGAGAACCGAATCGTGCGTGTCGAGCAGGTCCCGCCACCGCCGGTCCCCGAGATCGGTGGCCTTCCGGGTCGAGTCGACGATGTCGGTGAACATGACGGTCGCGAGCATCCGGTCGGCGTCCAGGGGATCGGTGCGTCCGGTGAGGAAGC
Source organism: uncultured Actinomycetes bacterium (assembly GCA_964560135.1). Lineage (GTDB taxonomy): Bacteria > Actinomycetota > JAICYB01 > JAICYB01 > JAICYB01 > CAZLKN01. Next base: position 20,620 of record CAZLKN010000035.1, on the reverse strand, counting down.
TCTGCAGCTCGCGCAGTACCTCATCCGGGTGCTCCGTCCACGGGACATGGTCCATCCCCTCGAACTCGATGATGCGGGCGTGGGGCAGCCGCTCCGCCAGGTAGCGGCTGTGCCAGGCCCCCGGGATGACTTCGTCGCGCTTCACCATCAGCAGGGTGGGCGCGTCGACGGTGTCCAGGACGTACCGGACATCCAGGTGCGCGTTCACCCGCATGGTCTCGATGAACCCGCCGGGACTGACCGCGGAACGCTCCAAACGGGCGAAGCGGCGGATCGCTTCGGGATCGGACGCGATGCTCGGAGCGAACAGGTTCACGAAGACCCCTGTGCCCCAGGCCTCCTTCGCCGCCTCCATACCCGCGTCGAAGATCTCCGGAGCCATGCCGATGGGGTAGTCGCTGGACTGGAGCCACTTCCCGGTGGCACCGAACAGCGCCACGGACAGCACCCGCTCGGGATGGGTCGCTGCGAAGAGCAGCGACAGCGCTCCCCCTTCCGAGAGGCCGAAGAGCGCGGCGCGTTCCGACCCGGCGTCGTCCATGACGGCACGGATGTCGTCCATACGCTCGTCGAGGGACGGCCGGACGTCACCCATGCGATCGGACATCCCCATGCCACGCTTGTCGAACCGGATGACCCGGCAGAAGGAACCCATCCGCTCGAAGAAGCTTCGATAATGGGGGTCGTCCCATAACAGATCGAGATGGGACACGATCATCGGGACGACCACGACGTCCATCGGCCCCTCACCGGAGACCTGGTAGGCGATGTGGACGTCGCCGCTGCGCGCGTAGCGTGTTTCGGGTACCACGGGTGGCTAGGCCGACCCGTCGGCGCCGGCGAGTGTGGTCACGATCTGCTTGTCCTCCATCAGCGTCCGGTGTACGGGACAGCGCTCCGCGATCTCACGAAGCCGTTGACGTTGGTCGTCGTCCAGTTCTCCCACGAGCTCGAGGGTCCGCTCGATCCTGCTGATGCGCACGTTGCGCTCCTCGCAATCTTCGCAGTCGGAGGCGTGGACGCGCTCGTGGCGCAGTCGCACGCTCACGTGCTCCAGCGGCCAGCCCTTGCGTTCGGCGTACATCCGCAGCGTCATCGACGTGCACGCCCCCAGGCCCGCGAGCAGCAGATCGTAGGGGCTCGGCCCGGTGTCGTCCCCCGTCGGCTCGGGCTCGTCGGCCCGCAGCGCATGATGGCCTGCTCGCACCTGCTGGGCGAAGCCCTTTCCCTCCCCGGTCTCGGCAACGACGACGTACCCTTCGGCCGGCGTTTCCCCGGCCCCCTGCCCGGCGGCGACATACCGCCCGGCCCAGGCCGCGAGGATGTCGGCCACGTAGGACGCGTCCGACCGGCGGGTCAGGAGGTGGTCGGCGTCGTCCAGCGAGACGAAGCTCTTCGGGTGCTTCGCGCCCTCGAAGATGCGGCGCGCGTTGTCCACGCCCACCTGATCGTCCAGCGGGGAGTGGAACACGATCAGCGGCCGCGCGAGCCCGGCCAGGGCGTCGGTCATGTTCTGCTCCGAGGCGTCGGCGAGGAACTCGCGGCGGATCGTGAAACGGCGTCCGCCGATCTCCACCTCGCCGGACCCCTCGCGCTCGATCCTGTCGACCGAATCGGCGAACAGCTCCGTGACGTGGACGGGATCGAAGGGGGCGGCGATGGTTGCCACCGCTGCGGCTTCGGGGATCCTGGAAGCGGCCATGAGGACCGCCGCGCCCCCGAGAGAGTGTCCGATCAGCAGGGTCGGTGCCGCGTGTGTCTCGCGGAGATGGCCGGCGGCCCGGACGAGGTCCTCCACGTTGGAAGAGAACCCGGTGTTCGCGAAGTCGCCGCCGCTGGAGCCCAGGCCGGTGAAGTCGAAGCGCAGGACGGCGATCCCGTGATCGGTGAGGGCCCTGCTGATCCGTGACGCGGCGAAGGTGTCCTTGGAACAGGTGAAGCAGTGCGCGAACAGCGCGTAGGCCACGGGTTCGTCTGCCGGAAGCTCGAGGCTGGCGGCGAGCTCGTCACCCTGGGAGCCTTCGAAGCCCGTCTTCTCGCTGCGTGCCATCCCGACCTCCTATCGTCGGACGCGCATGGGCAACCCGTGTCGCCGTCATCATCATCCCCCGGATGCCGCATCCGGTAGGCTCCCAACCGTGACAGACAACCGCATGCTGGCCGAACTCCAGGAGCTGATCCGGATCCCCTCGGTGTCCACCGGGGAGCCCGACCGCGAGGCTCTCGGACAGGCCGCGACATGGCTGGCGGACAAGATCCGCCGGGCCGGCGGGAGATGCGACGTCGTCGAGACCGACGGCAACCCGCTGGTGGTCGGCGAGCTGCGCGCCCCGAGCGACGACGCCCCCACGGTGATGGTGTACGGGCACTACGACGTGCAGTCCGCGGGCCCCCTGGAGCTCTGGGAAACCCCGCCGTTCGAGCCCACCGTGAAGGACGATCGCCTGTACGCCCGGGGAGCATCCGACGACAAGGGCAACATGTGGCCATTGATCCACGTGGCCTGCGAGATGCACGAGGCGCGGGAGCTGCCCGTCCACGTCCGCTTCCTGATCGAAGGCGAGGAGGAGGCCGGCAGCGAGCCGGTGATGCGATGGATCGAGGCCGACGAACGCGGCGCCGACGCCTGCATCGTCTTCGACTCCGGAAGCCTGGATCCGGCGCAGCCTGCGATCACCGTCGGCACCCGCGGGATCATCCAGGCTCTCGTCACCGTGACGGTGGCCGAGCGGGACATGCACTCGGGGATCTTCGGGGGCAGCGTCCACAACGCCATCCACGTACTCGCACGGGCGCTGGTCGCCGTCCTCCCCGGCCCGGACGGGCTCCTGCGGGAGGAGCTGCGGGCCGGGGTGGAGCCGATCCCGGAGGTGGAACGCTCCTCCTGGGACGGGCTGCCGCCCGGTGATCTCGTCCTCGCCTTCTCGTCGGGGACGCCACTCACGCCGGCGAGCGGCGAGCGGTACTTCGCGCAGAACGCGGGGGAGCCCTCGCTGGACGTGACGATGTTCCGCTCCGGCGAGCCGCGGACGATCGTCCCCGCCGAGGCCACCGCCAACGTGACGATGCGACTCGCGCCGGGGCAGTCCAACGGCGACATGCAGGCCGAGCTCGAGCGTCTCATCCGGGCCGCGCTGCCCGAGGGGATCTCGTGCGCGCTGCGCTGGGAGAAGGGTGTGGACGCCGC
>CAZLKN010000035.1:0-17333 GCA_964560135.1 uncultured Actinomycetes bacterium | reverse complement strand
CGCGCAGGGCGCGGCGCAGGTCGCGCAGCGGCACCCCTCTGGTGCCCTCCTCGCGGTAGACGACCTCGCCGGCGTGGTCGAAGACGACGAAGGCGGGCACCACCCGGAGGCGGTAGCGGTCTGCGATCGCACGGCCCCCGTCGCTCTGGATGTCGGCGCGCAGCACCAGCGCGCGGCCCTCGAACTCCCGCTCCAGCCCGTCGACCACGGGCTTGCCGGCGAGGCACACGAGTCAGTAGTTGGAGTAGAGCTCGAGAGCCACAGGCCGTCCGAGGGCGAGCGCCCGGTCGAGCTCGGCAGGCCCGGCGAGGTCGCCGGTGCCCGGGCGGAGGGACAGGTACACGATCGCGAGGAGGGCGACGGTGGCCAGCAGGGCGGAGCGGCGCAGCCAGCGACCGCGGCGGCGGAGGATGAACCACAGGACACCGAGACCGAGTACGGCGGCGATCACGAAGGAATGCTGGTTCAGCGACTCCATGTCAGGAGGGTCGCGCAGCACGGACGGAGGGTCAACGAGCTGAGGTGACCGACCTCCTGCGCATCGGGGACGTGGAGGCGGCGCTGGCCCGCATCCGGCCCTACGTCCACACGACCCCGGTCCTGGGCTCCCGTTCCCTCGATGATCTGGCAGGGGCGCACCTCGTGCTGAAGGCCGAACACCTGCAGCGCACCGGTTCGTTCAAAGCCCGCGGAGCCTTCAACGCGCTCATACAGATGGGGGCGGAGCAGCGTGCCCGCGGGGTGCTGGCGGTGTCCTCCGGCAATCACGCCCAGGCCGTGGCGCTCGCCGCCCGCACCCTCGGGACGACGGCGGTGGTCGTGTGTCCCGCCGACTCGAACCCGGTCAAGCTCACCGCGGCGCGCGCCTACGGCGCCGAGGTGATCTCCGAAGGCGTGACGGCGGACACCCGGGAGGAGATCGTGCGCCGCATCGCCCGCGACCGCGACCTCCCGCTGGTCCATCCCTACGACGACCTCGCGGTGATGGCGGGCCAGGGCACGGCGGGCCTGGAGCTCACCGAGCAGGGCGAGCGCCTGGACGCCGTCGTCGTGCCCGTCGGTGGCGGCGGGCTCCTCAGCGGCGTGGCCACGGCGATCAAGGACCGTTGGCCGCGCACGCGGATGGTCGGCGTGGAGCCGTCCGCGGCCGATGACCTGGCCCGGTCGATGCGGGCGGGCCACCGGATAGCGCTGGACGCGGCCCCCGACACGGTGTGCGACGGGGTCCGGGCCCCCTGCGTGGGCGAGCGGCCCTGGGAGGTGATCCGCCGCCTCGTGGACGACGTGGTCACCGTCACCGACGACCAGGCGTTGGCGGCCACGCGGCTGCTGTGGGAGCGGACGAAGTCGGTGGTGGAGCCGTCCGGCGCCCTGCCCCTGGCGGCGGTGCTGTCCGGGAAGGTGTCGGGAGGCCGTCTGGGCCTGGTGCTGTCCGGCGGCAACACAGCGCTGCGGTAGCGGGCGGGGGTCAGCCCAGCCACCGTTCGAGGATCTGCTCGTGGGTCCCGTCGGCCCGGATGGCCTCCAGGGCCGCGTCCAGGGCCTGCTTGAGGCCGAGGTTCTCCGGGTGGAACGCGAACACGTAGCTCTGCCCGGTGGGGATCGTCCGCGCCACGCGGACATCCTCGCCGCTGAGCCGGACGGCGACCGGCAGGTCGTGCAGCGCCGCATCCACCTCACCGGAGCGCAGAGCGTCGATGGGATCCTCGGGGGCCGGATGGGCTTCGACCCGGACCCCCGCGAGGTTCTCGGAGGCCCACTCGGCGGCCGGCGTCGCGCGCTCAACGGCGACGGCCAGCCCCTCGAGGTCGCCGACGTCCTCGATGGCCGACCGGGATCGGACCACAAGCCCGAGGTCGGCGTCCGCCACGGGAGCGGTCAGGCAAAGCTGTCCGGCCAGGTCCTCCGTGGGGCGGAACCCGGAGGCCACCACGTCGAACCGCCGGGTCATCAGGTCGGGGACCAGCGCGGACAACGTCCGGTCGGTGAAGCTCACCTCGAGGTTCATCTTCTCGGCCAGCGCGGTGAGCAGGTCCACCTCCAAGCCCCGCGCCTCTCCGGTGTCTGGGTCGCGGAACGAGAAGGGCGGATGGGACAGGTCGGTGCCGACGGTCAGATGGCTCTCCCGGCGGAGCTGGACCTCGCTGCCGGAGCACACGCCCGGGTCCTCGCGCCCGCAGGCCTGTCCCCCGAGGAACAGGACCACGCAGACGGCCAGGGCGGCGGTGCGGGCTGGGGGCGAGTCGACGGTTCGCACAGCCGACGCATGGTACGCGACGCCGGGCCAGGAGCGCAGGTGCGCTGACCTGCGGCGCCACGGTGGTAGTCTGGGCAGACCCGCCATGTTACTGAGAAACGGCATCCGTATCGGTCGGCCGTTCGGGATTCCCCTCTTGATCCATGGGTCGTGGTTCCCGGCGGCGGCGTTGCTCGTCGCCCACTTCGCGCTGACCGTGTTCGCCGGATTCAATCCGGTGCTCGCCGTCGCGCTCGGGATCGTCTCCGCGCTGCTGTTCTTCGGATGCCTGGTGGCCCACGAGATGGGGCATGCGCTGGTGGCGCGCGGGCTGGGGATCGGCGTCCGCGACATCACCCTGTTCATCTTCGGGGGCGTGGCCCGGATCGCGCGGGAGCCGTCGCGTCCCGCTCAGGAGATCGTGATCGCTCTGGCGGGTCCGGTGGTCAGCGTGGGGATCGGTGTGAGCGCGTTGTCGCTCGTCGGGGATGGATCAGGCGCCGGGTCCCAGCTGTTGTGGACGATCGGAGCAGCCAACCTCGTCCTCGCCGGCTTCAACATGCTCCCGGGGTTCCCGCTCGACGGCGGCCGCGTCCTCCGGGCCGTCCTGTGGGCCCGCAGCGGCGATCTGTACGGGGCGACGATGCGCGCCGGACGGCTCGGGCAGTCCATGGGCGTCGGGTTGGCGCTGCTCGGTCTGGTATTGTTCCTGCTGGTCGGGGGACCGGGGGTGCAGTCCGGAGCCGCTGAGGGCCTGTGGCTGTCGGTGGTGGGCGTGTTCCTGCTCATCCTCGCTACGGGGACCCGGCGGGCCGCGAAGCTTGCCGCCGATGTCGGCGACGAGACCGCCGGACGGTGGGCGCGCCCCTTCGCGGGCACCGTGGCCGCCGACTCGGCCCTCTCACGGCTGGTCCCCGACGGTGGACCTCTGGCGGTGGTCGACGACGGCCGCCTGGCCGGCGTGCTGCTCCCACAGACACTGGCGGAGCCCGTCCCCACCACCCACGTGCGCGACCTGATGGTCCCATGGAGCCCGGCGTTGTCCTTCCGGGCCGACCGGCCGCTCACCCGGGCCCTCGAGCGGCTGTCCGACAACGAGACCGGCGTCCTGATCCTCGTGGACGACCAGGGCGCGGTGATCGGCCTCCTCGATGTGGACGGCCTGCGGGAACGCATGCGGACGGGAGGGCGGCTCTGATGGCCACGCTGCTGCTCCGCAACCCCCGCCGCGAGGTCGAGATCGAGGGTCCGAAGCAGGTGAAGGTGGTGCTCCGCGACCTCGGGGTCGACCCCGAGGGGGTACTGGTCATCCGCGGCGAAGACCTCCTGACCCAGGAGGACGTGATCGAGCACGGCGACAACATCGAGATCCGTCCCGTGATCTCCGGCGGCGCTCCCCGCCGCGGAGAGAACCGGACGAAGTGCCGGCGCTGCCGGCAAGGCAAGGCCGTCGTGGAGTTGCGGCGTCACAACGCAGCCTTCTGCCGGGACTGTTTCCTGCACTTCTTCACCCAGCAGGTACAGCGGGCCATCGACAAGGATCGGATGATCGCGCCCGGTGACCGGATGATGGTGGCCGTGTCCGGGGGCAAGGACTCGCTCGCGCTCTGGGACGTGCTCATCGACCTCGGCTACGACACCACCGGCTACCACATCGTTCTGTGGACCGGCGACGACTACGCCAAGGAGTCGCTGGACGTCTCGCAGCGCTTCGCCGACGAGCGGGGGGCCGAGCTCGTCGTGACCGACGTGCGTGAAGAGCTCGGCTTCGCCGTCCCCGACCTGCCGCAGGCCACAGGCCGGCCGACATGCGGGGGCTGCGGGCTCACCAAGCGGCACCTGATCTCGAAGGTCGCATCCGACGGCGGCTTCGACGTGGTCGCCATCGGACACAACCTCGACGACGAGGCCGCCGTCCTCCTCGGCAACGTGCTTCGCTGGGACGCCGGCTACCTCGCCCGCCAGTCGCCGGTGCTCGAGGCCACCCCGCAAGGCTTCGTGAAGAAGGTGAAGCCGCTGCACCGCCTGTCGGAGAAGGAGACCGCCACCTATGCCTTCCTCCGGGGGATCGACTACGTGGTCGAGGAGTGCCCGTTGGTGGCCGGGAACACCCAGATGCGCTACAAGCAGGCGCTGGACACCCTCGAGGCCCAGGCCCCCGGGACGAAGGCCGCCTTCTACCAGAGCTTCCTGGAGCGCGGGAAGCAGCACTTCGTATCCGACGAGCCCATCCACCTCGGCGCGTGCAGCTCGTGCGGGATGCCCACACCCGGTGAGGTGTGCGCCTTCTGCCGGATGGTGGAGCTCGTCCGGAGGAAGGGCGCATGAGCTTCGCGGAAGGTGACCTCGTTCTGCTCGTGGACTCGCGCGGACGCCGGTACCTCGTGACGCTTCAGGCCGGCGGATCCTTCCACTCCCACCATGGTCCGGTGCTCTTCGACGACATCCTCGGGCGGCCCGAAGGATCCATCGTGCACTCGGCGATGAACCGGCGGTTCGTGGCCTTCCGCCCCACGCTCGGCGACTACGTGCTGAAGATGCCGCGGGGCGCGACGGTGGTGTACCCGAAGGACCTCGGCCCGATCCTGGTGCACGCCGACATCGCGCCGGGGGCCCGGGTACTGGAGGCCGGCACCGGCTCCGGGGCGCTCACCCTGGCGCTGCTGCGGGCCGTCGGCTCCAAGGGGATCGTCCACACCTTCGAGGTGCGGGAGGACCACCAGACCAAGGCGCTGCGCAACATCGAGCGCTACGCCGGCGGCGATCCCACCCTCGGCACCCTCGACGCGCGCCTCGGTGACGTGTACGCGGACGAACTGACCGTCGAGGTCGACCGCGTCGTGCTCGACGTGACCGAGCCCTGGCAGGCGCTGCCGAACATCCTGCGGTGCCTGCGCCCGGGCGGGATCCTGTGCTGTTACATGCCCACGATCACCCAGGTCCAGCGGCTCGTCCCAGAGCTCCGACCCCGCGACTGGACGATGGTGCAGACCTTCGAGACCCTGCACCGTACCTGGAACGTGGACGGGCTCTCGGTGCGCCCCGACCACCGGATGGTGGCCCATACCGCGTTCCTGCTCGTGGCCCGCCGGCTGGCCCCCAGGCCGGACGCCGCCCCCGACGACGGGTTCGACGTCCCGGCGGAGGAGCGGCGATGAACGTCCCTCCCGGCACGCCGGTGGTGGTGGGCGACAGCGTCGTGCCCATGCCCGAGGTCGCGCCCGGCGACCGGTTGATCGCCGTGCAGGCCACCGGCGACCTGCTCGTCGTCCCCGAGGGCGAGCACCGGCGCGTCCGCGAGGCCGTCGAGCGTGCGGCGGAGGCGTTCGTCGCCCTCGGCGAGATCCCCGACGAGGCGATCAGCCGCTTCTTCGGCCTGTTCGCCGACCGGCTGGACGACGACCGCACGTGGGGGGTGATCGCCGAGTCCAACCTGCGGGACGTCGAAGAGGCGCGCGAGCGCGGCCGCTCCACGACGCGCCTGGTGGCCACGGAGAAGATGCGCGCATCCATGATCGAGGGCCTGCGGGGATGGGCCAAGGCCCCCAGCCGCCGGGGCGAGGTCGTCGAGCGGCGCGAAGGCGAGGACTGGACCGTGGAGCGCCGCCGGGCACCCCTGGGTCTGGTGGCGTTCGTGTTCGAGGGCCGTCCGAACGTCTTCGCCGACGGCGCCGGTGTGCTGCGCGGTGGCAACGTGCCCGTGATGCGCATCGGCTCCGACGCTCTCGGCACCGCGATCGCGATCGAGGAAGAGGCCGTCCGTCCGTCGCTGCGGGACGCCGGCCTTCCGCAGGCATCGCTGGTGCTCGTCCGCTCACGGGCCCACGCTGCCGCGCACGCGCTGTTCACCATGCCCGGGGTGCGGCTCGCGGTGGCCCGGGGATCCGGAGAAGCCGTGTCGCTGCTCGGCGCCGTCGCCACCCAGCACGGCATCCCGGTGTCGCTGCACGGCACCGGAGGAGCCTGGCTGTACCTGGCGGACGACGCCCCGGCCGAAACCGCCCGCAATGCCGTCCTGCACTCCGTGGACCGGAAGGTGTGCAACACGCTCAACGTGGTCCTCGTCGCGCAGCGGCGCGCGCACGACCTGATCCCGGTCGTGCTGGACGCGCTGGCCGAACGCGATCCGGACCACCGCCTGCACGTCGCGCAGGGCTCGGAGGAGTTCGTCCCGAACGAGCTGTTCGAGCGGCGGGTCACGGTGCAGCGGCCCGAAGGCGGGGTGGCCGAGCCCCAGGCCGACACGCTGGCCTCCGACGAGCTGGGCCGGGAGTGGGAGTGGGATGCCACCCCGGAGGTGTCGCTGGCGGTGGTCCGCGACGACCAGGAGGCGGTCGAGCTGACGAACCGCCTGTCGCCGCGCTTCGTGGCCGGGATCGTGACGGCCTCGGAGCAGCGTTTCGAGCGGTTCTACGAGCGCGTGGACGCCCCCTACGTCGGGGACGCCTTCACGCGCTGGGTCGACGGGCAATGGGCGTGGGGACGCCCGGAGCTCGGCCTGACGAACTGGGAGCGGGGGCGGTTGATGGGCCGGTCGGGGATACTCGCGGGAGACGACGTGTACACCGTCCGCGACGTTTTCCGCGACCGGACCGGCAAGGCCAGACAGCGCAGGTAGGCCGAAAGGAGAACACGAGCGATGGACTTCGCCCTCACCGAGGAACAGCAGGAGCTCCAGAAATGGGCCCACGAGTTCGCCGAGAAGGAGATCCGCCCGGTCGCACCGGAGTACGACGAGACCGAGGAGTTCCCTTGGGCGGTGATCCGGAAGGCGGCGGAGATCGGCCTCTACGCACCCGACATCTACCTCCAGACCCAGCAGGACCCCTCGGGGCTGTCCATGGCGCTGCTCGTGGAGGAGATCTTCTGGGGCTGTGCCGGCATCGGGCTCGCGATCTTCGGCACGGGGCTGCCTCTGTCGGCACTCGCCGCCGGTGGCACCCCCGAACAGCTCATGCAGTGGGCACCGAAGATGTTCGGTACCACCGAGGAACCGAAGGTGGCGGCCTTCTGCGTCACCGAGCCGAACGCGGGCTCCGATGTCTCCTCGCTGCGGACGAAGGCCGAGCGCGTCGACGGCGGCTACGTGCTCAACGGCCAGAAGATCTTCGCGACCAACGGCGGGATCGCCGACGTCCACCTGGTCGTGGCCACCGTCGACCCCGAGCTCGGGATCCGCGGTCAGGCCACGTTCATCATCTCCCGTGAAGACAACCCGGGCCTCAAGGCGGGCAAGAAAGAGAAGAAGATGGGGATCCGCGCCTCCCACACCGCCGAGGTGCTGCTCGAGGACTGCTTCGTGCCGACCGAGGACATCCTCGGGGGCCAGGAGAAGCTCGACGGGAAGCTCGACCGGGCCCGCACGGGCAAGACCACCGGACGCGCGTCCAACGCCCTTCGGACCTTCGAGATCACCCGTCCGCTCGTGGCCTGCCAGGCCGTCGGGATCGCCCGTGCGGCGCTGGAGTTCGCCGTCGACTACGCCAAGGAGCGCAAGACTTTCGGGGTGCCGATCATCCAGCACCAGGGGGTCGCCTTCCAGCTCGCCGACATGGCCATGGAGGTCGACTGCGCCCGGCTGCTCGTGCACCGCGCATCTTGGATGGCCGCCGCGGGCCACTCCTTCGCGAAGGCCGAGGGGTCGATGTCGAAGCTCAAGGCGGGCGAGGTGGCGGTGAAGGTGACCGACCAGGCGATCCAGGTCCTCGGAGGCTACGGCTTCATCAAGGACTTCCCGGTGGAGAAGTGGCACCGCGACGCCAAGATCTACACCCTTTTCGAGGGCACGAGCGAGATCCAGCGCCTGGTGATCTCCCGGGCCCTGGCCTCCGGCTAACCCACCCAACCCTCGCCATCTTCGGCCAGGACCTGGGCGAGCAGCGACGGGCGGTCGGTCATGATCCCGTCGACGCCGAGGTCGAGGAGTCGCTCCATGGTGGCCCGGTCGTTGATCGTCCACACGTGGACGGCGAAACCGTTGGCGTGCGCCTTGCGCACGAACTCGCCGTCGGGATCGATGACCTCGATCCCGGAGAACTCCACTGGGACCTGCATCGCGTGGTAGCGGGGGTTCGGGGCCCCCGGCAGGGGCCCCCGGATGCTGGCCCAGTAGGCCGCCGTGGTGGCGGTGGGCGTGGCCGTGCTCACCTCGGGGGCCACGAGCTTGAAGGCCTCGGTGTGCTGGTCCTCGAAGCTCACCACGATGGTGTCGGTGGTGCGGCCCGCGTCGGCCAGCAGCTCCGCGATGCGCTCGTGATAGGGCGCCGTATGCGGGACGCCCGACTTGATCTCGATCGTCATCAGCACCCCGGGGAAGGTGTCGAGCACCTCCTTCAGGGTCGGCACCCGGAAGTCGGTGGCGGTGAAGCCCTCGGGCGCCTCTTGGTCTCCGGTGGCCACACCCCGGTACACGTACTGTGACTCGTCGGCGTTCCGTGTGGCGCCGCTGCCGGGTACGAACCAGTACGCGGCGTCGAGCTCACGGATCTCGGCCAGCGTGAGGGTGTCGATGCGGCCCGACCCGTTGGTGGTGCGGTCCACCGTGGCGTCGTGCATCACGATCACCTCGCCGTCGGCGGTGGCGTAGGCGTCCATCTCGAGCATGTGCGTGCCGTTGGCCAGGGCTTGGTGGTAGGCGTACAGGGTCTCCTCGGGCGCCTCGCGCAGGCCGCCGCGGTGGGCGATGTTGAGTACCTGCCGCTCGGGCCACGGGTTCTCCGCGGTCGGGTCGGCCGCCACGGGTGAGGCGACCGGCGCCGCGGGCAGGACGACGGCCGCCGCGAGCGTGGCGACGAGCAGCCGGAGGCGCAGGATCGCTCTCATGCCGCTCAGGCCGGCTCGACGTCGAAGATCCCACCGAGCGTCGCGTTGGCCTCCTCGAGCTTCTGCGCGTTGCCGACGGAGGCCAGAACGGCACCGTCGGCGGCCAGGTACGTGGTGGCCACGCGGGCGATGTCGGCCGGCGTCACCTCCAGCAGGCCCTCCCGGAAGCCGCGGCGCACCTCGCGAGTGTAGCCGCAGACCTCGTCGAAGAAGCGCCGGCGTCCCTTCATGTCCGGGGACAGGAGCGGATCGACGTCGGACAGCGCCTGCAGGACGGCCTCCTTGACCTGCTCGGGATCGAGGTCCGCGGCGGCCTCGCGGGCCGAGCGCTCGAAGGTCTCGAAGGTCCGAGCCACGTGGGGATCGCGGTACGACCAGAAGGTGAAGGTTCCGTTCTCCACGTCCGCGGCGGAGTGGGAGCCGTAGGCCCCACCCTTCTCGCGGATCTCCCGGTGCAGGAAGAAGTTGCGCAGCCATTTGCCGAGCGCCATCAGCGCCGGGGCGTCCGGGTGCTCGAAGGGGACGGTCTTCAGGACCCTGGCGTTGTAGGCCACGGGCACACCCGTGGTCCGCGCGGGGAACCGCTCCCCGCCGACGGGCTCCGGCAGGCCCCCGGACGGGGTGGCGTCGGACGGCAGGTCCGCGAGCATCGCCGTGACGAGGCCCTCGAGGCCGGCCAGGCGGTCGTCGTCGGCGGTGACCACGACCTGGAGCCCGCCACCCCGGAAGACCGCCTCACGCACCGCGGTCAGGTCGGCGATGGTCTCGTCGAGGTCGGCTCCCCGGCCGTTCAGCTCCCGCAGCGCGTGCAGCTGCGTCAGCCCGCTGAGCCGCTCGAGAAGCGCCCCGGGCCCGGTCAGGCGAGCCTTGGCCATGAGCTCCGCGTAGCGCATCCCCGCCATCGTCAGGTAGGTCTCGAACTGGGAGCGGTACTCCGCGATGATGTCCTTCAACCGGTCGGGCTCGAAGGTCAGCGACGCCAGGATGTCCCGCAGGATCTCCACGAAGGCCTCGTCGTTGCGGCCCAGCGCCTTGCCCTGCACGAGGAGCTGCTGGAACACCTGGGTTCCGTCCGGACCGGTGCGCACCTGGGGGCCGGCGTCGATGCCGCCGGTGTACCGGTCGATGCGCAGCGACTGGCGCAGGTAGTCGTGTCCGGCGGCCCCGGTGCGCGGGATCGCCCGTGCGAATAGGCCGAGGCGGTCCTTGAGGTTCTGGGGAAGCCCCGAGATGTCTGCTGCGATGGTGATGTAGGTGAGGCTGTTGGTCGGCTGTGGAGCGAAGGCGACGCGGGCTCCGTTGATCGTCCGCTCCAGGAGAGGGATGTCGTCGTCCTCCACGGGGATGTCCGCCGGATCGAGGGTCGGCAGCACCGACAGGTCCTGCCGGGCCTCCTGCTCTCCCTTGAGGGCGAGGGTCTCCTCCACGATGCTGCGTTTGTCGTCCTCCGAGAGCCGCTCCTCGATCTCGGCGATGCGCGACTCCTCGGCCGCGCGCTGGCGGTCCTCGAGCTCCTGATCGGGACGCACGATGATGCGGGCCCGGTGCGGGTTGTCGAGCAGGTAGCGCCGGATCATCCCCTCGAAGAAGCCGCCCTTCGCCAGCTCGGCGTGGAGCCGCTCGAAGTCGGCGTCGAGTTGCAGGGCCCGGTAGGGGTCGCCGCCGTAGTCGTAGGCGGCCTTCATGTAGAACCAGACCTTGAGGGCGTAGGGGAAGCCTGAGTTGGACACCTCACGCGTCGCGAGCTCCTGCTGGTGTACGGCGGCCTCCACCTGCTCGGGATCAACCCCGTCGGTGGCGAGGCGCTCGAGGGTGGACAGCACGATCTGTTCGATCTGTTCGGCGTCCTCGGGGTCGACACCCTTCAACCCGGCTGTGAAGGCGGCCTCCCGGTAGGAGTCGCGGAACCCGCTGCCGTCGGCCAGGGCACTCCCGAGACCGGAGTCGATGAGGGCCTGGCGGAGCGGCGAGGCCGCGTTGGCGAGAAGGATGTCGCCGAGGATCTCGAGGGCCAGCGTCTCGAAGGAGTCGGAGAGCTTGTTCGTGACCCAGGCGAGCATCACCTGGCTCTTGCGGTCGGTGTCCTCGGTCTTGGCCAGCGGGTAGACGTCCTCGTAGACCACGGGCTCGGTGAAGCGCGGCTGGTCGGGGATGTCCACGTCGACCTGGATGCGCTCGAAGCTCTTGAGGGCCGAGGTCTCGATCCGCTCCAGGAGCTCCTCCAGGGGGAGGTCGCCGTAGGTGAAGAAGCGGGCGTTGGACGGGTGGTAGTGCAGCGCGTGGAAGTCCCTGAGATCCTGCCAGGTGAGGTCGGGGATGTGTTCGGGGTCGCCCCCGGAGTTGTTCGCGTAGGTGGACCCCGGGAACAGCGCCTTGCCGACGGCGCGGTGCAGCACGGCGGCATCGGAGGCCATGCCCCCCTTCATCTCGTTGAACACCACGCCCTTGATCCGCAGACCCGATGCCGGGTCGCCGGTCTCCTCGAACTCGAGGCGGTGCCCCTCCTGCTTGAACGAAGGCTCGGTGATCAGCGGGAAGAAGACCGCGTCGAGGTACACGTCGAGCAGGTTGAAGAAGTCCTTGGCGTTGCGCGTCGAGTACGGGTAGGCCGTGGAATCGTAGAACGTCATGGCGTTCATGAAGTCGCGGACGGACCGCGAGAGCATCGAGAAGAACGGGTCGCGGACGGGGAACCGCCGTGAGCCTGCGAGCACCACGTGCTCGAGGATGTGTGCGACGCCCCGCGAGTCCTTCGGGACGGTGGGGAAGTTGACGCAGAACGCCTTGCTGTCGTCGGGGGCCTCGATGTGGATGTGCCGCGCCCCCGTGGGTCCGTGCGTGAGCTCGTAGTAGGTCCCCTTCAGGTGCTCCAGTGGCTCCACGCGCTCGACCGTGAACCCGCCGATCGCGTCCCCCACTCCGTACTTCGTCCTGGTCTCCACGTCCTCCCCCTCCGTACCGATCCGACCGATGGACGACCAGTCTATGGGAGCTGGAACGCGCGCGGGAGAGGTGGTCTCACCAGCGCAGACGGGGCACTGGGATGCGGCAGGACACCAAAACGTCGTCGGGACGTTGTATCCAGGTGAGGACCGAAACAGCCGATCGATATCTATACTTGCGAACAGGACGCCCGACAGGTCCATCGAGAGCTAAGGGGTGATTCCCACGAACCGGCGAGGCCAGGATCCGGATGAGGGACGCTTCGCCGACGTCGAGCGGGAGCTCGAGGAGCTCCGCTCGCAGCTTCGGGACGCGTCCGCACAGCCCGCCCGCCGTGGTGAGGCGCGGTCGATCCGTCTGCTCGAGGAGCGCCTCCGCGAACTGCAGGGGCGGCTCGTCCAGGCGCTGCAGCAGAACGAGCGCCTGGTGGCCACCCTGCAGGAGACCCGCCAGCAGGTGACCCTGCTGCGCGAGGAGGTGGAGAAGCTCACCGCGCCCCCGAGCGGCTTCGGGGTGTTCCTCGGGCTCAACGAGGACGGCACCGCGAACGTGTTCACCGGGGGCCGCAAGCTCCGGGTCAACGTGCATCCCCAGATCGACTCGAAGCTCCTCGTCCACGGCCAGGAGGTCATGCTCAACGAGGCCCTGAACGTGGTCGAGGCCTGCGGGTTCGAGATGGCGGGGGAGGTGGTCTCGCTCAAGGAGCTCCTCGAGGGGGATCGGGCGCTGATCATCTCGCACGCCGACGAGGAACGGGTCGCCCACGTCAGCGAGCCGCTCCGGGACATCCCCATGCGGGCCGGCGACCACCTGCTGTTCGACACCAAGTCCGGCTACGTGCTGGAGAAGCTCCCGAAGCCCGAGGTCGACGAGCTGATCCTCGAGGAGATCCCGGACATCACCTACGAGGACGTCGGAGGCTTGCGCGCCCAGATCGAGGCCATCCACGACGCCGTGGAGCTGCCCTACATGCACGCGGACCTGTTCGCCGAGCACAAGCTCCGGCCCCCGAAGGGCGTGCTGCTCTACGGGCCGCCTGGCTGCGGCAAGACCCTCATCGCGAAGGCGGTCGCCAATTCCCTGGCGATCCGCGTGGCGGAGAAGACCGGCCGCCCCGACGCGAAGTCGTACTTCCTGAACGTCAAGGGCCCCGAGCTGTTGAACAAGTACGTCGGCGAGACCGAGCGCCAGATCCGCCTGATCTTCCAGCGCGCCAAGGAGAAATCCAGCGAGGGTGTGCCGGTCATCGTGTTCTTCGACGAGATGGATTCGCTGTTCCGCACCCGCGGCACCGGGATCAGCTCGGACATGGAGACGACGATCGTGCCGCAGCTGCTCGCGGAGATCGACGGGGTGGAGTCGCTGCGCAACGTGATCGTGATCGGTGCCTCGAACCGGGAGGATCTGATCGACCCCGCGATCCTGCGTCCCGGCCGCCTGGACGTGAAGATCAAGATCGAACGGCCGGACGTCGACGCCGCCCGGAACATCTTCTCGATCTACCTCACCCCCGATCTGCCGCTGCACGCCGATGCGCTGGCGCGCCACGACGGGGATGCGGATGCAGCCTGCCGCTGGATGATCGAGCGGGTCGTGGATTCGATGTACGCAGCGGACGAGGACAACCGGTTCCTCGAGGTCACCTACCACTCCGGCGACAAGGAGATCATGTACTTCAAGGACTTCTCCTCGGGCGCGATGATCGAGTCGATCGTCGCGCGGGCGAAGAAGACGGCCATCAAACGCTTCCTGGATCAGGGTGAGCGTGGGATCAGGATCGAGGACGTCCTGTCGTCGATCCGGGAGGAGTACAAGGAGAACGAGGACCTGCCCAACACCACCAACCCCGACGACTGGGCCCGGATCTCCGGGAAGAAGGGTGAGCGCATCGTGTACGTGCGCACGCTCATGGGCGAGGGACGGGAACACCGTCCGGTGGAGACGATCACACCTGGCCAGTACCTCTAGGCCCTCCCCGCCGCTCGACGTCGAGTCCCTGCTGCTCGACCTCACGCGCCGCGTGCGGCCGGAGGCGCATTGGCTGCGGGCCTCCGTGGCGCTGGACCTCGGAGAGGCGGGCCTGTGGGGTCTGTACTTCGATTCCGGCCGGGCCGCCGTCGCGGGGACGCTCCCCGAAGCGCCCGACCTCACCATCCGCACCACGCCGAACGTGCTGTGGGACCTCGCCCACGCCCAGCGCCCCGGCTACGAGGCGTTCCTCGCCGGCGAACTGGAGGTCCGCGGGCACCTGTCGCTGGCGCTGGAGCTCGAGTCGCTGTTCGCGCCCATCGAGCCGCGCCCCGAAGGGTGGCCGGAGACGATCCACCCGAAAGTCGGACGCCTGCGGTGGAGCATCCTGCGGGCCGGGCCCCCGGACGCTCAGCCCGTGTTCCTGTTCCACGGCCTGGGGGCCACGAAGGCCTCGTTCCTGACCACGGTGGCGAACCTGTCCAGGGACATGCGCGTGTACGCCTGCGACCTTCCCGGTTTCGGGGACTCGGCCAAGCCGATCGCCTCCTACGATGCGCCGTGGTTCGCCACCAGGGTGATCGAGCTTCTGGACGCGCTGGAGATCAAGGAGGCCGTGCTGTGCGGCAACTCGATGGGCGGCCGCATCGGGATCGAGTGCGCGCTGCGGGCCCCCGAGCGGTGCAAGGGCGTCGTGGCGCTGGCGCCGGCGCTGGGGTTCCAGCGTTTCCGGCAGGTTGCGCCGTTCGTCCGGTTCCTGCGTCCGGAGCTGGGGATCGTGCCGGTGCGACCCACCCGGGGCATGGTGACCAGGGTGATGCGGCAGATCATGGCCGACCCTGAGTGCCTGCCCAGCCACTGGTACGAGGCCGCTGCTGACGAGTTCTTCCGGGTGTGGAACAAGCCGCGGGGGCGTATGGCGTTCGCCGCCGCAGCCCGGCACATCTACCTCGACGAACCACACGGGGAGGCGGGCTTCTGGGCCCGGTTGGCGGGCCTGGAGGTGCCGGCCACGTTCGTGTTCGGCCGGGAGGACCCCATGATCCCTGCGGCCTTGGCCGGCCAGGTCGCCGAGGCGCTGCCCCACGCGGAGATCGCGATCCTCGACGATTGCGGCCACGTCCCGCAGCTCGAGGAGCCGGACACGATCCACCGGCTCATCCGGTCGCTCGTCGCGTAGCATTGCTGGGGTCGGATAACGAGAGCGCGGGGACCTATGGCCACCAAGAAGATCATCGGCACCGAAACGGAGTACGGGGTGACCGTCTCCGGGCCCGGGGACGTGTCCCCGGTTCTCGTGGCCGGGATGCTCGTCGGCCAGTACGGGCAGGCCGAGTTGCGCCGCGTGAAGTGGGACTTCCAGGAGGAGAACCCGCTGCGCGACGCCCGGGGCTTCGAGGCGGCGCGCAACCGCGAGGCCGCCGAGGAGGAAGGGGCGCTCGTCAACCTGGTGCTCACCAACGGAGCCCGGTACTACGTGGACCACGCGCATCCCGAGTTCTCGACACCCGAGACCACGAACCCCCGCGACTGCATCCTGTGGGACAAGGCGGGGGAGTGGATCCTGGCAGAATCGATCCGGCGGGCGGAGGAGACCATGGAGCCCGGGGGCCGGATCCACGTGTACAAGAACAACTCCGACGGCAAGGGCAACTCCTACGGCAGCCACGAGAACTACCTGCTCGACCGCGGCGTGCCGTTCGCCAGGCTCGCACAGTCGCTGATCCCGTTCTTCGTGACCCGCCAGATCTTCTGCGGTGCCGGGAAGGTGGGCTCCGAGGAGGCCGGCGTCGACGACGTCGACTACCAACTGACGCAGCGCGCGGATTTCATCGAGGCCGAGGTGGGCCTGGAGACCACCCTGAAGCGTCCCATCGTGAACACCCGCGACGAGCCCCACTCCGACGCCGACCGCTACCGCCGCCTGCACGTGATCCTCGGGGACGCGAACATGTGCGACGTCGCGAACCTCCTGAAGGTGGGCACGACCACGCTGCTCCTGTTGATGATCGAGGACGAGGTCATCGACCCCGACGACTACGCGCTCGCTCACCCGGTGGAGGCGATCAAGCAGATCAGCCGGGATCCGACCCTGCGAACGGTCGTGCGCCGCGATGATGGACGCACCGTGACCGCGCTGGAACTGCAGTGGGAATACCTGGAGGCGGCCAAGCAGTACCTCAAGACCCGGGCCGAGCCCGATGTGGTCGGGGAGTGGTCGAGTGAGATCGTGAACCGCTGGGAGTACGTGCTGACCGCGCTCGAGGAGAATCCGGCCTCGCTGGCGCGCGAGCTCGACTGGGTGGCCAAGCTCGAGGTGTTGGAGGGGTACCGCGAACGCCACGGCCTCGGCTGGGACAGCCCCAAGCTGCGGCTAATCGATCTCCAATACCACGACGTGACCCCGGAGCGGGGTCTGCACCACCGCCTGGTGGAGTCCGACCGGATCGAGCGGATCGTGGGCGACGACGAGATCCGCCGGGCCATGACGGAGCCGCCCGAGGACACGCGGGCCTTCTTCCGGGGGACCTGCCTGGCGAGGTACGCCTCGAAGCTGGTGGCCGCGTCGTGGGACGCGCTGATCTTCGACATCGACGGCCAGACGCTCAAGCGGGTGCCGATGCTCGACCCCCTCAAGGGGACGGCGGCACACACCCGGGCGCTCATCGAGGCCCACCCGGACCCGGCCGGACTCGTCGCGGCCCTGCAGGGCTGACAGAAGCGCGTCGCGGCGGTACCGTGGGCGCGAAGGGGTATTCCACGTCGCCGCTACCTTCTGCGAAACCTTCGCGGCCGATCATGGGTCTGTGGGGCGAAGTACCGGTGCGAGCGGACGAAAGAGGGTGACAAGTATGGAAACGACCACCGAACGTGACCTTTCGACCCTGCTCATGCTGCAGTTCTGTTACGGGTCATTCGTGCCCGAAGAGGACATGGAGCTCGAGATCGGCCAGGACGACGAGTACCTGGATTTCTTCGACGAGATGATCGGGCAGCTCAGCTGCCCCGCATAGCGGGCCGACCATAGAGACTTCCGGGGCCAGGCGGTGGAACGCTTCCCGCCTGGCCCCCGCACGTCGTATCCTTGGCGCCCGGCGAAAGGTCCGCCGGGATCTCAGGATGGATGACCGGGAGCCGATACACTAAGAGCAGGTCCCGATCGAGCAAGGGAGAGGTTCCAAGTGCCTCAGAGCGAACGCCAGCAGAAGAAGGCGCCGAAGAAGGCTCCGCCGTCCGAAGAGCAGGGCGGCGAGAATCCGAAGGTGCAGAAGAAGGGCGAGCGCCTCAAGGAGGACATGGACAAGCTCTTGGACGAGATCGACTCGGTGCTCGAGGAGAACGCCGAGGAGTTCATCAAGAACTA
>CAZLKN010000034.1:20399-32283 GCA_964560135.1 uncultured Actinomycetes bacterium | reverse complement strand
GCCGCCCCTCGCCGGCGGACCCCATCAGCATCGGGATCGCCGGGGACGTCATGGAGCTGCAGCCCGGCGACCGGCTCGAACGGAAGCTCCCGCCCCGCGCGTAGCTCGCTGGGACTCACCCGATGGTTGGGTGGGCGATCGTCTGGGCATGCATCACTGCACATGGATCTTCCTCAGCGAAATCAGAGCCCTTGGGGGTCCGCGGCTCGGCGGATGCTGGACGAGATGCGGACCCGGACGGGCGTGCTCGTCATCGCGGCGGTCGTCGCCGTCCTGTCGATCGCTGCGCTGGCACCCGTTCGTCACGCCGTCAGCGTCGCCGCCAGCAACGTGTTCTTTCTGGCGGTGACCCCGTTCATGCCGGATGTGTCCGGTTTCGACGACCTGCCCGAGCGATCTGTGGTCGTGGACCGCAACGGGGAGGAGGTCGGCGCGCTCGGTTCCGAGGAGCGGGAGGAGGTGGCCCTCGACCGGCTCCCGCAGCATGTCGTGCATGCCGTCCTGGCGGCCGAGGACGCCCGGTTCTACGACCACGCGGGTGTCGATCCGGCGGCTGTCGTGCGGGCCGCCGTGAACACCGTGCGCAAGCACAGGCTGGAGGGCGGGAGCACGATCACCCAGCAGCTGGCCAAGCTCAACCACACGGGGTCGGACCGCAACATCTTCCGGAAGGTACGGGAGGTGCTCTACGCGGCACGTCTGGAACGCCGTTACAGCAAGGACGAGCTGCTCGAGCGGTATCTCGACCAGGTGAACTTCGGTCAGGGGGCCTGGGGCATCGGCGTAGCGGCTGAGGCGTTCTTCGACGTGCCCGCCCACGAGCTGTCGGTTGCCCAGGCTGCCGCACTCGCCGGGAAGATCCGGGAGCCTGAGGGACTCGATCCGAGGAAGGAACCTCAGGCGGTGGTCGAGCGCAGGGACCAGGTGCTCGATGCGATGCGCAAGCAGGAGTGGATCGACGCTGAGACGCACCGGACCGCAACCACCGAGACGATGGACATCGTGCCCGCCACCCGCACCCTGCGGGCCGGGACCGCTCCGCACTTCCTCGACCGCGTGGAGCGGGAAGTGATCGGGCTCCGCGAACTCGGGGGCGATGAGCGGAGCCGGGCACGTCTGATCCGGCGGACGGGTGGGCTCACCATCGAGACCACACTGGACGCGACGATGCAGCGCTCGGCCCACGATGCGACCACCTCTACCCTCGAAGGGTCCGAGGGCCCCGCAGCCGCGGTAGTGTCGGTGGAGCCCGGCGAGGGGGCGATCCGCGCTTACCTGGTGTCGTCGGATGACCAGATCGAATTCGATCTCGTATCGAGGGGGCGCCGGCAGGCGGGATCGGCCTTCAAGCCGTTCGCCTATCTGTCGATGATCGGGGATGGAATCGACCCTCGATCACAGATCGACGCGGACTCCCCGGCCGCCGTCAACTGCGATGGAGAGCGATGGGAGGTCTCCAACTACGAAGGGGACGCACCGGCGGCCTCGATCCCGGTCCATGAGGCACTGGTGCGGTCGGTGAATGTCGTGTTCGCGAGGCTCGTGGCAGAGATCGGCCCCGACGGTACCGCTGACGCCGCCCGCCGTGCGGGTATCTCGTCAACGGAGGTGGAGCCCGCGGTGTGCGCCCTGGCCCTCGGTGGCCTCCCACGCGGCGTGACACCATTGGAGATGGCTGCGGCCTATGCCACCTTCGCCGCAGGAGGTCGCCACGCCCCACCGTACGCGGTTACGCGGATCACCGACCGCCGCGGACGGGTGCTCTTCGAGCGGGATGAGCCGGAGGCCAGTCGTGTGTTCACCCGGACGGAGGTCGGTGTGCTCAACTCCGCTCTCGTGGATGTCGTGCGCCGGGGGACCGGGCGAGGTGCTGCGATCGGCCGCCCGGTGGCCGGGAAGACCGGAACCACCGACGACCACGGCAACGCGTGGTTCGTCGGGTTCGTCCCGCAGCTCACGACCGCGGTCTGGGTCGGCCACCCGGAGGGCGATATCCCGATGGCCGACGTCGACGGCCGCCCCGTCACCGGGGGCTCGCTTCCGGCTCGGATCTTCGCCGGCTACATGCGGGAGGCCGTACGGGGGCTGCCCGTCGAACGGATCCCCGTGACGTCCCCGGACGACCTCGGCCTGCGGCGGCTGGACCCCACCCCGGATCCGACCGAGGCCCCGACGCCCACACCGGAGCCGACGCCGTCTCCGACCACGAGCCCGGAGCCCACGATCTCACCGACACCCGCGCCGTCGGCGACGCCCCGACCGACCCCGGGCGAGCCGTCACCCTCACCGACGCCGGCTCCCACGTCGACTGCGACGCCGGAGCCGTAGCCTCATCCCGGACTGCAATAGGGCCGGTGCTCTTCTCGTCCTACATGGATGTCGGACGTGCACGCCGACGGGAAGGATCGTCGAGCAGTGAAGGAGAGTCATCCGTGTCGAACAAAGCAGTCGTGAGTGTGGCAACCGGTCTGGAGGATCCCGAGAAGGTGACGGTCGCGTTTCTCGTGGCCGTGGGCGCGGCCGAAACGGGCCGGCCGACGGTGATGTTCCTGACGAAGGAAGCCGTCCGCCTCGCCGAGCCTGGCACCGCCGTCGGCGTCGCCTGCGAGGGCTGCCCACCGCTACCGGACCTCCTGAAGCGCTTCGAGCAGGCCGGGGGACGCTACTTCGTGTGCCCCATCTGCTTCGACGGGAAGAAGCTGGACGCCGAGAAGCTGATCCCGGGGGCCGAACTCGCCGGAACGATCCCTTTGTGGGAGTGGATCGGCGACGAGGCCGCCACGACCTTCAGCTACTGAGGACGGAGGTAGACCGATGAGTGAAAGCTTCGTCGTCGACGTTTCGCGATTGCGGTCCGAGGTCCAGAAGAAGTACGGGGAGGTCGCAGCGGAGCCGAGCGCGACCTACCACTTCCTGACCGGACGACCGGCGGCTGAGCGGTTCGGGTACCCGGGCGGGGCACTGGACCCCCTTCCCGAGGACGCCGTGTCGGCGTTCGCCGGCGTGGCGAACCCCTTCCATTGGGGGATGCCGCAGCCGGATGAGCGTGTCGTCGACGTCGGGTCGGGTGCGGGGATGGACTCCCTGGTGGCGGCGCAGGCGGTGGGTCCGTCCGGCGGCGTGGTGGGGGTCGACATGACTCCGGCGATGCTGGCCAGGGCCCGCACCGCCGCCCAGGAGGCCGGGCTGACCAACGTCGAGTTCCGCGAGGGCTTCGCCGAGGAGCTCCCGGTGCCCGACGGATGGGCCGACGTCGTGATCTCCAACGGTGTCATCAACCTCGTCCCCGACAAGGTCGCCGCCTACCGGGAGATCGTGCGGGTGCTGCGTCCGGGAGGGCGGATCCAGATCGCGGACATCTGCGTCGAACGCCCGGTCCCCGAGGAAGCGAAGCAGGACATCGACCTGTGGACCGGGTGAATCGCCGGTGCCCTGCCGTGCGCAGGGTGGACGGTGGTGATCGAGGGGGCCGGCCTCGTCGACGTCGAGTTCGGTCCGGTCATGGACACGTTCGCGGAGACGGAAGGTGAGGAGAAGGCGCGGTCCTTCGGGACCTTTGGCTATCCGATCCGGGCTCGGAAGCCGGAATGAGTGAGTCACTGTTGTACGGTGAGACAAGGAGGAGGGTCACCATGGCATTTACGCAGACGATGAGGGTGAAGAGCACGTCCGCGAAGCAGCTCACGGAGCTGATGGCGGAGTGGCACGACAACCAGTCCGGCACGGCACCCGGCTACGAGGGCGCGCGGCTGCTCGCCGAGCGGGACGGATCCGGCGAACTGGTCATCGAGGTCGACTTCTCCTCGGAGGAGGAGGCGAAACGCAACAACGACCGGCCGGAGACGAAGGCATGGGCCGAGAGGCTCAAGCAGGTCGTCGACGGCGAGCCCGAGTACAAAGACTTCGAGGTCGTGTACTCGACCGGGTAGGGGACATTGGTCTTGCAGGAGACTCAACCCAAGAGATTCGCGACGGTTGCCCGAGAGCAGCTGCCGTGGCTGTATTCGCTCGCCCGGAGGCTGGTCGGAGCCGAGCAGGCCGAGGACACGGTCCAGGAGTGTCTGACGAAGGCCTTCAAGGGTTTCGACAGCCTCCGGGACGAAGCCGCGGCCCCCGCCTGGTTCCGCCAGATCCTGTTGAACTGCGTGCGGGACGAATACCGTCACCGATCCGGTCTCCCGCAGGAGGAATCACTCGACGAGCTGCCGGAATACTCGCTGTACCGCCGGATCGCCGAGAAGGATCCGTGGCCGTACTCCGACAGCGTGCACTTGGACTTCCTGGGTTCTTTCGAGGAGGAGGACGTGTGGAAGGTCCTCGATCGCGTCAAGCCCCTGTACCGCGCCCCCCTGGTGCTCGTCCACATGGAGGGGTTCACGACGGCGCAGGTGGCGCGGATGTTCGGTGTGGCCCAAGGCACGGTCCTGTCGTGGCTTCACCGTGGACGCAAGCTGTTCGAGCGGGAGCTGTGGGAGTATGCCAACGAGAACGACCTGCTGAGTGAACCGAAGGAGGCACGGCGGTGATCAGCTGCAGCGATGCCGTCCGGAAGCTGTGGGAGTACCTCGAGGACAATCTGGACGAAGCCGACCGAGTACGGGTGGAGGACCATCTGGCGCTCTGCCGGCGCTGCTGCGGCGAGGTCGAGTTCGCTGAGGCGTTGCGAGGCATGCTTCGATCCGCGAAGCGCCCCTACCTGCCCGACGACGTGGAGCATCGGCTCGTTCGCTCCCTGGACGCGCTCACCGAGGAGGAGGCGCCGTGACCGAGGATCTGATGTTCAAGGACGAGATCCAGGAGCTGGTCGCCGAGGTCTACCGGGTGCTGGGTCCTCCGGGGGGCCCGGGGTCGCGCTTCTACGGCGAGGAGCAGCTCGCGGGCCTGCCCGAGGGGGCCCGGGAATGGGCGCTGGGCGTCGGCAACCCGGTGCCCGCGGCGGACCTGGCCGGCGGTGAGTTCGTGGCCGACATCGGCTGCGGGTCGGGCATCGACAGCCTCCTCTCGGCCGCACAGGTGGCTCCAAGCGGACGGGTGGTCGGCATCGATCTGCTCGCAGAGATGGTCGGCCGCGCTCGCAGGTTCGCCGCCGAGGCGGAGGTGGGCAACGCACGCTTCGTGCAGGCCGAGATGGAGTCCCTCCCGCTGTCGGAGGCCTCTGTGGATGTCGTGGTCTCCAACGGCGCGATCAACCTGTCCGCGCGCAAGAGCCGGGTGCTCGCCGAGGCCTATCGGGTGCTGCGTCCCGGGGGCCGGCTCTGCGTCTCCGATCTCACGATCCGTGAGGAGGATCTCCCCGCCGAGGTGCTCACCCATCCGTCCGCGTGGGCGGGTTGAGTGGCCGGAGCCCTGGCGGAGCGTGTCTTCGCCGAAAAGATCACCGATCTGGGGTTCCGCGACGTCGAGATCGTGGATAGGACACCCATCGGCATCGACGACGTGGCGTCGTACCCGCTGTTCACCCCGGAGCTGATCGAGCTCATGCGCAAGCTCCTCCCACCGGCCACGCAGGCCGAGGTCGCGGTGGCGGTCACGCTACGGGCACGTAAGTAGACGTCGGCCCGGCGCAGACCTCGACGACAGCGCCGACTCGGATGTGGACGTCTTGGTCGGCACGCGCGTCTCGGTGGGACATCAGCGCGTCGAGCCCACGACCCCGAAGGTGCGAAGCTGCTCCGGCGAGAGCGCGATCCAGGTGGCCAGAGAACGGGCCAGGACCTCGCCGTCACGAGACCAGATGGCCGAACCGGAGATCCGTTTGCGCCCGTTCTTCGAGATCATCCAGCCGGCTGCGATCAACGGCTCCCCAGCCGCGGGTCGCCGGTGGACGCCGGCGCGCATGCGTCCCAGCACCGAGGGCTCCAGCGGCTCGGGGTCACGGAGCCAGGCCAGGCCGCTCGGACAGTCCAGTGCTCCCCACATCACCGGACCGTCGACGAGGCCGTCGTCGTCGGTCACCGATGGATGGGGGACCCACGGCCAGGCGACGAAGGCCACGGATCCGTCGACGGGGGCGGGGAAGATCCGCAGTCCGTCACCGTCGGCGCGTCGGGGGCCACACACGAAACAGTTGGGGAAGGCGTGGATGTTCTCGTAGCTCTCGACCTCGAAATCTCCGGCGGCAGCCTCGATCTGCGCGAAGGGACGGGTTCGGGGACATCGATCTCGATGTCGATCGGCTGGGCGTCTGCGACGAGTCGGTCCTGCTCGTACAGAGCGGAGCCGTCCGGAGAAGCCTCGATCCGCATGGGGACTCCGATCGGGGGCGGCAGCCGAAGAGTCACTTCGGCGGACTCGGCCGGCAACGCCGAGGCGGTGATGCCGCACGCATAGCCCCCGTTGGCAGAGTCGGGCGGTCCGGCGAAACGCTCACCGATGATGACGGTGTACACGTTTCCGCGGGCATGCATCGGCCGGGATCTCAGGTGGGGAGGTACCGCGTGCCGCGGTTCTCGCCTTCCCGCCGGAGGCGTCCGTCGCGGACGAGCCGGTCCAGCGCTTTCGAGATCTGCCGTCTGGTCAGCCCGGTCTTGGCGCGGACGGCGGCGTTGGTCACCGGCCCCCGTTCGGCCATCTCGCAGATCAGGTCGAAGGACCACGCGTAGCCGGGTGCTGCACGGGGAAGAGCTTCGGTGCTCAGCGGAGCTGTCTCCGCTTCCGCGGCCGCGTCGCGGCAGGGCGCCGGTCGGCTGGTGACACGCACTGCTGCCCGGCCCACGCGGCGCATCGCCTCGCGATCGAGGTGCCGGCCGTAGAGCATCAGCGTCATCTGCGGGGTGTGGCCGAGGAACTCGGCCACCTGGTTGACCGGCTGGCCCTCGATCAGCAATTGCGTGGCCACGAAGTGCCGGAGCGAGTGCAGGGTGTAGGGCGGGAGGCCGAGGCTGCGGATCATCTTCCTGAACCGGGCCTGCGCGTGGTCGGGATGCCACGGCTTGGGTTGCGCACCGGCGCCCTTGTGCTGCTCGTCGCGGTGAAACCCTGGGAAGAGGAACCCCGGTTCGCGGAGCGCGGGGCGGACGTAGCCCCAGAAGTCGGGGTCGTCGATGAACAGGTCGCGCGGCTCGCCCTTCTTCGGTTCCTTCAGGATGGGGCCACCGGCGGTCTTGCTCACCGCCCGCTCGATGTGGACGGTGTGGGCGGCCTCGTCGAAGTCCTCTGAACACAGCGCACAGGTCTCCCCGCATCGCGTGCCGAGCGTGGCGGTCAGGTAGACGAACAGCCCCCATCGCGCGTCTTCGTCCTCGGCGGTGGTGATGATCCTGTCCACCTCGGGCCTGGACGGCGTGAGCCGCCGGGTGCGCTTGCGGCGGGCGGGGCTCTCGGCCAGACACGGGTTGCGCTCCATGTGTCCGCGCGCCACCGCCTCTTTGAAGGCCAGTCGGAGCACACCGTGGACGTGCCACGCCATGCGGTTGGGCAGCGAGTCGTAGAAGAGCTTGAGGAGCGCGGGGTTGCGCGTGTAGCCGGCCACCGGTTCGCCGCCGATCTGCGAGATGTAGCGGTCGATGTACTGCTGGTAGTCGCGAGCCGTCCGGGAGGCCACGCGCCGGCGGTGCCCACCTCGGTGCTCTCCATCGATGAGGGGGCCGAGCCACCACGTGCGGACGACGTCCATGACGGTGAGGACATCGGGAATGGCCGGCGCGTCCCGATCGCGGACCCGCTCTCGGAGTTGCTCGAGGAATGCCTCTGCTTCCTCGAGCGTGGCGAACCCCCGCCTGACCAGCGTGCCGTCCACCATCTTCTGGACGCGGTACCTCCGGCCGTGGCGATGGATTCCCGCCGGCAGCGCTTCCTCCACCATGCGAACACCCCCTTGTATCGAACAGATGTTCGTATCATAGGGGGTGCTGCCGACACGGCCTTCTGGGACAGTCCGCTGTCCCAACGCTGTCCCAAAGTGTCCCAGGCTGATGCCGGAGAACATGAAGAAAGGGCCTCTGACGAGGCCCTTTCCAGTAGCGGGGGTAGGATTTGAACCTACGACCTCCGGGTTATGAGCCCGGCGAGCTACCTGACTGCTCCACCCCGCGTCGCGAGTGACAGTATAGCGGGTTCTCGACCGCCCGGCCCCCGCCCATCTCCTCGAAGGCATCCTCCTCGAGCCCCTCGGTGCCATTCAACACCCATAGGGCGCAGAATGAAGCCGAGACACCGTCCAAACGGTGGATTCGCGTTTAGGTGGGTTCGCAGAGAGCAGTGCCCATGACCTCTTCGGGTCCGATCGCCATTGCCTTTGTCCACGCTGTCGCGAAGGCGTCTTCGCCTAGGCGGGAACGAAGAGCGTGGAGCGCTCGTTCGTGACGGTCGCGCGGGAGACCGTGCTGTGGGATGTGTGCGATCTCGCGGAGGTTGTGTGCCGCAGCGAGCAAACGAACGCCTGCGACGCCGTCGCTCTCGGCCGCAAGTAGGCCGAGTTCCTCGAGGCACGATGCCATGCCTTCCTTGTCCTCGAGGTCCCGGTGAATGTGCAAGGCCTCGGCCAAGAGCTCGTGTGCGCGCTGGATCTCTCCGGACTGTCGGGCAGTCGTTCCGAGTCCGTGAAGCGAGTGCGCTATGCCTGCGCGATCCCCGAGTTCCTCCTGGATCCTTCGTGCCTCTTCGAACAGGGATCGCGCGCCCTCGAGGTCGCCGAGACTGCACGAGGCCTCGCCGAGGTTTCCCAGAGAGTTCGCCACCCCCCAGAGATCACCTAGCTCTCGTCTGACCTCGAGAGCCTGCTCGTACCGTCGACGGGCGTCGTCGTACGCTCCTTCGCGGTCGGCGACCACGCCGAGATTCGCAAAGCAGCTCGCGGCGCTGAGGCGGTCGCCGAGGGTCTCGTAGATCCCAAGCGCCTCAGCGAGCAGGGTTCGCGCCCGCTGGTACTCCCCTCGATCTGCGGCCAGCGTGCCGAGGTTAGACAACACCTCAGCGATGCTCCGCTCGCTACCAAGCTCTCGCCGCAGCAAGAGACTTTCCTGGTAGAGGGCTTCAGCCTCCTCGTAATCTCGAACCTCGTGCGCGAGGATTCCGAGGTTGTTGATAAGCTCCGCCACTCCCTTTTGGTCATGCAGCTCTCGTCGTATGCCGAGTGCCTCCTCGTACAGACAGCGGGCCACGGGATAGTCCCCTTGGTACCAAGCCAACGCTCCACCCGTGTTCAGCACCTTCGCGCGTAGATCGGGGTCTTCCTCTGCCATCTCGAGGATTCGTGCTGTCCAGGTACGTCCCTCGCTCAGATAGCCGCGAGTGATCCAGAAGGGAGCGAGCGCGGTCGCCATACGGGAAGCAGCTTCATTAGATCGTGTGGAGATGCTCCAGGAGAGAGCAGTACGCAGGTTGTCGTGCTCGACCTCGAGACGATCGAGCCATTTGCCTTGGTTCGAGCCGTGGAGTTCGCGCTCCGCGCTCGCTGCAAAATGGAGGAACCATCTCAGATGGCGCTCTCGGATCTGAGACTCTTCCCCCGCCTCGACGAGCCTCTCGTGCGCGTAATCGCGAATCGTCTCCAGCATGCTGTACCTGCTCTCGCCTGCGTACTCCTCCACCGCGAGCAGTGACTTGTCCACGAGTCGCGGGAAGGAGTCGAGAACGTCCGCATTGGGGAGATCCTGCGCGTCGCACACTTCCTCGGCTGCTTCAATGAAGCAGCCTCCGGCGAACGCGGACAGCCGTCGCAGAAGCGCCTGCTCCGGTGGGGAGAGGATGTCGTAACTCCAGTCGATCAAAGCGCGAAGCGTTTGCTGCCGGGCTAGCGCAGTCCGGTCTCCGCCGCTGAGCAGCCGAAAACGGTCGTCGAGCCTTGTGAGAATCTGCTGTGGAGTGAAGGTGCGTACTCGCGCAGCACCGAGCTCAAGGGCCAGTGGAATTCCATCGAGGCGGCGGCAGATCTGTGCGACGGCGGCCAATCCCTCGTCGGACGGCGCGAAGTCGGTCTTAGCGAGGCGAGCCCGCTCCACGAACAGCCGGACGGCTTCGTACTCTAGCAGGGCCTCGGCCTGCGTTACTTCCTCGCTGGGAACACGCAGGGGCTCCAGCCGATACACAGCTTCTCCGGGGACGCCCAAAGGCTCCCGGCTAGTGGCCATCACGGTCAATCCCTCGCAGGATCTCAGAAGGGTGGCGACGGTTTCCGCGCAGCTATCGAGAAGGTGCTCGCAGCCGTCGAGGAGAATCAGGACGTGCTTGGCGACCAGGGCTTGCCGAAGCGAGTGAAGGATGTCACGACCCGGCTCTTCCCTCATGCCCAAGGTACTTGCGAGTACCGAGGGCACCAGCTCCGGCTGGTTCACCGGACCCAAGTCGGCCAGCCACACGCCGTCGGGGTGGAGGTCGAAGATCGCGGAGGCGACCGTGAGCGCGAGTCTTGTCTTGCCGACACCTCCGGGTCCGGTCAACGTGACCAGACGAGATTCCGCGAGCAGTTTCGGTAAACCGGCTCGCTCCTCATCGCGGCCCACCAAGCTGGACATCTGCAAGGGCAGGTTGTTTGGGATCACCTCAAGGGAATGAAGCGGTGGGAACTCGGTCGGCAAATCCTTGTGGTTCAGCTGGAACACATGCTCGGGGCGGTCGAAGTCGCGCAAGCGATGAAGTCCGAGGTCGATGAGCCAAGCCCCCTCCGGGAGCGAGTCCTGAACGAGGTAAGCCGTGGTCTCGGACACCAGAATCTGCCCTCCATGCCCGAGCGAACGGAGTCGTCCGCAGCGGTTCACGGCCGATCCAAAATAGTTTCCCTCTCGGGTCTCGGCCTCCCCAGTGTGCAACCCCATGCGAACCCGAATGGGGGTGGGTGTCGGCCACGGCTCGGCCGCGAGCGCGCGCTGAATGGCCACCGCGCACTCGGCTGCATCAGTAGCACGGGAGAGGACGGCGCAGCGGCCATCTCCCTCACCCTGATCACGTGGGAGATGCCCCAAGTGCGCGCCCACCGATTCTTCGAAGATCGCATGATGGCGTGCGATCGCACGCATCATCTCCGAGGGGCTGCTCTCCCAGATACGGGCCGAGCCCTCGATGTCGGTCAGAAGAAACGTGATGGTCCCTTGTGGCAGATCCGGGTTCGGCGCTTCGACCAGACTCATCGGATCTCCCAGGGGAGGGGTGTGCAGTATGGGCTCCGTGACGAGAGGCTAGCGCAGGCAGCGGCTCGAAGGCCGGGATCAAGTGTTGGAGAAACCGGCGGGACCTTGTCGTGCATACGGCCTCTTCCGGGGCGTTCGGGGACGCGCAGTCGGATCCGATCTCCGTTGTACGCCACCGCCCCGAGAGACCGGCTTCCTGCGCGGATGATCCGTCGCATCCCCCACGTCCCGGGATTCGTCTCGCTTCGGGCACATTCTACGACCCTTCCACCTTGCCACAGGTGGAAGGGCTTCCGGGAGCGACGAAAAGCTTGAGTTCTTTCAGAGGATGGTGGAGACGACGAAGATTCTGATGGTCGGCCCCGGATCCTCGGTGTTTTGGGCGTGGTCGGTGCCGCGCGCGTTGGCCGTGTAGATGCCGGGGAGATCTGGGAGCTCGACGGTCCACTCGCAGTGTCGCCGGTCGAAGGAGCAGGAGGTTAGGGTCGCCTGCTTGCTGCATCCTCCGTCCTCCTCAAGGACGCCGCACCGATCGCCGACGAGCGGCGTGTACGTGACGGTAACGCTCACGACGCCGCTCAGGTCGTCGAATGTCGCACCTGTGACCTCGTGCGTGATGACCGGTGTGTTGAGCCGAACCTCGTCGTGTGACGTGTGGAAGCTGGAGGTTGGTGGTGTGGTGTCGGGGATTCCGGTGCCGGTGATGGGGACGGTGAGGTTGGGTTGGTCGGGGTCGTTGGAGGGGATGTGGATGGAGGCGTTTTTTGCTCCGGGGGAGGTGGGTGTGAAGGTGAGGGAGAGGGTGCAGGTGGTGTCTG
>CAZLKN010000034.1:0-20299 GCA_964560135.1 uncultured Actinomycetes bacterium | reverse complement strand
ACCAGTTGTGGGGGGCCGAGATGTTGTCGGAGCCGCGATTGACGGCGTTGAACTCGGTATTGCCGTGGATCTCGTTCCGCTCGATGGAAGCCTCCCAAGTCTCGATCCCGACTTCGTTCCCGACGATCTGGTTGTGGGTAACGCTACCGTAGTTGATGGATATTCCCATCCCGTTGTCTATGATGGTGTTTCGTTTGATGGTTCCACCACCACCTAGATCGATAGCGGTCTGATTTTCCTCGAAAGTGTTTCGGTTGATGGTTCCGCCACCAGGTAAGCTGATAGCTCTCTGATTCTTCTCGAAACGCGAGTCGTAAACGTTAGCCGGGCCCCCACTTATTGCAGTTGTATTGTCTGTGAACGTAGAATCATAGACCTCCACCACGCGCCCAAAACCGGGATGGCTGACAGCGTGAATGGTCTGCTGGAAGGTGGAATTTCGGATGGTAAAATCTGATCCTGTCACACCAACATCGCTGTCTGTGACTGCAGAGTTCGACACGCTGTGACGGTCTGGCCAATCTGTCCCATTTAGAGACAGGGCCCTTTCTGCATGAGAGAAGCGTGCCTCGTGGATCGTTACGATTCCTTCGTTGGTCGTCCGGATACCACCCTGCCATTCATGCCCCCATTTCTCTGGTGGGTTGGCCGAGGTGAAGGTGATGGGGTCGTCTTCTGTGCCGATGGCGTTGAGGGTGCTACCGCGGATCTCGATGTGGGTTCCGGGGCTGAGGAGCACCGTGACGCCCGGTTCGACGGTGAGGGTGTTGTCGGGGAAGACAACAATGCAGTTGGTGACGGCGATGGGGCTGGCAGACCGCGTCCATGTTGTGTCTTCGAAGATCCCGTCGCAAACCGGCGTGGGAGTGGGGGTCGGCTCGGGCGTCGGCGTGGGAGTTGGGGTCGGCTCGGGCGTCGGATCGGATTGCGTCGTCAGTGCAGGAGTCGGTGCAGGATCGATCTCTGCGAATACGACCGGAGTTGGTATGGCACCGATCCCTGCCAACAGAACAAGAGTAACCAGGCTGGCGATTGGGCGCTGAGTCGGTCTCATCTTAGTTCCCCCCTTCGGCTTAAACGACCACGATGGTCGTCTCTGCACGTCCTACGTTTCCGGAAAGGTCTGTAGCCTCGGCCCCCACCACCCAAACCCCCGGTATCTCGGGCACAGGGACGTCGAACCGACAGCTTCGGCGGTGCGGCTGGCAGTTCATCTCGGGGTTCAGCTCGAACGGGCTCCACGGGAGGGCGAGACCTGATTCCGCAGCCGGTTGCCAGTTGAAGGTCAAGGTCAGTGAGGCAACCCCTGAGCCCTCGTCGAGGACGCGTCCGCTCACCGAGTCGCGGTACCCGAAGGTGAGCTGCCCTGCGTCCCCGAGACGGACCGGGTTCGTGGGCTCGTGGAAGGAGATCGTAGGAGGCTCTTCGTCCGCGGGTGGCGCTCCAGTGGGCACGGCGCCCGTCAGTGAGGCTCCGATGATCAGAGCCCCTTGGAGGTTCGGATACAGACACGCTCCCTCGGACGCGCCGGCGCCGGGGTGCTGGATCCACGTCTGCGTGACCTCGGGCTCTCTCGCTCCGCAGTTCGGGCGTGCAGCCTCACGTCCCTCGAAGACGCGTTGGATGGGCGCGACTCGGAACCGTCTGCGCTCGGCTTCCGAAAGACTGGTTGCGACACCGAGGAGAGCGTCGTTCACGTGGGAGACGAGGAATTCGGCGCGTTCCTGCGCCTTGTGGGTTCGCCGCGAAGCCGGGTACTCGCCGTCGCAAGGGAACGCTCGGCCCCCGACGACGTCGTAGTCGTCGAGATACGACGGGTGGGCGTTGAACGGCTGGTACAGCTCGGAAACCACGACCGAGATGGCGGGATCTGCGAGCAGGCGTCCCAAGGCCTCCCGGACGTTCTCGCGAATTCGGCCCACGATCCCGCCGGTGCCGTCGCTGCCCACCGCATCCTGTCGGAACTGCCCGTCCGGTTTCTCGCAGAGGATCTCCCGCTGTTCGATTGGTGTGCTCAACCCGAGATCCTCGAGCCCCACGGTGATCGACACCAGAGCCGGTCGCAGCACGTCTCGCAACGCGAGGACCTGGTTCACCTGCCCGTCGAGGTCGTCAGTTGTGGCTCCGGCGCACGCAAGATGGTGGAGTTCCTCGATACCCGTCACGAGGTCGGCGACACGGAAGGGATAAGCCGCCGGGCTTTGCCTGCACTCGCCGGATGCTCCCGGGAGCCCGAGGCCGGCGGCGATGCCGTCCCCCAGAGCGAAATACTGACCCGTGAGGGTGTGGACGAACGCGTCCGGCACATCATTCCCGTCGTCGTCGACGAGGTTTGACGCGCCTGAGGCAAAGGCAACATTGGACGCGTTGCCGGCGATCGACGGGGACGTGCTGGGTGCGTCGGCTGCGCCCCCGGTGAAGGAGACCGATGCGAGCCTCGTCTGCCCCGTGACGCGGTCGTACACGAAGACATCCGTGCCGCTGCTGGTCTCGGGTACGAGGTTCGATGCGCCCGATTCGAACGCGACGTACCTTCCGTCCCCGGAGGTGGAAGGCGCGAAGCTCGGCCGATTGGCCTCCTCTCCGGTGGAGGACACGGAGACCCGGGTGGTCTCCGCGGTGTTGCGGTCGCGTAGGAAGATGTCGGTTTCGCGGTTGCGGTCGTCGGGGACGAGGTTGGGGGCGAAGGACTGGAAGGCCACGAGGCGTCCGTCCTCGGAGATCGCCGGGGCCCGAGAGTGCCCCTGTCCCTCATCGCCGGTGAAAGACACCGACACCCGCTCCGTCTGTCCCGTCACTCGGTCGTGCACGAACACGTCGGCCCGGCCGTTCGTAGCTCCTTCGACGAGGTTCGAGGCATCTGACTCGAACGCCACGTAGCGACCGTCGCCGGAGATCGAAGGTGCGAAGCTCGGCCCGTTGCCCTGAGCGCCCGCAGACGAGACAGAGACACGTGTCGTCACTCCCGACACCCGATCGCGGACGAAGATATCCGGCACGCCATTGGTGTCGTCCGGCACGAGGTTCGACGCGAATGAGTCGAACGCGACCAAGCGACCGTCGCCCGAGATGGTGGGCCGGAGACTGAACCCGCTTGCCTCCTCCCCTGCGGAGGAGACGGAGACGCGTTCGGTCTCGCCGGTCTGGCGGTCGTGGACGAAGATGTCGCCGACGCCGTTGGTGTCTCCGGGCACGAGGTTGGACGCCTCGGAGTAGAAGGCCACAAACTGGCCATCACCGGAGATGGCGGGCCACCGGCTGAGTCCGTTCGCCTCCTCCCTGGTGGAGGAGACGGAGACGCGTTCGGTCTCGCGGGTCTGGCGGTCGTGGACGAAGATGTCGCCGACGCCGTTGGTGTCTCCGGGCACGAGACTGGACGCCTGCGAGGAGAAGGCCACGAAACGGCCGTCGGCTGAGATCGACGGCTGTGAGCTCACCCCGTTCCCCTCCGCCTCCGAAGAGGAGAGCGATACGCGGGTCGTCTGTCCGAGGACGGCCGCCTCGCCCGCTGTGGTAGGCATCACGCCGATGAGGAGGCCCAAGAGGAGTGCCGCGGCCGGGCGCTTCTGTGGACGCCCTTCCATGGTGCACGGCGATCGCCTCGGGCTCTGGAGAGCTCGCATCATCACAACCCCGCAGGAACCAAGACGTTGCAGTTCAGTTGATGCAATGCGGGTCGTGCCGGTTCAGCCGCCGGACCGATCTCCTCGTGGATGAGTCCGGAGACGGGCCCCGCCGGACGGGTTCCGTCGGGGCAGATCGTCTCGGGAGCATGCGTGTAGATCTGGATCAGACCGCGGGTGTCCTCAGGCACGAGATTCGTGGCATCGGAGGCGAAAGCCACCAAGCTGCTATCGGCTCCCAACGCAGGCGCCACGCTATCGGCGTTGCCCTGCATGCCCTCTGAGCTCACCGAGGCACGAGTGGTCGTGCCCAGCCCGAGATCGTGGAGGAACACGTCCCATGCGTCGTTGGTGTCGCCGTCGACAAGGTTGGTGGCGGCCGACGCGAAGGCGACCGTACTGCCGTTGGCCGAGATGGCCGGGAAGACGCTGGCGGCGTTGCCCTCCGTCCCGTCGGTACCGACCGAGACGCGCACCGTGTTGCCGACCTCCAAGTCGTGGACGAGCACGTCCCAGGTGCCGTTGGTGTCGTCGGGAACGAGGTTCGATGCGAGGGACTCGAAGGCCACGAACCGGCCGTCGCCGGAGATGGCGGGAGTCTGGCTGTGATCGTTCCCCTCCTCACCATCGCCGTCCACCGAGACGCGTACCGTCGTGCCGGCTTCGAGATCCCGGACGAATACGTCTGAGCTGTCGTTCGTGTCGTCGGGGACAAGATTCGTGGCGCGGGACTCGAAGGCGACGTGGCGGCCGTCGCCCGAGATCGAGGGGGCGAAGCTACCCGCATTGGCCTTGATCCCGCCGATGCCCACAGACACTCTCGTCGTCTCTGTGGTCTCTCGATCGTGGACGAAGATGTCTGGAACACCGTTCGTGTCGCCCGGGACGAGGTTTGTGGCCCACGACATGAACGCGACGTAGCGGCCGTCGGCGGAGATCGAAGGCCACATGCTTGATCCGTTTCCTTGCTCCCCGTCTGAGGAGAGGGAGACTCGAGTGGTCTGGCGCGTGACCAGATCGTGGACGAAGATGTCCCGCGCGAAGTTCGTGTCTCCGGGAACCAGGTTGGATGCCTGCGACTCGAAAGCGACGTAACGGCCGTCGGCGGATATCGCGGAGCGGCGGCTCTCGTCGTTGGCTTCGCGGCCGAGGGAATCCACCGAGACCCGGGTGGTCGTTCCCTTCACCTCATCTCGAACGAAGACGTCGAGGACGTTGTTCGTGATGTCTGGAACCAGGTTCGACGCGGCGGAGGTGAAGCTCACGTAGCGGCCATCGCTGGAGAGGGCAGGTGCGAGTTCCGGTCCGCCGCTCGGACCATCACCGATCTGGCCGGTTGAACTCAAGGAAACGATCTTCGTGGACCGTGCAGCCGCGTTGGACGTCGCGCCGCCCAGAACGATAGCCGCTACCAAGACGGCTGAGAGCACCATTGCGGCTTGTCGAAGATAGCAGCTCATTGCCCACCCCACTTGTTGCGTATGTCGCACCATGTACCAACCTTCGCTACCAGAGACCGTCTTCCTTCCCACGCTGGTCCCGTGGGCCGGAGCAGGCGGCTCTGTGACCCCGCCGCGACGACGGCTGGTGGAAAGGATCGGGCGCCGTTCCCCCCATCGGCCGGGCTCCCGATCCGTTTCCACCTTGTATCCACTTCGCTTTCGGAGTCGGTTATCCGCCGGCAACGACGATCGTGATCGGATTGCTCAGGCTCTCATTGTCGGCTCGGTCAGTGGCACGCGCCGCAACCTCGTAGAACCCGGTTCCGAGCGCAACATCGGCTGCCCAGGTGTCTCCAGAATCTTGTGTCGCCGTGTGGCAGCCGAGCTCCTCGCCGGCAACTTCCCGGACCTCGAAGCAGAGGCTGCGCACTTCGGACAGCTCGTCGGAGGCGTGCGCCTCGAGCGCCGCGCTACCAACGAAGAGGCTCCCGTTCATCGTCTGCATCGAGACGTTCGGAGGCGTCTTGTCGATGTAGATCCCGCCCTGCGTGTGGCTCGCCGAGTTCCCCGCGAGGTCGCGGCAGGTGCCGGTGGCGTTGAGGTTACCCCCTTCGCTCGTGATCGTCCGATCGACGAACCGGTCCTCTACGCCGGAGAGCGTGTCGTCGCACCACCACGTCACCGTCACGTCGGTGTTGTTCCACCCCTCGGGGTTGGGGGGTGGTGCCTGGTGCCATACACCGATCCGCGGTGGGGTCGCATCGATTCGCACGGTCACATCAGCGGTCGCGGTCACACCCGCCCACGTCGTCGCGACACACGTCTCGGTCGTCCCTTCCGTCTCGTGCGATAGGGAGCTGGGCTCGCACCCGTGGGTGAACGCGATCTTGCCTTTCGGCCCAACCTCCCACCGGACATCCACGCTTGTGTTGTTCCAACCGTGCTCGTTCGCGGGCGGGATGTGAATACCGTCGATCGACGGTGGCGAAGTGTCCGGTTCAGGGCAGGGGGAGGAGAGGCAACTGAACGTGACCGTGTAGCCGCCTCTTGCCCCAGACCACGTGCCCGTACTCACGATCACGGTGTGATATCCGGGATCGACAAGATCGCACGAGGACACCTCTCCCCGGGAATCCGAACAGCGAAGATCGCCGCGCGGGTTGAACACTCGTATCCATAACCGACCGACGTCTGGTTGCCCTCCGTCCGCCATTGCCCTCACTCGGGCCCGCTTCTGCTCGTCCTCGACGAAGATGGTGTAGGTGCTGAGATCCGCCGGCGTGTGAACGAACCCAGAGAGGGTTGTGTCTGGGGGGATCGGTGTGGCCCAGACGGGTGGACTCGTTGCTCTCTGAACCTGGAGGAAATACCCGCCCGTCGGATCGCCCCCAAACGCCGTTGTTGCCACCAGCGTGTACGTTCCCGTCCGCATCAGCAATTCCGTGTGGTCGAGGCTCACAGCGGTCGAACAGCCACTCCAGAAAGTGCAGCTTCGTTCGGCCGAAATGTCAGCTACCCTCGCACCGGTTGGATCGTGGAGGACCACCCGTGGCCGGATCCGGTTCCCGGTCGTGGCCGTGCTCATCCGGATGACGATCCGGTCGAAGCGGGAGGCCTCGAACCGATACTGCTGCTCCTCCCCTTCCGCAGCGATGACGCACTCTACGGTCTGCCCGTAGGTGAGCGCGACCGGTGGCTTGTCGGGACACGGCACAGGCTCGGTGGAGGCGGCTGCGCCCCTCGAACCAACGACCAATGCAGTAGCCAAGAGACTGACTGTCCCGATGGCTCCGAGCAGTCGTCGACAACGCAACTCTGGCTCGACACGAAGACCTGTGCACTTCATTCTGCGTCACCTCCTGATTCCGTACGCGTTGATTGCGAACTGCCACGAAGGTAACGGGACACGGAATCCCGGTACCGTTCGGACGGTGACGATAGAACTGTTCGCGTCGCGACACAGAGGTTGGTTGCGCCTCCGTATGCAGCTCTCCTTTCGGGGCAATGGAGGGGACGCGTAGCTCTGTCTGCGAGCAGACACTCTGTTCGTTTCCTCCGGCATGGTCCGCTCCACGCCGTCTCCGTACAGTCGGCTGGACGGTTCGATGCACGCGGGATCGCGTCCGGGAAAAGGAGGGAACTATGAGGTCAGGTGCAATGGCTGTCGGGATCATCGGGGGTATCTTCGCCCTCTTCATCGGGCTGCTGGGCTTCACCATCGGTCAGATCGGTGGAGCGTCCGGGGCCGATGGGGCCGCAGCCGTTCAGGCTCTCAGCCTCGGGGTACCCGTGGCGGCGATCGTCGGTGCGGCGGTCGTCAAGAGCAAGCCGGCGTTCGGCGGGATCCTCATGATCGCCAGCGCGGTCACGTTCCTCGTCGTGCTCCAGGTCCACATCCTGAGTCTGCTGCCGGCGGTCCCGCTGGCAATTGCAGGCGTCCTGGGGCTCGCAGCGAGCGCAGAGACCGCTTGAGGTCGCCTTCGCGCACCCAGAGTGAGGGGCCCTTCGGGGTCCCTCACATGGCTTCTCGTGCCCGGACAAGGTATGTCACTGCGAGCACGTTCAGAACTTCATCCCGCTGATGGTTGCTCAACCCGGAGACATCTAGGTTTCACGTCACGACTGCCTGCGAGCAAGGAGAAGATCATGGGTGTGACGAATGGATGGCTCGATTGGGTGCAGCGGGCTGAGGCCGGGAAGGCTCGTCCAGCCGGGGGGGTCCGTCTTGCCGGTCGGCATGTTCCGTTCGTGACATCGGCGTCTCGGACGGTCGTTGATCTGTTGGAGATCGTCCGGGACGCGCACCGGATCCTCCAGCGTCTCGAAGAGACGATGTCGCGTGTGGAATGCTCGGCGGACGGCGTGGAGCGCGCGACGGTGAGCGTGGAGGCTGCTCTGCACGCTCTCCCCAGCCCGCTTCAGCGTCGGATCGCCAAGCAAGCCGCCCGGCTCGAGCAACGGGAGCCGAACGGCAGGATTGCGGTGACCCGGTGACTCCACTTCGACTCTCGCTCGGCCACGGCTTTCTGTCTGCCGCCGTCTTTGGAGGTGGACCCCATTGTCGGCGGCGTTGAGGGAGGCATCTATGCTGGCGGTCGGACCGGCTTGGGGATGAACAATACGAACTCCTGCTCCGAGTGCAGTGAGGCCCTTGCCCCCGCTTGCGCTAAGGACGGAATGTGGTGCTCCGGTCGAGACCTCGCCGGCCCTCGAGGAGAGACCGACGCAGGGAGGCCGGGTCAGCGCATCGCTGTGATCGCGACTGGCGCGCTGCTGCTGGCCGTCTTCACCGGGTCGCCCTATCGCGATTGGTGAGTAGCCCGGGATACGTCGTCGCGACGAATGAGGGATACGTGGCCATCTTTGAGGGTAGCCCCGGGCGGGATCGGGCTCCTGCGTCCGGGCTGACGCTGCTCCGACCGCGCCGGCCGGCCGCTCGAAGTGTCATCGCCAGCACACTGCGTCCGTCATTCACGTAGCGGTCCCCCTCATTCGTCACATCTATGGTCGGACACGTAACCGGTCATCTCGGGTGATCGGAGCAAGTCGAAGGGCGAGAAGGAGGGATCCTGCAATGACACCGACTAACCAGCACCGTTGCCGATCGGCGATCCGACGTGTCGCGGCCGTCCTCACGGTCGTCCCGGTCCTCTTCGTGGCGCTCGGCGCGCCGGCGCATGCCCAGCTCGCGCCCACGAGCGACGCCGAGCAGCTCGCACGCGCCATGATGCGGGATACGGCGAGGCTTGCGGCCGCGTCGTTCGTGGCGCTGCCTCCGTCCGGGACGCCTCACGGGGTGTCGAGCCAACCGTTCACGTACTTTCCGACACACGACGGGGAGTTCGCGATCCTCACGACCGGGGACGTCAACTACGTTCCAAAGGAAAGGAACTACGGCATCCCCGGCGCCGACCTCGGCGGGGAGAACGTTCGGGGGAACACCGACTTTGACGTCACGATCCTCCGCGTCGATCTCGACGTCGCACCCGGACAGAACTGCTTGCGTTTCGACTTTCAGTTCCTTTCTCAGGAATACCCAGACTGGCTCGGCAGCGTGTATAACGACGCGTTCATCGCCGAGCTGAACATGTCGACGTGGTCGACCAGCAGCAGCACGATCTCGGCGCCAGACAACTTCGCCTTCGACGCCGAGGGCGAGGTCATCAGCATCAACACGACGGGGTTTACGGGAATGGACCCCAAGCATTCCGTCGGTACCACCTACGGAGGAGCGATCCCGCTCTTGCGGGCCGCCACGCCTATTCCGAGCGGGAACAACAACGGGCTCCGGCCGGGCAACAACTCGC
The DNA here is from genome assembly GCA_964560135.1 of uncultured Actinomycetes bacterium. Taxonomy (GTDB): domain Bacteria; phylum Actinomycetota; class JAICYB01; order JAICYB01; family JAICYB01; genus CAZLKN01. The sequence continues at coordinate 10,927 of CAZLKN010000034.1, read as the reverse complement.
TCTATCTGTCGATCTTCGACCAGGGCGACCGGATCTGGGACTCGGGCGTCTTCGTCGACAACCTGGTCGTCGGGACGGTTCCGAACCCCGCTGTTCACTGCCGGCCCGGCGCCAAGCTTCTCTCGATCCTCGAGGCGCAGCCGCTGGTGGACGTCGATGCGGGTGAGGGAGGCCTCAGGCTCGAGGCGAAGCTGACCGAGATGCTCACCCGCGATCCGCTCGCGGGCCGTACCGTCGAGTTCTACACCGACGACCCGGTCACGGGATCGCAGCTCGAGGTCTGCGCAGCGCAGACCGACGAGAACGGGGTCGCCACCTGTAGCGCAGTGGGCCCGGTCGCGAGCGCCGTGATCGGAGGTGGCTACACCGCCATCTTCGGTGGCGACGACGAGTACCAAGGTAGCGAGGACGACGCCCCCGCCGTCCGAGCCCTCGACCGCGACGTCCCGTAGCCGTCACGGCTCATCCCTCCCAGTCGGGCCCCCGGCAATCCGCCGGGGGCCCGGTACGGTCGCCCCTTCGACACCGTGTCAGGTCGGTGACAGACGGTCTGCAGTGTGGTGCGTTAGAGCCGAGGTTGATGACGCCTGCAGCAGTGGAGGCGAGCGCGAACCGCCGCCTGATTCTGTACGTCGTCGTCGGCTTGGCTGACGCCAAGAAGCCTTACCCGACTTCGGGGCATCTTCCACCAATCGTGCGGGGCAGTGAGGCGCCGACGGCCTGCGAATCAGCGGGCCTTCTTCGCGAGACGGTCCGGGTCGAGGATCGTGATGCGACGGCGCCCGAGGGTGAGCAGGCCCTCGTCCTCGGCCTCCCGGATGATCCGGTTCGCGGTCGGTCGAGAGGTTCCCGCCAGGCTGGCGAGGTCGTCCTGGGTGAGCGGGATCACCGTCCCCACCTTGCCGACCCCGTAGGTATCGGCGAGCGCGTGTAGTCGGCGGAGCACCCGTTTGCCAACGGGTACGTAGAGAGCCTCGAGGAGGTGGGCGGACAACCGCTCCACCCGCTGGGCCAGCACCTCGGTGAGGAAACGCTCCACCTGTGGATGGCTGCGGCGCAGCTCCTCGAAGTCGGTTCGGTAGATGCTGTGTGTCTCGGTCGGTTCGAGGGCGGTGGCGCTGGCCGTACGGTGTGCCTCCTTACGGAGGAGCGCGAGCTCTCCAAAGGCCTCCCCCGGGCCGAGGATCGCGAACGTTGCGACGTCACCCAGGGCCGTGCTCGACCCGATTGCGACCCGTCCTCGGGAGATGATGTGGAGGCTGTCGGCTGGGTCTCCCTCGTGGAAGAGGATCTCCCCGCGTGCGAATTTCCGTCGGCGCGCCCGCGACAAGATCTCCCGCCGATCCCCCTCGGGGACCGCCCGTAACAACGGCCAGTCCATCTCCCAAGTCTAACGACTAACGCCGTCGCTGGGCGGCGCGGCGCTGCGTCCCCGCGGCTGCTGAACTCGCGGGGCAAAAGGACAAAGATACTGCGCCACGGTGACATTCCCGTGAGGTCCTCGGCCGCCGAGTCGATGAGGTCGGTACCGGCTGCGAGCGCGAGCTCAAGGATGCGCTTGTCCTCGTGGCCCGGGCGTCGACCACGCGCACCTCCGGCTCCACGACGCCTCCTCCAGGCGCTTCCGCGATCTCCACGAGCAGCCCCGCGTACTCCTCGGTGGTCGGACGCAGGCCCGCGAGGGTCTCATGGTCGGTGTCGGGTCGGGGATGCTCGTCTTTGTCGAGCGCTGTGACGGTTCCGTTGCGGCCGCGCACCTCGACGGGGACGATCTCCTCAGGGAACCGGCGTCCTGCTGTGCGGCGACGGCGCGGCGGTGGGACTCGACGGCGAGGCGGTCGACGAGCTGGATCGCCGTCCCCGCGTACGCCCCAGCGCATGCTGAGGGCGTACAACTCGGCCTGGCTCATGCTCTCGGCTCCCCCCGCGATCACGACCTCGGCCGCGCCCGTCTGCACCCGCAGGGCCGCGTCGATCACGACCTGGAGGGCCCGAGCCGCATCGGCGGTCGCTCTGGAGGCCGGGGACGGAGATTCGGGAGCCCGGTGTCGAGGGCGGCGGCGCGTCCGATGGCCGGGCTTCCCCGTTCGGGTAGCACTGGCCGAAGATGACGTCGTCTACGGCACCGGGTTCGAGCCCAGTGCGCTCGATGAGCGCACGGATCACGGTCGCGGCGAGGGCCGCCGCCGGAAGTTCGCGGAACATGCTGCCGAACCGTCCGATCGGGGTCCGCAGCGGCTCGCAGATGACGGCCTCGCGCACGGGGTCTCCCCAACTGTTGTTCGCCGTGACGCAGACCACGTCCCAGAGCTCGGTGACGCCCTCGTGTTTGAAGACGGCTGATGCAAGCTGCACGGCCTGTACGGGATCGCTTCGCCGCCGCGCGGCGGCCTTCCTCCGCGAGGGCGTGGCCGATGCGGGACGCGGCCGTCCCGGTCATCGCAGCCGGCGCGCATGCGGTGGATCGCCGGAGTCGAGGTCAGCTTTCGAGGACGCCCGCCAACCCGCGGAGGGTTTCCTCGTGCACCTTCACGAAGCGAGTGGGAGGCCACCACAGAGCGCCAGACCGGGCCCTGGGTCCCAAGCCAGATAAGTGAGCCGCGATCAGGGGCGTGTAGTGGGCACCATCTGAAACCGCACTGCGGCGGCCGCGTCCCACAGGCGCGCGTCCCAGCAGGCGAACTGGAACTCGCTGGGTCGTTCTGCGATCGACAGGGCCGAAGCGAGATGTACGGCGTCGGATGCCCGTAGAGCGTACTGGCGGGTTAGGTCTCCCGCTCTGCGACGGATCCCATCATCGAGTTCGACCTGGGCGATCGCCCTCCAGCGGCCGTCGAGCTCCTGCATCGCTCTGCGTTCCGCCGCTCGGCTCAAGTAGCCTTTACTTGCCAGCCGCGCCACCGCGGATCTGCATTCGACGTACCCGAGGATGGACGTGGCGATGATCGATGCGCCTTCGATGAGGGTTGCGACGTTGTCGTGGTCTGCCTCTCGAACGAACGCCTTGATGAGGGCGCTCGCATCGACGTAGGCGTTCAGCGGCGTTCCTCGCTGATGATGTCGGATGCGAGGGGAGCACCGGGATCGGGTCGTACGGGATTGCGTGGTGAAACGAATCTCTCACCCGACCAGGTGATCTTGCCCTCGGCGATCAAACGCGCGATGTGCTCGGGGATGCATGCCGGGATGATCCGCGCCACCGGCTGTCCGCGATCGGTGACGACGATCACCTCGCCCCTTCGCACGCGATGCAGGTAGCGGCTGAGGCTGTTTTTCAACTCTCGGATCCCGACGGTCGCCATGTAGCTACTTTAGCATTGGTATAGCTACTTGAATGCACTCCAGGGTCGTAACGATCTGGTCTCCGAGCAGGGGCACTCTTCTCCGCCGACCTTCGCGGCTGACAACATGACTATCCTTCCCGCCCAGGGGTCAGGCGAACGTTGGCCTCGAAGGGCAGGGGCAAGGCCAGTGTCGGCCCGGATCGGACCACAGGGATCGGCATCGCAGTACTGATCTGGAGCTGACCGAGACCCGTTCTGTAACGCCCAACGGGTCGAGGTTGAACACGACCTGGCCCCCGCCGGTGGGTGTGGCGAGTTGGAAGTAGTAGGTGCGCGGCTCTAGCGAGGATCGGATCGGTATGAGATCGACCGGTGAAGGACCGCCACGACCCGGACGGTCTTGCCTGCGTCGCGGATCTCGTAGATCAGCCGGTAGCTCCCCAGCCGGAGAGACCACAAGCCCTCGAGCCGTCCTCGGAGTCGATGCCCGACTTCAGGGTCGCCCTCGAGCAGCGTTACGGCATCGATCACCGCTTCCGCGATCCGGACATCGAGCGCTGCCACCTGGGCCCGAGCGGATCGGGCGAAGAGGACACGAGCCACAGATCAGCCTCGACGGGCGCGCTTCCGTTTGGCGAGATCCGAGCGAGCGTCGTCCAGCCTCGCGACCCGGCCGGCTTTGAGATCGGCCAACCCGCGCTGGATCGCACGCATGGCGGCGGGGTCCGACAGGATCTCTGCGGTCTCTTCGAGAGCCTCGTATTCGTCGATGGGGACGATCGCTGCTGCGGGTCGGCCATGGCGAGTGACGATCACGTGCTCTCGACGGTCCGCCACGTGATCGAGGATCTCAGCGAGCTCAGCGCGCAGCTCCTTCACCGGAACGGTCTTGGCCATACAAGAAGTGTACACGAAAGAGTACGCTAGTCAACCCGAGTGGACACGCTCTGACGTCGCTGGGCACGCCAGTCCAGACGAGCGAGGAGTCCTGGTCGCGTTCCACGAGCACCCGGCCGGGCTCCGGCTCCTCGGCGCGCATGCGGTAACGCGCTCTCGGCGGGGACCGACAGCTTCCTGTACCGGAGCCAGCGCTGATCGATCGAGACGCGATCCGCGCTCGGCCCCCGAGCGACCATTGTGTAGGGTTTCATGGTGGATGCGCGCTTGGATGTCTGGACGGTGGGCGGCGCCGAGACCGTTCCGCTCAAGACGAAGCGGGTCACGGTCGGCAAGTCGCCGGACAACGACCTCTTGGTCGAGGATCGTGAGGTCTCGCGGGTCCATTGCGTGTTCGAGTGCTACCGGGCCGGATGGTCGGTACGGGACATGTCCTCGCGCAACGGAACCTATGTCAACCGCGAGCGACTGACGGCCGAGCGTCCCCTGCGCGAGGGCGACGAGATCAGGATCGGCTCGACCCTGATGGTCTTCTACGACGGACAGCTCCGAGCCGATGTCTCGTCCACGAGGGCCGGCGAACCTCCGCCCAAGCTCACGCCGAGGGAACGTGACGTCCTGGTAGAGCTCTGCCGTCCCTTGCACACAGGGTCGATCTTCGACCGCGTGGCCACGACGGGTGAGATCGCCCGGCGGCTGTTCGTCACCGAGCCGGCCGTCCGTCAGCACATCCGCTCGCTCGTGCGCAAGTTCGGGGTCCCCGGCCGGGGGGATCGATGCCGGATCGAGCTGGCCAACGAGGCGGTCCGCCGGGGCGCGCTCTCGCTATCGGAGATAGGCGAGTCCGACCAACAAGGGTGAGTTCCGGGCTTCTCCTCGAACGCTACGAGGTTGTCCGCGTGGTCGCCCGAGGCGGCGAAGGATGCCTCTACGAGTCCAGGGATGTCGCCACCGGGCAGAAGGTGGCGGTCAAGGTGTCGGAGGTGCGCGACGAGCGCGACCGGGCTCGGCTGGAGGACGAAGCGCAGCTCCTGCGCCACCTGCGCCCACATCCCGGCCTCCCCGTCGTCCGCGAGGCCGTCGTCGACGGGAGGCACGCCTACCTGGCTACAGAGTGGGTGAAGGGCCGCAACCTCGCCGAGCGGGCAGACACCGGGCTCGGGGTCGACGAGATCCTGGACATCGCGACCCGCGTCGCCTGGGCTCTGGACCACCTGCACGCCCACGATCCCTCGATCGTGCACGGGGACGTCAAGCCCCGCAACGTGCTGCTGACCCCCGATCTCGGTGTGGTCCTCGTCGACTTCGGCCACTCGCACCGGGTCGGTTCTCCATCCCGTGGACGTGGCACCTGGGGTTACGCGGCGCCGGAGGTGCTGCGAGGTGTCCCGGACGGTCCGGCGGCGGACGTCTACGGGCTGGCCGCGACGACCCACGCCCTGCTCGCCGGCTTCCCGCCCCGGGTCGGGGTCCGCACCCGGTGGGTGGGGATGGACCGCCTCCAGGCCCGGCGCGTGGACGCCGCGATGCGCGCCGGCCTGGCCGCCGACCCCCGGGGCAGGCCGTCGGCGTCGGCGTTCGTGGACATCCTGCGCCCGGTCCGGCGTGCGTATGCCACTCCGGCCCCCACGAACGTGCCCTCGGCCATTGGACCTCTCAGAGGACGCCGCAGCGCGCTGGCCGCCGTGTCGTCGGCTCTGCAGCGCGCGAGGCTGGTGACCGTCACCGGCCTGGGCGGGATCGGCAAAACGCGTCTGGTCGAGGAGGTGGCCCGGCGGGCCGCCCGCAGGCACCCGGACGGGGTCTGGCTCTGCCCGCTCGGGGGCCTGGATGACCCGGGCGGTGTTGCGCTCGCCGTGGCCCGGGCGGCGGGCGTTGAGATCCCCGACCCGGTCACCCCGGACCGGTTGGCCGCCGCCCTGGGGGACCGGCGGATCCTGCTCGTGCTGGACGCCTGCGAGCACGTCCTGGACGGCTGCGCTCGCGTCTGCGAGTCGGTGATCGGTCGGTGTCCGGACGTCCGGGTGCTGGCGGCGAGCAGGAGCGCCCTGGACGTCCCGGGGGAGGTCGTGGTGGGGCTCGAACCGTTGGGCGAGGCCGGGGTCGAGCTGTTCTGGGACGCGTGCCGCAGGGTGGCGCCGCAGCGGTCCAGGAGAGGGGCGGATGCCCGAGCCGTGGTGCAGCTCTGCCGCCGTTTGGGAGGGATCCCGCTGGCCATCGAGCTCGCCGCGGCAAGGTGCGCCGACACATCACCGGTGGAGATGCTGCAATCGCCGGACCTGGGCGAGGGGGACGTCGCCGCGATGGTGGCGTGGAGCGAGGCCGGGCTGGACCCCGGCTCCGTCGAGCTGTTCCGCCGGTTGAGCATCCTGCCCGGCGGATGCCGGGCCGATGCCGCGATAGCTTTCTGCTCCGGCGACGAACCCCGCCCGCAGGACGCCCAGCGCGTCCTGTGGCGCCTGGTCCGCCTGGGTTTGGTCGTGACGCACGAGTCCGGGGGCGGGGTGAGGTACACGATGCCCGACCCGGTGCGCGAATATGGCCTGCGGCGGTTGGAGGAGCTGGGGGGACGCGACCGAGCCCGGGTGGCTCTGGTGGCCTGGGCGCTGGGGTTGTCACGGTCGGTGCGCTCGGGCGTACGCGATCCCGAGCTCACGCTGTTGCACGTCCTCGAGCCGGAGGACCTCAACCTGCGCGCGGCGCTGGTAGCCGCCATCGAGGACGGGGACCCGGCCGCGGTGGAGATCGGAGCCTGCCTGGGCCGGTTCTGGGCCCGGCGTGGGGCACCGACCGACGGGGCCCGACTCGTCGACGAGGCTCTGGCTCTGGGCGGGCCGGACTGGTCCGACGGACGGGCGGCCTGCCTGGCCGCGTCCTCGATGCTCGCCGCTCGCGCCGGGAGGATCCACGAGTCGCGAACGCGCGTCGAGGAGCTGCTGGCGGAGGCGAAACGCGCATCGGACCACGACTGGACCGCGTGGTCCCTGACCAGGATCGCCGAGCACCACATGGCAGAGGGCGAACCCGAGGTCGCCCGGCGGCTGTACGAGGAACTGGCCGAGCATGGCCGGCGCCACGGGGACCGGCATGCGCAAGCGGCTGCGATGAATGGAATGGGGACGATCTGCGCCTGGCGCGGGGACCCGCAGGGTGCCCTGGCGCTGCTGGGAAGCGCAGCGGAGGCCTTCAGCGCTTGCGGCGACCCGAAACGGGCGGCGGCCACGCACACGTCCATGGCCAACATCGTTCTGTACAACCTGGGCGACGCCACCGAGGCTGTGCGACACGCCCGGGAGGCCGTACGGCTCTCGGCGGAGCTCGGCGACCGGGACGAGGCGATGGCGCCCCGGCTCGTCCTGGGGCTGGCGCTGGCGTGGGACGGAAACCTGGACGAGGCGGAGCCCGTCTTGGCCGGGGTGGTTGAGCGCTTCAGGAGGCTCGGCGATCCACTGCGGGAGTCGATAGCGCTGCACCACCTCGGGGTGACGGCCGTCGAGCGTGGTGACCTGAGGACGGCCGAGCGTAGCCTGACGCGGGCGCTGTCCTTGCGTGAGCGTACCGACGAATGGTCCGGCCCGGCGTCGATCCGCCGTTCGCTCACGACCCTGTACCGCCTTCGCGGCGACATCCCGCGCGCCGCCACCGTCTGCCGCCAGGCGGTAGAGCAGCATCAGCGGTTCGGCTTCCCCTTGGTGGAGGACGCCGTCACCTGCCTGTCCGAGGCCGCGCTCACGCTGGCCGCAGCCGGCGACCTCGACGCCGCGCGGGCCCTGGCGAGCTTCGTGGACGGCCAGATCGCCGCCGGCCGGGCCGCCCTGATCCCGTCGCGGCGCGCCGAGCACGACGAAGTCATTGAGCGCCTGGGTCAGGCGGCCGATGTTCCCGATCTGACCGAGGCGGCCGTCGTCGCGGAGCGCGCGCTCGACCGTCTGTCGTCCGGCCCGTCTCCTGCTCGAGCTACAGGTTGACCGCCACGGGCGTCAGCCGGTGAGCGGTCGTGCCGTCGCCGAGCTGGCCGCTGCTGTTCGACCCCCAGCAGCGGACCTCGCCGCCCAGCACGATCGCGCACGTGTAGATCCAGCCCGCCTCCATCGTGGAGGCGCTCGGGAGCCCGATCACATCGACGGGCGCGCTGCGGTTCGTGGTCGTGCCGTCCCCGAGCTGTCCGGTCTGGTTCCACCCGGTGCAGCGCGACTGTCCGGCGTCGACGAAGCAGGTGTGCTCCTGCCCGGCGGCGACGAAACTCGCGTCGGTCAGGTTCAGCACCACCTCCGGCGTCAGGCGGTTCGCGGTGTCGCCCACCCCGAGCTGGCCCCGGCTGTTGAATCCCCAGCAGCGCCCCGACCCGTCCGACACTACGGCGCACGTGTGGAACGAGCCGGCGGCGATCCCGGTCGCGCCCGACAGGCCCGACACGACCACCGGCGTCGAGCTGCTGGACGTTGAGCCGTGGCCCAGGCGACCCGAATTGCCGAAACCCCAGCACCGGCCCTCACCGCCGGCGACGAGCGCGCACGTGTGGCTGCCCCCCGCGGTGACCGCGGTTGCTCCCGACAGCCCCACGACCTGGACGGGGGTGGTGCTGTTGGTCGTGGTCCCGTCGCCGAGCTTTCCACTGCTGTTGGCTCCCCAGCACCAGACCTGGCCCCCGGACACGATCGCGCACGTGTGCGCGCCGTTGCCGGCGGCGGTGATCGCCGTCGCTCCCGACAGCCCGACCACCTGCACCGGAGTCGTCCGGTCGGTGGTGGTCCCGTCGCCGAGCTGGCCGAAGGTGTTCTGGCCCCAGCACCGGACCTGGCCCCCGGACACGATCGCGCACGTGTGGAAGCTCCCGGCGGCCACGTCCGACGCCGTGGAGATCCCGCTCGTGAGCACCGGGGTGGTCCGCCTGGTGGTGGTGCCGTCGCCGAGCTGACCCGAGCTGTTGTCCCCCCAGCATTTCACCTGTCCCCCCTCGATGACCGCGCACGTGTGACTGCCTCCTGCGGCCACGGCCAGGGCCGGGTTCTTGATCACGAAGGGTGCGCTCACGAAGGTCAGGCTGTAGTTGGCTCCGCCGTTGCCGTCCAGGATCGACACCGAGCCGAGCGTGATGGCGTAGGACCCGACGGCCTCGCCCGCGATCCGGGACAGCGCGCCGGCGAACGAGTCCGATCCCGCCAGCGAGTCCGAGGTTACGGTGTAGGTGAGCACGGGGTCGGACGAGTCCACGAACTTGAACTGTCCAGGGTCGGCGGTGACGGTGATGGGCCGGGACGTGATGGTGAATGGGTTGCTCACGAAGCCGAGGGTGTAGTTGGCGCCGCCGTTGCCGTCTGAGACGGTCAGGCTCCCTTGGGTGATGGGGTAGCTTCCGGCGTCGGTGCCGGGGTCGCGTGACAGGGCGCCGGTGAGGTGGTCGGTTCCTACCAGGGAGCCGGCGGTCAGCGAGTAGGTGAGGACGGGGTCGGTGGTGCCGTACACCTTGGACTGTCCCGGGTCGGCGGTGACCTGGATCGCGAGCGGGACGACCGAGACCGTCAGGGGTGCGCTCCACGTCTCGACGGCGGTGTCCTCGAAGGACACGGCGGCGAGCGTGTGCGTCCCGACGTCGCCGAAGGGCACGGTCGTTTGGAAGGCCCCCCACACATCGGTCGTGATCACCTCGACGGTGTCTCCGTCCTTGAGGACCCGGACATCCTGGAACGGGATCCCGAGCGGACCGAGGGAAAGTGTTCCCGAGAAGACCTGGTCGCCGCTGCCGTACGTGACCGACGCCGGGCCGGTCAGCGTGAGCGTGAACGGCGAAATAGACCCAACCGCGGCCGCGTGAACGGGCGGGGAGGACGACACGGTGAGCGATGCTGCCATCGCGAGAAGGACGACAACGACGAAGCGCCTGACCCGCCTAGACATGACAACCTCCAGCTTCGGCATAGGTATGCAGAAGGAATTCCGCGCCGGGGCCCGTGACCCCTGCACACGAAACGTGAGGGTTCCGTTACCTGTCAGGCGTCGGGCCCGGCTCCCACGAGCCTCGCAATGCGCTGGCGCTTCGCTGACGGGTCAGGTCCAGCGCTCGAAGACCGCGGCGAGGCCCTGGCCCCCGCCGATGCACATCGTCTCGAGCCCGTAGCGCGCCTCGCGGCGGTCGAGCTCGCGAAGCAGCGTCGTGAGGATGCGTACGCCCGTGGCCCCCACGGGGTGTCCGAGTGAGATCCCCGAGCCGTTGACGTTCGTGCGTGCAAAGTCATCCTCGCCGAACGCCCACTCGCGTGTGACGGCGAGTACCTGCGCGGCGAACGCCTCGTTGAGCTCGATGAGGTCGACGTCGGCGAGGGTGAGCTTGGCCCGTTCCAGCGCCTGCTTCGTCGCCGGCACCGGACCGATCCCCATCCGCTCCGGCTCCACCGCGGCCAGGCCCCACGACACCAACCGGGCCAGCGGACGCAAGCCCAGGGCCTCGGCCCGGTCCGGATGGGTGACGATGCACACCGCCGCGGCGTCGTTCTGACCGCTGGCGTTGCCCGCCGTGACCGTGGCCTCGGGGTCGACCTTGCCGCGCACCGGACGCAAGCCCGCGAGGGCCTCCATGGTGGTGTCGGGCCGGGGATGCTCGTCGGTGTCGAGCGCCGTCGTCTCACCTTTGCGGCCGGTGACCTCGACGGAGACGATCTCCTCGGCGAACCGACCGTCGCGCTGGGCTGTGCCGGCGAGCTACCTGACTGCTCCACCCCGCGTCGTGATTCCGAGTATAGCGAACG
>CAZLKN010000033.1:24965-35436 GCA_964560135.1 uncultured Actinomycetes bacterium | reverse complement strand
ATCTCCACGAGCATCTGGTTGAGCGTCTGCTCCCGCTCGTCGTGGCCGCCGCCGAGCCCGGCACCGCGGTGCCGGCCGACGGCGTCGATCTCGTCGATGAACACGATCGCCGGCGCGGCCGTCTTGGCCTGCTCGAAGAGGTCGCGGACGCGGGCCGCGCCCACACCGACGAACATCTCCACGAAGTCGGATCCCGAGATCGAGAAGAAGGGCACGCCCGCCTCACCGGCCACCGCGCGGGCCAGCAGCGTCTTGCCGGTGCCGGGGGGCCCGAACAGGAGCACACCCTTGGGGATCTTGGCCCCCATCGCCTGGAATCGCGACGGGTTGGCCAGGAACTCCTTGATCTCGCGGATCTCCTCGACGGCCTCGTCGAGCCCGGCGACCTCGGAGAAGGTGATCTTGGGCATCTCCTTGGTGACGAGCTTCGCCTTGGAGCGCCCGAAGGACATCATGCGGGAACCACCGCCCTGGGCCTGGGTGAGCAGGAAGAAGATCAGCCCGAAGAAGATCAGCAGCGGCAGCCAGTTCATCGCCATGGACGCGAACAGGGACGGCTGCTGGGGGTCGATCTCGGTGCTCACGCCGTTCTCCGCCAGCCGGTCGACGAGGGTGTCCCCTTCGCCGGCGAAGGTCACCTGGTAGGCGGTGCCGTCCGACAGCTCGCCCTCGATGCGCTGATCGCGCAGGAAGATCTCGGCCGTGTCCACCTGCCCGGCCTCGACCTGCTGGAAGAACTGGTCGAATCGCAGCGACTCCACCTCGGGGGCCCGCTGGAGAGCGGTCCCCACGAAGTACAGGACGGCCAGGGCGAGGATCACGTAGAGGACGACGTTGCGTCCCAGTCTGTTGCGCATGCGTGTGGTTCCCTTCCGAGGGGTTCGGTCTCCAAAGATACCCTGGGATCGGCTTCCGGGGACGCCGCGGGGCGCCCGACCGGCGTTAGCCGGGGGCCGGCGGGTCGTCGTCGGGGACGAGGCCCTCCTGGAGCACGGCCAGGAAGGTGAGGTTGCGGTACCGCTCCTTGTAGTCGAGGCCGTAGCCGACCACGAACTCCGGGCCGATCCGGAATCCTTCGTAGCGGACGGGGATCGGTACCCGCTGGCGGCCCTCCTTGGAGAACAGGGTGCAGACCTCCAGTGAGGCCGGCCCCCGGGCCCTGAGGTACCGCAGCAGGTAGTTGAGGGTGAGCCCGGAGTCGATGATGTCCTCGACCACCAGCACGTGTTCCCCTTCGATCTCGTGGTCGAGGTCCTTCAGGATCCGGACCACCCCCGAGGTCTTCGTGGCCGATCCGTAGCTCGACACCGCCATGAAATCGAACCGCAACGGAAGGTGCACGCTGCGTGCGAGGTCGGCCATGAACAGGAAGGCCCCCTTCAGCACGCCCACCAGGATCAGGCGCCTGCCGGTGTAATCCTTGGTGATCTGCGCTCCGAGCTCAGCGATCTTGTCCTGGATGGCCTCGGCGGAGACGACGATGTCGCCGAGCTCCGCGCGGTGACGATCGGGAAGACCGATCACGTCTCGGGGTGTCTCGCCCGACTCCACCAACCTGATCCCTTCCACCAGCTCCCCTCCAGGGGATCCGCATCCACGACGAGGCCCGCCGGCCCGGACCCTGAGGGTACCGGCGCGGGCCCCATGCCCACCACCGCCACCGGCTCGTCGCCCGCGACCAGGACGGGAACGAGGTCCCTCAGCGGCCTCGGCACCTTGGCGTCCACGAGCACATCCTGGATCTTCCGGGTGCCGGCAGGGGTGCTCACCCGGTCACCCGGCCGCCGCCCGCGAAGAGTCAGGGGCACGTCCGGGGGGATCCGGCACCGCCACGACCACGCCGCCGCGACCGGGTCCGAACCCACCCGCACGCGGACGCCCCACGCCGCGGCGTCCGTCGTTCCCGTCCCCGGGAGCGTCACGGGATCGGGGGCGAGCAGATCGCGGGGCAGCAGCAGGAGCCCCTCCTGGATGCGCCACGCCACCACGTCGGGGGCCCCGGAGAAGGCGACCCCGGGTTCACGTCCGAGCAGCGCCAGGACCGCGGTCGTCTCGCCGGCGTCGGCGGACGCCCCCAGCTCCTCGACGGCCTTGCGCACCACACGGGAGGCCACCGCGGCCGGAAGGCCGCCCAGGACCGACCCGCGCAGCAGCACTCCGGGTGCGGGAAGGCGCGCTCGGCGCAGCGCCCCGTCGGCGATCGCATCGAGGGCGGCTTCGTCGTCCCGCGCCAGATCCGCCAGCCGCGCGAGGTTGGCGGCCACGCCGGGACGCCGTGCCTCGAGCCGGGGAAGGATCTCGGCCCGGAGCCAGTTACGGTCGAAGCGCACGTCGGTGTTCGTCGGGTCCTCGAGCCAGCAGACCCCGCGGTCCCGCAGGTACGCGCGCAGCTCCTGCCGACGGACCGCCAGCAGCGGACGCACGATCCGTCCACGCTGCGGTCCGATCGCGCGCAGACCCTTGATCCCGGTCCCCCGCAGCATGCGCAGCAGGACGGTCTCCGCCTGGTCGTCGAGCGTGTGCGCGGTCAGGATCCGGGACAGTCCGAGGTCGTCGGCGGCCGCGTCCAGCGCCCGGTAGCGCGCATCGCGGGCCGCCGCCTCGACGGACACCCCGCCTTCGAGGTCCACGCACCCGGACAGGACCCTCCACCGAAGACCCAGATCCGAGGCCCACCCCGCCACGGCTTCGGCTTCGCTCGTCGACCCGGCGCGCAGCCCGTGGTCGACGTGCAGCACGTACAGATCCAGCGGCAGCTCGCCGCGGGCCTCGAGCAGCAGATGCAGCAGCGCCATGGAGTCCGCACCGCCCGAGACCGCCACCCCCACCCGATCGCCGGCGGCAACACCTACGGCTTGGAGAGCCGAGATCGCCCGTTCGCGCAGATCCATGGGCCGAGTGTACGTACCCAAGAGGGGTCTCAGGAGACCCTGGACAGCCAGCGGTCCGGATCCTCGAGCTCCTCCATGGTCGGCATCGTCTCCGCGCTCTGCCATGCCCCGGCCAGCCGTCCGGGTCCGCCCTGGGCCCAGACGACCTCGCAGAACCCGCGGCCGAGGACGTACTGGCGCCGCTTCATGTCGAGACCGGCCACCGCTTCGAGGAGCCGCATCAGCGGGGGCCGCTTGCGCTGCTCGCGGATCCGACGCTGGAACTCCTGGTAGTCGGGGATCCGGCGTTCCGCGATCAGGTCGGTGACGTAGGTGGCGTGTCCTTCGAGCAGGGTCACGAGCGCATTGAGCCGGAGCACGATGTCCCGCTGCTCGGGGGGCAGCACGTCGAGCAGCGGCGTGCCTTCGGCCCGGCCCTCGAGGGCGGCACGGGCCCAGGCGATCAGGTCCGGCAGCCGGCGGCGCAGATCCCGGGCCGCCTCCTTCACCCATTCCCGGTTCTCGGCCGCGAGCACCTGCTTGCCGAGCTCCACGATGTGATCGGCCATCCACGGGGCGTTGCGGAACTGTGCGAGATGGGTGACCTCGTGGAACAGCAGCCAGCGCAGCCCGTCGCCGCGGGCGACGTCGCCGAGGTTCGGGTAGACCACGAGCAGCATGTCCCGGTAGGGGTCGTACTGGGCGAGGACGGCACGGGCCACCAGCCCGAGGAATGCGCCCCCCTCCCAGGCGACGAGCTTCGCCTCGGGGCCCGAGACGCCGAGGTCCCCGAAGGTGCCGCGCAGCGTCCGGATGTTGCCGGCGATCCATGCCCGGCGGTCGACGACGAGCAGCTCGGCGGGTGGCTGGGTGGGCAGCTCGGATTCCCTGGTGACCTCCGCGGAGGCGTCCTCGAGGAGTCCGGCGATGCGCCCGCGGAGCCTTGCGAGCTCCGGACCCTCCATCCGTTCCCCCGCTCCGGCGAAGATCCCCGCCGACTGCTCGAGGGCTGCCCAGTCCAGGGTCAGGACCCCTTCATCTGGTCGAGGATCGGCTTGAGCGACTCCACCAGATCGGCGGGAGGCGCCTGGCCCCGCTCCTGGAAGATCGCGAGCTTCTTGAGGCGACCCCGGGCCACGGCGTCGATCCCGTCCGGCAGGTTCATGGGGTCGATCCGGGGAAGCCCTCCGGTATCGGCAGCGGGAGCCGGTGCCGGCTCTTCCGCGGGAGCGGCCTGTTCCGCCGGAGCGGCCTGTTCCGCCGGCGTACTCTCTGCGGGGGCCGCCGCGGATTCCGCCGGGGCTGCCTCGGGTTCGGCGGGGGCAGGCTCCGCGGGGGCCGGTTGCTCGGCCTCGGCGGGTGGTGCGGGGGCGGCTGCGGGCGCCGAGGTGGCCGCCGCCACGTCGATCGGTCCGCCCGCCATCTCCTCGAGGATCGGCTTCAGCTCCTCGATCAGCGCCGCGGGCGGGGCCTGGCCCCGCTCCTGCAGGACGGCGAGCTTCTTGAGGCGTCCCCGGGCCACGGCGTCGATCCCGTCCGGCAAGCTCATCGGATCGATCTTCGGAACCCCACCGGCGGGTGCGCCGGCCGTCTCGGATGGTGCGGGGGCGGGCTGTGCCGCGGGGGCCGGTTCGGCCTCCGTGGGCGCAGCGGGTGTGGGAGCCGGCTCCGCAGGGGGGGCCTGCGCGGGAGCCGCCTGCGCGGGAGCCACCTGCGCGGGAGCCGTCTGGGCGGGAGCCGCCTGCGCGGGAGCGGCTGCGGGGGCCGCCGCCGCTGCTGGTGCGCGTCCACCGGTCGTGGCGGTGGCCGCCGCGGCCACGGCCTGGCTCGCGTACCGGCGGTTCCGCGCCACCACAGCCAGGAGGTAGTAGACGAGCGCGAAGCCGCAGAAGATCACGAACCCGGCCAAGACGATGAGCGACAGGATGAACACCCAGTTCAGGATGGGCTCGAACTCACCCGGCTCCTGCGCCGCCGCGATCGACGGTGCCGCCAGGACCCCCGCCCCGGTCAAGGAAGCCAGAACGAACCGATACCTCATGATCCCTCCGTCGACGGTCGCGCTCGAGACGATGATGCCAGGAATGGTCGCAGATCGGCGGGCGAGCCCGCCACGAGGTCCGCGTCAGGCGCCACAGATCCTGAGCATGCGTTCGCGTGCCGCGGGCTGGTCGACCAGGTCGATGATGGCCTCGATCGTCGCGGTGCACTTCTCCCGCTCCTCCAAGCGGACGAAGACCGCGCCCAGCAGCTCGTAGTAGCGGACGTCGTAGGGATTCAGGTCGATCGCCCGACGGACCGGCGCAGCCGCCTGCTGGTGCTGCCCGAGCCGGAAATCCGCCAGCGCGTGTGCGTAGTGGGCCCCCGGGAAGCCGGGATCCGAGGTGCGTGCCTTCTCCGCGTCGCGCTTGGCCGAAGCGGCGTTGCCCACCTGGGCCAGCGCCTGGGCCCGCGAGACGAGCACCCGGGTGTTGAGCGGATCGAGACGCAGCGCGAGGTTCCAGTCGGTCATGGCTGCGTCGCGCAGCTGCTCGACCTGGGCGGTGTCCTCGACCTGCCGCGCCCGGTTCCAGAGATGCTCGGCCCGGAGGCTGATCGCCTCCACGAACCCCGGAGCCACCTCGACGGCGTGATCCACGTCCGCCTTCACCTCTTCGAAGGTGCCGGGGGTCTGGGCCCGCAGGAAACGCAGGATGGGGTCGTCGGGGTCCTGCTCGATCATCGGACCGTACAGCTCACGCAGATCCACCGGGCCGGGTACCTCCGCATCGACGGTCACCTCGTCCCGGCTCCCGTCGGGCCGCACCACAGAGAGCGTGCGCTCCTGGCCGGGCCGTGACCGGAGCTGGACCACCCCACGCTCGGCGTTCGTCGATGCCTCGCCGTCCACCGCCGTGATCACGTGTCCCCGTTCAAGACCCGCGTCTTCCGCCGGGCCCCCGGGCTGGCTGAAGAGCACGACCACACCGGCGTCGCCGGCGGCGTCCATTATGCGGCCGAAGCTGCGCGAGTTCGTGGCGAGGATGAGTCCGACGCGGGCCGTCAGCGACGGATCGGCGGCGGGAGGAGGCTCCACACGCGCCGCAGCGTTGTCGTCCCCGTTGTCCTCGAGCTCCCGCCGGAGATCATCGATGTCGTTGCCGCCGTTGCGGGTGCAGCCCGTGGCGACGAGCGCAACGAGCACGGATGCGGCGAGGCACCACCGCAGCGGGGAGGGGTAGCGATCCACGCGCTAGAGCGTACATGACCGACACGGGTTCCGGCAGGCTGTCGGTGCGGGGTGAACCGGAGAGCCGGAGGGGGGATTTGAACCCCCGGCCTGCTCATTACGAATGAGCTGCTCTGCCCCTGAGCTACTCCGGCGACGGCCTCCGATGGTAGCAGAGCACTTCCCGGAACGGCGTCAGGTGCGTGAGGACCCGAGATGCCGCTCGAGTGCGAGGAACACGCGCTCCACCGTGAGCAGGACGTTGGCGTTCGCGCGCAGCCGGCGGCGGCAGCGCTCCACCTCCCCGAGGCAGGCGACCACCCCGGGGGCCGAGTCCGGGTGAAGCGTGCCGGCCCGGTCCACGATCGCGTCCCGGAAGTCGACGTTCAGCAGCGGTGTCAGCGGGTCCGCGGACGCCGCCAGCAGGTCGCGCAGCACCGAGGACACGTCGTCCAGCGAGGCCTCCAGCGCCGCCTGCTCGGCGCGCCGCTGCTCGCGGCGCAGACGGTCGTCGGCGGCCTTCTTGGCCTCCCGGTACCAGTCGGCGTACTCGGCGAGGTGCTCCTTGTGCTCCTCGCTCACGCGTTCCCGGATCGCCTTCGCGTCCGCCGCGAACTGTGCGGCCCGGTCCAGGGCCTCGCCGGGATCACGCGCCGGATCCAGCGTCCAGGCCACGACGCGCTCGCGGCGGGCACGGGCGTCCGCATCCGTCGCGAGCTCCTCGGCGCGCTCGGACCCACCGCCCACCACCGCCCATCTCCGGGCGTCGTCGTCTGCGACGCCGCGGTCCGCGAGTGCCGCGGCGACCTCGGCGACCGACGGGGGACGGAACACCATCTCCCGGCAGCGCGAGCGGACGGTCTCGAGCAGCGACTCGGCACTCGGCGCGATGAGGACGATCGTGGTGGACGCCGGCGGCTCCTCGAGGGCCTTCAGGAAGGCGTTCTGGGCGTTGGGGTTCATCCGGTCGGCACCCTCGACCACGATCACCCGCCGCGGCCCGGCGACCGGCCTTCGCCACGCCGCGCGCACCACCTCGCGAACCTGCTCGACGAGCAACTGCGTCCCCGCAGGTTCGATGGTCTCGACGTCCGGGTGGGCCATCCTGAGGACCCGCAGGCACGTGTCGCAGGTACCGCAGCCGTCGTCGGAGCAGAGCACGGCGGCGGCGAACCGCAGCGCCACGCGCAGCGGCGTGGCTCCCCCGCCGGTGAACAGGTAGGCGTGCGCGACGCGGTCCGAGGTGACGTCCCGGCGGAGCAGCTCGGAGGGTCCGATCTCCGCGGCCGAGCCCGACCAGACGCTCACGGGTCGATCCGTCCCCGGTACACGTCCAGGGCACCGAGAGCACCGGCAGCGCAGGTGATGAATCCACCGACGGCCATCGACAGCCGGATCCCGCCCTCCGTGGTCCCGGTGAACAGGCTTGTCGCGAAGAGCTGGGCGAGGGCCGGGAAGGCGACCAACGACACGAACAGGGAGACGCGGATCACGATCTGCACGGAGGCGAAGGTACGTCCCCGCATGGCGTCGGTCACCTTCTCCTGGATCAGTGCGAACCCGGTGGCGTAGGCCACGCCCCCGCAGGCACCGAACAGCCCGGCGAGGACCAGGGCCGTCGCCAGCTCGGACACCACCGACACCGCCACGAGCATCACGCCGCCCGCCGTGACGGCTGCGGCCGAGATCCACGCCTTCGGGAGCCGGTCGCCGACGAACCCGAGCAGCAGCACCCCGAGTCCCATCCCCGTGCCCAGCGCGGCGACGATACCCCCGAATCCCCGCGTGCCGCCCTGGAGGATCTCCGTAGTGTACGGAGCCCCCAGGGAGAACACGACTGCTCCACCGGCGAGAGCCACGCCGATGATGCGCATGACCCGGGCCACCTCGCTGCGGTCCCGTAGGTACCGGAGACCCTCGACGACCTCATCCCAGAGCACCCGGAGCCGGATCGACCGCTTCCGT
Organism: uncultured Actinomycetes bacterium; assembly: GCA_964560135.1. Lineage (GTDB taxonomy): Bacteria > Actinomycetota > JAICYB01 > JAICYB01 > JAICYB01 > CAZLKN01. The sequence goes on along the minus strand of CAZLKN010000033.1, from coordinate 27,393 downwards.
TTGGGGATCACCGGGAACCGCAACCGGGAGATGATCACAGCGGAGGCGATGAACGACAGGGTGTTGATCCACAGGGCGAGGTTCTCCTGGCTGAACGCCAGGCCCCCGAACGTGCCGAGCTGGCCGTCCAGCGCCGCGCCGACGCCCACGAGTCCGGTGAACACCAGCGCGCCGACGGGGAACACCCCGTAGGTCGTGAACATCGTCAGCGAGTTGGCTGCCACGAGCCACCGCCTGGGGACGATGTTCGGGATCAGCGCGTCCTTCGCGGGCATCCATATGAGCGCGATCGTCTCCAGCAGGAAGGAGATGGTGTAGAGGGTCGGCAGGGTACGGGAGAAGGGGATCGACGCGATCAGGATCGCCCGGATGATATCGCTGACGACCATGGCTTTGCGCCGGTCGATGCGGTCCAGGAGCACCCCTGCAATCGGACCCACGATGAAGGCCGGCAGCATCCGGAAGATCATCAGCCCGCCGATCGCGAGTGTGTTGCCGGGGGCCAGCCGGTTGGTGATCGACAGCAGCGCGAAAAGCCCGATCCAGTCACCCAGGCTCGAGATGCCCATCCCCAGCCAAAGCCGCCGGAAGTTGCGCAGCCGCAGGACCGAGGCGTACGGACTGCGGTTCCGTTCGGTGGGAACGGCGTTGGGGTCGGGCGGCGCAGGCACCCCCGGGTCGGGCCGTGGTCCGGCCCCCCCGTTCGCCGACGCCGACCCCTCGGGCCCCCCGGTCATCTGCGTGTCCGGGTCATCTATCCAGAAGACGCGTCCCCCGAGGACGCGTCGCCCGCCGCCGGTTCGGCGCCCGGGATCTCGGTCGCCTCGCCGCAGGACAGGCAGACGGCTCCGCGCTCGGCGTCCAGGGTCATGGTGCCCCCGCACTTCGGGCAGGGCTGCTCCGCCGGACGGACCCACAACGCGTAGTCGCAGTCGGGGTACCGGGTACAGCCGTAGAAGGCCTTTCCGCGCTTGGTACGGCGTTCGGCGATCTTGCCCTCGCCGCACTGCGGACACGACCCACCGATCGTCTTCGGGCGCGTGTGCTTGCAGTCGGGATAGCGGGAGCAGCCGAGGAACTCCCCCCGGCGCCCGTATTTGAGCAGCATCGGCGCGCCACACTCCTCGCACAACTCCCCGGGGACCTCCTTGGGCTCCGGGCGCGCGGTACCCTCCATGGGCTTGGTGCCCTTGCACTCCGGATAGTTGGCGCAGGACAGGAACTTCCCGAACCGGCCCAGCTTCACGATCATCGGGCCTTCGCACTTCGGGCACAGCTCCTCGGTGGTCTCCTTGATCAGGTCCTCGCGGTTGATCTCCTTGTCCTTCTTCTCGAGCAGACGCTCGAAGGGGTCGTAGAACTCCCGCAGGACCTCGGGCCAGTCCTTGCGGCCGAGGGCGATCTCGTCGAGGTCCTCCTCCATCCCGGCGGTGAATTTCACGTCGACGATCTGGGGGAAGTGCTCGACCAGCAGATCGGTGACCACCATCCCGATGTCCTCCGGGAAGATTCGTCGCTGCTCGACGCGGACGTACTGCCGTTCGACCAGGGTCGACAGGGTCGGCGCGTACGTGGACGGACGGCCGATCCCGTGCTCCTCGAGGGCCTTGACCAGCGTGGCCTCGGTGAACCGGGGCGGCGGCTGGGTGAAGTGCTGGGTCGGGAGGATGTCCACGACGTCGACGGACTGCCCCTCCACGAGCTCCGGGAGGCGGCGGTCGCCCTCGTCCTCTTCCTCGTCGTCGCGGCCCTCGCGGTACAGGCGCAGGAAGCCGTCGAAGAGCATGATCCGTCCGGTGGCGCGGAGCAGGTAGCCGGGCGAGGTGGGATCGCCGACGGCGATGTCCACCGAGGTGGCGTCGAACAACGCCTCCTTCATCTGGCAGGCGAGGGTGCGGTCCCAGATCAGCCGGTAGAGCTTGAGCTGGTCGGGTTCGAGATAGGAGTTGAGGTCGTCGGGGGTCCGGGTCACGTGGGTCGGCCGGATCGCCTCGTGCGCCTCCTGGGCCCCCTTCTTGGACCGGTAGACCCGGGGCTTGTCGGGCACGTAGTCGGTGCCGAACCGTTCGCGGACGAAGGTACGGATCTCCTCGACGGCCGCGGGGGCCAGGTGGACGGAGTCGGTTCGCATGTAGGTGATCAGACCGACGGGGCCCTCCGGCCCGACCTCGATGCCCTCGTAGAGCTGTTGGGCCACAGCCATCGTGCGGCGGGCCGAGAACCCGAGCTTCCTGGAGGCCTCCTGCTGGAGCGTAGAGGTGATGAAGGGCCGGGGCGGGTTCTGGCGCTGCTGGCGCCGGCGCACCGCCGTGACCGTGTAGCGGCCGGCGGCCCGGATGGCATCGACGTGGCCGGTGGCCTGCTCCTCGTCGCCGATCTCGGCCTTCTTGCCGTCGATCGAGTGCACCGACGAGGAGAACTCCTCCGG
>CAZLKN010000033.1:0-24865 GCA_964560135.1 uncultured Actinomycetes bacterium | reverse complement strand
CTCGGTGGCCAGGCGCACCTCGATCTTCCAGTACTCCTGGGTCTCGAAGGCTTCGATCTCGCGCTCGCGGTCGACCACCAGGCGCAGGGCCACCGACTGCACCCGGCCGGCGGACAGCCCCCGGCGTACCTTCTTCCACAGCAGCGGTGACAGCTTGTAGCCCACGAGGCGGTCGAGGACCCGCCGGGCCTGCTGGGCGTCCACCAGGTGGGCGTCGATGCTCCGCGGGTGCCGGAACGCCTCCTCGATCGCCTCGGGGGTGATCTCCGGGAAGGTCACGCGCTGCACGCGGCCGTCGATCTCGCCGTTGGCAAGGCCGAGCGCGTGGCAGACGTGCCAGGCGATGGCCTCGCCCTCACGGTCGAGGTCGGTGGCGAGCCAGACCCCCTCGACCCCCTTGGCGGCACTGCGCAGTTCGGACACGACTTTCTTGGCCCGGGCCAGTATCTCGTAGGTGGGCTCGAATCCCTGCCCGACGTCGACGCCGAGGCCGGATTCGGGCAGGTCGCGGACGTGCCCGTAGGACGCCTTGACCTTCACGCCCTTGCCGAGGACCGGCTGGAGATACTGGGTGAGCGTCTTGGCCTTGGCCGGCGACTCCACGATCACGAGGTGGCCGCCGGCGGCTGGAGCCTTCGACTTCGCAGTCGATTTCGCGGGCGCAGCACGGCGACCGGAGCCCTTGGATGCGGACTTCGGCTTGGAGGAGCCCTTCGTGGAACGGGCCGGAGTAGTCGTCTTCTTCTCTGCCACGGTTGGTCACCCCGATGCCGCGCCCTTCTTACGGGTGGGGCCGGCACCTGTCAAACACACCCACGCCCCGCAGGATACGTCGGGGACCGACAACCGTGGGGCGGCACCGCCCGGTCAAGGCACGCGGAAGAGCGAAAGCCCGCTCAGAACCACGGCGGTCACGATGCATCCCGCGATGGCGATCCCGACCGCAATCAGCGGGATCGCCCGGCGGGCACGGACCCCGAACAGGAACGCGGCGAGCGCACCCGTCCAGGCCCCCGTGAGGGGCAGGGGGATCGCCACGAACGTGACCACGGCGTAGTCGCGGTACCGCTCGAAGCGTTCTCCGTACTTCGTCCTGGTCCGGGAGAACAGCGCCTCGAAGAAGCGATCGAAGAGCCTGGAATGTCGCCGCAGCCACGAGGACACGGGATCCAGCAGGAACAGGATGACGGGCACCGGGAGCAGGTTGCCGACGACCGCGATCACGAAGGCCTCGGCCGGCGCCATCCCGTACACCCCGATCGCCAGCGGGATCGCGCCGCGCAGCTCGGCGATCGGCACCATGGCCACCACGAAGACCGCCAGCGGCGCGGGCAACCCCCGAACGGCCTCGACCAGGGACTCCAGCAGACCGCTCACGCCGCCGCTAGAGCCCGATCTCGCCGGAAACGAGCTGGAGACCCTCGATCCCGAGCGCGATGAACTCGTCGAGCTCGATCCCGATGCCCTCGCTCACATCGCGGATGTCGGACCGGGCGACCCCCGGCGCAAACGCCTTGTCCTTGAGCTTCTTGCGCACCGACGAGACCTTCATCCCCGCAGCCTTCTCGGGCCGGACCAGAGCGCAGGCGACGAGCAGACCCGACAGGGCATCGGCGTGCACGATCGACCGCGACATCAGGTCGGTGCGGTAGGTGGGATGGGCGTGGGCCAGAGCGGCGTTGGCGACGCGGTCGTCCACCCCGGCCTCCGCGAGCCACTCGGCGGTGAGGTGGCCGTGCCGGTCGAGGTCGTCGTGGGTCTGGTCCTGATCGAGGTCGTGGAAGAGGCCGGCCAGGGCCCACAGGTCCTCGTCCTCGGCGAAGTGCCGGCCGAGGCGGCGCATGATGCCCTCGACCGAGATCAGGTGACGGACCGTGGTGTCCTTCTCGGTCTTGTCCCGAACGAGCGCGAGTGCCTGGTCCCTCGTCATCGAGGGTAGATTACGCGCCCGGGGGGTCGAGATGCAGGTCGGGCTCGAGCGAGACCACATCGACACGCTGGGGGCCGGTCGACGCGGCGTTCCCCACGATGTCCGCGGTCTCGACGTGCGCCAGGTAGGTCCCGGGCTCGAGCGTGATCTCCGCGATCCACAGCCCGGTCGCCTTGTCGTAGGAGGCCCGCACGCGGATCGGCTCGACCTCGGGTTCGGGTTCCGGCGTCGGCGTGGGCGTCGCACTCGGCGTCGCACTCGGTGTCGGCGTCGGGGTCGGTGTGGGCGGAACCGGTGTCGGCGTGGGGTTGGCGGAACCGCGCCGGGGCTCCGGCGTCGGCGAGGTGGTCGGCGTCGGCGACGGGGACGACGAGGACGTGGGCGTCGCACTCGGGCTCGGCGACGGGGTCGGTGACGGGGTGGGTGTCGGCTCCGGCTCGGGGTCGGGCTGCCGCACGAGCACCAGGTCCACGTAGGCGACCGGGCTCGCATCCTCGACCTTGAAGCCGAACGTCGCGTCCTCCAGGGTGAGCGGCGGCGAGACCGTGAGCACCTCGGGCGGGCTGCGGTCGATCCGGAACCCGATCTCCTTGGTGAAGGGCACGGCACCGAGCACCTTGGCCTCCAGCCGCAGCATGTGGTCGCCCTCGTCGGAGACCGTGAGGTCCCGTCCGACCACGCGCCCGTCGAGGGTCGCACGGACGTCGACGAGCGGGCCCACCGGCTTCCAGGTGATCCGGAGTTCCGTGGCGAAGACGCCACCGTCCCAGACGCCCTCGACCTCGAAGGCCGGAGCCTCGAGGCCGGCCGCGATGTCACCGAGGCGCCCGAGTCCCGAACGGGGGTTCTCCGCCTCGGCGGTCAGCGTGTCGAGGACCGACTCCTCGGAGGGGGCGGTGAGCGTGACGCGCGCTGGGACGGTGTCGGAGGCCTCCCCGGACTCGCTCGTGAACACCAGCTCACCCTCGCGATCTTCGGGCATCGCGACGACGTCGGCCACGAGCGCCAGATCCACGGACCGGACCTCGCCCGGTTCGATGTGGAAGGTGCCCGGAGAGGAGTCGCCCGACGGCGCGGCGTGGAGCGGCGAATCGGACAGGCCCCGGATGTCGAGGTGGACCACCAGCGGCGCTCCGCCGTCGTTGCGGATGCCGATCAGGTCCTCGAAGGATGCCGCGGTTCCACCGTGGATCTCGCCGAGATCCACGGTGAGGCCCTCGTCGTCCTCCACCGCGGCGTCGATCGCCTCGCCGGCATGCTCGGCCGGGGCCGTCCCCGGGAGCAGCGTGAATCCCTCCTCCCGCGGGGCGTCGGCGGCCACCGGCGTGGCCTCGTTGTGGTCGCGCTGTTCGACGTACCTGGCGGCGGCCCACAAACCCGGTCCGAGCGCCAGGATCGTGCCCAGCACGCATGCGACGAGCTTCGCCCGGGAACGACGGATAGGGACGATGCCGGCACGCCGGGAGCCCGGCGGACCGTTCACCGTGACCTCGAACTCGCCTCTGCGAGTGTTCACCCTTCCCACCTCAGCCTCGTCCTTCCCGTTTGCCGGAGGGAGCACGTCCTCCGCCTTCGAGGTTGACAACGCACCTCGCGGGCACGTCCGTCGGGTGAGTTCGGTGGGACACCGCCAGGTTCAGGGGGCGGCGGGCTCGGCCTCCGCGGGTTCGGTCTCGGAGGCCCGCTCGGCGGCCATCCGCGCGCGGCGACGACGGCGACGCTTTCCCAGACGCCGGGGAGCCTGCTCGCCGTTGTCGCCCTCGGCTTCGTCCTCACCCGCGCGCTCGGCCCGGAGCGGTTCCGGCCTCATGCCCTCGCCGCGGACGCCGAGCCCGGCGACCGCGCCCCCGAGGATCTCGGCCCCCGGCTCGATGCCGATCGCGCCCCGCGCGTTGACGCCGCCGGCACCCCTCCGGCCCATCCGGGAGTTCGCGAAGAGCAGGACGTGCATGCTGGAGTCCACCGGCCCCCAGATCGCGGCACCCTCCTCGCAGACGACCAGACCGTCGGACACCGCCGCACCATGGACCACGGCGCCGGGGTGCAGCAGCAACCCGCGACCGGTGCGCACGGGTGCCTCCATCTCGGCCTCCCGCAGCACCTCGAGCGCTCCCTCGACCACGAGGCTGTATCCGACGTGCTCGCCGGGGGGGATGCGCAGGTCGGCCCCCACCCGCACGATCTCGGGGGTCAGCACCCAGGCGGGCCGGCGTCCGAGAAAGCCCGGACGGCGCGGGATCCCCAGCGGGTACAGACGGAGGTCACGCGCCCGGCGGAGCAGGTGGACACCCCGGACCAGATGCCCGGTGCGGTCGGCGAAGCCGTCCACGAGCTCGGACAACCGTCCTCCCGGCCACAACTCCCGAAGCGCCTCGTCCATGTCGGGGGTCCACTCGGGGGCCCGGATGCCGCGGAAGGCCGGGACCGGTTCGGCCTCCACGTCCTCCGGCACCGTGCCACCGCGGACGACGGGGGCGATCCCCGCCCCCACCAGCGTGTTCGGCGCGAGCTGGATCCCTTTCCGGGCCACCGCCGTCCCCTCGATCCGCGCGCCATCCTCGAGGCTGATCACCCCACGGCTGGCCGCGTTGCCCTCGATCCGCGCTTCCGGCCGCAGCCGGAGCGCCCGCTCGGCAACGACGAGCGCGGCGGAGGATCCCTCCCCGAGCAACACCCGGCCGGACACCCAGACGGGGGCGAGCAGGCGGGAGCGGGGGCCGAGGCGCAGGTCACCGGAGACGATCAGCCCCACCGTCACCACCGTGTCCTCGGGGACGAGCAGCGTGCCTCGCACGCGCACGGCCTCCTCGCTCGGCTTCAGCCTCCGGCGTCCCTCGGGTAGGTGGGTGGGCACGGCCTGCGGGGGCACCGGCGCTTCGCCGGCCCGGCGGACGAGCTCCCGGCGCACCCGGGCGATCCAGCGCGCCGGCGAGGGGTCGTCGTCGGGGAGCGGCACGGTTCCGGTTCGACGCAGCAGCGCGTAGAGCCCGGGCAGCAGGACCGCCGCCCACAGGGCGGCGTAGACACCGGCGAGCGCCCAGAACCCCCTCACTGCTGATCCCCGTCCTGCGGCGGGATCGTCGCCGTCGGTTTCCGCCCGAACCGCCGGAGGCGACGGCGACGCCGCGGTGCCGGCCGGGGCGGCCCGGGCGGACGCGGGGTCGCCGGCTCCTCCGCACCGCGTTCGGCGGCCTCGGCGTCCTCCTCGACGGCGATCTCGGGGGTGGGCCCGGTCGTCCGGCCGCGCGGCCGCCGGTACCGCAGGGGTGCCGTGAGTGCCGCACCGGTACCCGACCACGCAGCGGCGAGCGCCCACAGCGGCAGCCAGGGGACCAGCAGGAGGACGCGACGGCGGCGGCTCACCACGGCGGCACTCGTGACCACGAGGAACGGGGTCAGCCCCACGACGGTCGCGAAGGTGAACACGACCAGCAACACCGCGACGGCCTCGGGGACCCACGAGGTGTCGGCGGCGCGCAGCGCGAGGGCCGCGGTCCAGCCGGAGGCCAGCCAGAAGGGCGCCGCGGCCCCCCGGGTCGCCCAGCGCAGGTCGGTCTTCTCCGGACCCTCGAGCACCTTCCGGCGGTACAGCGGGCGTCGCATCGCGCGCCACAGCGACCGCCGGCCCGCGACCCGCGCCCGCATGTCCTCGCCCAGTCGCCGCCAGGTTGCCGCCGGCGCCAGCGCGACGGCGTCCTCCACGAAGGACACCAGGAACCCCCGCACGTACGCCCTGACCATGAGGTCGGTGTCGGGCGTCGGATGCCCCGCCTCCCATCCGCCGAGCTCGTCGACGAGCTCCCGCCGCACGGCGAACGGCTCACGGTCGCAGAGCACGGGGGCCCCGATCGTGTTGCGCCCCACCTGGAGCGCGGCCCGCACCATCAGGTCGACGTCCTCCATCCGGGCCGCCAGGCCCGTGTCCGGGCGGCCGGCCACCACCCGGGCCACCGTCGCGGCCACGAAGGGATCGACGAACGGGGCGACGAAGCGCTGGACGAACCCCGGCCCGACGGCCATCCCCGGCGGCAGGACGACCACGATCTCGCCCCGCGCCACCTCCAGGGCCGCGGCGACCAGGCTCCCCGCCGAACCGGACCCGCCCCGGACCACCCGTGCCCCCGGGGGCACGGCGGGGACGGACACGGACTCCGGGACGGCCAGGAGGACCTCGAGGCGCGGATAGCGGATCCGGCCCGCCCACCGGCCGATGCGCCCCGCGGGCGAGAGGATCACGAGCGTCACCGGCGGTGTGACCCGGCCCGCGAGGCCCTGGGCCGCCGAGGGCCGCACCTTGAACTGGGCCGCCCGGCCGTGCCGCAGGTGGCGTCCGAGCACCATCAGAAGCCCTCCGACGGGCAGAACCGCCAGCGCCCGGAGGACCCAGACCCACCAGGCGACGTTCACGGCAGCCACCGCCGGCGCCGGCTCTGGACCGCGGACACCGCCACGGACGCGTGGGCGAAGGCCAGCGCCGCGATGCCCGGGAGCACGTCCCAGAACGGGCCGGCGGCCTGGTGCAACGGCAGGAAGGCCACCGGCCCGTAGGTCGCGTAGCCCGCAGCCACGAGCGCCAGCCGGACCGTGGAGAAGGCCGCCATCACCCCGAGGGCGAGGCCCGCCCAGACCGTCTTGAGCACGAAGCTGCCGGGCAGAGGATAGATGTCGTAGGCGAACAGCAGCGCCACGATGCAGACGGGGATCAGGACGGACGTCCGCCAGTCGACCAGCAGGAACCGGACGTCCATCGGGGGCAGGGGGTCCCACCACGCGGCGATGGCGAGGGTCAGCCCACCCACCACGATCACGACGAACACCAGCCCCTTGAGCGGGACCGGGATCCTTCGTGCCCGCAGCAGGACGACGACGACCGCCGCGGCCGCCAGGAGCGCCAGAGCCGCGGGCGCGCTGTCCGGCCGCCGCGCCTCGGGGGTACGGACCCGGACGACCGGTGCATCGGGAGCGGTGACGGTGCCGTCGCGGGTCTGGGCGCCGATCCGCATCCGCTCCAGGCGGTCCATGTCGGTGACGACCTCGTTCGGGACCCCGACGGTGTCCAGCAGCTCGCCGACGGCACGGGCCTGCACGTTCCACAGGTCCCGGGAGGCGAGCAGCACCGCCGCCACGACGAGGAGGACGAGCGTCGTCCCGACGAACGCCCCAACGCGGTTCCGGCGGGTGGGGCGCGTCGGGCGAAGCAGGTCGGCCGACCGACGCGCACGGGGCCTCAGGCGCTACTCCTCTTCCTCGCTGGGCATGATCAGTTCGCCGATGAGGCCCCCGACGATGCTGGCGAAGAACGGGACCGCGGCGAAGTTCACGTAGCGGGAGATGTCGGTCCGGTAGGGCAGCCACACCACCTGCGGGTCGGGCCCGACGATGACCAGCTGTGGGATCACGGCCACGATGAGCGGCGCGAAGATCGCGATGTACATGCCCCTGCGCGAGGTCAGCAGCGTGCACAGCGCGCCGCCCACCATCCACACGAAGGCGATGAACAGCGTGGACACACTGACGGTGATCCCGGCGACCGTGATCATGTCAGCCCTCCGGCTCCTCGTCGACGGGCAGCAGCCACAGGACGAGGAGGCCGCCCACGAGAGCGCCGAGGACCGGAGCGATGCCCCGGTCGAGGTACCCGGAGAATTCGTGGCCGAAGCGGAACCACTGGAAGGTCGGGATCTGGGGATCGGGACGGTTCACCCAGAAGATGAAGGGGAACAGCTCCACCGCCACGGGAAGAGAGGCCCCCACCAGCAGCCCCCGCTTCTCGGAGAACAGGGTGCACAGGGCTCCAACGGCGAGCCAGAGGATGAAGGTGTACACGGTCGTGTAGCTCATGGCATGGGCTGCTGTCTCGTGGCGGACGTGACCCGACAGCAGGAGGATACCGGTTCGCCCGTCCGAAGCGGCGTCTCTCGGACGGGTGACCGGACCGTATGGCCCGGTCACCCGTGTCCGTAACCTCCTCAGGTGCGCTGGAACACGGGCGGCACGCACATCCCGTTGGCCCTCGCGGACGGGCACGGGTCGTCCGCCGGCACCTGCGAGCGCACCACGAAGTCGAAGCGCAGCTCCCAACCGCGGAACTCCGTCTGATCCGTTCCGTCGTCCCGCAGGGTCATGCCGAGGAAGTACTGACGTTCGTAGGCCGGATCGCCCGAGTCGGTGAAGTTGCGGGGCGTCGAGATGCCGCGGATCAGCCCCAGATCGCACATCCGCGTGACGTCGTCGTCGGCGGGCCCGCCGTCGTAGGAGTCCAGCGTCGCCTGCGGGCAGATCTCCCGGTAGCGGTCGTCGTAGGCCACGTCGTGATCCGAGGGGAACGACCGCGTGATCACCGGACGCGTGGTCACGCTGAAGGCCCAGAACCCGACGAAGCGGTCGAACCGGGGGTCGTTCGGGGGCACCTCGACCCGGTCGACGTTGCCGGCACAGGCCCCCGTCTCGAGGTCGAAGTCGTCGTTGACGCCGGGGTTCCCCTGGTCGGGGCAGCGGAACACGCGGAAGGAGTCCGGCTCGGTGAACAGGAAGAACGACGCGTCCACCGGGCCCCCGTTGCCGACACGCATCCGGCAGAAGACGGTCTCCTCGATATGGGCCTCCTGGCCCGTGAATTCGCAGTGCAGGGTCCGGGAATCACCCGGCTCCACGAAGAAATCCAGCTCGCTGTGCTCGTCGGCACGGACGAGCATCGGCCAGAGGAGCAGGGAACCGACCACGAGGGCCAGGACCTGGAGCCATGCCAGGAACGCGCGGCCTGCGCGACGGACACGGCTGGGACGTCGGAAGTCGCCGGTGAATGAGCGCACCATGCACACCACCCTTTTTTTGAGCACACCTGTATGGGGACTGTCACTTCAGGCGGGTGGTGCTGCTTCACGTCCTGTCTTCGACGTCTCGGCCGGATCTCCTTCCCGGTTGAGCGAAAAGTTTTCGCCGAAAAAGGAAGGAGGGAGCCGAAGCTCCCTCCTTCCGCGCACGGACAACCGCGGACCCTGAGCTTTCGCTCTTGTCCCGACGGCACCCGGGCGGACACGCCGGTGGGGGTGTCTCCCTCCCCGCCCGGGGGTCTCGGCTCCGTGGAGCCGAGACCCCCGGGGGGAGAGGGAGGCGAACCTCCCTCCCCCGGGTACTGTCTGCTACCGCTCGTGCACCGGTGAAGAAGAATCCGGCAGAGCCGGCAGGCGAGCCTGGAACACGAAGTCGAACACGATCGACCAGCCCTTGAAGGCCGACTGGTCGGTCCCGTCGTCCTCTTCGGACATCACGAACTCGTATTCGCGGGTGTCCATCGCAGAACCCAGGAACCCATCGGTCCCTGCGGCACGGATCGTGCCCAGGTTGCACGGCGAGTTGGGCGTGATCTCCCGGATACCGCCCGTGCAGGCCTCGTCCGAACGAGGCTCGTACTCCTCCTCGCCGAGGACATTCAGCACGACCTCCTTGTCCACGGTCAGGTTCCAGAAGTTGATGAACCTGGTCCATGTCGGGTCGCCCTCGGGGATCACCGGCGTGTTGGCGCACTCGCCGGTGTCGGGGTCGATCCCGTCACAACCGCGGACCACGATCGAGTCCTGCTTCACGTACAGCGAGAACGTGGCGTCCTTGGCGGGACGCGTGTTCAGGTTGATGATGCGGACCGTCTCCGAGCGGCTGTCGCCCGGGAAGGTGCTGACGGGACGCTCAACGCCCTGGACGAACTCGGTCTCCGCGAAGATCGGGTCGTCACCGGAAAGAGCGTTGCACCATTCACCGCCCTGCACGGGGTTGAGGCACCCCTGCGAGGCGGTGCGCTGCACGTGGACCGCGAAGTCGAAGATCGACGCGTCTCGCACGACGTTGTTCGGCACTTCGCGGTCGAAGAGCTTGAAGGCCACGGCGATCCCGGCGATGAGCGCCAGGATGGCCATCAGGCTCGTTGCGGTCTTCTTTCGCTTCGTCCAGAAGCCGCGAGAGCCATGGCCCCATGAGCTGGGGAGCGCGTACTCCATGTGCTTCCTCCTTTTCGCTGCTGCAGAACGCCTGTCGGCGCTCATCACGAGCCGCCCCCCGTCACAGCGCTTCGTGCTCGAGCAGCTCCCGATCAGCAGCGAGCGGAGCTTCGTTCACCTTCCCCTTGCGATCACCTCCTACCTACGCTCTCGTCTCCGCGTCCCCATGGAACCCCGCCTCCGGAGGCTCTTCCGTACCACCCGCCCGATGGAAGAAGACCCGCCGGAGACGGAACTCTGTTCGTGTTCTCGTGAACCGTCGACCCGGGGGATGATCCCCTTCCGGTCGCGATCGCCCGTACAACGACCGTGGACGGCCGATTCCGTCGGGGGGCAGAACCGCCGGCCGGGACCACCCCCTCAGAGGAGCGAAACCCCAGGCCTTGGCCTGCGCCGCGCTTGTTGGTAGGCTGTGCGTGCTCCACCGGGGCGTTCCCCGCGAATGAGGAGGAACCGGGCACGGATCTGGGATTTTCCAATCCATGCGACAGGATTCCGCCCCCATCGCGTTGAATACATCGGGTGCAGTCGAAAAACGCGGAGATGCGGGATGGCTCATCAGGCTGAGGGGTTGAGGAAGCGTTCTCCCCACACCGGGCCGTTCCGCACGTCCACAGATCGCACCCCGGGTGGTGCCCGGGGAAGTCGGACCTTCGGGGCGTTCCGAACGGAACCGAGGTCCCAGACTCAGGTCACCTCCCGTGCCGGCCGACAGGGTATCGACGGGCGCGAACCGTCGACAGGGCGATGAAGGCGGGGGACGATATGGCAGCACGGGACACGCGTACCGAAGCGGTCGCTCAGACCGCCGCCGAGGAGGACCAACTCGCGCAGGCGACCGACAACACGGTCGATTTCGACGAGAGGCAGCTCGCCGAAGAGAGCATCGCCGGGTGCACGCAGGCCTTCGAGGAGCTCTACGGCTACTACTACCCCCGGGTGAAGGGTTTCTGCCTGCGCAAGACCGGCAACCCCGCGCTCGCCGAGGACATCGCCCAGGAGGCCTTCGCCAGGGCCTTCGAGCGGATCTCCGAGTTCGGCGGACCGAAACACTTCGGCGGCTGGGTGGGCACCATCGCCGCGAACCTGTGCACCGACCACTTCCGCCGGAAGCGCAACACCGAGGTTTCCCTCGACACCGACTCCGACCGCGGGCCCGCCTACGAGGTCGACCCGATCCGGAACATCCAGCGTCAAGACACCTCACGGCTCGTCCGTCTCGCCCTCGAGCGGCTCGACCCCCGGCAGCGCGAGGCTCTGCTGCTCCACGAGGTCAAGGGCCTGACCTGCGCCGCCGTCGGCGACCAGCTCGGGATCTCCGAGGTCGCCGCCGAGTCCCTGCTCGCCAGGGCCCGCCGGCGCCTCCGCAAGGAGATCACGGCCAAAGCGGCCCCCGCCGACCTCTTCGGTCTCGGCGGCCTGGGCCTGCTGCCGGCGATGGTCCGGGCCTGGCGCCGCCTGAAGGAGGGCACCGGTCGGCGGGCGTCCGATTTCCACGCCGCCGCAGGCCGCGCGCTGGAGGGCACCGGCATGAACCTGCTCCCCGGCGTGGACGGCGCGAAAGCGCTCGTCGTGGTGATGGGTGCGGCCCTGACGGTGCAGGTCGCCAGCGCCGCAGCCCCTCCGAGCGTCGAGAAGCCGTCCGCCGAGCCCGGGGCCGTGTCACACCACGCCCCGTCGCAGGCCCCGATGGCCGCCGACGGGGACACGGGCGACTCGGACGACCGCGGCGTCGAGATCCCGGTATCGGGATACGTCGATCCGGACACCCGGACCGCCGGAGTCGCCGCTGAAGGCGGCCTGGGGGTCGACGAGGCCACGGGCCGCGAGGGGCACACCGGACTGAATTTCAAGGTCGACACCAACATGGGAGCCGAGGGCACGAACGTGCATGCACGGGTCTACGTGCTCGACGAGAACGGCTCGGAAATCGCCGACACCGGAGATGTGGAGCTCGACACAGAGGACTAAGGGACAAGTCAGGAACCCTTACCGGGCACGGGGAGCCGTATACGGCTCCCCGTTTCCGTTCAACCAGAGGCGTTGACGCAGACGATGTTCCCGAAGCCGTAGGCCGGACCGGCCAGCACGTGCACCCTGACCTGCGTGGCGCCGGAGGACCAACCGGCCATGACCCCCATCCCCCCGTCGCCGCCGTCCGCGAAGACGTAGCCGTCGGGATGCTCGACGCCCACGTACTGCCCGGTGGCAGACGCCCACGAAGGCCCCTGACGCAGATCGGATCCTCCGGGCACCGGGGTACGGGTGTCGCCCCGTGAGCCGTCGTGAGGCACGGGGGTGCGGCACGGGGTCTGGGTCGCGGCTCCCGTCGGAGCCAGGAGGACGGCGGCCGTAGCGGCGCACAGCAGGATCGCGCGCACGATACCGCCTGCTCCGCGGTCTCCCCGCTCGTCTGCATCCATGTGTCGGGTCTCCATCCGCCGGGGCGCCAGCATAGGACAGTGGCCGTCACGCCGCTACGCAGTGACGGTCGGCCGTCACCCGCAGCAACGGCCACCCTGCCGGCGGACCGTCGGGGGGCACGGGGGGGGGTTCATCTCGGTGGCGGTTCGGCCGATACTCACCCCAGGAGGATGAGACGCGTCTGGATCTACTTTGTGGCCACCGTCCTGGTGGCGTCTCTGGCCCCGCCCGCAGCGGCGGGGTCCTCTTCGCCGTCGCCCCAGCTTCCCGAGCGGCTCGAACGGCTGTCCGAGGCCATGGACCCCGACCTCTGGCTGAGCCCCGACCGCCTCCTCGTCGAGGTGGCACCGGGCCGTGAGCAGGCGCTCACGGCCCTCGAGGGCCGCCTGGGGGTCCGCGAGCGCCGGAGCCCCGCCGAGGGCACCCTGTCCGTCCGGCTGGCGGCGGGCGCCGATCCGGCGGCGGCGATCGCCGCCTACCGCGCGCATCCCGACGTCCGATCGGTCCGCAGGGCCGTGCGCTACCGGACCTCCACCAGCAGCGTGACGCCGGACGACCCCCTGTTCGGCGACCAGTACCACCTCGAGCGGATCATGGCCCCGAAGGCGTGGACCGTCACGACCGGCGGGAGCCGGAAGATCGCGATCGTCGACACCGGCGTGAACACCAACCACGAGGATCTGCAGGGCCGTGTCCTCACGGGCCGCAACATCATCAAAGGCACCAACAAGACCGGCGACGACAACGGTCACGGGACGGCCATGGCCGGTATCGCGGCCGCAGCCACCGACAACGCCAAGGGGCTGGCCGGAGTGACATGGTCGGACAAGATCCTGCCGGTGAAGGCCCTGGACGCCGAAGGATTCGGCGACGAGGACTGGATCGCCGACGGGATCCGGTGGGCCGCCGACAACGGTGCCGACGTCGTGAACCTGTCGCTCGGAGGGCCCTTCTACTCGAAGCTGCTCCACGACGCCGTCGTCTACGCCCAGTCGAAGGGCGCGCTGGTCGTGGCGGCGTCGGGGAACCAGGGATGGTCGCTGCCCGGCTACCCGGCGGCCTTCGAGGGCGTGCTGTCGGTAGGCGCCACCGACACCTCCGACGAGATCCCGGCCTGGGTAGGCGCGGACTGTATGGGCGGACCGAACTACGGCAGCACGCTGGACCTCGTCGCCCCCGGACACCAGATCCTCGCCCCCGCGCACCTCGACCTCAACGCCAACGGCAAGCTCGACGACTACCAGCAGGTCACGGGAACCTCCGCGGCCGCGCCGGTCGTCGTGGGGGTCGCGGCGCTCGTATGGGCCCGCAATCCCTCCTGGACGGCCGACCAGGTCGCCGCCGGACTCAAGGACACCGCCGACGACCTCGGACTCCCGGGCCCCGACCGCTTCTACGGCGCCGGACGCGTGAACGCCTTCCGCGCCCTCGGCGGGAGCGTCGCCCAGCCGCAGGCGCAGACGGAGCCGGACGCAGAACCCGGGAACACCCTCGACCAGGCCGAGGCGCTGTCCGGCTCGGCGCAGGCCACCCTGTACCCCGCGGGGGACCGGGACTGGTGGAAGGTGACCGTGCCCGCCGACGGGCATCTCCGCGTGAAGGTCACCCCGCCGTCCGGCATCGATCCGGCCCTGGAGGTCTACAGCCCCGATCTACGGCTGCTCGAGATCGTCGATTCCACCTGTGCCGGAAGCGCCGAGGAGGTGCGGCTCAACCTCACCTCCGGCGGCGAGCACTACATCGGGGTCCGCAACTGGCTCCCACACGGCTCGAAGAACAGCTACACGATCGAGACGACCGTAGGCTCTGGCACCGGCGGATCCGGCTACCGGCCGCCGAACCGCATCCAGCGGGCGCTCTTCCCCTGGTACGACGCCCGCAACACCGATCGCCGCACCTGGCTCATGACGGCCAACGTCGGTACGGGAAGCGGCCTGTACTGGGGAGAGCTGGCATCCGACGAGGCGATCTTCGACCCCGGCCTCGGGCTCGCGCGCCTGCTCCCCGGCGAGAGCGCCGATCCGCTGGTCTTCGGGCGTCTGGTCGGCGGTCCCCTCGAGGTGCGCTGGTTCGAGGGCGATCCGCTCATCGCCTCCCAGCGGGTGCTGTGGGAACCCTCGAATTTCGAGGAGACCGGCGCGACCCTCGACCAGGACCTCACCCGGCACGCCCACTTCACCTGGTACGACGGCAAGACCACCAACGGCCGCGACTGGGTGGTCGCCTCCAACCCGGGACCCTGGCGGGCCAATGTGCAGATCCGGTTCGCGGGCAGCCAGATCGCCTCGAAGCTGCTCGAGCCGGGCGAGAACCTCATCTGGAACGACAAGACGCGCGTCGGCGGCCCCGTGGAGGTCGTCTCGGACCACCCGGTCCTCGCCTCGCGCCGGACGCTGTGGTTCAAGGGCCGCAACTTCTCGGAGCTGCCCGGGATCCGCGGCGAGTCACTGACGACGAGCTACATCTTCCCCTGGTACGACGCCAAGGCGACGGACGGCTCGAATTGGGTGATGGTCTCCAACCCGGCCGCCAACGGACAGTCCATCGACGTTCGGATCAGGATCGAGAACCCGGATGGAGGGGGTCCGCTCGTCAACGAGGTCGTGACCGTTCCCGCCGGAGACGCGGTCTCCCGGCGCTACCCCGGCGTGGTCGGGGGACCCGTCCGGGTGACCGGCCAGGCGGGGTCGAAGCCCTTCGTGACCTCCCAGCGCAACCTGTTCGACGCCGGACGCTCCTTCGAGGAGGTCACCGGCGAGCCGGTGTCGGGCCTCACCTCGCAGGCCCACTTCTCCTGGTACGACGCCGTGAATACGGGGGGCTCGGATTGGATCCTGGTGGCCAACCCGTCGACGACCTCGCCGGTGACGGTCACGATCCGCGTCGCCGGTGAGACCGTGTGGGGGCCGCAGAGCATCGCGGCGGGCAGGATCGTGACGCCGCGGTTCCTCGACACGATCGGGGGCCCGGTCACGGTCAGCGCCGACGGCCCGGTCGTGGCCTCACGGCGGACGCTGTGGCACAAGGACTTCACCGAGCTGCTCGGCCTGCGTCCTTAGGCCGTCGGCCTGCTACGAGCCTCCGCCGGCCACGGCGCTGTCCGCACTCGACAGCTCACTCGGGTTCCCGGCCCGGTCCACGGCCCGGACCTTGAAGCAGTACCTGGTGCCCGCCTCCAGGAGGTCGGCCACGTACTCCGGATCGGAGATCAGCTCCTCGTTGTGCTTGGCGTAGCTGTCGTCCGACACCGTCTCGCATCCGCTCGGCAGCGGCGGGTCGACGGGGTCGGCGACGAAGAACACGTCGTATCCGGCCACGCCGCTCAGGTTGTCAGAGGACCGGTTCCAGGTAACCCGTACCTCGCCCGGCCCGTCCGACTCGGCATCGACGTTCTGCGGCGTGCTCGGCTCCGTACGGTCGAGCTGGTAGACGATCCTGTCGGCCACGGAGGTGACCGCCGACCGGTTCCCGGCTGCGTCGATCATGCACACGTAGGTCGAGTGGTTGCCGTCCTGGTCGGGGTACTGGAAGTCGGTCGCCGCGCCCTCGTTGAAGATGACCGCATCCGTTCCCCCGGACACCTCCAGCTCACCCGCGGGATCGACCCCGCAGTTGGCGGGCCTGCTCGCGACGTAGATCCGGACGGTTCCGGTTTCCTGGTACGTGCCCGTGCCCGGACCCGCCACCACCGTCTCCGGGTCGCGGTCGTTGCCGAAAGCCTGCGGTTCGGGGTCGGCGCCGTCCACGTCCTGGCCGTCGATGGTCGTGAGCACCGGGATCCCGGGGACCGTGGAGTCGATCTCGAAAGGATCGGAGACCCGCGAGTGGGAATGGCCCTCCACCTGGCCCTCGTTCGTGGCCTCGTCGAACAATGTGACACGCAGCCTGGCCTGTGGCACGTCCACAGAGGCCGCCGTCCACAGGCACGAAGCGGTGCCGTTCGTGTCGCTCGACATCGTGACCTGCTTGCTGGAGCAGGTCGTCGCCTGGAACGTGCTTCCGTCGGAGGCGAACTCGAGGACGAAGTCCTCGTCGGGGTGGCGCTCCTGGAAGTCGAACTCCACCTCGACCTGCTCCCCGCCGCGGAAGGGCGGATCCTCGAAGTCGGGGTCCTCGCCGGTCAGGCTGATTGGGCTCTGCACGAAGGGCGCCGTGGAATCGATCGCGAGGTTTGCGTCGGAGGTATCGCCGTCGGTATTCCCCTTGGTGTCGGTCGCCGTGACGCGGACCCGGACCTCCTGCGAGTCCGTGCCGGGGATATTCCAGACGTACTCGCCGTTGTTCGGGGCGAAGTCGTCGATCACGACCCAGGTCGGCGTATCCGCGTCGAAGTTCGTCGTGTATTCGAGTCTCACCCGGTCCTTGTTGCCGTCGGGGTCGTCGTCGGTCCACAGGATCGTGTACTGCGTACCGCCCTTGAGGACCTCCTCCCCATCGGGTGCCTGGACCGTCACGTCGGGCGGGAGCGCCTGCGGCGTGGCTTCGGCCACGGCGGACCGGTCGGACTCGCCGCCGGTGGTGTCGACCGCCGTGACCTGGAAGCAGTAGGTGGTGTCGTTGGTCAGGTTGTCGACGGTGTGCTGGCTCTCGGTGATCGGATCGGGGGTGTCCCGTGTGTAGTCGCCGTCGGCCAGATCGTCGCAGCCGTTCGAGCCGATCCCCGAGGGTTCCTCCGCGAAGTACACGTGGTAGCCGGCCAGGTCCGACTCGGTGTTGTCGGACCAGTCGAGGTCGACCTCCTGGTCGGCCCCGGTCGCGCTCAGGCCCGTGGGCGCAGCGGGTGGCGTGACGATCGTGAACTCCGCCGAAACGTCGTTGCCCTCGAAGCCCGCATCGTCGCGCAGCGTGACCCGCACCTGGACGGTGCTCGAGTCGATCCCGGGGGTGTCCGTCCATTCGCAGGATCCGGTGTCCTCGATCCCGGTGCACTCGGCGATCTCCTGCCATTCCCCGCCGCCGGTGCGCCAATCGGTCGAGATGCCGTCGTCGGCGGGGTTGTCCTCGGTGGAATTCCACTCGATCGTGATCGGCTCGCCGCCCGCGAACTGCTGACCGCCCGTCGGGGCGGTGATCGTGACGCTGGGCGGCGTCGAGTCGATCGCGAAGTCGTCGGACTCGTCGGCGTCCTGGTTGTCCTTGGAGTCGACGGCCGTCACCCGCACGCGGGCCGTCTGGGAGTCGATCTCCGGCATCTCCCAGTCACAGGAACCGGTGTTCTCGGTGCAGTGGTCGAGCCGCGAGAACGGCGACGACGACGTCTCCCTGGTCTCCACCACGATCTCGGTGATGTCGTCGTTGGGATCGGTGGCCTCGTAGGTGATGGTGAGGGTGGATCCACCGGCGAGGACCTCGCCGCCCTCGGGATGGGTGAGGGTGGTCTCGGGCGGCATCTGGCCCGGCGTGCCCTCGCGGGGCTCGGAGAGTTCGCTCTCGTTGTCGCCGAAGTCCACGGCCTGGACCTTGAAGCAGTACCGCTGGTCGTTCTCGAGGCCCGTCACCGTGTACGTGGTCGACTCCACGGGCTCGGTGGTGTGGCGGGTGTAGTCGGCGTCGTCGAGGCCCAGGTTCGGGTCGTCGCAGTCGACGGGCTCGCCGAGCGCCTCGGGAGCCTCGGCGAACCAGACGTGGTAGCCGAAGATGTCCGGCTCCGGGTTCTCGTTCCAGGTCAGATGGACCTCTTGGTCCCCGGCCACCACGGCGCCGTCCTCCGGCCACGTGGGAGCCGAGGGCGGGTTGTCCACGGGGGCCCCAGTGGCGGTCGCCGCCAGACCCTCCAATGTCGCCAGCGACAGGGCGTGGACGTGGTAGGTGTACTCGGCCTCGTATTCGAGATGGGAGTCGACGAACCCGCAGCTGCCGCCGTCGCACGCCGATGCGGGCACGAACGCGACCCGGCGCAGCGGCTCGCCGACCTCGTCGGAGGACCGGTACGCCCAGTAGCCGTCCACGGTGTCGTCCCCGGACTCGTCCCACGACACGGCCAGGTTCGTTCCGTCGTCGTTGGGGAGAGCGTCCAGGGTCAGGTTCCCGGGTGCTTCCACCCGGTGGACCTCTCCGGACAGGCGGGTGCCCCGGGCACCGTTGAGCTCCGTGAAGTCACCCTTCTCGCCCCAGAGGGTCCGGCGGCTCTGGATGAACGGCCCGTCGCCCTGGATCGTGCACGGACCGCCGATGCGGTCGGGATACCGTCGCGCCTCGACGTCGCCGGACTCCAGCGTCCGTTGGTCGCTGATCTCCGGGCACGTGACGCTGTACGCGACGTCGCCTTCCGCGTCGCCGGCCGGGAAGACGCTGCCCTGCACAAACCAGTCCCCCCGGGAGCTGGTCGATGCAGTGTCGTACCACGTGTGGTGGTAGGTGTCGGTGATCTCCGGCATGAACACGCCGGGGGTCTCCTCGAAGGACTGCCCGGACGCCCACAGGGCGCGCTGGGTGACGAGAACGGGCAAGTCCGCCTCCACGAACAGCGGACCGCCGATCAGGTCCGGATACCGCCTGGTGGCCGACACTCCCGCGCCCACCTCGAGGAAGTCGAAGCTCCCGTCGGGCAGTTCGATGTCGACGGATACCGTCTCGTCGTTGGGATTGGCCACCATCACCCAGTTCCGGCCGTTGGTGTTCACGGCGTCGTACCAGCTGAAGGAGACGTCGGTGTGGAGCCAGCGGTCGGGCGTCGCGACGAGCTCGGTGAAGTTGTCCGGTGTCCAGAGCGTGCGACGGGAGGCGTGGACCGGCTGGCCGGCGGAGGCCGTGACGTGCACGGGGCCCCCGACGAGATCCTCCTGACGGAAGGTCGCCGACGTCCCGGGGGCCACGACCTTGCCCCCGAGTGACGTGTCGCCGACCTGCACCGACACGGCCGTGTCCTGGGTCCCGAAGTTCGTGACCACGATCCAGTCCCGGCCCCCGGAATTACGGGTGTCGTACCAGGTGAACCAGGCGTCATCGGACAGGTGTCCGTCGAAGACGCCGGCCACCTCTTCGAAGTCTCCGGTCTTCCAGACGGTGCGCTGGGTCGCGACGACGGGGAGCCCGTCCAGCCCGTGCACAACCACCGGGCCACCGATGACCCCTGCGAACTGCACCGTACGCGCCTGGCCCGCCGGGATCACCAGGGGGTTGGACGTGCGCTTCTGCCCGGCCACGAACACGTCGGCGCGGGTCTGGGTGTCGCCCGGGTTGGCGACCATGACCCAGTTCCCGGCGGAGTTGACCTGGTCGTACCAGGTGAAGACGTACCGGGTGACGATGAAGATCCGGACCTCCTCGGAGGTCTCGTCGCCGGCCACGGCCACCAGCACCCACTCTCCCGGGTCGAGGGTGACCTCCTCAGACCAGTCACCGTTGCCGTCGGCTTGGGTGGTCGCCACCTCTTCGCCCGGCGAGGCCGATCCCGGCCTGCGGGCGTGGATCGCGACCTCCTCGTTCGGATCAGCCGTGCCCTGCACGAGCACCTGGAAGTCGGTGGCGGCCGGGTCGTTGTCGTCCAGCGCCAGCGAGAGTTGTGCGCCGTCGGCGGGTGAGGTGATCGCCGGTGGGGACGGGTCCTCCTGGGCGAGGGCCGGCGAAGCCGCGCCGAAGGCGAAGCCCGCGATACAGAACAGGACGATCGCGCGACGTGATGTGCGTGGGGAACTGGACGAGCTCACGGATGCCTCCTCAGCGGTTGCCGGAACGGACGAGGCACTTCACATCCGTCCCGGCTCTTTCGTCGAACCCTGGTAAGCATCCCCGACATCCGGGTGGGCTGCAACCACGTACCTCCCCCAGAACGACGCCGGTGGACGTTTGGTGACGGCCATCTCTCGAAGAGTGCAACGAACGGGATCTCCGCGCGGTTCACCCGCTCGGATCCTCTCCTTCGGCGGGATCCAGTGGGAAGGGCCGGGTCAGGCCCTCGCGGAACAGATGCAGTTCGCCCGCACAGCGCACGAAGGGCGGATCCCGCCAGTCCCAGAGCCGCTCCTGCGCGAGGAGGGGCCGCTCGGGGGCGCGGTTCCACGAGCACGGGAACGAGAACACGCCGATCACCTGCATCACCAGGGACAGGGCCGCCGACGCCAGGAAGAGGGCCGCCCACGGCCGGCGCGCACCGAACATGGACGGGGGACGGAACAGGGGCGTCAGCAGGAGCACCACGAGCGGCATCGTCTCCACCAGGTACCGCGGGCCGTAGGTGCCACCCGCCCACCAGGTCGTGAACTTGCCGAAGAGCAGGACGGTGCCCACGATGCCGAGCGCCGCTGCGACCAGCAGCGGATCCCGCCGACGCCAGGCGCGAACGGCTCCCGCCACACCGAAGAGCGCAACGGGCACGTAGACGAACAGCCCCCGCGACGGCGACGCCAGGAGCCCCGATGCTCCGACGAACAGGTTCCCGCCGAGGTCGACTCCCTCCAGGGTCTCGGCGGCGAATGCGTATCCCCCGCCCAACCGGCCGGTGAAGGCGATGTTGTGGGCCATCGTGGCAATCAGTGGAGCGGCACCGCCGGCGAGCAGCGGACCCCGCTCTCCGCTGCCCCGCCAGAGCAGATAGAGAACGACGGGGGCCAGGGCGATCGCGGTCTGGGGCCGGACCGCCACGGCCAATCCCGCGATCACGCCGCCTGCCGCCGGCCACCCTGAAGGTGTCCCCTCGCGCACCCGGACGGCAGCGTAGACCACGCCCGCCACCGCGAGCGTAGAGAAGGGGTGCTGGCACAGCGCCTGTGAGGCTACGGCGAACACCGGGGTCGCGAGGGCGTAGACCACGGCGAGCAGCACCGACGTCCTGACGGGCAGCCGAGTGCGGCGCAGCGCCGCGAACATCACGCCCACCGACAGGGCCGCAACCGCGCTCGCCGTGAGCTTGCCGAGCAGCAGCAACGGCGGAGCGACCCACAGGAAGGAGGCAGCGCCGAAGACCGGGACGGCGAACACCCCGGGGGCGGGCGGGTAGATCGTGACGAGTCGCCCGGCGTGTTCGACGACGGTGTAGTGCAGTGACCCATCCGGATACAGCGGAATCAGGTGCAGGTATGCGGCGAGCGAGACCGTCTGATCGCGGACGAGCGCCAGCGGGAGCAGGCGGTATGGAAGATCGTCGCCACAGCCCCCATAGCTGAGGTTGGCGTTGTAGACCACGAACGCACCGAGCATGAGCCATGGCCCGGGCCGCCGCCACAGCGGCGGCCGGGGCTCCTGAGGGTCGCTCGTCGGGGATCGCATCGGGTCGCGGGAAGGCTATCGCACGCTTGGATCACTTGACCGCCTCTGGAATGCTGGAGGCTACTGCCCTATGAACACGGCATCCCCGCTACCCCGCTTCACCGCCGGGCTGTGCCTGGCGCTCGTCGCGACCCTCGCCCCCGCGGTCGTGGGCGGCGGCGCGCCGTCCGGCATCGTCACCCACACCCTGCCGCTGGGCGACGGACCCGTCCGGGCCCCCGAGCCGTTCGCCCTCGTGGGCGTGGTCTGGCCGGCGAGCGCGCCCGACCCCGACGCCGTCCTCGTCCGGACCAGCGCAGATGGGGCGCGCTGGAGCGCCTGGCAGGATCTCGACCTCATCGAAGAGGAGGGCCCCGACGCGGGGGCCGAGGGCGGCCTCATGGCGGGTACCGAGCCCTGGTGGGTCGGGGAAGCGCGGTTCGTGGACGTCCGGTTCCGGGGGGCCGTCCCGGCCCGGCCGCGGGTCCATCTCGTGGATCCCGGCTCCGACCCCGGGTCCTCGATGCTCCCAGCTGCGGGCGCTTGGCCGCCGGCGCCGCAGGCCGTGTCCCGGACCGGCTGGGGGGCGGACGAGTCGATGCGGCGCGGGGGCCCGTCCTACGCATCCACGGTGCGGGCGGCCGTCGTCCACCACACGGCCACCTCCAATGCCTACGGGCCCGGAGACTCGGCCCGGATCGTGCGGTCGATCTACGCGTACCACACGCAGGCGCTGGGCTGGAACGACATCGGCTACAACATGCTCGTCGACCGGTTCGGTCGCGTGTTCGAGGGACGGGCCGGGGGCATGGACCGGCCGGTGATCGGCGCCCATACCAAGGGCTTCAACACCGGGACCTTCGGGATCTCGGTGATCGGCACCTTCGCCTCGGCGCCGCCGCCGCCGGCGGCGCTGGAAGCGGTGAAACAGGCGGTGTCCTGGAAGCTCGACCTGCACCACGTCGACCCCCGCGGGTCGGCGACCCTCACCTCAGCCGGCAACGCCCGCCATCCGGACGGGAGACGGGTGAGCCTCCCGAGTGTCGTCGGTCACCGCGACCTCGGGCCCTCCGACTGCCCCGGAGCCGCGCTCCACGCACGCCTGCCGTGGCTGCGGGAGGCAGCCGCCGAATGGGGCGACCCGAAGGTCTACACCCCGCACGTGCAGCGCGGGGCCTTCACGCCCAACGGCGACGGCACGGCCGAGGAGGCGGTCTTCACCGCGCGGCTGTCCTCGCCGGGCGACTGGACCGTGGAGGTTGTCGACCGGTCCACCGGCGGTGTCGTCCGGCGGTTCTCGGGCCGCGGCGGCCAGGTAGGTGTCCGATGGGACGGCCGCGACTCCGCCGGGCTACGCCTCCCCCACGGGGTCTACCGGTTCCGGCTCAGGGCGACCAACCCGCGCGGGCACACCCGGCCGGTGGAGGTCGGCGTCTCGCTGTGGGACTGGCCCCAGGGGACGCTGCTCGTGGGGCGCGACTCGAGGTGGGCATGGCTGCTCGACGGCGGGCGCCTCCGCCACGTGTCCGGCGCCCGGGCCCTGGCCTCCCGCCACCGCTGGCAGGAAGCGGTGGTGGTGCCGGAGCTGATCCGTGGGATGTACCCGGCGGGGGCCCCGCTGGGCTTCCGGGAAGGCAGCGTCGTGCGCGCCGGTGGACGCCTGTGGGTCATCTCGGAGGGGCGCCGAAGGCCGACCTCCCTCGACACGCTCGCGGCCATGGGCTACGACCCCCGCTCGGTCGTGGACGCCGCCGCCTCCGAACTCGCTCCCCATCCGGTGGGGGCGGAACTCACCGCCGGGATGATGCGGCCGAACGGCGCGGCGCTGCGGGGGCTGGTCCTGCCGTCGGCCTGGAAGGTCGCGGGTGGCGGGCGGCCGCTGATCTCCGAGCGGATCCGGTCCAGCCACGGGATCCGCGCCGTCGACCTGGTCGGTCCCGCCGACGCCGAGATCGCCGCCGCGGCGTCCGCGGCCCCCATCGGCTTCCGGGACGGCGCCCTGATCCGCACCTCCGCCAGCCCCCGCGTGTACGTGATCGCCGACGGCATGCGCCGCTGGATCAGCTCCCACCGCCGCTTCGTCGACCTCGGGTACCGGGGGGACAACATCCTGCAGGCAACCGAGCAGGAGGCCTCCCTGCACCCCGAGGGTCCGCCGCTGTAGGCGGGTGGGATGACCCTCGCACCGGCGTCGGACTGCCTCGCCTGCGGCGAGCCCACCCGCCTGCGGTTCGGCCCCCGGAAGGCCTCGGGGCCGGTTCCCGCCGATGAGCTGCGCTGCACGAGCCCCTACCTCGGAGAGCACGGCGAGATCTGGGCCTGTCCGGGCTGCGGTCTGGCCTACCAGGCCCTGGACGGCGACCCCGCCGAGCTGCTCGCCGGTTACGCGGACGTGGAGGATCCGCTGTACCTCACCGAGGAGCAGCAGCGGCGGGCCGAGTTTCGGGAGCTCCTCGAGCGGGTGGAGGCCCACCGCGAGCCCGGGACGATGCTGGAGGTGGGCTCCTTCGCGGGTCTGTGCCTCGACGAGGCCGCGAAGCGGGGCTGGGCCCCCACGGGCCTGGAACCGTCGCGCTGGGCGGCGTCGCACGCCCGTGAGGCCTACGGCGCCGAGGTCCTCGATGGGACGCTGGCCGACGCGCCCTGGGGGCCGGGAAGCTTCGACGCGGTGGTGATGTGGGACGTGCTGGAGCACGTCCCGGACCCGCTGGCCGACCTGCGGAGGATGCGTGAGCTGGCGGTGGCCGGCGGCGTGGTGGCGCTCACGACCGTCAACATCGCCGGCCGCAGCGCCCGGCTGCTCCGTGGCCGGTGGCCGTGGCTGATGCGGATGCACCTGTGGTACTTCACCCCGGCCTCCCTGCGGCTGCTGTTCGTGAAGGCCGGTTTCGCCGCCGTGCACATCGAGCCGCACCCCAAGCGGCTCCGGCTCGGCTACGTGCTGGAGCGGGCGGAGCGCTACGGGGGCCCGCTGGCCCGCGCCGCGCGCCGGGGGGCCGAGCGCACCGGCGCGGCCGACCGGGTGGTGTCGATCGATCTCGGCGATCTCGTGCTGGCCGTCGGCCGGACGTGAGGGCTCAGGCGTAGTGGACCTGGGCGCCGTCGCTCGACGTCCACGTGATGTGGCCGCCCTGGAAGTCACTGCGGCGCATGCCGTTCCACGAGTACTCGTCGGAGGTGGGCAGACCGAGCCGTGAGTCGGGGCCCCCCTCGGACAGGTACTTGCTGAGGATCGCACCCCGGGTGGCCTTCGCGCCCGTCTGCGAGGACCAGTAGATCCGTCCGTTCTCGAAATTCACGGCCCGGCCACCGGTGACGCCGTGCTCGTCGG
>CAZLKN010000032.1:0-36952 GCA_964560135.1 uncultured Actinomycetes bacterium | reverse complement strand
CGGTCACGGTTCGGAAGCGTCGTCGGCTCACGGTGTCCTCCACGGCGTCAAAGAGAGTGCGGGGGAAATCGAATGCTCTATGAGTCGATTCCGTCGTCCCTGTTCAGAGGATGTGTGCTCAGGTAGCGACAGTTTTCGGGTCACGCTCGAATCACGCCGTTTCACACCGATTCTGGAGATTCTGTGTCGCCCTCGTGTCACGAGTCGGGGACCATGTTGGCATGGTCGAGGTCGTCGTGATCGAGGACGAGTTCAGCAGACTATCAGCCGACGAGCGAGCCCGTCTGACCGACGAGTGGCTCGCGACGCTCCGGATCCGTGAGACGAGGCAGCTGCGGGTCACGGGTGCCGAGGTCGCCGAGGCGCGGGCGGAGATGGGTTGGCGATGACACGGGACCGGCCGCGGGTCTCGTCCTGCGCTGGTGTTCGATCACCGTCACCAGACTCGACGTCGACATGAAAGCGGCTGGACGAGCTGTGCCGCCGCTACGGCGTGGCGCGTCTCGACGTGTTCGGCTCGGTGGCACGAGGGGACGCCGACGACGCGAGCGATCTCGATCTGCTCTACGAGCTGGCGCCGGAGGCGAGGCTCGGTTGGGAGATCGAGGACCTGCAGGACGAGCTGTCGGGGTTGTTCGGACGTCCAGTGGACCTCGTGTCCAAGCGGGCCCTCCACCGGCGACTCAGGCTGGCAGTCCTCGCCGAAGCTTGCCAGCTGTATTCAGCGGAGCCTGCTCCCGCCTCGTGAAATCGGGAACCACACCCGCTCTAGCCATAGCAACTTGCCATCACCGAAGGTCGGGTAGGAAGTGGCTCAGTTCGGAAGGCTCAAGCCCGACTCGCGAGTGTTTGGAGCGGAATCGATGCGTGTACGGATGAACGCTGGTGATCGGCTGGAGTCGGTGAGTCGGGCCCATCTCAGGGCGAGTTTCGATGCGGCCGTTGATCGCCTCGACGATGTCTGCAGGCTCGTCAGCTTGGATGTAGCCGACCATCGCCCCGCTGCTCTCTGTGGCCGCGTACGCGCCGGTGACGAAGCGTCGGATTCCGTCGTCGACGTAGCCCTTGACATGTCCTCCTGCGAGTGAGAGGCGCTTGCATTCGATCGTGAGCGCCCCTGCGTGGCCGATGCGCACACGCAGGTCTGGCCGTCGCATCGCAACAGCCGACTCCGTGGCATTCAGCATTCCGGGTGTTGGCTGCTGCCACTCAAGGACGATCTCGAGGAGGCGAAACCGGGGAGTGTCGCGGCAGGCATCATCAGCCCAGCGGTACATCTGAATTGTGCAGTTAGCTTCCTGATCGTCGAACCGCTGCCAACCATCGATGTGCCATCGATTGAGGGCCTCGGTGAGCAGGGCATCGATATGGTCGGCAATGTCCTGTGCCGCTCGCGCTTGGATGGCCGGTGTGATCCGCCCCCACAGGTGTACGACGTTGCTAAATACCGTCACCGTACGGATGGCTCCGGATGGGCGTCCTGGGGTTCAGTCACCGCTCGCAGAACTACGGACGCGTCGTCGGCTGCGTTCGTGACTGTCCAGTAGCGCCGCTCAGAGGGCTTGACGAGATGTGCCTTCTCGTCCCGCAGCACCAGTATCGAGGGCTGAACGACGGTCGCCGGCGAAGGCCAACTGCGGGCGCTTAGTGCGGCTGCCTGCAAGAGACTGTCGATGGTGGATCCTGCATCTTCCGTCGTATTTGTGGAGGCGCCGTTTCGCACTGTCAGACCAACTGAAGCGACCGTATAGAAGTCGGACCGCTCGGTAATCGCAGATGAGATCTCAAGCGAAGGAAGAGCCGCGGAGAGCGAGGTGTTCAAGGTCTCGAGATAAGCCGCTACCTCCCGCGACGTTGGTGGTGCGAAGGCGGTCGATGCGGCCCGTTGCTCGAACTGGTCGAGGCCAATGCGGAGAAGATCGAGAATGCGGTTGGCCTCTGAGGATGACAGCCCGTATGCCTCGAACACCGCTTCGTCGAGACGGGTCTGCCATCGTTCTCGTCTGCCTGCGTTGCGTTCTGCGAACTGGACAGCCGACCGAACACGGTTGGAGGCGGAACGTGACGGTTCTGCGAACGGCAGAGCGAGGTGCTCGCTCACTTCGACGAACTCGCGCTCCACGCCCCATGAGCTACTTGTGAGGAACTGGAAGTAGTGCCCGAGGGAGGAGTTGATGTAGCCCGCAAGCAGTTCGAGGTGGCCCTCGTCTGTGTTCGGCCCCGCGACGCCGAAAATCCCGTTGTTGTGGGCTGCGTCCTGCCTCGAGAGGGCAGCAGCAGGCCTTCCTGCAGTGAGCCCTCGTCGGACGAGCACATGTGGCGCTGCATACAGCCGAGGGTCACGCGGCCGATGCATGACCTTCGCGCGCACGGTGTCCATCGCAGCATGCTCGATCTCAAACGCAGCCACTGCCGTCGTTGGAACAAAGGGCATGCCAACGAGGTGATGTGCACCGTTCTTGTCGCCGCCCGCGATCTGGAAGCCCTGACCGTGCACCCAGCCTCTTTCGTCTGCGATCTCGCCAAGGCTCCGGTGATGCGCTCGCAGATGTCGAAGGAGGTCGAAGTCCCCAAGAGAACCCCACAGCAATATCTTCCAGACGTCCGGCGCACTTGCTGCGAGCACTGCGCTGACTCGGTGGACGTCGTCCTGGGAGACAACGAAGCCGTCGATGCTTGCCTGAAGTGGAGACACACGCGGTACGACGTGAAGGACGTCGGGACGCTCCGCTAGCTCGTCGGACTGGGCGAGACGGGCAACGAGGACGGCTCCGGGAGCCACTGCGGAAGTGAAAAGGTCTCTTCGCAAGGCCGAGAGATCAATAACCGAGTCAACTTGAAGAGCCTGGAAGAGCGTGAGCCGGCTGGCTGTCGCAGTCGATGAGCGATTGTGCAGAAGTGACTTCGCTGGGAGCAGGAAGCCCATGACACCGTTCTGAGCGAGGAGTGTCTGAGCCCTTAGAACGAAAGCCATGGCGATCTGCTGATCCGCCACCGCCATCTCTGTGGAGCGCAGATATGCACGTGCCGGCGCGGAGAGCGAGCTGCGCCACGGAGGGTTCCCGAGAATAACGTCGAAGCGCTGCTGAAGAACCTCGCGTTCGGTGAAGAAGTCGCCGGAAACCAGATTCGAACCGACGAGCGGCGGTAGTCGTGCGTCCCGCCAAGCAGTCGGTGGGTCGAGCTCCTCCAGCAGCGCCAGATAGAGCCCGAGCGCTGCCACGCTTAGGGCGGTTTCGTTGAGGTCGACACCGAAGATCGAGCCGACGAGCAAGGTGGAGAGGTCCTCGAACGTGAGTGGATCGGTCTGCGCGAGTCCTGCTCGAAACACCAGCCGACGAAAGGCCTCCGTGAGGAAGATTCCGGATCCGCAAGCTGGATCGAGCACTCGAACTTCGGAGCCCGTCTGTGACCAGGGCAGGGTCTCATCGAGAATCAGATCTACGACATGGCGTGGGGTGTAGTAGGCTGCGTCGGCTTTCTGATGTTCCTCGAGCAGCTGTTCGTAGATCGAACTGATCAACTCCGGCGGAATGATGCTGAAGTCGTAGGGCCAAAGCGTGGTTTGGCCGGTGCGGAGATCCGTTCCTGCAAAGAAGTCTGCTACAGCTCTGAGCTCCCGGTCCAGGTCGAGTTGAAGCTCGGATTCGTCGAACCCGAAGACGTCTCCGTTGAATCGCTCCGCCAGCTGTCCGAAGAACTCATAGGTGTCTCGTCCACCGGCTCGGAGGACGTCGATAAAGCTTTCGTGCTGGGACAGTTCCTTGAAGTGATCAGGGTCGAGAATGCCGCGGTCCTCGAAGTACCTGATGAAGATCGCGCGACCGATGAGAGCATCGACTGTCCTCTGCTTTTCATCGGTTACATCGAGCGAGGAGCGAAGGTCGCGGAGATTCTCGAGGAGTCGCTGATCGACTCTTCCGGCACGTCGGAACCGGTCCTGGTACACGGCGGCGGCTCGGCCACTCTCGACGTGGAACCGTGAGAACTCCGCAAGAACCTCCGCTACATGGTCTGGAGTCGAGGACGCGAGCAGCGCTTCGCTGGAGGCGCCTTCTTCTGTCGGGCCGGTGAAGCAGCTGTAGGCCCCGATGTCAGTGTCAGTCGCCGCGATGAGGATGGGCACGCGGCTGAGATTCCACAAGCGGCTATGTAGACGTTCGACCCCCTGTAAATCCTGAGCCTCGCCGAACGCGACAAGCGGTACCCCGCCCCGAAAGTAGGCTGCGCTCACGTCTGCCTTCTGCTGAAGCTCACGCCAGACGAAGCCGCGACCGTCGGGGTCGGGCCGCTCAGCGCGCCGAACAAGGCCGTCGGCGGACTCGTAGCCGAGTGTCTCGATCGTGCGGTTAAGCAGGTCGCTGGGATTCATGCGATTGGCACTCACCTTGAGGTGCAGTCACCTCGTCTTCGGACCACGGGGATATCCCGTTCGCCGTAGAATTTCGGTGGCGATCCGACGGACAGCTTATGGGACTGTAGCATCCGTGGACGACACTCCCTTGACGTGGGCTTCGAGCGCGACGACGAGCTTGGGGAGATCCTTGTAGCCCTTCACGTGCCGGAAATGTTCTTCGGCGACCAGCAGGCTGGCGGCGGTCCACCGCTGGACCAACTGGCCGTCTCGCAGCCGTTTCATGTTCCGCATCACCGTGCGGCCCACGGAGAACGCAGACTCGACGGTGTTGGTGTTCCCCAGCGTCTTGGCCAGCGCGAGGGAGACACCGCGCCTGTTGATCGTGACTGACTCCTCGAATCCCTCACGCAAGGAGCCGGCGGAGCCGGGATGCTGAGCTTCGAGGCTGCGAGCCAACGTGGTGAGCGCCGCCAGGACCTTCTTGGGATTCTGGATGCCCCACGCCTTCTCGAGCTTGGTGGCCACCCACGCCCGCTCCCGCTCGGGCAGACGATCAACCACATTTCGGCGCTTGTGGACTCGACATCTCTGCACCAGCCCCAGAGACCCGAGGACCTGGCGGATGGCCTTGCGCAGCCCCTTGCCGCCGTCGACGACGAACAAGACGCCAGCCGAGGCGTCCAAGCCTCAATCCACCAGGTTCGATAACAACGCCGCGAACGCGGCCGCGTTCTCCGTCGTGCCCTCCGCCAAGCCCAACACATGCTTGCAGCCAGAAGCGTCGATCCCGAGAGCGCAGACCAGGGTGTGGTCGCGCAGACCAGGGTGTGGTCGCCGACCTCGATCCCGTCGCCGATCACCGTGCAGATCCCCAGACCCGACAGGTCCCGGGCCATCAACTCCTCGAACGCGTTCTTCGTACGGCGGGCGAACCGTCGCGACACCGCCGAGCGCGAGACCCCCGACGCGTCGAGGTCCTCTCCCACCGGCTCCAGGCCCGCCGGATACTTCCGGGTCGACAAGCCAGCCAGCATCCGATCAGCGGCCGCTCGTCGAGCAGATCCGCATCCGTGAATGCCTGCCAGACCGGCAGCTGCACCTCGCCCTCTTTGACGCTTCGGACCCGCGGCCGCTGGACCGCCACCCGCCGGCCACCCAACACCACACTCGACGGCTCCCACGAATGCCGGTACGCGGCCCGACCAGCGTTGTGGCGGCCCTTGGGGCCCACCGCCGCCGTCACATCCTCCTCTAGCGGCGTCCGGAACACCTCCAACCCGACCCCCGCCGCGAACGCCAGCAGTCCCTCCTTTACCAACCCACCGAACTCAGCCAGCGACACCTCCACCTGCTCAGGCAACTCGATCCTGCACTGGCCGGGCTTCCGGCCCACCGGAGGCGCTGTACCTTGGCCGGGCGATTCCTCCTTTCACTCAACCCCTGGTCTACCAAGGGCGGAGGACCGCCACCTCTATTTCAACGGGCTCGGGGACAACCCCCGGACCACGCCAAGGTTACGCAGAGGGGCTGACAATTGACCGAGATGCGAAGAACGTTGGCGTCACTTGGCGAGGTAGCGCCGGAGCGCTCCTCGGACGATTGCGGACGCAGTTCGCCCTCCTGATCGCCCCTGGCGTCGAGCGCGGCCCGAAGCTCCGGATCGAGGCGCACCGGGAGGGCCATCGTGCGCCGCCGTCGACGGCGACCCCACGGCGAGAAGGCTCAGAGCGACGAATGCGGTCGCACGTTTCGTCCAGACACCGCGCACCCTCAACACCTCATCCCCGACCCGGAAGCTCTTCACGGTTCGTTCTCTATTTCAACGAACCGTCGTGGATTCCTTCCTGAGAGGCAATTTTCATCGGATCCGATCCACAGCAGACCTCATGTCTGATGCGATCCCCGATCACTGACCGGGTCCGGTGGGCAGTTCCTGGACCTCTCCGGTCGGCTCGAAGTCCGCATCCGAGGGCTCGCCGAACTCCACGGCTTCGAAGCCGAGCAAACCCTCGCCCGGCATCTCGAAGCGCCAGGACAGGCCGATCCCCGTCTCGGCATCGAGGCACTGCTCGTAGGTGCTGCCGTCGGCGAACGGTGGGTTCCAGGAAGCGCACATCGCGCTGCGTCCGGCGATCGTCGTTCTCCCCCTGGACACATATCCCGGCAGGTCGTCGAGCTCCCGGTAGGCCTCCATGCTCTGGAACAGCGGGGTCATGAACGCGGCTCCCGCTCCCGCGAAGCCCGTCTCGTCGGCGAAGCGGACACAGGGCTGGCCGCTGCCGCCGCCGCAGACGATCACGGAGTCGTCCCCCGGCTCGATGAGCAGGCTCGTCTCGCCGGCGACCTCGAAGCGGACCGAGCGCCGCGGCGGGTCCTGGGCCAGTGTCATCCGCTCGATCTGCGCATCGCCGCCTTCGCCCCCCGCGGTGACTTCGTAGTCGACCTTGACCTGGGTGTCGAGAGCGCGGGAGCCGACCTCTGCGAACTCGGATGCCTCGATCGCGACGGCGTCGCGGTCCGGTTCAGTGTCCGCACCCGGGTCCCCGTTCCCGTTGCAGGCGGCGACGAGGAGTCCGAGGGTCACGGCGGCGGCGGTCCGGGTGAACATGACGGCCTATCCAACGGGTTCGGGGGAGGGCCTGTCAAGACGGGACCGGGTTACTCCTCAACCTCCAGGTCCGGCACGGACGGCGACGTGACCCCGGCGATTCCCTCGGCCTCGCAGGCCTCGTGCCCGCACCGGCAGCTCTCGACGAGGGTCTCCCCGGTGTGCTTGCGACAGTAGTCGCTGCAGAACCCTGCCTCGTCGGCCACGGCGCACAGACAGGGTCGATGTCCGCAGGTCTCCGACATGGAATCCTCCCGCCCTCTCGACTCACCTCGACCTTACCCCGGGCGGCCGGACCAAACGCTTCGCGGCGACCCCGATGTGATTGGTGATAGGAAAGACGGGGAACGACAGAGTCGGGTCACCCGAGCGGCGGAGGGCAGCGGTGGGGACGAGGCACTGGAGGGACCTGATGGCGTCCTGGCCGGTCATCGAGCAGATCCGGCGACGCGACGCGTACGGGCTGGGTGCGTCCGCGAAGAGCAGACGCAGCCGGGAACTCGAGCCCCGCACCTCGTCCTCGGAGGACGTCGTCCCATCGATCTGCCCCTACTGCGGTGTCGGCTGCGCCCAGCTCGTCCACGTCCGCGACGGACAGATCACCGACATCGAAGGCGACCCGGACTCGCCCATCAGCCGGGGCACCCTCTGCCCGAAGGGGGCGGCGAGCTTCCAGCTCGTCACCGGCGACCACCGCCAGGAGTGGGTGCTGTACCGGCGCCCCGGCGGCACGGCCTGGGAGCGGATCCCGCTGGAGGCCGCGATGGACATGGTCGCCGAGCGCGTGAAGGAGACCCGGGACCGCACCTGGGAGCACGACGACGACCAGGGACGGCCGCTGCGCCGCACCCTCGGCATCGCGCACCTCGGCGGCGCCACCCTCGACAACGAGGAGAACTACCTGATCAAGAAACTCTGGACGGCGCTGGGCGTCGTCCAGGTCGACAATCAGGCCCGCATATGACACTCCTCCACGGTCCCCGGTCTGGGGACCTCGTTCGGGAGAGGCGGATCGACCACGTTCCAGCAGGACCTGGCCAACGCCGACTGCGTCGTGATCGAGGGGTCGAACTTCGCCGAGTGCCATCCGGTGGGCTTCCGCTGGGTGATGGAGGCCCGCCGGCGGGGAGCCACCGTGATCCACGTCGATCCCCGCTTCACCCGCACGAGCGCCATGGCCGACGTGCACGTGCCCATCCGGGCCGGGTCGGACATCGCGTTCCTCGGCGGGCTCGTGAACCACATCCTCACGAACCAGCGCTACTTCCGCGACTACGTCGTGAACTACACGAATGCCGCTGCGATCGTGCGGGAGGACTTCCGCGACACCGAGGACCTCGACGGCTTGTTCAGCGGGTTCGACCCCGAAGCGGCGCGCTACGACCCGACGTCCTGGGCCTACGAGGGCATGGAGGTGCTTCCCGCGGCGGGGGCCCGGGAGCTGGCTTCCCCCGAAGCCGAAGAGCACGGGACGACCGCCGGGCGTCCGGCCGAGCGTGACCCGTCCCTCGAGCACCCGAGGTGCGTCTTCCAGATCCTGAAGCGGCACTTCTCCCGGTACACCCCGGAGATGGTCCAGGAGGTCTGCGGGATCGACCCCGCGCTCTTCGAGCGGATCGCCGAGACGATCTGCGCGAACTCCGGCCGTGACCGCACGACGGCCTTCGCCTACTCGGTAGGCTGGACCCAGCACTCCAAGGGCGTCCAGTACATCCGCACCGCGGCGATCGTCCAGCTGCTGCTCGGCAACATCGGGCGTCCCGGAGGTGGGATCATCGCCCTGCGCGGCCATGCCTCCATCCAGGGCTCCACCGACATCCCGACGCTCTACGATCTGCTGCCGGGCTACCTCGAGATGCCGGCGGCAGACGAGCCCGACGTGGACAGCTACCTGCGCAACAACACCGCACGCACCGGGTGGTGGAGCAACTTCCCGAAGTACTTCGTCTCCCTCCAGAGGGCGTGGTGGGGCGACGCGGCCCGCGAGGACACCGGTTGGGCCTACGACCATCTTCCGCGGCTCACGGGCGACCATTCGCACATGACCACTGTGGCGGACATGGCCGACGGCGGGATCGAGGGATACTTCGTGATGGGTGAGAACCCCGTCGTGGGGTCGATGCACGGGGCTTTGCAGCGAAAAGGGCTGCGGGAGCTGAAATGGCTCGTCGTCCGTGACCTGGTCCTCACGGAGACGGCGGACTTCTGGCGGCAGGGCCCGGAGATCGAGCGCGGCGAGGTCGAACCCGAGGACATCGGCACCGAGGTCTTCTTCTTCCCTGCGGCCGCACACGTCGAGAAGGACGGGAGCTTCACCAACGCGCACCGGCTGCTCCAGTGGCACTGGAAGGCGGTGGAGCCCTCGGGGGATCGCCGCAGCGAGCTGCACTTCATGTACCACCTCGGGGACCGGATCCGGAGGCTGTACGCCGGTTCGTCGGAGGAGCGCGACCGCCCGATCCACGACCTCACCTGGACCTACCCCACCTCCGGGCCGGACCAAGAACCATCGGCGGAGGCGATCCTCGCTGAGATTGGTGGCTGCGAGCTGGACGGGGGTCGCCCGGTGTCGGGCTTCGCGGAGCTGTCCGACGACGGCTCGACGGCCTGCGGATGCTGGATCTACTCCGGCTGCTACGCCGACGGGGTGAACCAGCCGGCCCGGAAGCGGTCCGCATCCGAGCAGTCGTGGGTCGCCGCCGACTGGGGATGGGCGTGGCCGGACAACCGCCGCATCCTCTACAACCGAGCGTCCGCCGACCCCGAAGGCCGCCCGTGGTCCGAGCGCAAGGCACTCGTATGGTGGGACGAGGATGAAGGTCGCTGGACGGGGCACGACACCCCCGACTTCATCGCCGACCGCGACCCCACCTACCGTCCGGGGTCCGAGGACCGTGCCGGCACCGCGAGCCTCGCAGGCACCGACGCGTTCATCATGCAGACCGACGGCAAGGCCTGGCTGTACGCACCCGGCGGCCTGCTCGACGGCCCCCTGCCCACCCACTACGAGCCGCAGGAATCCCCGGTGGCCAACCCGCTCTACGGACAGCAATGCAACCCGGCCCGGCTGGAGTGGCGGCGCCGCGACAACCCCTACCACCGCGCGTTCGACGACCCCCGTTTCCCGTACCCGGTCACGACCTACCGGCTGACCGAGCACCACACGGCCGGCGGCATGAGCCGCTGGCTCGGGTGGCTCTCGGAACTGCAGCCCGAGGCCTTCTGCGAGATCGGCCCGGAGCTCGCGGAGGACAAGGGGCTGCGCAACGGCGGCTGGGCGACGATCTCCACCGCCCGCGGCGAGATCGAACTGCGGGTACTCGTGACCGACCGGATCCCGTCGCTCAAGATCAGAGGCCGTACCCTCCACCAGATCGGCCTCCCCTATCACTGGGGATACAGCGGACGCAGCCGCGGCGACATCGTCAACGACCTGATCGGTTTCGTCGCCGACCCGAACGTGTCGATCCAGGAGTCCAAGGCGCTCACCGCGGACATCCGCGCCGGTCGCCGCGACCGCGGACGCCGGACGCCGCCGCGTTCCCCGCGCGACGGCGTTGCACGCGACCTGCACAACCGGGAGGCGAGGTAGTGGGGGCCAAGGGCTTCTTCACCGACACCACCGTGTGCATCGGGTGCAAAGCCTGCGAGGTGGCGTGCAAGCAGTGGAACCAGCTCCCCGACGACGGGCTGCTGTTCACGGGGATGTCCTACGACAACACCGTCCATCTCGGGGCCTCGACGTGGCGGCACGTGGCCTTCATCGAGCGTCCCGTCGCCCTCCAGGGCCAGCAGACCGGCCTCGGTGAGTTCTCGTGGCTGTTCTCCTCAGACGTCTGCAAGCACTGCGTCCGGGCAGGATGCCTGGAGGTCTGCCCGACCGGAGCGATCGTGCGCACGGAGTTCGAGAGCGTCTACGTGCAGCCGGACGTGTGCAACGGCTGCGGATACTGCGTGGCGGCCTGCCCGTTCGGGGTGATCGATCGCAGAGAGGACGACGGCCGCGCCTGGAAGTGCACGATGTGCTACGACCGGCTGCGGGACGGGATGCAGCCGGCGTGCGCACAGACCTGCCCGACGGGTTCGATCGTGTTCGGAGACCTCGACGACCTGAAGGGTCTGGCGCGGGAGCGGGTCGAGACGCTGCACGCCGCCGGGGTCACCGACGCCTACCTCTACGGTGCCGACGCCGACTCCCAGCCGGGCACCGAGGGCCTCAACGCCTTCTTCCTGCTCGTGGATCGCCCCGAGGTCTACAACCTGCCGCCCGACCCCGTCGTCCCCACGAAGAAGGGGTGGGCCGCGTGGGCCTCGGCGGGGGCGTCGGCGCTGGCCATGGCGGCGGCGGCGCTCGTCGCTGTCGCATCCGCCCGCGACCCAGGACACCGATGAGCCGCCTCGAGGCCCGGTCGGACGACCCCACCTACTACGACGTTCCCGTCGTCAAGGAGCCGGTCTGGATCTGGGCCGTTCCCGCCTACTTCTACACCGGCGGCGTCGCGGGGGCCGCGGGTGTACTGGCCGCGGTGTCCCAGGCCACGGGGGACGAGGAGCTCGAGGGGCTCGTGCGCCGGTGCCGCGATCTCGCCACCGCGGGCACCACGGTGGGCACGGCGCTGCTGATCTACGATCTCGGCCGTCCGGAGCGGTTCCTGAACATGCTCCGGGTGTTCCGCGTCACCTCACCGATGAGCGTCGGCTCCTGGGTTTTGTCCGCGGCGACGGGGGCGGCGGTCGCCGCCTCGGCGGCCTCCCGTCTGTCCGGCCCCCTGGGGTGGCTGGCCCGTCCGGCCACCTATGCCCTCGGCGCTCTGGGCGGCCCGCTGGCCGGCTACAGCGCGGTGCTCGTCGGGAACACGGCCATGCCGGTGTGGCAGGACTCCCGGCGCACGCTGCCGCCGCTGTTCGTCGGCTCGGCCATGGCGTCGCTGGCATCGCTGCTGGAGCTCCTGCCCGCGACCTCGGGGGCCGAGGAGAAGGCGGTGGAGCGATTCGGGAGGATCGGCAAGGGCGCCGAGCTCGCGGGCATGTTCGCCGTACAGCAGGAAGCCTCCCGGCTCCCAGAGGTCGGCGCGCCGTACCGGGAGGGCGTGTCCGGCGTGCTGTGGGCGGCCGCCAAGGCGATGACCATCGGGAGCCTGGCGCTCTCGTTCGCGGCCCGCCGCTCGCGCCGCCTGAAGGTAGCCGGCGCGGTGCTCGGCACCGGGGGTGCGCTGGCCATGCGGTTCTCCGTGTTCTACGCCGGGCAGCGGTCGGCCCGCGACCCCCAGGCCACGTTCCGCCGGCAGCGGGCGGCGCGATGAGCGGGCAGCGGGAGGGACGTCGTCCGGGGGGCTCGGTGCGCGTCGAGATCGACGTCGTGGAGGACGGCCGCACCACGCGTCGCAGCGACCGCGTGGTGACCGAGGAGCCGATGGAGATCCGCCTGAACGCCGGCGGCGAGTCGCGCACAGTGGCCGTGACGATGCGGACGCCGGGCAACGACTTCGAGCTTGCCGCGGGGTTCCTCTACGCGGAGGGGATCGTCACCGGGAAG
Source organism: uncultured Actinomycetes bacterium (assembly GCA_964560135.1). Taxonomy (GTDB): domain Bacteria; phylum Actinomycetota; class JAICYB01; order JAICYB01; family JAICYB01; genus CAZLKN01. The sequence goes on along the minus strand of CAZLKN010000032.1, from coordinate 24,451 downwards.
GCGGATGTCCCCTCGATCAGGTACTGCGTCGATCCGGACGTGGAAGGCGACCAGCGCTACAACATCGTCACCGTCGACCTGGCCTCGCACGTCCAACCCGACCTCCGCGGCCTCGAGCGGCACGTGTTCACGTCCAGCGCCTGCGGGGTGTGCGGGAAGACGAGCCTCGACGCGCTCAAGGTCCGCGGGTGTGCGCCGGCGCCGAAGGGTTCGGTGATCGACGCGTCGGTGATCACCGCTCTTCCGGAGCGCCTCCGGGATGCCCAGGGTATCTTCGACGCCACCGGTGGACTGCATGCGGCGGGGTTGTTCGACGCGACGGGCGAACTCGTCGCCGTCCGCGAGGACGTCGGACGACACAACGCGCTCGACAAGCTCGTGGGCTGGGCGCTGATGGACGGTCGCCTCCCGCTGCACGACCACATCCTGCTCGTGTCCGGACGGGCGAGCTACGAGCTCGTCCAGAAGGCGCTCGTGGCCGGGATCGGTGTGGTGTGCGCGGTGTCGGCCCCCTCCAGCCTGGCCGTGGCGGTGGCCGAGGAGTTCGAGATGACGCTGATCGGCTTCATGCGCGAGGATCGCTTCAACGTGTACACGGGAGCACCGCGGATCATGCTCCCGACGACGACGCCGACCGTGGGAGGCTGACCGTGGCCTGGATCGATGATGTGACGGACCAGATCGCGCCGCTCACCGACGTCGATCCTCACGAGCTGCGTATGAGTCCCGATCTCAAACGCGAGATCCTCGACGTGGCGCGTATCGCCGCGCACGAGTCCGGCGAGCGGATCAACGCCCCCTTTCTGTGCTACGTCCTCGGCGTGGCCGTCGGGAAGGGCGCATCCCTCGAGGAGCTCGCCGCTCCGATCCACGCCCTCGACAGCGAGCCTACCGGTTAGCGCACTCCTCTACGGCAACCGCACGACGTAGAGTCGTTCGGTCGTCGTCCGGCCGGCGCAGTCCCATGCCTGCACCAACACCTCGTGCACCCCAGGCGGAAGGTCGAGCTCGAGTTCCTCTTCGGGACGGCACGCCCCGTCCACTTCGAGTGGCTCTGGGGACGTCGGTGCCGAGATGAATGAGGCTCGGACGTGCAGGATGCCGTCGTTCATTTCGGACACCTCGCAACGCAACGGGTCACCGAAGGTCACCCGAAGTGGCGCATCACATTCGATGCGGGGGCCGAGCTCTGCGAGGTCGAGGGTGGTGTCCTTGTCGGCACAGAATGCGGCTTGATGCCACCGGTTCCCGCTCTGGCTGAACAGGTGCCATGAGCGGCTTCCGATCCCGTCACCGGCGCCGAAGTCGAGGGTGCAACTCGGGAAGGCGTCCTCAGGGGTCTCCTGGTACGTGGAAAGGACATCGCGGACGTTGGACGGGGTGAGGTCACCGTCGAGTGCGAGCAGGATCCGGTGCAGCTGCTTGGCGCGCAGGTAGAAGGACCAGTCGAAGTCGTTGGGCCCCGGCTGCTGCTCCGGAGAGTACTCCCGGAAGATCTCTAGGAATTCCGCGATCTCGTCGCCCCAAGGCACGTCGTTCGGATCACCGTTACGCGGGTCGACGAAGACCGGTGAAGCGTCGTGAAGTGCGATGAATGGTGCGGGCCAGTTCGCGGACGCGACAGCGACCTTGTCCCACCCCATCTCCGGAGCGACGCCGGCGAGGGCGGGGGCGTAGCCGAGCGGTGCCTGAGCCATCAGCCGGATGCTCAAGTTCGGGTTGAGAAAGAGGACGACCACGTTCACGCCCGCCAGGCGGAGTTCGGACCAGACGTCGGAGAACTGGTTCTCGTCCTTCTGGACCGCCCGATCTACGCGCAACGCGTACCCGCGAGACCCGAGTGAGGTTTCGAAGGTATCCCGGCCCGCGGTGTAGGAGGGAGAGTCGATCCGGACCATCCCGAAGACCGGTTCCACCCCACCCGTCAGGTTGCCGGCGTTGTCGACGAGCATGTGGGCGAGCGCGCTCAGCTGCTCCTCGTCGCTGGGGCCGAGCATCGCCGACCACTCGAGACTGGCAGTGTCGGCGGCGGCCGCGGAGCCGTGCAGGTAGGGCACCTGCCGATCCTCCGCCCACCGGGCCACGGAGTGGATCTGGTCACGTCCGAAGGCGCCGACGTAGAGATCCGTACCCGCCTCTTCGCAGATCTGGACCGCCCGCCGAGCTCCTGCGGGATAGTACTGGTCGTTGATCGCCCGCATCTCCACCGGCCGTCCGTCGATGCCGCCGAGTTTTTCGTTGACGTAGTGGAAGTAGAAGGCTCCGAACCGGTCGGGATGATGGGGGATCGGTGCCGCGCCTGTGATGGGGACGTGCATGCAGATGCGGATCGGGTCGGGTTCGGCCCCGGCACGGACGGTGCCGGGGGCCAGCCCCGCTACCAGAACCAGGGCCACACCCAGAACGGTGACTTGCGTTCTCACAGGAAGAGCCCCGCGGTCGACATCCCCTGATCGCGTACTTCGATCTGCAAGTCATGAATCCTCTATTCGAATCCTTCCCGAGCGAGTGCGGGGTCTATGCCCGGGGTGTCGGCTTCAGCGTCGCCGCGGCTGGCCCCACGTTTCGGCTAAGAGGTACGCCGCGATGTCGCGCGCTTCGTCCTCCGTCATCGGGACGGTGGGCATGGCGTTGCCCGGCTCGATCGCCTGGGGATCGCGGATCCATCGGGCGAGGTTCTCGGCGCTGTTCGGCAGCCGTCCGGCGATGTAGGCCCGGCGGCCGACGCCCTCCAGGGTGGGTCCGACACGGCCGTCCGCCCCGCGGACGCCCGGGATCACGTGGCACGATCCGCAGCCCTGCTCGGAGATGGCGACGCGGCCCCGCTCCGGGTCCCCCACCCCCGCGGGGGGCGGGGGCATGCGCTCCGGCGGAACCTGGCAGGCCACCGTCACCAGGCCGGCGGCGGCCGCGGCCCCCAGGACGCGCGCGACGGTCATCTCAGCGTCCCCAGGTAGTGCAGGAGGTCGAGGAGCTCCTGGGGCTCCAGGCTCGTCGGCGGCATCGGGGTGCCCGGCTTCATGCTCTGGGGGTCGGCGATCCACCCGCCCAGATAGCCGGGCCGGTTGGGCGCCGTCCCTGCGGCGATGGTCTCACGGGAGGCGAAGTGGCTGAGGTCGGGTCCCACACGTGCGTCGGCAGGCGTCCCGCGGATCGCGTGGCAGGCGACGCAGGTGGTGCCGAGGAAGACCTCGAGGCCCCGGGTCGCCTGCTCGTCGGCGGGCTCGGCGGCGGGGGCCGCCTCACGCCGCGCCCACGCCGCGAAGTCGTCCTCGGTGTGGGCGACGACGTGGAACCGCATGTTGGCGTGCTGGATCCCGCAGAACTCGGCGCACGCGCCGAGGTACGTGCCGGGCTCGGCCACCTCGATGCGCAGCGTGTTGGTCTTCCCGGGGACCATGTCCAGCTTCCCGTGGACCCGCGGCACCCAGAAGCTGTGGATCACGTCGGCGCTGTCCAGGTGCAGCTCCACCGTGCGTCCGGCCGGCACATGGATCTCGTTGGCGGTGACGATGCCATGCTGCGGGTAGCGGACCTCCCACCAGAACCTGTGCCCGGTCACCTCGACGGTGAGGCCATCCTGCTCTGCGGGGAGATCCTTGCGGGTCATCGTCCATGCCGAGAACGCCGTGAGCGGAACCAGGATCACGAGCGGCAGGATCACCCCGCCGGCCAGGATCACCCTCTGCTCCCACGCCGGCCGCATCTCGGGGCGGTCCCGCCGTGATGAACGGCGCAGGCCCACCAGGAGGAAGGTGACGACCACCAGGAGGACGATTGTGCCCGCGGCAAGCATCGCCCACCACAGAGGCAGCACGAGCGATGCGCCCCGTCCGCCGGGATCCAGGGGCGATGGCGCCTCGGGGGCGCAGGAGCCGAGGGCCAAGACAACGAGGCACGCGGCGAACCTTGCGGTAGCCCTCATGCCGTGGGCTCCCGTTCCTGTTCGATCCGCTGCTGCTGCGACCGGCGGGTCTCGTTGCGGACGAGCTCCTTGCAGATCCGGTAGGTCGCGAAGCCGACGACCGGCGGCACGATCAGCACCAGGGCCCGCAGCGTGTGGGTGACCGCGATCACCTGGACCCCGAGCGTCGAGGCGATCAGGTCGTTGCTCCCGGCAATCAGCAGCAAGGCGTAGAAGCTCAGCGCGCCGCAGCCGACCGCGGTCCTCACCGGATGCTCGCGGGGACGGTCCAGCAGCTCGTGGCGGTTCCGGTCCCCCGAGATGCGGGCCTCGAGGAACGGCCACGCGTACAGCGTCCCGAAGGTCAGGGCCGGCAGGAGTACCGCCGGGAAGAACGGGTTCGGGATCAGGTAACCGAACAGCTCGAGCTCCCAGGGTGGGAACAGGCGCAGCGCGCCCTCGATCCAGCCGAGGTACCAGTCCGGCTGCGCCGGTGTGGTGAGGAACCACGGCTCGAAGGGACCGTAGATCCAGACCGGGTTGATCTGGATCACGCCGCCGAGGAGCGCGATGAAGGAGAAGACCAACAAGAACAGTCCCACCGTCTTTCCGGCATAGGTCGGCCAGAGGCGGTGGCCGACCACGTTGCGCTCGGTGCGGCCCCGGCCCGGGAACTGCGTGTGCTTCTGGCGCACCAGGACCCCCATGTGGGCGGCGAGCAGGGCGGCGAGGATCCCCGGGAGCACGAGGATGTGGAGGAAGTACAAACGGCTCAGCATCCTCGCTTCGACGAACTCCCCGCCGAAGACCAGCCCGACCAGCCACGTGCCGATCACGGGGACGGACAGGATGAGGGAGTACGCGACTCGCAGCCCCACACCCGAGAGCAGATCGTGCGGAAGCGAGTAGCCGCTGAAGGCGGTGATGATCGCCACGATCAGCATCGTCAGGCCGATCATCCAGTTGATCTCGCGCGGTCGTCGAAAGGCCCCCGTGAAGAAGACCCGCAGCAGATGCAGGAAGACCGCACCGATGAACACCAGGACCCCCCAGCGGTGCATCTGGCGCATCAGCAGCCCTCCGGGGACCTCGAAGCTGAGCCGGAGGACCGATTCGAAGGCTTCGTTCATCTGCACCCCGCGCAGCGGTTCGTACGGTCCGTCGTACACCACCTGGGCGACGCCGGGGCGGTAGAAGAACGCGAGGTACACGCCGGTGATGCAGACGACGATGAACGCGTACAGGGCGATCTCGCCGAGCAGGAACGACCAATGGTCGGGGAAGACTCTTTTGAATGCCTTCCGTACGAGGCTCGCCCCCGCGAGACGATCATCGAGGAAGCGCACGACGCGGGCGATCATCCCGGCATCTCCCAGAAGCCCGGCCCGACCCGTTCGGCGTAGTCGCCACGGGCCCGCAAGAACCCGTCGTCATCCACCGCCAGCGGGAGCTGAGGCAGGCGCCGGGTGGCGGGACCCATCAGCGGCTCCGCGGCCCGGGTGGCGTCGAACACCGACTGATGGCACGGGCAGTACAGGAGGTCGGTCTCCTCCTCGTACAGCCCCACCGGACAGGCGGCGTGGGTGCATAGACGCGAGTAGGCGATGAGGCCCCCGGGGGTCCAATCCTCGCGTCCCGGGAGGGAACGGATCCGCTGCAGGCGCAGCAGGATCGTCTGCGCGTCGTGCGCGTCGGTGTGTCCCTCCGGGAAAACGACGAGGATCCCTCCCGGCGGGAGGTCGTCGACATGCACGGGGGTGCCGTCCTGGAGGACGAGGCGTGTGCCCGGCCCCCATGGCGTCTGGACCAGTTCGGCGATCGGGCGCCGCCCGAGCCAGCGCAGCGGCACGATCGCCGCAAGCCCCAGAGCCGCCACGGCGCCGCCGAGCAGTCGCGCGAGCGAGCGCCGTTGCACGAGGACGCCGCCTCCGCCCATCAGGTCCTCGGAGACGTCCTCCTGTGCCGCCGGATCCTCGGTCGGCGCTTCGCGCTCCTCGACGAAGGGGCCCTGGTCGGTGAAGTGTTTGGCCCACCGGATCAGGCCGTAGCCGATCCCACCGAAGGCCAGGGCGAGGAAGATGCCCTCCAACTGGGTCTGGCCGCCGGCGAGCCACGTCGCTGCCGCGCCGACGCCACCCAGGATCGCGATCACGAAGCCGGCAGCGATCGGCCGGGTCGACGGTTCCGAACGGCGGTCACCGGTTCCCATCTAGGGTTCCCTCCTCTTCCCGATCCATCGTGCGGCCAGCACGAGGCCGGCCAGGCCGACGAACAGCGCCACCGCGCCCTCCGCGAGGGGCCCGACGAAACCGAGTGGATGCCCACCGGGACTCGCGGGCGCGCGGAGTTCCAGGACGTAACGGGCGATGGAGTCGATCTCATGAGCCGACAGCGGCGGTGAGAACCGCGGCATGTTTCCCGGACCCACCACCAGGACGGCGGCGATCTCGCGAGGCCCGGAATCTCGGAGGTGTGGTGCCTCGACCCCCGAGGGCAGCGCCGTCCCGATGCCGGTGGCGCCGTGACAGGCGGCGCAGTTGATCCGGAACAACCGCCCGCCGAGGGCGAGGTCGCCGCGCTCGGGCCGCGCGGGTGGGATGCCCGGGCCCCCTACGAGGGAGGCCACGTATCGCGCCAGCTCCTCGACCATCTCTGGAGGATAGGAGGACGGCCCAGGGGTCACGTCCTCGTCGGGACGTTCGATCGGCATACGCCCGGAGGAGACCATGTAGTAGGTGTAGGCGGCTCCCGTGCCCTCCAGACTGGGGGCCCGGGCGGTGCCGTCCGCCTGCGCGCCGTGGCAGAAGGCGCAGTCCTGCAGCCAGACCGTGCGACCGTCGGTGGGCTCGGGGCTGCGCGCACCCCGCTCGGGGGACTCCCGTCCGGCGGTGATGGAGGGCGGGGCGAGGACGAAGCCCGTGAAGGCCACCAGACCCAGCATCAGCGCCTTCATCGTCGCTCCAGCAGATAGGCGGCGATGTCGCGGGCTTCCTGCTCCGACAACCCGAGGTCCGGCATCGCGTTGCCGGGTGAGACGGTCTGCGGGTCGCGGATCCAGCGGGCGAGATTCTCGCCGCTGTTGGACAGCCGCCCCGCGATCACCCCGCGCTCACGCAGGCCGGTGAGCGGCGGGCCCACCCGGCCGCGGGCGTTGCGGATGCCGGGGATCACGTGGCAGGCCCCACAGCCGTGGTCCCCGATGGCCGTGCGTCCGCGGTCGGCGTCGGCCCCGGGAAGGACCAGCACCTCGGGCGAAACCGGGCCCTCGGTCCGCGTCCGGTCCCCGGACGGACGGTCGCCGAAGGGCCGGCAGGCCGCGAGCACGACCAGCCCGGCGAACAGCACGGCGGCGGCACGGACGGTGATCACAGGCATGGGTCGATGAAGACGACGGGAAGCCAGTCGGCGATGATCAGAGTCAGCGAGATCCCCGCGATGAGGATCCCGAAGAGCACGAGGAATCCGTGGAGCTGCCGGTTCACCGGGAGCCGGTCGGGGTCGCGTGCCCGGACGAGAGTCACCAGCGCCCCGACCGTGACGCCTGCCATCGCCAGGGCGCTGAGGTGGAAGACCAGGGGGTTCGCCATCCCGCAGGCGAGCGGCACGAGCAGGATCCCGGCGATCAGGTGCACGGCCCAGGCCGTCGGGCCGGCGACGACCGCGACCCAGAGCCCGAACCTGCGGGGGTTCGCGACCTCGGCGGTGGTCGGCTGCTCGCTCATAGCGCCTTCGGGACGAGGTACAGGGTGACGGAGGTCAATACCCATGACACGACGACGACCACCCACCACAGACCCGCGTTGTCCGTGAGCAGGGCGAGTCGTCCCGGCAGCGGCGCCCGCCAGCTGCGGACGACCGGGATCGCCGCCAGGACGATCCCGATGACGACGAGGACCATCTGGAGGCCGGGCATCGCGTAGAGGAAGGCCGCGTAGACGTGTGCATCCGGACGGGCGTCCGGGAGCATCTCGGCGAACTGGACGACCTGGACAACGAGGTACCCCACGCCGAGGAGGATCACGCTGCCGAGTCCCCGGCGGACCGCGGCCGGCGCACCGCGGGCCCGCCACGCCCACCAGATCGGAAACGCGGCAGCGAGCAGGATGCCCGTGGCAACGGCCGGTAGCAGCGAGCCGGGGGCGGGTACCCCGTCCGGGGGCCAGGCGACGTCGTGGGCCCGGAGATAGAAGAAGGAACTCACGAACGTGCCGACGAGGATCAGGGCGACGGCGGCGCTCAGCAGCGCGCCCATCCACTGCACCGAGCGGCCGCCACTGATGCTCACGGGGAGCCCGGTGGCGGCCGGGTCGTCGTCCGGAACGGTGGTGTCCTCGGCGATCCGGATCCACGCGAACAGCGCGACCCCGAAGACGGCGATCCCGGCGAACACGAGCAGGTAGACGTCGGCCAGCACGCCGACGAAGAACAGCAGCGTCCCGACCCCGGCGCCGAGCGGCCAGGCCGTGGGAGCGGGCAGATGGACCACATGCTCCGGGCGGGCCTCCAGCAGGCTGGTGGCCAGTGAGGCCCGCCACGACCGTGGGGAGGCGGTCAACCCCCAGGGCTCGTTCTCGGCGGCCTCGTACATCCGCCCCGGGTGGGGGTCGTCCCAGATGGGGTGTCGGCCGGACACGACCGGGATCGTCCGGAAGTTGGAGGACGGCGGGGGTGAGGCCAGCGACCACTCCAGGGTGTCTCCGCCCCAGGGGTCCTGTCCGGCGGGCAGGCCGCGCCGGCGTGCTCCCAGGAGGTTGACGACGGTCACGAGCAGGCCCACGGCGAGCAGCAGCGCGCCCATGGTGGACAGCATGTTGTCCCGCTCCCATCCCAGGCCCGCCTCATAGGTGTAGACGCGCCGTGGCATGCCGAACAGGCCGAGCAGGTGCTGTGGAAAGAAGGTGAGGTTGAAGCCGATGAAGGTCAGCCAGAAGCTCAACTTCCCGAGGCCCTCACCTGCCAGCCGTCCCGTGATCTTCGGGAACCAGAAGTAGAGCGCAGCGATGGCCGGGAAGACGACTCCGCCGACGAGCACGTAGTGGAAGTGGGCGACCACGAAGAAGCTGTCGTGCACCTGGAGGTCGAATGGCGTGGCGGCGACCATGACCCCGGTGATCCCCCCGATGGTGAAGATCACGATGAACCCGATGACGAACAGCAGGGGAGTGGACCAACGGATCCTCCCGGTAGCGAGGGTCGCCAGCCACGCGAAGACCTGGACGCCGGAGGGGATCGCGATGATGAAGCTTGCGGCGGCGAAGAAGCTGAGGGTCAGCATCGGCAGGCCGGTGGCGTACATGTGGTGGATCCACAGCCCGAACGATACGAATCCGGTGGCCACCGTGGCGACGGTGATCCAGGTGTAGCCGGCGATCGCGCGCCGGGCGAAGACGGGGATGATCATCGAGGCGATCCCGGCCCCCGGCAGGAACATGATGTAGACCTCGGGATGCGCGAAGAACCAGAAGATGTGCTGCCACAGCAGCGCGTCCCCGCCGGCGGCTTGGACGAAGAAGGCGGTGCCGATCTTGCGGTCGAGCTCGAACATCATCGTTCCGGCCACGAGCGGCGTGAAGGCGAAGATGATCATGAACGAGACGGTGAGCATCGACCAGCCGAACAGCGGGATCCGGTCGAGTCGCATCCCGGGGGGGCGCATCTTCAGGATCAGGGCGATGATCTCGATCGCCGCGCCGATGGTGGCGATCTCCACGAAGGTGACCCCGAGGAACCAGAAGTCCAGCGCCGGGCCCGGCGAGAACTCCGCCCCCGTGAGAGGCGGATACATGAACCAGCCGCCGTCGGGGACGAGCCCGAACAGGAAGCTCGAGTACAGCAGCGTGCCACCGAACAGGTAGCACCAGTAATTGAAGGCGTTCAGGCGTGGGAAGGGGAGATCCCGGGCGCCGAACATCAACGGGAGGATGTAGCCGGCCAGCGCCTCCATGAACGGCACGGCGAACAGGAACATCATCGTCGTGCCGTGCATCGTGAACAGCTCGTTGTAGGTCTGCGGGTCGATGAACCGGTTCTCGGGGATCGCGAGCTGGAGTCGCATGAGGAGCGCGAGGACGCCTCCGAGCCCGAAGAAGACGAGGGTTGTGACGAGGAACCTGAGCCCCACGGGCTTGTGGTTGACGATCGTCAGCCGTCCGAGGCCCGGAGGGTTGTCGTACAGCGCCTCGAAGCCGTCCCGTTCGCGGGTGATCGCCACCAGCGACTCCTACCCCAGGGTCTTTCTCGCGAACGAACCCGCCACGCCCTCATCCTCGCGGCGCCGAGCGCATCGGTTCAACCCGGCACGAAGCCGCCCCGTGCTGTCGGATCCCGCCGATGGCCCCACGTTCCGTACCATTTCCCCGGCGCCGGAGCCGGTGAAACCAGCGACTCAACCGATCCCGATGGCCTCTTCGAGGTCGAGCTGGACCCGGGTGTCGTCGCAGTTGATCATCATCTGCGTGTCGCCGTCGAGGGACAACTCGGCTACGCGCATCTCGTCGGCCCACCCCGCGACGATGCCCGTGACCACCGAGCTGATCAGCGTGCTGTTCGGAGCGGACAGACGGAACGTCACGGGAGCGCCGGCTTCCGGACGGCGGGAGCCGAGGTCGGCCTGTTCGAGGATGATGGCGTCGAGCACGAGACAGCCGTGGCGGATCTCGACGGCGATCAGTTGCGCCCTCGCGCGGAGATGGTCGGGGTTCTCCCCGGAAGCCTCCCCCCGGAGGGCATCGTCACGCTCGACTGCCTCGACCATCGGATCCGCGGTCCGGCCCTCCAGGACGAGTGCTGCAGCACATGCCGCCACAACGATCAGCACCGCTGTCAGAACCACGATCATCTCGTCACCTCGCTCCGCGATCCGCCTGCTGTCTGGCGCTCGTCGATGCGGAAGTACCCATCGATCCCTCAGCGGAAACGGCTCAACCCGGAGATGTAGTGGTCCGGCAGCCCGTGTATGCGTGCCCCCCGTGTGAGCGCGTCGAGGTAGCGGGCGGACGGGGGCCGAGCGGCGGTCGGCACGGCTGCGTAGACGAAGGTCTCCAGCGGCGTTCCGCCGGGAGGTTCGACGGTCACCGCTCGCCGTTCGTAGGCCCCGACGGCGATCCCTTCCCGGTGATCCAGTTGTTCCAGCCCTTCAGGGGTCACACGGTAGACGACCCCCCAGACCTCCTCGCCGGCGGCCGCCTCAACCCCGGCGGCCCCTCCTCCCCACCGCCGTGAGGGCCGTGGGAAGCAGAGACGGTGGTCGGGGAACCTGGCGACGGTCACGAACCGGGCCCCCGGATCCTCAGCCTCCATCTGATCCGGATCCATGAGGGAGCCGTAGGCGAACACGTGGAGCACCCGATCGGTCATCGTCGGGTCGACCGTACCGCAGCCCGTTCAGCTCTTCGAGCGGGTCTTCGTGTCGACGCGGCGGCGGAGATCCTCCACGGAGACCAGATAGTGCGCGCGGGTCCCCTCGGTGCGCTCCGAGCGCACGATCCCCTGGCGCAGCCAGGCTCGGACGGTACTCGGCGAGACGCCTACGACGTTCGCTGCGCGTGACACCGGCACCCACACCTCCACCGGGACCTCCTGTGCGTCGCCGGTCTCCTCGGACGCCGATCGCGGAAGGGTGAACGAGAAGATGCTGCCTTCGCCGGGGCTCGACACCACGGTGATGTCCCCGCCGTGCATCCGTACGAGATGGCGGGTGATGGCCAGCCCGAGACCCGTCCCGGGGGGCCGGCGGTCGTCGCCTCGGTCGGCGCGGTAGTAGGGCTCGAAGATGTGTTGCTGCTCTTCGGGCGCGATCCCCACGCCGGGATCCGTGACCCGGAACAGGACATGATCGTCCTGTGCCTCGGCCTCCAGTGTGATGCAGCCGCCCTGTGGTGAGTACTTCATCGCGTTCTCGACGAGCATCCCGACGATCTGGTCGGAGGCATCCGGGTCGGCTTCGACGCTCAGGCCGTCCGGCACCGTGACCCGGAACGTGTGTCTCGGAGAAGCGTCCGCGAATTCGGTGGCGATCCTGCGCAGCAGCCCGCCCACCGGGATCGTCTCGGGCGACATCGGCAATTCCCGGCCCGCATCCAGGCGTGCGCCCATGAGGATCCGTTCGACGAGCTTCGACAGCCCGTCGCAGCGCCGGTGGATCATCCCGACGAGCTGGTCGATGTGTCCGTCGGGCAGATCTCGCCACCGGGCTCCCAGGGTGATCGCTGCTCCCCGGATGGCGGTGAGCGGCGTCTTCAGTTCGTGGGTGGTGTTGGCAAGGAGCTGCCCTTTGTACTCGTAGGCGTGCCGGAGCGCGCTCTCCCTGTGGTAGTTGAGGACGGCGAGGCCTGCTGCGGCCACGACTAGGAGGAGCAGCAGTGCGAGCGTGGTCTGGAACCCGCCGCGCCGGATCGGACCGAAGAACTCTTTCGAGGTCTGCTCGACGATCGCGCCCCATCCACCGACGCCGATCGGCGTGTAGGCGGCGGCGTACCGGGTCCCGTCGCGGTCGTACTCCTGGAAGCCGGATTCGCCCGAGAGCAGGGCCTGTAGCGCGGGACTCTGCCCGACGCGGCCCCCCATCCGGTCGGGGTTGCTCGCAGCCACGACGGTTCCGTGCGAATCGACGATGTATCCGACGCCGGTCTGCCCGTAGGAGAGCCGTTCGCTGTAGGTCTGCAGCGGGTTGCGGTCTGGACGGTAGAAGGCGAGGAGGACCGCCTCGGGGTTTCCGTCAGGGTCGAGGACCGGGACGCCGAAGGCCACAACCGGAATGTCCCCGACGCGCATGACGGATGAGATGCCGGGGGTGCCGGCAGCCAGAGCGAGGCGGATCGGCTGGTACCCCGGGTCGTCGTCCTCGGGGATCCCCGGCTCGTGGGTGAACAGGTTGATGGGATTCCCCTGGAGGTCGAGGAGCGCGGCGGCGTGATCGACGAGGGCGGAGCGTTCCACGTATGCCGCCAGGCCCTGGGCGTCGCGGGGGTCCCCGGGACGCAGCGTCCAGGGATGCGTCGCGGCGTGATCGAAGGCTTCTTTGAACGAGAACTGGAGGTACTGGTTGGTGAGGCCCGCCAGCGTGGAATTCATCTGCTGGCGGTCACTGGCGTGGACGTTGCGGGTGTTCCGGGTTCCGTTCGCCGAGACCGCGATCCCGACCCCGCCGATCGCCAAGACCAGTCCGACGCTGATGATGAGCGGTGCGATGCGGCGCAGGCGATCCATGGTCCCTCCCTATCGTGCGTCCTGTTATGGGTATCGGCAGGCAGGACTGGTTTGCGGAGGGGACGGCGGATCCCCCATCTGGGTGAATCCGGCAGCTCGGATGGCGGCAGGACCTCCACCGCTCCTCCACGCGCTCGCTGTCCGGGTGCAGAACGGCGATATTGTGGTCGGATGGGACGGGGACAGGCGTTGTGGACGCAGGCGCTGGCGCAGCTCGACCAGGTCGCCGAACAGGTCGGACTGGATCCGAACCTGCACGAGATCCTCCGGCACCCCAAGCGCACCCTCGAGGTGTCGCTGCCGGTCAGGATGGATTCCGGTGACATCGAGGTCTTCACCGGATACCGGGTGCAGCACAGCCTGGCCCGCGGTCCGGCCAAAGGGGGCGTTCGATACCACCCTGATGTCTCCCTGGAGGAGCTCAAGGCCCTGGCGATGCTCATGACCTGGAAGTGCGCCATCGTGGACGTCCCCTTCGGTGGTGCGAAGGGCGGTGTCATGTGCGATCCGTCCAAGCTGTCGCTCCGGGAGCTGGAGGGTGTCACCCGGCGGTACGCCTCCGAGATCGCACCGGTGATCGGTCCGGCGATCGACGTCCCGGCCCCCGACGTCGGCACCGACGAACGCGTCATGGCCTGGTTCATGGACACGATCTCGATGAAGATGGGCCAGAGCGTGATGGGGGCGGTCACCGGCAAGCCACTGCTGGTCGGTGGCTCCGCGGGTCGGGCCTCCGGGACGTCGGTGGGTGTGTCCATCGCCCTGGAGTCGGCCCTCCGCGCGCTGTCCTGGGACACAGAAGGCCTCACGGGGGCCGTTCACGGGTACGGCAAGGTGGGGTCCTATCTGGTGAAGCTCCTCGACACCCTGGGTGTCCGCGTGATCGCGGTCGCGGACCTCGGCGGAGGTGTCTACGCGCCGGGTGGTGTGGACGCCGCCCTTCTCGCTTCCCACTTCCTCGAGGCCGGCACGGTCGCCGGGTGCCCGGGTACCGAACCGATCTCGGACGCCGAGGCCCTCGAGGTGCCCTGCGACATCCTGATCCCCGCCTCGCTGGAGGGGGTGATCGATGAGGGGAACGCGGAGCGGATCCTCGCGCGGCTCATCATCGAGGCGGCCAACGGTCCCCTCACCCCGGGGGCCGAGCAGTTCCTGACCGCCGAGGGCGTGTGCATCGTGCCGGACGTGCTGGCCAACGCAGGAGGTGTGACCGTCTCCTACTTCGAGTGGGTGCAGGACCTCCAGGCCTACTTCTGGACGGAGGACGAGGTGAGCCTGCGCCTGCGCCGCGTGATGGAGCGCGCTTTCCGGTCCGTCTGGGACCGTTCCGACCACCACAACCTGCGGGCCGCGGCGATGAACCTGGCGATCGAGCGGGTGGCCGAGGCACTGCGGCTGCGCGGGCTCTACCACTAACGCGGCTGGACGACGCTTCGCAGCCGGATCTCGCCGGTGCCCTCGATCCGCCACACGAGATCGGTTTCGCTGGCGACGACCCGCCCCGGCCGCAGCGCCCAGAAGATGCGCGTCGTCCCGGTGACGGTGCCTTCGAAGGTGCCGGAGGGACCGTCCGTGCGCAACCTGCCGCTCACGTCACCGACGATCTCTCCCGCGTCCGTGCCCCCGAGGCGACGGAAGCGGACCAGGCGCAGATCCGACCGGAGCGAAGCCCGGAGGATGTCGGTGGTGATCCGGCGGGTCGCCGACCACCGCTCGCCGAGACGGACCGCCTCCTCCGGCAGCGGGGGGTCGAGCTGTCCGACGAGCGAGGCCAGGTCCGCCTCACCGGCGCTACTGGGCGATACCCCCTGGACGGACTCGAGATCCAGCCGGCCACCGGGCTTTCGTCGCAGCTCGGCGGTGATGGGACCCTCACCGGGGACGGTGAGGGTCAGCGTGGCTCCCGCGTCCCCTTCCTGCACGGCCAGCGTTGCCTGCACGGATTCGGCGTGGATGGCCGGGCTCCCGGCGACGGAGAGCTCGACCTCGTAGGTCGCCGGGCCCAGAGGACCGCGGACGAGCGAAACCTCATCGGACACGCACGAGGCGAGAACGACGAGGATCGCCACAGGCAGGATGAGACGGCTCATATACTTCGAGCAACCTTACGGGAGACCATGGACATCGGTGACGCGATGCACCTCCTCGGTGAGGATCCCGACTCGACGGGGATCTTCACCGACTTCGACGGGACGCTGGCGCCCATCGTCGACCGGCCGGCCGATGCCCGTCCGCTGGAGGGAGCGGCCGAGGCCCTCACGGAGCTCGCCGCGCTCTTCCCGCTCGTGGCGGTGGTGTCCGGTCGATCGCTGGAGGATCTGCGGGCGCGCTTCGCACCGCCGGGAGTGGTGCTCGCCGGATCCTACGGGCGGGAACGCTCCGATGTTGGCGGGCCCCGGCGGCGCACCGAGGGATGGGAGGCGGTGTCCATCGCCGCGGCTGCTGCGGCCGAGACGCTTCCGGGCGTGGTTGCGGAGACCAAGGGCCAGGGCGTGGCACTCCACTACCGGCTTGCCCCCGAAGCCGGCGACGAGGTGCAGCGGCTGTCGGAGGCGCTGGCCCACGAGTTCGGCCTCGAGGTGCGGCCCGGCAGGCTCGTGGTGGAGCTCGTGGCTCCCGGTCCGGGGAAGGGCGAGGTCATCGAGACGATGGTGCGCCAGCGGGGACTTCGCACGCTGTTGTTCGCCGGGGACGACGTCGCCGACCTGGAGGCGTTCCGTGTCGTCCGCTCCATGGACGTCCGCGCGGTGCTCGTTGCCGTCGTCTCCGAGGAGGCGCCGGACGAGCTGACGGAGACCGCGGATCTCACGGTGGTGGGCCCCGAAGGGTTCCTCGCCATCGCGGTCGAGCTCGGACGGTCCGCTATGCGGCCACCGGACTGAGGCGACGCCGCTCGGCGCGGCGCAGGCCCCAGAGATGGAACGCGAACCACAGGATCGAGAAGACCAGGTAGCCCATGGCCGGCCGCTGGACGGATCCGGGATCCCGGACCCCGGCGATGACGAACGGGTCGGCGACGGGCATGCCGACGTCGGGATCGTCGACGATCCGGGGATCGCGGGTGAGGGGGACGACGACGGCCTGTCCGAGCAGGAATCCCTCCTCTTCGGAGAAAGCGACCTCCGTGACCTCGTTGGTGACGATGACCTGCATCCCTTCCACCCTCGGGATGTCCTCCTCCGCGGGCAGGAGCGACTGTGCGGTCTCGCACGTCGCCTGCTCCTCCGGTGTCGGGAGTTGTGTCTCCTCGAGATTGACGGACAGACAGTTCGAGATCGCCGAGTTGAAGGCGTCGATCTCATCGGCCAGCGGGTCGTCCTCCTCGGGTTCGCTCCACGGCCCGCCCGGGTACTGACCGGGGCTGGTGAGCGTCACCTCCTCGAGCTCGAGCTGCGGGATCTCGTCCGCGTCGGCGCCGATGGTGAGCCAGCGCGGTTCCTCTCCCCGGGGGCCGAGGGTGGAGGAGATCCAGAACAGCGACATGAAGATCATCAAGCCGCCGAAGCTCGCCGCGGTGATCCAGTATCCGAAGCGCCACCCCGTGTTGAGGGCGACGAGGAAATACACGCTTCCGAAGAAGATCAGGACTCCGAGCACGATCGCCAGAAGTCCCTCAGGGCTGGCTATCTCCACCGTTCCATCTCTCCAGTGTTCTCTCTACGGGACCTGCTGGACGCCGCGGAGCCACTCGATCACGGCGTCGATGTGTTCGGGTGTCAGGCGGTTCGTCCACGCGGGCATCGGTGTACCGGAACGCCCCCGCTCGATCGTGTTTCGGGCGGCCCGCTCCCCGGCTTCCAGGATGTCCTCCACGGGCACCTGTGCGAAGGCCTCGTCGACTTCCTCGTCGGTCGGCGCCTCCTCCAGGTCGATCTCGAGCAGGCGTCGCACCTCGGCGCGCATCACGGGGACGCCCAGCCGGTGGAAGGAGGTGGTGAGATCCGGGGCGTAGAAGGTCGGCAGGGGCGCGCCCATGGCCTGCCCCCGGCCCTCGGGCCCGTGGCACACCGCGCACTTGCGCGCGAAGACCTGGGCTCCGTCGGTCAGGTCCGCTGGGAGCTCCCAGTGTTCGTCGTCGGGGACCTGGATCGTCTCGAGGAAGTTGAGGACGTCCTCGACCTTGGCGGGATGAAGGGGCCCGCCGAAATCGACGGCCCAGGCCGGCATCGGCGTGCCGGGCCGCCCGGCTTCGATGATGCGCTGCACCTCGATGCGCGTCATGCGGAAGAAGACGTTGTTCAGCGGCGGCGCCGGCCACGAGGGATCGGTCGCGGCGAAGCCGCCCTCTCCGCCGGGCCCGTGGCAGGCGGCGCACGCGGCCTCTTCGATCCAGACGGCCTCCCCCCGGTCGATGGAGATCTGGAAGAAGCTCTCCTCGTACCGGACCTGGCGGAAGGGTTCCAGCACGAAGTACAGGACCAGGATGCCGGTGATCAGCACGGCGCTCGCGAACCCCCAGACCAGGATCTTGTTCAGCCGCGGACCTTCGAGGATCGAGTCGGGATCGCCGCGGGAGAAGGTCGCGGGGAGGGGCTCCTGGGCCCGCCGCCGGGGCCGGCCGTAGAGCAGGAGCAGCACGAGCAGCACCCCGAGGGTGGCGCCCACGACGACAAGTGCGAGTTGTTGGGGGTTCATGGCCTGCCCGCCTTCATGCAGCCGATCGGTTCGATGTCAGTGCCCCTCCGCGTCTTCGATGCAGTGCGGTCCGGCGGGCGGCTGCCGGATGGTGTCGACGCCGAACGCTGGCTCGGCGAGCGACTCCGCCGTGTCGACGAAGACGTCGTCACCTTCGATCTCCATCCGGAAGCGCCAGAGGCCGTGGGGGGCGGGCGAGCCGGGCATGACCTCGCCCGCGAAGTTGTACTGCGACCCGTGGCAGGGACACTCGAACCAGTGCGAGGTTTCGCAGAACGGTACGCGGCAACCCAGGTGTGCGCACTTCTGGTAGAGCGCCATCAACCCGGCGACGGCCACACCCTCCTGGACGTAGACGTTGTCCTCGTCGGATGTGTCGTAGGTGACGAGATAGAACCGGCCCTCCGGGTTGTAGTAGCGGCCCTCCCTGCGGATCGTCTGGAGGATGTCTTCGCGCCGTCCGGCGAGGATCCGGCCCCCGAATCCGGAGATCTCGTTGGGCCAGAGGAACGCCAGGGAGGTGCCGCCGAAGGCGACACCGAACACGGTGATCGCCAGCAGCCAGACCCGGTTCAGGAAGATCCGGCGGTTGACCTGGACCTCGGGCGAGTCGGGCACGGGGGCCGCGACGGTGGGGGGTGGCGGTCCGGGTTCGCGACCCTCCTTCGTCCGGACGATGCGGGCCCCCGACGGGCCGGCCGAGGTGTGCTCCCGGCGGCGCACGAAGGTCGCCGTGAGCAGGAGGAAGCCCACGGCGGCCAGGAGCACCGCCAGAGCGACGACCACCTGCACAGCCATCCCGTTCGCCTCCTTCGATCCTCGATACCAATCTACCGCCGTGTTCGGACTAGAGCTCGAAGAACACCCCGTCGATCCACGGGTAGACCCACTGCCATCCCGGCCCCCGGATGAAGGATCCGATCACCGTGAGCAGCGCCCAGTAGAGCATGAAGAGCGTGAACAGCACGAAAGCGAGCTTGCGATCCTGGGGACGCACGGAGGGGTTGCGGTCGACGAAGGGGAGGGCCATGAGGGCCAGGATCATGAACTGGGGGATGGTGACCCCCGCGACCTGCGGGTGGTAGTAGCGCAGCAGCTCCTGGAGGCCGAGGAAGTACCACGGCGCCTTGGACGGATTCGGGGTCTGGTTCGGGTTCGCCAGTTCGAGGAAGGTCACGTTCGCGGTGGCCGAGAGCACGAAGAGCAGCGCGGACATGATGAGCAGCGAGACCAACTCGGCTGCGATCAGGTGGGGCCAGACGTTGATCTTGTCCTCGGGGACGCGCTGCATGCGCTGGATCGCCTCCTGGCGGACGACGGCCAGCAGGCGGTCGGCGGGTGGCTTCCCGCCCTGTGACTTGACCGGAAGCTCGGACTCTCCCATATCTCCTCTCCCGATCCTCTACAGCGGCCCGGAGAACCCGTCCTTGCGGACGCGCCAGAAGTGCAGCGACACGAAGAGCACGAAGATGAAGGGCAGGAACAGCACGTGGAGCACGTACCATCGCAGCAATGTCGTTTCGGTGATCTCCACCCCGCCCAGGAGCACGAAACTCACTTCGTTGCCGAGGACGGGGGTGAACCCGGCGATGTTCGTGCCCACGGTGACCGCCCAGAGCGCGAGCTGGTCCCAGGGCAGCAGGTAGCCGGTGAAGGACAGCAGCAGGGTCAGCAGGAGCAGGATCACACCGACGATCCAGTTGAACTCCCGCGGGGGCTTGTAGGCCCCGGTGTAGAACACGCGGGCCATGTGCAGGAAGACGGTGAACACCATGAGATGGGCGCCCCACCGGTGCATGTTCCGGATCAACAGCCCCAGGTTGACGGTGGTGTGGAGGTCGCGGACGTCCTGCCAGGCCTGGGGGTCGGTCGGCCGGTAGTAGAACATCAGGAAGATCCCGGTGACCGTCAGCACTACGAACAGGAAGAAGGACAGTCCTCCGAGGCACAGCGTGTAGGAGAAGCGCACCGAGTGCCGCTTCACTTTCACCGGGTGCAGGTGGTACAGGACGTTGTTGACCATGACCATGGCCCGGTTCCGCGGATTGTCCTGATATCCCCGCCGGAACGGGGAGCCGGGCCGGAAGATGGCCTTCCAGAGCTGATTGTCGCGGATCTTGCGGTCGACCTCGTCGGGCAGGTTCGTCAGGTCGGGCTTCCGGAGCTTCCTTGGCACGTTGCCTCCTGTCGCCGTGCGCTCTCCGCGGCTACTCGCTCGCCTGGGCCGCGGGCACGGCGCCGAGCGACCGCTGTTTCCCCTTCTTCGGGACGTTCAACTTGTCCATCGTGATGGCGTCTGTGGGGCATCGTTCGACGCACACGTTGCACCGGGTGCACTCGATGTCGTCGACCCAGAAGATGACGTGCGGGTCGTCGCCCTTGATGGCGTCGTCCACGAGGAACGCCTCGCCCTCACCCGACACGGCGCTCGAGTCCACCATGAACAGGCAGTGCCACGGGCAGTGGTCGACGCAGGCGCCGCAGACGATGCACAGCTCGGGGATGAACCCCAGGTACTTCTTCGAGCCCTTGCGCTGCGCGAGCAGTTCCGGGTCGATGACGGCCACGTTGAAGTGTTCGCCCTCGATCGAGATCGGTTTATCAGTCATGACTTGAACCTCCCTGCCTTCCGGTGGCGTTCCCCCCAGAAGTAGGTGAGCGCGATCATCACCACGAAGAGCGTGCCCTGGATGGAGTTCACGAGGATGTCGCGGATGCGGATGTACTGGTCGCCCGCGAGGAAACCGAGCCCCGGGCGCTCCGCCAGCTGGTCCGCGTTGGCGTCGAACCAGTAGAGCATCCGCGAGGGGAGTTCGCCGATGAGCAGGATCCCGATGGCCCCGATGACCGTGCCGAGGATGATGGCTCCGGTCCACGTGAGCCTACGCTCGCTGCGGACCACCCAGATGAGCGGTACCGCGAGCGCGACAGCGATGACGAACGTCGCGATGATCCCGACCATGTCACCATCAATTCTACCCAGCGGATCCGCCGGGGACAAACGTGAACAACTTCACGAGGATCGCGCTGACCAGCGGTTTTACCTTTTCGTCCCAGATCAGCCGAGAAACGACCGACCGTCAGTCGGTCGCGAGGCGCCGCAGGAGGTCGGCCGTCTCGCCCTCCATGGCGGCGCGCTGGCGTTCGTACTCCTCGTCGGCGATCAGGCCGGAGGTGTGGTCGATCTCGATCTCCCGCAGGGAGCGCAGCAGGGTGTCCCGCCGGGCTTCGAGCTCCGCCCGCCGATCGGGTGGCGCCACCCCCTGGGTCCGGTACAGGGGCGCAGCCACGAACGCGGCGAGCCCGACGATCACTGCGAACAGGATCACGGGTTCCACGCGGGGGCCTCCTGCTTGCGGGACGCCGGTTCGTGCGGCTGGGTGGTGCGACGCCGGCCGGCGAGCAGCGCCACCAGGCCCCCGAGCACCGAGAGTGCGGTGCCGGCCCAGACCCAGAAGACCAGCGGGTTGCGGTGCACGATGAACGCCGCTTCGTCGGAGCCCGCCCGGGTCCCGGCCAGGATCACGTAGAGGTCGGATGCCGGGGTCGTCCGGACGGCGATCTTCGACCGCGGTTGGTCCCAGCCCCGGTGGACGTTGAGCTGCGGTCGCAGGGTCCCCACCGTCCGGCCGTCCCGTTCCGCGGTGAGCACGGCCATGTTGATGTCGCGGTCGGGGGTGCGCTCCCGGGCGAGCTCGCGGTAGGTGATGGTGTACCCGGCGAAAGCGAAGCTCTCCCCGGGGGAGGCCGTGAACTCGCTCTGCACCCGGAACAGGCTGCCGGCGAAGCCGATCACCATCACCGCGATCCCGAGGTGCACGAGATACCCGCCGTAGCGCCGCGGGTTGCGCGGGAACAGGCCGGGGATGGCCGCGACGGTCGACGTGCCGGTGGTGCGGCCGCGCGCCCGGGCCGCCCGCCAGATCTCCAGCAGGCTGACCGAAGCCAGGAACACCGCGATCCATACCAGCCCCGCGAAGGACGGGCGGAAGGTGCCGGCGAGCGCTCCGAGCGCCGCGACGGTCGCACACAGCGCCGGCAGCGCCAGCCGCGCGGCCACGCCGCGGACCGAGCCGCGCCGCCACGGCAGCACCGGTGCCACGGCGGCGAGGAGCAGCAGCAGGGCCCCGAGCGGCGAGAACGCCCGGTTGAAGAACGGCGGACCCACGGCGTACTGGCGGCCGGTGACCGCCTCGGTGACCAGTGGCAGCACCGTCCCCCACAGCACCACGGCGGCGGCGCCGAGGAAGACCAGGTTGTTGACGAGGAACCCCGCCTCCTTGGACACCGGCGAGTCGAGCCGGTTCTCCGTGCGCAGCGCGGGCAGCCGCCATGCGAGCAGCGCGAGTCCGAGGATCGTCTGGAGGCCCAGGAAGCCGAAGAACCAGATCCCGATCGGCGACTCGGCGAAGCTGTGCACCGAGGAGATCAGGCCCGAGCGTGTGAGGAACGTCCCGAACACCGCCAGGTCCGCGGCGAGCATCACGAGGATCAGGTTCCAGATCTTCAGCATCCCGCGCCGCTCCTGCACGACCGCCGAGTGGAGGAAGGCCGTGGCCGCCAGCCAGGGGAGCAGGGCCGCGTTCTCGACTGGATCCCATCCCCAGTAGCCGCCCCAGCCGAGTTCCGTGTAGGCCCACGCGCCGCCGATCACGAGGCCCAGCCCGAGCGAGAGCCAGGGGACGAGGGTCCACATGCGCACCACGCGGATCCAGTCGGGACCGGTCCGGCCCAGCACCATGGCGGACACGGCCACGGCGAACGGCACGAGCAGCCCGACGAGGCCCGTGTAGAGCAACGGCGGGTGGATCAGCATCCCGTAGGAGAACAGGAGCGGATTCATGCCGCGGCCCTCCACCGGCACCACATCCAGGGTCCGGAAGGGATTCTCGGGCCACGCTGTGATCGCGAGGAAGAACACCAGGGAGAGCGAGAGCACGGGGATCGCCCAAGGCACGAAGGCTTCGGTCAGCGGTCGGCGGGGGCCCGCGAACAGCGCTGCGAAGACGGCGAGGACGGCCGACCACAGGAGCAGCGATCCCGACATCCCCGACCACATCGCCGACACCAGGTACCAGGGTTCCATCGACCGGGTGACGCTCTGCCAGACGTACTCGTAGGTGAAGTCGCGGGTGGCGAGCGCGTACCAGAGCACGAGGGCCGACCCCAGCGTGGCCACGGCAGCGGCCACAACGGCGCGGCGGGCGCTGGCCAGCAGCTCGTGGTTGACGACCACCAGCTCGCGGGTGCCGCCGTCCGTGGTGCGCCGGCGGGTGGAGGCGGGGGCGGCGACGGCGGCGTAGGCGGAGAACCCGATGGCGCAGAAGAGCAGGCTGCGCCCGAGCATCAGTCCGTCCGGGCGTGCGTACCGGCCTCGTCGGCGGGGACGAACTTCGAGGAGCACTTCGCCATGACGCGGCTGGCGGTCAGCGTGCCGTCCGGCCCGACCGTGCCTTCAGCGACCACCTCGGTGTCGTCGAGGAGCGTGTCCGGGATCTCGCCGGTGTAGGACACCGGCAGGTCGGCTTCGCCGTCGGTCACCGCGAAGGTCACGAACGACCCGTCCCGTTCGAGGGTTCCGGTTGCCACCCAGCCGCCGACCCGCACCCGGCGGTCCCCGGCGTCGACGGTTCCGGAGACGATCTCGGTGGGGGTGGCGTAGAAGGACACGGCATCCGGGCTCGCGATCGCCCACGCACCGAGCCCCCCGATCCCGAGAAGGATCATCGTGCATCCCACCGCCCATTTCATACGACGGGACGGCGCGACGGGGGCCTCGTGTGCCGGCTGTTCCATGGCGTAGAGCCTACCCCGTGTCGTCGTCGGCTTCAGCGCCGGAGTCCCGCTCGAGCCGGCGGATCCGGTCGGCCAGGCGCTGCTCCATGAGCCACAGCCGGACGAGGTAGGCGCCGAGCAGCACCCAGACGGCGAGGAACGCCGCGAGCAGGTAGGGGATCGACGGATCGCGCATCATCGGACCTCAGAGAGTCGAAGGAGTCTGGCGTCGAGGCGCTCCAAGCGCACCCGGACGGCGAGCAGGGCCGCGAAGACCAGCGTGAACGCGGCCAGCGCCACCAGCAGGGTGACGAGCATCTCCCCCGGCAGTTCCGGGCCCCCGGGGCGCAGGACCGTCGGGTCGGGGTGCTGGGTCCTCCACCAGGTCACGGAGAAGTGCACCACGGGGATGTTCAGGGCACCCACGATCCCCACCACCGCGGCCAGACGCGCCCGCCGCTCGCCCGGCGGGCTCAGCGACCGGAACAGCAGGTATGCGACGTAGATCGCCCACAGCACGAGCGTCGAGGTGAGCCGGGCATCCCACACCCACCACACGCCCCACGCGCGCCGGCCCCAGATCGGCCCGGTGACGAGCACGATCGTGGTGAACAGCACCCCGACCTCCGCGGACGACACCGCGATGTGGTCCCACCGGGTGTCGCCGCGGACGAGCACCAGCACGCTCGCGAGCGCGACGACGATGAATGCGAGGTAGGCGATCCAGGCCGCCGGCACGTGCACATAGAACACGCGCTGGACGTTGCGCTGCACCACTTCGGTTGGGGCGTAGAGCAACGCCATCCACAAGGCGGCACCGACGGCCGCCACGGTGATGAGGGGCAGGACGGGGAAGCGTCGCGTCATTCCTCTAAAACGTAATCGAAGAGCAGGATGCTCGTCCCGAACGCCAGGACCGCCGAGGCCACC
>CAZLKN010000031.1:3209-38787 GCA_964560135.1 uncultured Actinomycetes bacterium | reverse complement strand
TTCAGGAGCTCGTAGAGACGCAGACGGCGGGCATCCATCGCTTCCATCGTAGACCCCGACACGTAGTCGAGCCCCGGGACTATCCTCTTTCGCGTGAAGCAGGACTACCCCCTCAAAGCGTTCAAGACCGCCAAGTCGTTCGAGACGTGGCTCGCGAAGAATCACGCGACGGCGGACGGGATCCGCCTGAAGATCGGAAAGAAGGGCTCCGGGATCCGCTCGATCACCTTCGCCGAGGCCCTCGACATCGCGCTGTGCTACGGATGGATCGACGGGCAGTCGAAGGGCCTCGATGAGCAGTGGTACTGGCAGCGCTTCACACCGAGACGAAAGCGCAGCCTGTGGTCGAAGCGCAATCGCGAGAACGTCGAGCGCCTGATCGCCGAGGGACGGATGCAGCCGGCCGGCCAGGCCGAGATCGACCGGGCCAAGGCCGACGGTCGCTGGGACGCCGCCTATGACCCGCCGTCCACGGCGACCGTCCCCGACGATCTGGCCGCAGCGCTTCGCCGCTCCCCGGGGGCCCGGAAGTTCTTCGAGTCGCTCGACGCCCAGAACCGCTACGCGATCCTCCACCGCCTGATGACAGCGAAGAAACCCGAGACGCGGGCGCGCCGCCTCGCGAAGTTCGTCGAGATGCTCGAGAGGCGCGAGAAGATCCACCCGTAGCCTGCTGAGGCATCCTAGAGGTCTATGGTCCATCCTGCCGATCGCGAAGCGCTCGCCATCAACAACAAGCTCACGCCCAACGACGTGGAGGAGATCGACGAGACGCTCGACGTGCTCGACGGCGAGGTTGGTGCGTCGTCGCGTCGCGCGCTGCAACTCGTCTCTGAACAACCCGGCGTCGTATCGCTCGTCCTCGCGAGGCAGATGGGGATCGATCGGATAGCCTCCAGGACCATTCTCCGCGAGCTCAGGGATCTCGGTCTGGTCTACGGCCTGGAAGTTGGGTATTCGGTCTCGCCGCGCGGGCGCGCGTACATGCGGTCCACGAACCCTGGCTGACTAGCGGCGTCGTGATCGGAGGTACGCGACGACCGCGAGCACCCGGCGGTTGTCGTCCTCGGCCGGGAGGAGGCCAGCTTCGTGACGATGCTTCCCGCGTGAGACTCGATCGTCCTCTCGGCCAGCGAGAGCGCACGTGACGCCGCTCCATCTCGTTGCCGGCCGCCGGAGCGGCTGAGCGAAGGGCTGGGCCGCCTGGACTCGAATCCTCCAGCTGCCGGTCACGCGGTAGCAGGCGGCGACAGAAACCGGACCCTGACCTCGGTGTTCGCTGGCTTGGGCTGGTAGAGGCGCAACCGGGCCGGACAGGCGATAGGGCGGGTGACAAACTGCCCTGGCGCTATCCATCAAACACCGACACGGGCAAGGGGACGGCCGCGTTTCCGAGCCTGTCGTTACCGCCGCCTAGGCTACCCACGCCGCAAGTGGCCCCTTCCCGCCGATCCTATTTTCGTAGTACGATATTGGACATGCCCCCATGGAGATCCATCCGGCAGCCCGCAGACATGGCGTGGCAGACGAGGACATCGCTCACGCCATCACGCACCATCGCTTCTGCGCGAACCTCGACGAGGACGAACCGCCATGGAGGGTCCTCTATCTGGGCGCCGATCGAGCCGGGAACCTGCTGGAGGTCGTCGTCGTCGAGCGCGATGACGGCACCGAGTTGGTCATCCACACCATGAAGATGCGGAAAGCATACGAAGAGCTGCTTCGACCTAAGAGACAGGATCCATGAGGAAGAAGGATCGCGGAACATCAGGCGGCATCGAACTGACCGAAGAGGTCATCGAACGGCTCGCCGAGGAGGCCGAGCAAGGTTACGACGTCGAGCCGCTCCAGCGGAGTCGCCGACGTGGTCGTCCACCGCTCGGGTCAGGGGCTGCATCCACGTTCCAGGTGCGGCTCGAGCCCGAGCTTCGACAGGCCCTCGAGGCCTGCGCCGACGAGGAGGAAACGACCCCCAGCGCCATCGTGAGGCGAGCGCTACGGGAATACCTCCATCGGCG
Organism: uncultured Actinomycetes bacterium; assembly: GCA_964560135.1. Classification (GTDB taxonomy): domain Bacteria; phylum Actinomycetota; class JAICYB01; order JAICYB01; family JAICYB01; genus CAZLKN01. The sequence goes on along the minus strand of CAZLKN010000031.1, from coordinate 36,769 downwards.
CCCGGACGCTCGGCACGAAGCAGACACGGGCTGATCCGCGAGGAGAGAAGTCAGATAGATCGCTGGGCCGCCTGGACTCGAACCAGGACTACCAGGGCCAGAACCTGGCGTGCTGCCAATTGCACCACGGCCCACCGGTCGGAATGACCTGCACCAATGTAGCAGGGACCACTGACGCTGGGGAGTTTCGGGGAGGCGCCAGGCTCCCCAAGCTCCCCAAGCTCCCCAGCTCCACCGGATCCCCAGATGCTGTCATCGCCGCCAGCTATCATGCGAACATGTGTTCCGCAACTGTAGGGGGTGGGCGATGCCAGGCCGGATCGAGCAACACGGGAGACGATGGCGGGTCACGTGGCAGCATTCCGGACAGCGGTTCCGGAGGTCCTTCGCGACACGGACTGAAGCCGAGGCTTTCTGCGTCGAGTTGGATCTCGAGCGCGCTCGCGACTCGTTGGCGCAGCAGCGACGATTAGCACCATGCACGGTCGAGGACGTGGTGGAAGCCTACTACCAGCAGCGCAAGCGCCGGCTGGAGCCGTCCACCCAGTACCACTACGAGCAGTTGATCCGCACCCACATCGTCCCGAAGATCGGCCCCCGGTCCGCCCGGGAACTCGCCGACGACCCCGCCCCCCTTCAGGATTTCTATGACGATCTCCCTGGCACCACAGCCCTCCACATCCACCAGATCCTGCGTCCCGCCTTCCAGTACGCCGTCGACCACCGCCGGCTCGAGCGCAACCCCTGCCTGGTGGCCAAGCCGGCCCGGCCCCCCAAGCGGGAGAAGCTCATTCCGAGTCCCGAGGAGGTCACGAAGATCGTGACTGCCGCCTACGAGACGGACCCTGTCTTCGGACTCTGGGTGTGGCTCATCTCGCGGCTCGCGCTCCGGCGGGGAGAGGCGTGCGCGCTGCGCTGGGAGGACTTCGACGCCGGCAGGGGAGTCGTCCATGTCCGGCGCTCAATCTCGCGCCGGAAGGGCGGGACGTTCCTAAAAGTCCCGAAGTCCGGGGAGACGCGGACGCTCCGGATGCCCCCCAGCTTCTTCCAGAAACTCCAACCGCACCGTCGCGGGTCCGGATGGCTGTTCCCCCGGGGATACAACGCCCCATACGTGACATCGACCGGTCTGTCGCCGCGGTCCACCGCCGGACGCATCCTCCGCCTCATCCACGATGCCGGCGGAACCTTCACGTGTCCCGTGGGCAGGGCGGGAACCGCGGCGGCACAGCGCATCGGACTGCGGAAGTACTCGGCGGGTCCGCTGCTGCGCTGGCTCGAGCGCGAGGGCCACATCACCCGACGATCGACGGGGAACCGTACCTTCGCCCTCACTCTGACCGACCTGGGAGGCCGAACCGTCGAGCGCTGGAGCGACGACCCCGACGACGGGGTACCCGTGTTCCCAACCACCATGGACGCGAAGTTCAAGACGCTCATGCGCGCCCTCGACCTCCCCTACACGCCGCACGCGCTCCGCCACTTCGTGGCCACCCACATGTACAACCGTCAGCGCGACTGGGTGCAGCTCGCCCGCTTCCTCGGCCATACGAACCCCTCGGTCACGATGGGCTTGTACGCCAACCACGTCGTGGAAGCGTCCCAGCTCGCGCTGGCAGAGACGGCCATGGACCTCTACGACGACCCACTCCTGTGAGCCACCTCGCGCTGGTCGACCTGTGTGTCCGGCTTCAGCTTCCGTCGTAGAACCGGTGGTCGGTGACGTGCGTCCTCATGTCGCAGTCGGCGCGCAGGACGTGTGCGGTCGACGCTCCGAACCGGTCGGTCGGCTGGTACTCGAGGGTGGGATACAGACCCGTGCGGATGAGGGCCACTTTGTCCACTTGCACCGACAGACAAGGGTCGGTTTCGATCAGGCGCCAGAGCATCGGCCCCTGCTGCGCGTAGGACATCGAGTTCGCGAAGAACGTCTGCAGGTCCCCTAGCTACGCCCCAGAGCGCCTGCAGGACAGGGCCGGCAGAACCCGATTTCCACACTTCCGTCCCCGAACCGCCCTGACTTGGGAGACTGACACTACATGGCGCACGATCCCCAGCGACGTCCGCGGCTGCGAACCAGGCCGATCCAGCTCGTGGCCGCCGTTCTCGTCCTGAGCGCGATCACCTGCTCCCCGGCCCCCGCGCCGGAGGCCGATGGCACCGTCGCCCTGCGCATCGCCGAAGGCAACCGCGGAGCGACCCTCCCGCTGGCCCCCGTGTTCATCGGTGACGACGGCCCGCTGTGGTTCGTCATCGACACCGGCGCCGCCGAGTCGCTGATCGACCGCGAGCTCGCCGAGCACCTCGGCCTGTCGGTCATCCCGGGGTCCGAGCGCAGGATCGCGGGGATCGCCGAGGCCGAGGCGGTGGAGGTGATCGTGGAGAGCTGGCGCGTCGGCGAGGTCGTCCTCCCACCGAGACCCCTGGCGAGCCTTGCCCTTCCCGAACCCCCCGGCAGTCCGGTCGCGGGCCTCCTCGGCTCCGACATCCTCAGCACCTTCGGCTCCGTCACCGTCGACTACGCCAACGAGGAGCTCAGGATCGCCGAAGCGGAAGACTAGCCGGCCACCGCGGCACGCAGCCGCGTGACCGTCTCGTCGTGGCCGATGATCGCCATCGACTCGAACAGCGGCAGCGCCACCTCCGAGCCCGCCACGGCCACGAACACCGGCTTCATGCCCTTGCGCTTGTGCAGGTCGAGCTCGGCGATCGTCCCCTGGACGATCTCCTTGATGCGCTCCGGTACCCAGTCCTCCAGGGCTTCGAGACGGTCCGCGACGATCCCCAGCGTCCGGTCGGCCTCCTCGGTTCCCAGCCACTTCCCCGCCGCCTTCTCGTCGGGCGTGGGACGCTCGTGCAGGTACCGGATCGCGTCCGGCACCTCCGACAGCGTCTTCACGCGGCTCTGGACGAGTTCGAGGTCGATCGTCCGGCGCAGGACCTCCTTGGGCACCTCGGGATGCAGCTCCAGCACCCGCGCTTCGAGATCGGCTGGGCTCAGACGCTTCAGGTACTCCTGGTTCATCCAGTCGAGCTTCTGGCGGTCGAACACCGCACCGTGATGCAGTACCCGGTCGAGGTCGAAGGACGCGACGAGCTGTTCACGGGTCAGCAGCTCCTCTCCCGTCCCCGGCGACCAGCCCAGGAGGGCCAGGTAGTTGACCATCGCCTCCTCCAGGTAACCCGCGGCCCGGAACGCGTGGACGCCGGTGGCCATCTGGCGTTTGGAGAGCTTCTGGCGCTTCTCGTTGAGGATCACGGGCAGGTGCGCGTACCGCGGCGCGTCTTCTCCCAGCGCCCGGTACAGGAGCAGGTTCTGGATCGCCGAGGACAGGATGTCCTCGCCCCGGATCGCGTGCGTGATCCCCATCGCCAGATCGTCGGAGACGTTGGCGAGGACGAAGGTGGGCCGCCCGTCGGAGCGCGCCACCACGAAGTCCTGGATCTCCCCACCCTCGACCCGGACCTCCTCACGGACCAGATCCTGAAGGACGACGGGACCGTCGGGTACGCGGAACCGCAGCGCGTAGCTCCGGTCCTCGGCCTCGAAGGCGGCCACCTGCTTCTCGTCGAGCGTTCGGCAGTGCCGGTCGTAGCCCCGGGACGTCCCCCGGGCCTTGACCTCCTCGGGGGTGCAGTAGCACCGGTAGACGGCTCCGGCCTCGACCAGCCTGGCCACGGTGGCGTCGTGCTGCTCCCGGCGCTCCGACTGACGGTAGGGGCCGTGGGGGCCGCCCACCTCCGGGCCCTCGTCCCAGTCGAGGCCCAGCCAGCGGAGGCCCTCGAAGATCGGCTCGATGAACTCGGGCCGCGCGGTGGCCGGATCGGTGTCCTCGACACGCAGGACGAACACCCCGCCGTGGTGTCGCGCGAACAGCCAGTTGAACAGCGCCGTGCGGGCGCCCCCCACGTGCAACTCACCGGACGGGTTGGGTGCGAACCGGACGCGCACCGTCACGCCCGAGCCACCTCGTTGCGCAGCGTCCCGACGTCCTGGATCTCGACCTCGACCACGTCCCCGTCGGCCAGGGGGCCGATGCCCGCCGGGGTGCCGGTAAGGATCACATCGCCCGGAAGCAGCGTCATCACCGAGGAGATGAACGAGACGAGCGCCTCCACCGGGAAGACGAGATCCGAGGTGCGCGAACGCTGGCGAACCTCCCCGTTCACCCGGCACGCGATCTCGAGGTCGCCGGGATCGACCCCGACGGCGATGTGGGGGCCGAGCGGGGAGAAGCTGTCGAAACCCTTGGCCCTCGTGAACTGGACGTCGCGGGCCTGCAGGTCGCGGGCCGTGACATCGTTGCCGCACGTGTAGCCGAGGATCGCGTCGCCGATGGCGTCGCCTTCCACGTTGCGGGCGGCCTTCCCGATCACCACCGCGAGTTCCGCCTCGTGGTCGACGCGGGTCGACTGGGACGGCAGGCGGATCGTCTCCCCGGGCCCGATCACCGACGTCGACGGCTTGAGGAACAGCATCGGCTCGGCGGGGATCTCCTTGCCCGTCTCCTCCGCGTGCGCCTTGTAGTTGAGGCCGACGGCGACGATCTTGCTCGGCAGCACGGGGGCCAGGATCCGCACCTGCTGCGGCGTGAAGACCTCCTCGGTGGCCTCCCATGGCAGGAACGGCGTGGTGGTGATGGCCCGGATGCGGTCGGGCTCCTCGAGGATCCCGTACCCGATCGTCGACCCGATGGCGAAGCGGACGAAGCGCATCATGATCCCGCCCGGTGCAGGAGACCGTACACGTACCCGTCCAGCAGCGCCTCCCAGGACGCCTCGATGATGTTCTCCGACACGCCGATCGTCCCCCACTCCTTCTCGCCGTCCGTGGATTCGATGAGCACGCGGGTCGTGGCCGCCGTGCCCACGTTCTCGTTGAGGATCCGAACCTTGTAGTCGGCCAGGTGGATCCGCTCGAGCTCGGGGTAGATCTCCATCAGGGCCTTCCGCAGTGCCGCGTCGAGCGCGTTGACCGGCCCGTTGCCCTCGGCCGTGGAGATGATCCGCTCGCCGCGGGCGTGGAGCTTGACCGTCGCCTCACTCGACAGCCCGCCGTGGCCGTCGGTCTCCACGATGGTCCGGAACGACTCGATCCTGAAGAACTCCTGCTCCCATCCGGTGGCGCGCCGCATCAGCAGCTCGAAGGAGCCATCGGCCGCCTCGAAGTGGTAGCCGACGTGCTCGAGCTCCTTCACGCGCCGGAGCAGTCCGGAAACCGTTTGGTCCTCGTCGATCTCCACACCGAACTCCTGAGCCTTGAGCACCAGCGTCGCCCGCCCGGCCAGCTCGCTCACGACGAGATGCCGCACGTTGCCGACGAGCGCCGGGTCGATGTGCTCGTACAGGTCACGGCGGCGCGCAACCGCCGAGGCGTGCAGTCCGCCCTTGTGGGCGAACGCCGACGAACCCACGTAGGGTTGCTGCGGGTTCGGGGTGCGGTTGGCGATCTCAGCCACGTAATGGGTCACATCGGCGAGCTTCGCGAGCTGCTCGCTGCTCAGGCAACCGATGCCGAGCTTGAGGACCAGATTCGCGGCGACCGACGCCAGGTTGGCGTTGCCGCACCGCTCGCCGTACCCGTTCATCGTCCCCTGCACGTGGACCGCGCCCGCCTGGATCCCGGCCAGCGAGTTGGCGACACCGACATCGGCGTCGTTGTGACAGTGGATCCCGAGATCCGCTCCACCGTCGAAGTGGGCGTGGACCTCGCCGACGATCTGCTGGATCTCATGGGGAAGACAGCCCCCGTTGGTGTCGCAGAGCACCAGGCAGTCGGCACCCGACCCCGCAGCGGCCTCCAGCACCTTCACCGTGTACGCGCTGTTGTGCTTGTAGCCGTCGAAGAAGTGCTCGGCGTCGAAGAAGACCTGGTCGAAATGGCGCTTGAGATACCGGATCGTGTCGCCCACCATCTTGAGGTTCTCGTCGAGGGTCGTCCGGAGCGCTTCCTTCACGTGCAGGTCCCAGGACTTGCCCACGATGCAAGCGACGGGTGTACCCGACTCCACCAATGTCCGGAGATTCGGGTCCCGGCCCGGCGTGGTACCCGCCCGGCGCGTGGACGAGAACGCGACCAGCTTGGCGTTCTTGAACCGTAGCTCCTCGGGAGCCCGCCGGAAGAACTCCTCGTCCTTCGGGTTGGAGCCCGGCCAGCCCCCCTCGATGTAGTGGATACCGAGTTCGTCCAGCCGCTGGGCGATCCGCAGCTTGTCGTCGGCGCTGAGGGTCATGCCCTCCATCTGCGAGCCGTCCCGCAGCGTGGTATCGAACAGTTCGACGGTGCGATCAGACATATTCGTTCCAATCCCTGTAGGTCTCCACCTCGCCGCGGACCGCGGCGAAGAACGTCTCCTGGATCTTCTTGGTGACCGGCCCCGGATCGCCGACCAGGCGGTCGTCAACTTCGCGGATGGGCACGACCTCGGCCGCCGTGCCCGTGCAGAACGCCTCGTCCGCGGTGTAGAGGTCGCTGCGCAGCAGGTTCGCCTCCTCCACCTCGTAGCCGAAGTCCTGCGCGATGGTGATGATCGCCTCGCGGGTGATGCCCTCGAGGGCTCCGGCGCTCGCCGGTGGGGTGAACAGCTTGCCCCGCTTCACGATGAACAGGTTCTCCCCCGTGCACTCGCTCACGAAGCCTTGCGGTGAGAGCATGATCGCCTCGTCGTAGCCCGCCTTGAGCGCCTCGACCTTCGCCATCTGGGAGTTGATGTACATCCCGGTCCCCTTGGCGGCGGGAGGAAGGATGTTCGGGTCGTGCCGGCGCCACGAGCTGATCTTCATGCGGACGCCGGTGCGCACGCCTTCGTCCCCGAGATAGGCGCCCCAGGGCCAGACGGCGATCGAGACCTGGACGGGAGCCGGCAGCGGATTCAGGCCCATCTCGCCGTAGCCGAGGTACACGATGGGGCGGATGTAGCACTCGTCCAGACCGTTGACCCGGACGGTTTCCTTCGCAGCCTCGACGAGCTGCTCCAGCGAGAAGGGGATCTCGATGTGGAACATCTTGGCGCTGTTGAACAATCGCACCATGTGGGGCGTCAGCCGGAAGACGGCGGTCCCCTTGGGGGTCTTGTACGCGCGGATCCCCTCGAACACCCCGCATCCGTAATGCAACGTGTGGGTCAGGATGTGGATCTTGGCGTCGTCCCAGTCGACGAGCGTGCCGTCCATCCAGATCTTGTCCGTCTTCTCGAAAGGCATCCCTTCGCCCCCTTCTCGCCCTACCCGCGCACCGCTTCGGCCACGAAATCGCCGACCTCGGATGTCGAGTATCCCATCTCACCGGCCCCCATCCCCTTCAGGCGAGGAAACACCTCGCTCATCGCGTGCTCCACGGCCGCCGCCGCCTCGCGTTCCCCGAGGTGCGCGAGCATCATCTGCACCGCACCGATCGCGGCCATGGGGTTGATGACGCCCTGCCCCGTGAAGGTGGGGGCCGTGCCCCCGATCGGCTCGAACATCGATACGCCCTCGGGATTCAGGTTCCCCGATGCCGCCACCCCCATCCCGCCCTGGAGGGCGGCACCGAGGTCGGTGATGATGTCCCCGAGCTGATTGTCGGTGACGATCACGTCGAACCACTCGGGGTTGCGGAGAAACAGGAAGCAGATCGCGTCCACGTGCGCGTAGTCGCGTGTCACGTCGGGATACTCCTCCCCAACCTCCTGGACGGTGCGGCTCCACAGGTCGTGGGCGTAGGTGAGGACGTTCGTCTTCCCGCAGAACGTGAGCTGCTTACGCTTCCGGGTGCGGGCGAGCTCGAAGGCGTAGCGGACGACCCGTTCGACGCCCTTGCGGGTATTCACCGAGGTCTGCAGGGCGACCTCGTCGGGGGTTCCCTTCTTGAAGAACCCTCCGGCGCCGGCGTACAGGCCCTCGGTGTTCTCGCGGACGACCACCATGTCGACGTCCTCCGGACCCTTCCCCACGACCGGACAGGGAACCCCCGGATAGAGCTTGATCGGCCTGAGGTTGATGTACTGGTCCAGCTCGAAGCGCATCTTCAGGAGCAGACCGCGTTCGAGGACACCGGGAGGGATGGGATCGTCGGGGCGGCGCAGGCCGACGGCGCCCAGCAGGATGGCGTCCAGGGTCTGCAGCTCGGCCAGGACCGCGTCCGGCAGGGCCTCCCCGGTGCGCTCATAGGCGTCGGCGCCCAGGTCATAGGGGGTGCGCCGGGTGTCGAAACCGAACCGATCCTGGGCGGCATCGAGCACCTTGAGCGCCTCGCGGATCACCTCGGGACCCGTCCCGTCCCCCCCGATCACGCCGACACGGTAGCTCCGGTCGTTCAACCTACCTCCTTACAAAGAGAAAACCCCCCGCCGGACGGCGAGAGGCTGCTGCGGACGCCGGCACTCCGGCGACCGCCTAACGAATGATTACCTGGAACAGGCGTTTCATAGACCTCAAGTATCCGGATCCACAGCCGAACCTGTCAACCGCGACCGGATCACCCGTGTTCCAGTTGCAACCGCCCGGGAGACCTTGACAACGGGTGTACGTTTGTCGGTGCGTCTGCCGCGGCCGAGGGGATGGCGGGCGTCGCCGCCGACCAGCTACTTCGTTCCTTCCCGACTGCTCTGGCGCCTGCGCCCCGACGGTATCGAGGAGTACATGTGAACTTCGATCAGCACAAGGTCCCGTGGCAGCAGGAGCTGTGGGCGAACCTCCGGGGGCTCGGGCTCCTGTTCCGGGCGGCACCGCTGACCGCTCTCGTTCTGCTCGCCCTGACCATCCTCCAAGGCTTCCTCCCGGCGATCGTCATCGCCCAGGTCGGACGCTTTCTCACCGCCCTCACGGCAACCGGTCAGGGCACCCCGGACGGCGCCTCCGCCCCGGGGGCCCTGTCGATCGGCGCCGGGCAGACCCCGCTCCAGATCCTGGCGGTCCTCATCGGCGCGATCATGCTCACCCAGGTGCTGTCGCCGGCACAGGAGGGGGTCCACTTCGGGTTCCAGCGCCGGTTCCAGGCCTACCTCTCGCGACGGCTGATGGCGAGCGTGGGCTCCCTTCCGGGCCTCGCGTACCACGAGGACGCCACCTTCCGGGACAAGCTCGAGGTGTCCCAGTGGGTCGGATGGGCCCCCGTGCACAGCCTCCACCACATCAGGAACGCCTTCCAGAACATCGCCACCATCGGATCGATGGCCGTCATCACCGCCCAGTTCGCGCCTTGGGCCCCGGCCCTCATCATCCTCACAGCGGTGCCCGAGGGCATTCTGCAGTGGCGCGCCGTCGGCCAGGAGGGCTGGGCGAAGCTCCACTTCACCCCGGACGCCCGCCGGAGTGCCTACTACAAGCGCCTCGGACTCATCCTCGAGCCCGCCAAGGAGCTTCGGATCTTCGGGCTCCGCACCTGGGTACTGGACCGGCAGGCGGACCACTGGTTGAACAGCATCCTGCATGCCTGGCGGGTCCGGCGGAGGAACATGCTCATCCGGCTCGGCCTGCATCTCATCGCGATCGGCGGCATGGCCTTTGCCTTCATCCGCCTCGTTCACGCCACGCTGGCCGGCACGGTGGACATCGGGCTGTTCACCGCCGCATCGATGGCGATCGTGGGGCTCATGTCGCAGCTCATCGCGACCTTCGGGACGGCCGCGCAACTGCGTCAGAGCAACTTCTACCTCCCCACCGCGTTCAAGCTCCTGGACCTGTACGACACCGATCCGCGTCTGGAGGTCGGCGGCACCCAGCCGGCACATGGACTCGCCCCCACCGGCATCCGTTTCGAGGACGTCTCGTTCACCTATCCCGGCACCGACCGCGAGATCCTGTCGCACCTGGATCTGGAGATCCCGGCCGGCGGCTCCGTGGCGCTCGTCGGCGAGAACGGCGCGGGCAAGACCACCCTCATCAAGCTCCTGTGCCGCTTCTACGATCCGAGCGCGGGCCGCATCACGCTCGACGGCGTCGACGTCCGCGCCTTCGACCTCGCCGATCTCCGCAGGCGGCTGGCCGTGATCTTCCAGGACTTCGTCCGCTTCCACCTCCCCGCCCGCGACAACGTGGGCTTCGGTGCCGTCGAACATCATGCGGACGAGGCCCTGTACACCGAGGCCGCCCGGCGTATCGGCATCCTCGAGAAGATCGAATCGCTGCCGGACGGCTGGGACACCCCGCTGCACCGCGACTTCGGAGGGATGGACCTGTCCGGCGGCGAGTGGCAGCGCGTCGCCCTCGCCCGCGCGGTGATGGCGCAGCTCGGCAGCGACGCCGACCTGCTCATCCTGGACGAGCCGACGGCCAGCCTCGACGTCCGGCACGAGCACGAGCTCTACGAGCAGTTCGCCGAGCTCAGCCGGGGACGGACCACCCTGCTCGTCTCCCACCGCTTCTCGACGGTGCGGATGGCCGACCGCATCATCCTGGTCGAGGGAGGGCGCGTGGTGGAGGACGGCAGCCACGACCAGCTCATCGCCGGCGCCGGACGCTACGCCGAGCTCTACGAGCTGCAAGCGTCCCACTACCGCATGACCGGGAGCCTGGAATGAGCACCGACACGCCCATCGAGAAGGAGGCCCTGGAGGGGCCCCTGCGCGAACGGCTGCGGCGCATGCGGCGCGTATACACCGCGGTGCTCGGTCTGGCCTGGGACGTGGCCCGCGCGCGAGCCACGGGTCTGTTCGCTTTGATGATCCTGCTGGGCCTCTTCGGATCCGTCGGCGCCCTCGTCACGAGGTACGTCGTGGACGCGTTGACGGTCGGCGAGCGGGGGCCCGCGCTGCTGTGGGCCGGACTGTTCCTCGGGCACGCTGCGGGCAACGCCCTGCTCAACCGGCTGCTGATGCTGCTCCAGTTCGACATGGCCGAGCGGATCTCCCAGAGCCTGGATCAGCGGCTGATGTCGATCTCGGTCGGCGCGCCGGGGATCGAACACCTCGAGCATCCGGAATTCGCCGACAAGATGAAGCTCGTCCGCGAGCGTTCCTATATCCCGTACAACTTCCTGGGGAACCTGGCCTCCGTGGCGTACATGGCCTTCGGGCTCGGCTCGGCGATGATCCTGCTCGGGCTCATCCACCCGCTGCTGATCGTGACCCCGCTGATCTCGGCCCCCAGCGCCTACCTCCAGTACCGCTCGCTGCGCAAGCACTACCGCAAACACGACGAGACCGCGATCGAGGAACGGTACATCGAGCACTACCTCGATCTGGCCACCCGGGCCGAGCCGGCCAAGGAGGTGCGGATCTTCGGACTGGTCGACGAGCTCGTGCGGCGCCACAAGGCACTGACCGACGAGTACGTGGGCAAGCTCGTCCGCGACCGACTGAAACGTTCCGGGATCGGCCTGGCGACCGGCGGCGCCTACGGGGGTGCGATGGCCGCCGCGATCGGGTTCATCGGCTGGCTGGCCATCGAGGGACGGGTGAGCTTCGGCGAGGTCGCGATGGGCGTGCAGGTGGCGCGGATGGCCGTCGGCCAGATGCAGATGGCCGGCAACCTGTTCGCCTGGTTGGCCGAGCTGGCCTTCATGGGCGAGCGCTACATGTGGCTGCTCGACTACGAGCCATCCGTGCGCGCGAAGCCGGCGGGCGAAGCGGTCCCGGCTCCCGACCAGATCCGCACCGGCATCGCCTTCGAGGGGGTCGGCTTCATCTATCCGGGCACCGACAAGCGGGCCCTCGAGGACGTCAATCTCGTGCTGCCCGCCGGCTCCACGGTGGCCCTCGTCGGCGAGAACGGCGCGGGCAAGTCGAGCCTCGTGAAGCTCCTGTCGCGCTTCTACGACCCCACCGAGGGCCGCATCACGGTGGACGGCGTCGACCTGCGCGACATCGACCTGGACGGCTGGCGGGAGCAGATCGGAGTCGCCTACCAGGACTTCGTGCGCTTCCAGCTCATCGCCCGCGAGGTGATCGGCCTCGGCGACCTCGCGGGGATCGACGACCACGACCGCGTCCACGCCGCCGCGCGGCACGCCGGCGCCGACCGGGTCGTGGACACCCTGCCCACGGGCTACGACAACCAGCTCGGGCGCGAGTTCCCCGAGGGCACGGACCTGTCCGAGGGGCAGTGGCAGCGGATGGCGATCGCGCGCGGTTTGATGCGACAGCGCCCGGCCCTGGTGATGCTCGACGAACCCACCGCGGCGCTGGACGCCCGGGCAGAGTCCGAGGTCTTCGAACGCTTCCACGAGATGGCCCGCGGCGTCGGCTCGTACCGTCCGGTCACCCTGCTCGTCTCGCACCGCTTCTCGACGGTGCGCATGGCCGAGCTCATCGTCGTCCTGCACGAGGGACGGATCGAGGAGATCGGCACCCACGACGAGTTGATGGACGCCGGGGGCCGGTACGCGGACCTCTTCCGCCTCCAGGCCTCCCGGTACACCTGAGGCGCGTAGGTCAGCCGGCCGTCTGCAGACCCGCCGCCACGCCCTCGACGCTCAGCATGACGAGGCGGTCGAGCCCGGCCCGCGCCGGATCGTCCGGGGACAGGCCCTGGAGACGCCGCAGGGCGTCGAGCTGCACGAACGAGAGGACGTCCACGTACGGGGAGCGCATAACCACCGCTGCTCCGTGCAATCCGCGATGTTCCAGCAGCCGCTCCTGCCCGGTGACCCGCAGGAGCAGATCGCGGGTCCGGTCGTATTCCGCCGTGACGCGCTCGGCGAGTGCAGGGTCTCCGCCGAGCTCCAGGTACGCGCTCGCGACGTCCATGTCCGTGCGCGCGAGGCTCAGCTCGGCGCTGTCCACGAGCGAGGTGAAGAAAGGCCAGCCCCGGTACATCTCCTGCAGCGTCTCGAGTCCGTCGGCCCCCTCGGCAACCGACGCCAGGCCTGCGCCGAGCCCGAACCACCCGGGGATCGTGCAGCGGATCTGGCTCCAGGAGAAGACCCAGGGGATCGCCCGGAGGGACGCGAGGTCCCGGGAGCCGGACCGCCGAGCCGGCCGGGAACCGATCTGCATCCCCTCGATCAGGCCGATCGGCGTGACGCGATCGAAGAAGTCGGCGAACCCCTCGGATCCGACGAGCTCCCGGTAGGCGGCCTCGGATGCCCGGGCCATGCGGTCGATCACCTCGCCGTGGCGCTCGAGGCGGTCGGAGGCCACACGTTCACCGCCCGGTGCCGACGCCTGCACGACCGCGCCGGTGACCTGCTCGAGATGGCGGGCGGCCAACGGCAGGAGCCCGTAGCGTTCGAAGATCACCTCGCCCTGCTCGGTGACGTCGAACCGCCCATCGACGGATCCGGCGGCCTGTCCGCGGATAGCCCGGTTCGTGGGGCCGCCGCCCCGTCCGAGCGCACCCCCTCGTCCGTGGAAGAGCGTGAGACGGATGTCGCGGCTGCGGCTCCACCGGGCAAGGGCTTCCTGCGCGCGGTGGATCGCGACGTTGCCGGCGAAAAAGCCGGCATCCTTGGCGGAATCCGAGTACCCGAGCATCACCCGCACCCGGCGGCCCTCCCGCTCCAGGTCGGCCGCGCATCCCGGGAGCCGGATGGCCTCCTCGAGCACGTCCACGGCGCGCTCGAGATCCTCGCGGGACTCGAAGAGCGGCACCACGTCGAGCTCCGGAGGATCCTCCGGCACGGCCAGCCGTGCGAGCGCCCGGACGCCGGCGATGTCGGCCGCGGAGCGGGTGAAGGACACGACGTACCGGCGGCAGGCCTCCCGGCCGTAGCGCCTCTGGAGGTCGGCCACGACCCTGAAGGTCTCCAGGACCTCCTGTGCGAGATCCGATCCGCCCGATGCGGGATCCGCACCCTTCAAGGCCATCCGGTCAAGGGCCACCGCGTCGCCCACGGCCTCGGGCACGAGTTCGCCGAGGACCTGTTCGTGCACCGCCGAGTGCTGCCGGATCTCGAGCGACGCCAGATGGAACCCGAAGGTCTCGGCCTGCCAGATGAGATGCTGCAGCTCCCCGTAGGCGAGCCGCTCGGCCCCGCCGTTGGCCAGCGAGTCCTGCACCAGCCGGAGGTCTTGCAGGTACCGGTCGGCCGACGGGTACCCGCCCGGCCTCCCCTCGCGTGTCGCCAGCAGGCGCTCCTGGACGAGCATCATCTTCCGCCGGTAGGGCTGATCGGGGATCTGAGCGCGCAGGGCCTCACCCAGCACGGGGGACCGGCGCTCGTCGGCCTCGAGGCTCTCGACAAGGTCCGGACCCGGCGGGACGGCAACATCCGACACGGTCAACGACCGGCCGATCCGCCGCGTTGCCGCCTCCAACCCGCGCAGCAGGTGCTGCGCGTGCACGCCGAGAGTCTCACGGGTCACCTCCGCGGTGACGTTCGGGTTGCCATCCCGGTCGCCGCCGATCCAGCTCCCCCACCGCAAGAACGCATGGAAAGGCGGCGGTCGCCGGCCCAGGTCCTGTTCACCGCCGAGGGCCCGGTCCATCTCCCGGTACAGCAGCGGCACCACCCGGAAGATGCTCTCGTCGAAGGCGATCATCGCCCCGCGGACCTCGTCCAGTGGGCTCGGACGGTGACGTCGCAGCGGATCGGTGCGCCACAGGGCCGCCACCGCCTCGAGGAGCCCGATCCGGGCACGGGCGTCCTCGGACCGCGAGGTCCGCGGATCGTCGAAGACCCCGAGATGCGATGCCACCCGCTGGAGCCCCTCCTGGACGGACCGCCGCCGAGACTCCGTCGGGTGCGCGGTGAGGACCGGACGGATCTCCAATCGGGAGATCACCCGCCGGAGCGGGTCCTCACCGTCCTCCGACCGGACGGCGAGCACGCCCTCCGCCAGGGAGTCGTCCACGGGAGACCCCCGGGACCCGCGCCGGCGGAGCACCCGGATCCGGTGCTGCTGCTCGGCCAGGTTGACGAGCTGGAAGTAGAGGGTGAACGCCCGGATCACGGCCGCTGCCTGGTCCTCGGAGAGGTCCGCCACCGTCCGCCCCAGCCCCGCCCGGGTTTCCTCGCCGGGGTCCGCCCTGAAGGCGAAGGCAGTCGCCCGGAGGGCCTCGACCCGGTCGATCAGCTCCGGTCCCTCGTGCTCGGTGATCACCCGTCCCAGCGCGTCGCCGAGCAAACGGACGTCGCGCCGCAGCTCCGGCGGCATCACCGTTCGCGCGACGCTGCGAGGCAGGCTGGTCGCGGCTCCTCCGGTCACACGATCCCCCCCGGACACCGACGTGCCGGATCAGAACCGGCGGCTGCCCGGGTCCGGGATCTCGTCCAGGATCGCCGCCGGAAGTCGATCGACCACATCTGGGGGGATCTCGTCACTCGTATGCCTTTCTTGGAGATGGTCGCGGACCATCGAGAAGACGCCCTCGATCGTCTCGGCTCGGAACTCCGCGTCGCAGTCCAGTCCGACGTCCCGGCAGCGGAGCAGCTTGGCCATCGGCCTCACCTCCTTCTGCCTGGGGTCTTGCCCGCAGAAGGTCCGGCTCGAACCTGTGCGGATCAGGCGACCCGGCAAGCGTAGCCGAAGCCGGGCACGGGGCGGACGGCGGGGTGCTCCGTGCGCAGCGCCGGACCGTCCACGGGCTCGGATCCCGGGCCCCCGGTGTACCGCAGAACGTCCATCCCACGGACCAGGTCGAAGGTGTACAGGAAGCCGTGGTGCCACAGCGCCGCCACCGTCACCGCGTCCGCGGGGAGGAAGTAGCCGATCTGCTCGATGTTGGCGGGGTCGGAGACGTCGAAGAACCGCGTCCCCTGCTCGTACCAGGTCACGGCGACCACCCCGTCGTCACGGTGGTCGAAGTAGTGGGACGAGCAGGTCGCCACCGGCTGCGGCTTCTGCGAGGTGGCGTCGCCCAGCCGTCCGAGGTTCACACTGTCGAGCTTGGTGACGACGTACTCCCCGTCCTCGACGCGCACCCAGCCGGTCTGGAACGATCCGTCGTTCTCGCACAGGTCGTTGGAGACCGAGATCCAGTTCTCCTCGGTCACCAGCACGACCTCGCCGGGATCGATCTCGGTGTCGGCGAGGGTCTGCGCGGTGACCTGCCCGGCGTCCGGACGCGTGGAGTTGTGCACGATGAAGTTGTTCACGAACGCGCCGGATTGGCCGTTACGGCGAGCAGCCACAAGCGTGGGGTTCACGGGGTCAGACGGGTCGTAGGCGAACAGGCCGCTGCCCGCGGACACCCAGGCCAGTCCCGCGTCGTCGACGTTGACGTCGTGGGTGAGGCCGCCGAACCTGCCGCCCTCGCGGTTGCTGGATCCGTCCTGGTAGAAGCGGCCGACGAGATCCGGGGCCGCCGGGTCCCGCAGGTCCACCACACCGATCGAGTCGCTTCCCGCGACCCACGCGAAGTCGCAGTCCTGGATGCAGGAGGCCGTGTGGGCACGGATCGACAGCGGGAACCGTGAACGCAGCACCGGAAGCCGCGGGTTCGAGACGTCCACCACGTAAAGGGTGTTGGCGACACTCAGCCCGTGGTCCGTGGAGATGAGGAGGATCTCGCCGTTGGTGTCCACGTCCTCGTTGCCGAAGTGGGGGATCGGGAGGGCGCCCAGCGGTACGGGGATCCCGGTGGGGCCGGACACGTCGAAGATCCGCAGGCCCTGCGTGGTGGTGACGTACAGCGTGTCGTCCATGATCCGGCCGCCGAAGGCTCCGGGCTCGGGGAGGTTGGCCACGAACTCCACATCGTCGGAGGCCAGCGCCCCTGCCGCCTCGGGCGGGAGTCCCTGGGCGGGGGCGGCCCCGGCGATCACGAGCAGGGCGACGAACACGACGGACAACCGGCGCACGGGCGACTCCCTTCGTCCACGAAAAACACGGGCAAACCGGCCGGCCGGACCCGAGGTCCCAATTCTCCTCCGCCGGCCGGTTTCCTCCCGGGGGTTTCCTTTCCGTGCCCACAGGGCATCGTTACCAACGTGATGATACCCCTGGTCTTCGTGGTCACCGCAGGCGGGTTCTGGGCCGTTGCCGCCTGGATGATGACCTGCCCCCGCGACAGGCGCCGGGCCCGAGCGGCATGGTTCGGGTCGGTGACCGGCGGGCTGGGCGGATGGGCGCTGTTCGGCACCTTCGGAGCACTGATCGTATTCTCTCTCACACTCAGCGTGGTGGCCATCGGGGTGTCGTTCCGGCCGGCCCACCGGCCCCGCGCCCACCGCCCCCGCGCCCGCCGGGCCGCGCTCCGCGTGCCGGAGTTGGTCGTCCGGGACGTCCCCTGAGCGCGGGACATCGGTCATCCTCATGGGGGACCGATGTCACGCAGTACCTCACGGTCCGTAGGTCAGTTGAGGCATGCAAAGCTCAGCCGGACCTGGTTGCGAGCCGATAATTATGGAGACATGACCACGACCCTGACACCGCGGCTCGTCGGCCGGCTGGCCAGCTCCCTGCTGATCGGCAGCGGGCTACTCACCGCCGGCTCTCTGCTCCTCGCCGGCTCTCTGCTCCTCCCGCAGCCTCCCGAGATGGACCGCCGGGCGCTGCTGCTGCTGTGCGGGACGTCGATCGGGGTCGGGCTCGTCACCTGGCTGTTGCCGTGGCACCGGTGGAGCCGTTCCGCGAGCCTGTGGATTCTCCCGGTCGCCTTCACGCTGATCACAGCGGGCAACTACTTCGGGAGCAGCGAGCCGTACACGTTCGGGCTCTTCTTCGTCGTCGCCTTCGTCTGGCTCGGGATCGGCCACCCTCGATGGACCTCGCTGCGTTGGGCCCTCCCCGCAACCGTCGCCTACGTGACACCGATCATGCTCCGGACCGACGCGTTCGGGACGGCGGCATTGAGCTCGGCCGCCCTCACCATCCCGGTCTGCATCCTCGTCGCCGAAGCGCTGGCCTGGGCTGCGGACCGCGAGCGTCGCAGTCACGAACGCGCCGACTCCCTGGCCCGCGCAGCCTCCGTGCTCGGCATGCATCTCGACGAAGCCGAGATCTTCCGCTCCCTGGTCACCGAGGCGCGCCGGGCCCTGGAGACCGAGCACGCGCTCCTCTACCGTCTGGATCCCGATGAACCGCGGATCGACGCCGTGTACACCGCCGGCGTCGGGGAGCGGTTCGAAGCCCTCGTCCAGGGGCTCGTGGGGACCCGCTATGCGACGCTCCCGGCCCTCGAACGACTCGCCGAGACCGGACAGCCGATCATCGTCGAGGACGTCCGCGAAGGCCACCCCTTCCCCGCCGAACTCGTCGATCCGTTCAACATCCGCAGCTTCGTGGTGATGCCCGTCACCGCCAAGGGCCGGCTCGTCGGCGTGCTCGCCTGCGTGGAGACCACCCGACGGCGGCGGTACGGGTCCGACGAGATCCGGCTGGCCCGGGGCTTGGCCGCTCAGGCGGGGACCGCGATCCACAATGCCCTGCTGTACCGGCAGACCCAGCAGGCGGCGCGACTCGACATCCTGACCGGCCTGGGGAACCGCAGAGCCTTCCACGAACGCATGGACAGCGAGCTCGAGCGGTCCAAGCGGCACGGGCGGCCCCTGAGCCTGGTGCTGCTCGACCCCGACAGGTTCAAGCAGGTGAACGACCTCGCCGGCCATCAAGCGGGCGACCGGGTGCTCATGCGGCTGTCGGACATCCTGACCTCGAGCCTGCGAGCCGGCGACGGCGCGTACCGCATCGGCGGCGACGAATTCGCCCTGATCCTGCCCGAGACCCCGGCCGGGACGGCCGCCGGGGTGGCAGAGCGGATCCGCAGCGCCGTGGAGCGGGCCCGGGTAGGCGCGGACCAGAACGTCGCGCTCACCGCGAGCGTCGGGATCGCGGCCTACCCGGAACACGGAACCACCGATGACGAACTGACCGCACGAGCGGACACCGCGCTCTACGAGGTCAAGGACGCGGGAGGCAATGCGGTCGCCCTGGCCCGGCCGGCCGAACGCGGCGGTGCCGGGCTCCACTTCGGCGTCGACGTGCTCGAGGTCATCGAACAACGCCTGATCCGCGCGTCCTACCAGCCCATCGTTCGCCTCGAAGACGGATCCCTGTTCGGGTACGAGACGTTCTGCCGTCTGGAGGACGGTCGCGGCGGGACCCCCATCACCACTCTCCTCCGTGCTGCCGCAGCCGCCGGGCGGCTCGAGGTTCTCGACCGCGTCTGTTCCGAGACGTCGCTCGCGGGAGCCGCCGGCCTCCCCCCCGGTACCCTGCTCTTCCTCAACGTCACCACGGCGACCCTGGGATCACCCCGCTTCGACCCCCAGTTCCTGCTCGACCTGCTCGAGCCGATGAAGGTGTCTCCCGGCCGCATCGTCATCGAGATGGGAGAACCGAAGGGCTCCACCGACCCCGTCCCGCTCGTCACCAACCTCAGCCGGTGCCGCGATGCCGGCTTCCGCGTCGCGCTCGACGATCTCACCGCTGGGGACGACCTCGGACTGCTCGGCCGCGTCCCGTTCGATCTCGTGAAGGTCGATGTGGCCGCGCTGGCAGACTCCGAACCGGATCGCCGGGCGGCGATCCTCGCGGGGCTGCGGGAGTTGATCATCCGGACGGGGGCCGAGGCTCTGGCCCAAGGGATCGAGACCCGGGAAGACCTGGATCTCGTCCGGGACGTCGGATACACGGCGGCGCAGGGCTTCCTCCTGGGCGGGCCCCGGGACGCTTTCGAGCCTCCCGAGGTCGGGCACCTCCTCCGGGCCGGCTGACACAAGACTTGGCAGCCGGGCCCCCGGTGCGGGACCATGACGTGATGGTCCGCCTGCTGCGCGTCGCCCTGGTCATCGCCGTTCTGTTCCCGGCCGCGGTCACCTTCACCATGCTCTCGCAAGTGCCGTCGTCCGCCTATGTGGTTCCGACCGTGCAGATCGCGACCGCCGGCGAGCCGATCCGGCTCACCCCGCAGGCGCTCGGCGCGCGCCGGACCGCCCGGGGGCTCGAGGTCGATCCCCGGCGCCTCGAGGACGCGGTGGCGTCGCTGGCCGAGACCTTCGCCCTGCCCCCGGAGCCGGGCAGCTACGAGCTCAACGGCTCCGGCGTGATCCTGAAGGAAGGGGTGGCCGGGTGGGAGCTCGACCGGGAGGCCGCCAAGGCGCTGCTGATGGACGCCCTCCGGGGCCGCGCCAGGAACGTCGCCCTGCCCGTGCGTGAGGTGGCCCCCGAGCAGGCTCCCGAGAAGGCGGTCGTCGTCCGGCTCTCGGAGTTCCGCCTCGAGCTCTACGAGCACGCGGAGCTCGTGAAGCACTACGAGGTCGGCGTGGGCAAGCTCGACTTCCCCACCCCGCCGGGCGTCTACTACGTACGCTCGAAGGCCACGAACCCCACCTGGCGCAATCCCGGCTCCCGCTGGGCACGCGGCATGCCCGCCTACATCCCGCCCGGCCCCCGCAACCCGCTGGGTACCCGGGCCCTGCGCCTGGACCGCGACGCGATCGTGATCCACGGCACGCCGAACCCGGGGTCGGTCGGGCAGCGCTCCAGCCACGGCTGCGTCCGGATGCGGCGGGCCGAGGTGGAGGAGCTCTTCGAGCTCGTGCCCGAAGGCACGCCCGTGTTCATCGTCCCTTGAACTCGGGCTCACGTTTCTGCACGAACGCCAGCACGCCCTCCTGGAGGTCCTCGGAGGACAGGCAGATCGCCTGGGCCTGCGCCTCGTAGGACAGCGCGTCGGCGAGGGTCATCTGCGCGGACCGGTTGAGCCCCTCCTTGGCCAGCCGCAGGCCGATGGGGGCGTTGCGGGCGACACGGCCCGCCAGCTCCCGGGCCGCCGCCAGCGCTTCTCCCTCGTCCACGAGGCGGTTCACGAGGCCGAGGCGCTCGGCCTCCTCGGCGTCGACGAGATCGCCGGTGAAGGCCAGCTCCTTGGCCCGGTGCAGGCCGACGAGCCGCGGCAGGATCCAGGTGCCGCCGCCGTCCAGGGTCATACCGCGGCGCACGAAGATCTCCGAGAACCGGGCTCCGCGGGCGGCCACGATCAAGTCGCAGGACAACGCCATGTTGCAGGCCGCGCCCACCGCCGGGCCCTCCACGGCGGCCACCACGGGCTTCGGGCAGGAGGCCACGGCAGCGATCGTCTCGCCGATGCGGAGCATCCGGGCGTGGAAGGCGGGAGCCCCCTGGGGTAGGTCGTCGCCCTCGGGGGTGAGGTCGGCCCCCGAGGAGAAGGCCCCGCCGGCCCCCGTGAGCACCACGACCCGGACCTCGTCGTCCCGGCCGAGGGCCGTGAAGGCCTCGAGCAGCTCCGCCCACATCGTCGTGTTGATCGCGTTGCGCTTGTCCGGACGCTCCATCGTGACCGTCGCCACCCCGCCGTCGCGCTCCACCCGGATCGTCTCGTAGCCCATACCGCCTCCTTGTCGACCGTCAGGTGATTATCATCGGCGGACCATGTGCCGTGTCCCGCGAGTCGTCGTGATCGCCCCGCCCGAGCTGCACCTCGAGCTGCGGCGGAAGCTGTCGTCGCTGGACTACGAGATCGTGGCGACGGTCGCCGACCCGGCGGGGGCCGCCGGCATCACCGCCGACGTGGCCGTCTGCTGGGAGCCCGACGCCGCCACCGTGGACGGCTGTCGAACCCTGGGCCTGAAGGTCGTGGCCGTCGGCGGTTCGGCGGCTGGTGACCTCCAGCTCACGCCGGACACCCTGGCAGAGTTCAAATCCCGGGTGTGGGAGCTGTTCGCCGTCTGATCGTCAGAAGGCGTCGACGATGTGCCGGACGTCGTCCACCCGGCCCCCGGTGACCACCACCGAGATCACGTCGAAGCGCACGGCGTTCGCGCGGGGCTGCTCCCGCTGGAGGTACTCGGAGGCGAGCTGGCGGATCCGGCGGCGCTTGGTCACAGTCACCGCCTCCTCGGGCAGGCCGAACAGCGCCGAGGTACGGGTCTTGACCTCGCAGAACACGACCGTGCCGGCGCGCTCGCAGACGAGGTCGAGCTCGCCGCCGCGCAGGCGGTAGTTGCGGTGCAGGATCCGGTAGCCGTCTGCCTCCAGCGCCCGGGCGGCGACCTGCTCACCCAGGGTCCCCACCAGCCTGCGCGCCTGCGACATGCCCGCACCCTAGCGGCGACCGGTGACACCGGCTTCCGGGACTACCCCTCGGACTGGCCGAACTCGCGGGCGAGCTGCTCCAGGGACGTCGAGTCCTTGGTCAGCTCCTCGACGTTGACGTCCTTGAAGGTGAGCACCCGCACGTGGGAGACGAACCGGGCGGGACGGTACATGTCCCAGACCCAGGCGTCGTGCAGCTCGAGGGCGAAGTACACCTGGTTCTCCTCGCCCTGCACCTGCAGGTCGACCTTGTTGCAGAGGTAGAAGCGCCGCTCGGTCTCCACCACGAACTGGAACATCGGCAGGACGTCCCGATACTCCTTGTAGAGCTGGAGCTCCATCTCGGTCTCGTATCTCTCGAGGTCTTCGGCGGACATCGCTCGCTCCTTGCAGAGATGGCGGCTGCGGGCTCAGGCTACCACCGCACATGGCCGGGGGCACAGGACCGGTTTCGGCACCTCACGGGACGATCGGGGCGTTTCGGGCGCCCTACAGATCCTCGAAGGAGCGCTGCCAGGCCCCCACGCCCCGGAAGGAGCGCCGGTGGACCGGCGACGGGCCGAGGGCCCGGATCGCCGCCCAGTGCTCGTCGGTCCCGTAGCCCTTGTGGCGGGCGAAGCCGTAGCCCGGGTGGGCTCCGTCCAGCTCGGCCATGTGCGCGTCCCGGGAGACCTTGGCCACGATCGATGCCGAGGCCACCGCCGCCGACAGCCCGTCGGCCCCCGGAAGCCCGACCTGCGGCACCCCGGCCCCCTCGACGGCGAAGTGGTCGGAGATCACGTAGTCGGGCAGCGGACGCAGCCCCCGGACGGCCCGCTCGAGGGCGGCGAGGTTCGTGATGTGCAGCCCCGTCCCGTCGATGTCCGCGGGGTCCACCACCACGTAGGACACGGCCACGGCGCAGGCCAGCACCGCACGTGCGCACTCCTCGCGCTCCGCGGCGGTGAGCTGCTTGGAGTCGCAGACCCCGTCGGGCAGGCACGCCACGTCGAGGAGGACGGCGGCGGCCACCAGCGGTCCCGCGAGGGCGCCCCGCCCCACCTCGTCCACGCCGGCGACCAGGCGGTAGCCCTGGTCGGCGAGGATTCGTTCGAGGCGACCGGCCACGGGCCGGACCTTCGCCGGCCGGCCGGCCGGCGTCAGAGGCTCGAGAACCGGGTCGGGGGCCACAGCAGCACGAACGCCTTCCCGACGATCGAGTCGCGCGAGATCGACCGGAACACGCGGCTGTCCGAGGAGTTGTTCCGGTTGTCACCCAGCACGAAGTAGTCGGCGTCCCCCAGCCGGAAAGGCGGCATCGTGTAGTTGTCCTTCTGCGGCCCCTTCTCCGGGCCGCTCGGGAAGTCGATGTGCTCCCCGTCCCGCGGGGTGCCGTCCTCGTTGAGCGGGACGCAGTTCGGCTCCGAGCACACCCAGACCTCTCCGTCGCGCATCTCGATCGTCTCACCCGGCAGGGCGACGATGCGCTTGATGTAGTCCTTGGTGATGCCGTCGGGGTGCGGGAGGCCGAACAGCTCCGAGAACCACTCCCAGGCCCGGCCGGCGGGTCCCTTCTCGCAGTCCTCGGGAAGGATGTAGCCCTCGCGCTCCGCACAGGGATCGCCGAAGGGGTCGCGGAACACGATCAGCTCGCCGCGGGACGGCTCCCGGAACCGGTAGGTGAGCTTGTTCACCAGCACACGGTCGCGTTCCTGCAGGGTGGGTTCCATCGACCCCGAGGGGATGAAGAACGCCTGGACGAGGAAGGCTTTGATGAGCAGCGCGATCCCCAATGCGAGGACGATGAGGACCGGCAGTTCCTTCAGGAAGGACAAGACCCCGGACGACTTGCTACCGGGGCCCTCTTCTTCGACGGGAACCATGACCTCTCGGGCCATCGGCTAGTCCCGCTTCTCCTTGATCCGCGCGGCACGGCCGACGCGTCCCCGGAGGTAGTAGAGCTTGGCGCGGCGGACATCCCCGCGCGACACCCGCTCGATGGTGGCGATCGCCGGGGAGTGCAGCGGCCACGTCCGCTCGACCCCCACGTTGAAGGAGATCTTGCGGACGGTGAACGTCTCGCGGGTCCCGCCGCCGCGGCGGCGGATCACCACGCCCTGGAAGCCCTGGAGCCGCTCGCGGTTCCCCTCCACGACGCGGACCTGCACCTTCACGGTGTCGCCGGGACCGAACTCAGGGATGTCCTCCTTGAGCTGGGGCTTCTCGACGACCTCAGAGATATCGATCTTGGGCATGATGGCGGGGTCCTGACTCGGATGGATGCAACCGCATGAATATAACGCATCACCGGGCCCGGGGGGTTCCACCCCACCCCGGGCCCGGAAGGCTTGTGCTGGTCAGACGTCCTTTTCGATCGGGACGCCGACCAGGGAACCCCACTCGGTCCACGAGCCGTCGTAGTTTCGGACGTTCGAGATGCCCAGCAGCTCGTGGAGCACGAACCAGGTGTGGGCGGAGCGCTCACCGATCCGGCAGTAGGCGATGGTGTCGGTCTCGAGGTTCACGCCCTCGGACTCGTACAGCTTCTGCAGATCGTCGGCCGGCAGGAACGTCCCGTCGTCCTCCCGCACCGTCTTCGACCACGGGATGTTGCGGGCCGAAGGGATGTGACCGGGGCGCTGGGAGCCCTCGTTGGGCAGATGCGGCGGGGCGATCAGCTCGCCGGCGAACTCCTGCGGCGAGCGGACATCCACCAGGTTCAGCTTGCCGATCGCCTTCTCGACGTCGTCGCGGAAGGCGCGGATCTCGTGGTTGGGGCTGCCGGCCGTGTAGCTGACCTGGGGACGCTGCGGCACCTCGGTGGTGAGCTCGCGGCCCTCCAGCTCCCACTTCTTGCGGCCACCGTCCATCAGCTTGGCATTGTCATGACCGTAGTAGCGCAGGTACCAGTAGGCGTAGGCGGCGAACCAGTTGTTGTTCCCGCCGTAGAGGACGACCGTGGTGTCGTTGGAGATCCCCGACCGGCCCAGCAGCTGCTCCATGCCATCTTTGGAGATGAAATCCCGCCGGACGGGATCCTGCAGGTCGGTCCGCCAGTTCCAGGCGGTCGCCCCGGGGATGTGCCCCCGTGCGTAGGCTTCGGTGTCCTCGTCCACCTCGACGACGGCGACGCCGTCGTCGTTGGCATGCTCAACCACCCAGTCCGTCGAAACGAGGACGTCGGGCTTGGCGTATTCGGCCATGGATGCCTCCTCCGTTCAGTCGTTGCCGTGCGCGGACGCGGCTCGGGAGAGCCCTCGGGGGAGAGGATTTCATCCTAGCACCCGGAGACGCTAGTCCTCGAAAAGGTCCGGCCGCCGCTCCCGCGTGCGACGCGCGGCTTCCTCACGCCGCCACCGTTGGATCTCGCCGTGATGACCCGACAGCAGGACCTCGGGCACGTCCATGCCCCGGTAGGACGCGGGCCGCGTGTAGTGGGGATGGTCGAGGAGCCCCTCCTGGAAGGAGTCCTGGGCCACCGAGTCGGGGTCGCCGACCACGCCGGGGACGAGCCGGGCTAGCGCGTCCACGACCACCAGCGCTGCGGCCTCGCCACCGGCGAGGACGTAGTCCCCGATCGACAGCTCCTCGTCGGCGAGGTGGGACGCCACCCGCTCGTCGATGCCCTCGTAGCGTCCGCACAGCAACACGAGATGGCGACGCGCGGCGAGCTCGCGGGCCCGGGTTTGCGTGAGGAGACGGCCCTGCGGGGAGAGCAGGATCACGTGGGGACGCTCGCCCGCCTCGGCTTCGATGGCCTCCACCGCCTCGAAGAACGGCTGGGGTTTCATCACCATGCCCGGGCCCCCGCCGTAGGGCTCGTCGTCGACCTGCCGGTGCCGATCGTGGGTGTGGTCCCGCAGATCTCGGACACGGATCTCGAGCAGCCCGCGCTCCGCGGCCCGGCCGAGCAGCGCCGCCGACAGGAAGGGCCGCACCGCCTCCGGGAAGATCGTGACGAGGTCGATCCGCATCCCGGACATCATGCCCTGCGGCGGCCCTCAGGCGAGGACGCCGCGGACGATGATCCGGTCGCGGTGGCTGCGGATCCGGCGGTCGAACTCGCCGCCGCAGGTGATCAGCGTCACCACCGGGGCGCCCTGGTCCCCGAGGATCTCGGCCGCGGGGGTGTCCGCGGAGACCTGCTCCACCCACGCCACGTGGAAGGTCAGCTCCCGCCCCTCACCGCGCACCACGATCTCGTCGCCCTCCGACAGTTCCCCGAGCCGGCCGAAGGAACCCGGACGGCCCTTCCAGTTCACGTGGCCGGCGAGCAGGGTGTTGCCACCCCCGGCATGCACCTGGTCCCACCAGCCGACGTCCCGCTCGTTGCCGGGCGTCCCCATGGCGCCGTCGGCCTCGGTGCCCACCGACACGATCGGCGCGTCCACGCCGAGCGCCGGGATGGCCACCGTCTCGGGCCGGAAGACCGGCACCGGTGTCGGGGTGGGCTCGGGGGTCGGGGCGGGCGTCGGGGCCGGTGTGGGGGCCGGGCTGGGGGCGGAGGCGTCGGTGACGATGCGCTCCACCGGCTCGGCCCTCGGGAACAGGACCGCCGAACCCACGACCACGAACCCCGCCACCAGCATCGGGGCGGTCCTGCGCAGGGGGGTCAGCGGGAGTCGCATCGCCTCGATTTTATCCGGGCTACTCGTCGAGAAGGCCCGGGATGGGCTCGATCTCGATCCGGCGTGCGGCGCGGTCCACACCGCGGACGAATGCGGCGACGAGGGGGACGAGGTGCTCGCGGTCTCCGGAGCGCACCACGAGGACGTCGTTGGCGGCCGGATGCAGCACCTCGGCCACCCGGCCGACCTCGGTGCCTTCGGCCGTCACCACCAGCGCCCCGATCAGCTCGTGGTCCCAGTACTCGTCGGCGTCGAGGGCGCGGGCGGAGGACACGGGCACCACGAGCCTGGATCCCCGCAGCGCCTCGGCCTCCGTGCGGTCGGAGATCTCCTCGAAGCTCACCACGGTACGGTCGCGCCGTCCGCGGGTCCGGCGGACGGTGAGGGGGCGAGCCGAGTCCTCGAGCAGGACCGTGGCCCCGGGGGCGAACCGGGTCGGGTCGTCGGACAGGACCAGGACCTGCATCTCACCGCGGAGGCCCACCGGGGGGCCGATCTCCCCGACCACGAGATTGGTGGGCGTGTCGGGCATGGGTTCGCCGGAGCGGGGGCCGGGGGGACCCTCGCTACTGGATGATCTCGACGATCGCACTCTTCCCGTCACGGGTGGCAGCGGCCTGGATGAGGGTGCGCAGCGACTTGGCCACGCGCCCGTTGCGTCCGATGATCTTGCCCATGTCCTCCTGCGCGACGGAGAGCTGGAGGATCATCGCCCGCTGCCCCTCCAGGGCCTCGACCTTGATCTCGGAGGGGTCGTCGACCAGGAAGCGGGCGAGGAACTCGAGCAGATCCTTCATGCCTTGCTGCCGGCCTTCTTCTCTTCGACGTGCTTGGTCCAGATCCCCGTCCGCTTCAGCAGCGCCGTGACCTGGCCGGTGGGCTGGGCGCCCTTGCGGAGCCACGCGAGCGCCTTCTCCTCTTCGATGCTGATCTCGCTCGGCTCCGTGCGCGGGTTGTACTGCCCGATGATCTCGATGAAACGGCCGTCCCGAGGCGAGCGGGCGTCCGCGATCACCACGCGGTAGATGGGCTGCTTGCGCTTGCCCACCCTCATCAAACGAATCTTGACCATGATGGTTCCTCTCGATAACGGAAGAGGGGTTGTGACCAGCGGATAGGATACCAGCCCCCGGTGCCCCGAGGGGGTGGTGACGAGCGGGGACCTACCCGCCGGCGTCCTCGACCTCGTGTTCCTCCTCGAGGATGCGGAGCGCCTGTGGAGCGTCGTCGGCGCCCACGAGTACGGGCATGCCCTCCGCGAAGGCCAGGTTCGGGTACACGCAGTTGGCGGAGTTGGTGTCGACGTCGGCCGGGATCCCGTACGAGCGCAGGAGCCCCGCCACGGCGAAGGCCTCGATGCGGTTGTGCGCGCGGAAGATCTCGACCGCGTGGCTCCAGCGCCGCTCGGACTCCGTCATCGCTGCTCCTAGAATCCCTTCATCTTCGGCATGGCCTTGCGGGCCTTCCGGGACTTCTTGCGTCCCTTGCCCGGCAGCGACCCGCCGACCATCTGGCTCATCATCTTGCGCATCTGGTCGAACTGCTTGAGCACGTTGTTCACGTCCTGCGGCGAGGTGCCGGAGCCGTTCGCGATGCGCTTGCGGCGCGATGCGTCGATGAGCTGGGGCTTGGCCCGCTCCTTCAGCGTCATCGACCGGATCACGGCCTCGACCCGGACGAGCTGACCCTCGTCGATCTCCTGGTCCGCGAGCCGCCCGACTCCGGGGATGTTCGGCATCATCCCGAGCAGGTTCTGCAGGGGGCCCATCTTCTTGATCATCTGGAGCTGTTCGAGGAAGTCGGAGAGGTCGAAGGAGGCTTCGCGGATCTTGCGCTCCATCTCCTCGGCGTCCGCTTCGTCGATCTCGCGTTCGGCGCGCTCGACCAGGGAGAGGATGTCCCCCATACCGAGGATCCGGGAGGCCATCCGGTCGGGATGGAAGGGCTCGAGGTCGTCGATGCGCTCCCCCACACCTGCGAAGACGATCGGCACGCCGGCGGCCTCCGCGAGCGACAGCGCCGCCCCGCCGCGGGCGTCGCCGTCGAGCTTCGTGAGGATCGCTCCCGTGGGCTCGAGGGCCTGCGTGAAGGCCTCGGCGACGTTCACGGCGTCCTGACCGGTCATCGCGTCGAGGACGAGCAGGGTCTCGTGCGGATCCACGGTGTCGCGGATGCGGCGAGCCTGGTCCATGAGCTCCTCGTCGACGTGGAGGCGTCCGGCGGAGTCGACGATCAGTGCGCCGTAGCCGTCGGACCGGGCCCGGCCCAGAGCGCGCTTGGCGACCTTGACGGGGTCCCCGCCGGCCTCGCCGCGTTCGACGTCCACCTCGATCTGGGAGCCGAGCTGG
Source organism: uncultured Actinomycetes bacterium (assembly GCA_964560135.1). Lineage (GTDB taxonomy): Bacteria > Actinomycetota > JAICYB01 > JAICYB01 > JAICYB01 > CAZLKN01. Next base: position 7,957 of record CAZLKN010000031.1, on the reverse strand, counting down.
GCGAGCTGTTCGACGGCGGCCGGGCGCTGCAGGTCGCAGGCGGCCATCAGCGGCTTGATCCCCTGCCGCTTGAGGTGGGCGGCGAGCTTCGCGGCGGCGGTGGTCTTCCCCGAGCCCTGCAAGCCCACCAGCAGGATGACGGTCGGGGGCTCCTCGGCGATCCGCAGCGGCCGGTTCTCGCCGCCGAGCAGGCGGACGAGCTCCTCGTTCACCACCTTGACGAGCTGCTGGCCCGGCGTGAGCGAACGGAGGATCTCCTCGCCGACGGCGCGTTCGCGGACGCGCTCCAGGAACCCGCGCACCACCTTCAGGGAGACATCGGCCTCGAGCAGGGCCAGCCGGATCTCGCGCAGACCCTCCTCGACGTCGTCACGGCCCAACCGCCCCTTGCGGCCGAGCTTCTTGAAGACGCCTTCCAGGCGGTCTGAGAGGTTGTCGAACATGACGCGCCGAGCCTATCGCGTCCCGCCGGGTTGCGTCGGTGTGGCCGGCGTCGGCAGGCTGCTAGCCATGGAGCTCAGCGACGTCCGCTACGAGACCGCCGACGGGATCGCGACGGTCACGATCGACCGTCCCGACCGGATGAACGCCTTCACCGCGAACACCGTCGACGAGCTGATCCGCTGCTTCAAGGCCGCCTGGGCCGACCACGGCGTTGGTGTGGTGATCCTCACCGGCGCCGGGGGCCGGGCCTTCTGCACCGGCGGCGACCAGAAGCAGCGGGCCGAAACCGGCGACTACGGTCCGTCGGAGACGGGCCTGTTCGAGGTGGAGACGCTGCACCGCGTGATCCGGGACATCCCCAAGCCCGTGATCGCGGCGGTCAACGGCTACGCGATCGGCGGGGGCCACGTGCTTCACGTGCTCTGCGATCTGACCATCGCCTCGGACACCGCCGTGTTCGGCCAGGTCGGCCCGCGCGTGGGCTCCTTCGACGCCGGCTTCGGCACCGCCTACCTGGCCCGGGTGGTCGGCGAGAAGCGGGCCCGGGAGATCTGGTACCTGTGCCGGCGCTACACCGCCGAGCAGGCGCTCGGGATGGGCCTGGTGAACGCGGTCGTGCCCGCGGACCGGCTCATGGACGAAGCCCGCGGGTGGGCCGCGGAGATCCTGCGTCACTCCCCGACCGCGCTGCGGTTCCTGAAGCACTCCTTCAACGCCGACACCGAGGCCATCGCGGGGATCTCGCAGCTGTCCTTCGATGCGCTGGGGGTCTTCCAGGGGACCGAGGAGGCGTCCGAGGGGGTGCGAGCCTTCACCGAGAAGCGCGAACCCGACTTCGGCCCCTACCGCTGAGGGCCGGGGGCCTGTCACGGCCTGGGTCGCTACTCGGACAGGTCGACCGAGAAGACCTGCCACGTGTCGGGCACACCTTTCAGCTGATGACCGCCGTGATCGTGGAAGCGCAGCTCGGACCCGGCGACGAGGTCCTTCACGGTCCGGGAGACGAAGATCTCACCGGGGCCGCACAACTCCTGGATGCGAGCGGCGATGTGAACGGCTATGCCGCCGACGTCCGCACCCCGTAGCTCACACTCGCCGGTGTGGATCCCGACACGCGCGTCCAAGCCGAGCGATCGCCATCGACGAAGCAGAGCTGCGCCGGTGCGCACCGCTCGAGCGGGAGCGTCGAAGGTCGCGAGGAGCCCGTCCCCCGTGGACTTGATCAGGCGCCCGCCGCCCCGGTCCAGCTCGATCCCGGCCACGTTGTCGTGCTGGTCGAGCAGCTCCCGCCAGCGGCGGTCGCCGAGCGAGGCCGCGCGCTCGGTGGAGCTGACGACGTCCGTGAACAGGATCGTCGAGAGGACCCGATCCGGCTCCGGAGCGCGCCGCTCGCCGGTGAGGAACTCACGCATCTCCTCGAGGACCGCTGCGGCGTTTCCGTAGTAGACGTCCAGGTAGCCGTCACTCGGGATCTCCACGTAGCAGACGTCGGCCAGGTGCCGCGCGAGCCATCTCCCATGGTCGGGACGGATGAGTGGGTTCCCGAGGCCCTGGACGATGAGGACGGGACACTGGACCGAAGGCACGACGTCGCGGACGTCCATCGCGAGCCACGCCTCCATCGTCCTGCGCCGTGTGCCGGGAGCCATCGAGTAGCGCTCCCACCGGCCCCATTGCCGCTGGGCCTCCGGGTCGTCCCGGAAGCGCGGGTTCCAGGCGATGATGCTCTCGCCGGTCCCCCAGGACTCCCAGGGCGTGTCCAGCGCCGGTGCGACGGAATCCGGGTGCCAACCGGGATAGTCCGTGGTGCGAATCAGCCGGGCGTAGGAATCGAGGAGGGTGATGGCCTCCACGCGGGTGGGATGCGTCGCTGCCAGTTGCAACGACATGGGTCCGGCGATGTCGTGGCCCATGACGGCGGCATGCTCGCTGCCGACCGCGTCGAGCACGGCGAGGCAGTCCGCCACCCAGTCTTCGAGGGCCCCCACCCCGAGGTTGGGCAGAGGGTCCGAGAGTCCGCAGCTCCGCCGGTCGAACACCACCACGCGACAGAACTCGCCGAGCTTCACGAAGAAGGAGGCAACCTCGGGTATCTCCCACAGCAGCTCGAGGTGACTGACATTGCCAAGCGGGCAGAGCAGGTCGACGTCCCCGTCCCCCACGACCTGGTACGCGACGGCAGCGTCACCGACTCTCGCGTACCTGGTCCGCGGCGGCTCCATCATCGCCACAACCTACCAGCGCCACATCGGGCCGAGACGCGGGGGCCGCCTTCTCAGACGGTCACGAAGTGCGCCTCGTGGTCGCGTACACGCTACCGACGAACAGACGCACGACAACCGAGCGACGGACCGACGAGCCAGCCCAACGCTATGCTTCCTCCTGCCCGGATGGTCCAGAGGCAGCACGCCGAAACAGCCATGCCGATCCGACGAACAGCGCGATGAACATCCCATTCAAGCCCACCAGTTCCAGCGGCCCGCTCCACGGGCGGCCCAAGCCCGCAAACAGTGCGATCAGAGCGACCAGCGCCTGAGCGACCGCCGTCACGTACAACGCCGATGCCATCCCACGCGGCCGAAAGCGCGCTACGAGCGCGCCGACGATGCCGACACCAACCACCCCGAAATACATGACGTTGGCGGGGTCGCCATCCCTCCCGATGACACCAACACCCAGGCTCAGCCAGACGAGCAGGAGTGCCGCTAGGACCGCGACCCCCACGGCAGATCGGTACGCAGTGATCCTTGTCATGCCTGTTCCTCCGGCCTCGATATGAGCGCATCTCCTTGTGGGAATCCTAGCTTGGTAGCCGAAACGATTTCGTAAGGACGTTGTCGAGCTATTGTGGAGATTCGAACGAGGATTGCTCGACGTGCTTCCCGATGGATACGGGCAGCGTTGGGGGCCGTCCCGATCAGTCAGCTTCGGAGCGCGGCTCGATGGCTCAACGACAAGCTAACGCCTCGACATCACGGCAGAGCCATCGAAGCTTCAGGTCAAGCTCGGCCCCAAGATCGAACCCCGACGTGTCAGTCGAAGATCGTACAAGCCACGGCAGCGCCCAGCAGAAAGTCGCGATACGCGTGGCTCGCAGTTCGCGGACATAGTCCGCGTGCGGATCGACGGAGCCGCCGAATCGAGCGAGCGCGTCGAGGTAGATGGCGAGCAGCTCTTCCTCCGGTCGCCGGGCCTTCTCGACGAGCAGCGGCAACACGCCTGCAACGTCGCCCAAGCGGGACCGCAACGCGAGCGTCGCCAAGTCGAACATGACGAGCTCCTCCAGACCGTCCCGAGCCGCCCAACCAACCTGCTGGAAGTAGAACTCACCATGGGTCGGGGCCAGCGGCATCGACCCGACCTCGCCTTGCGCTCGCTGGTAGGCCTCGAAGACAAGGTCCGCACGCAGTCGCATCGCTGGATTGCGTTGGATCTGCCGGAGCGCGGACCGGACCGACGCGTCGAAACCATCGTTGCGGACCGCGGGTCGCGTCTCGATGTCGGCCGAGTCGACCTGGGCTGCGTTCAGCCGCGCGACGAGTTCCAGAAGCGCTTCGACCTCAGCGCGGGACTGCCAGTCGATACCGATCCGCGGAAGAAACTCCAACACGAGGACCTCGGCGCCTGTTCGCGAAACCGACGCCAGGAGCCTCGGCACCGGAACCCCAGCCGACGCGAGGAGCCGGTACCTGGGCGCCTCCCGGGCCCTCTGGTCGTGGACACACTTGATGAATACCGTACGCTCGAACGGATCCTCGCCCCGCCGGCGGAGCGTAAGGATGCACGAATCGTCGCCACCGTGGAGCCCCTGCTTGTCGTACGAAGCCGTGGCGTAGAAGCCAGAATCGTCGTCACTCGCGGTCGCGAGGACCGGTCGAAGATCCACCCATGTAAGACCATAGGGGAGGTCGCATGGGCTTCCATCGGTCGGGCGAGGCGACAGATCCTTCGAGGCAAACTGACTCAGCTCGTCCAACTATCCGGCCGTCCAACGACTCAGGCGCTCACCCGACGGTACGCAGCCTCTCATGACTTGAGGGTACTGCTGGACGTGGCGGCGGCGTTCGATCGGCTGCAGCTCCGAGTTGGGCGGCGCTTCAGACGCCGGAGAACCATGCCATAGAGATATCGTCCCGGAAATCGCCGCCAATGGTGCGCACGCGCTGCCGAAGTCGACCTTCGTCAACAAAGCCGAACTTTCGATACCTCGAGGGCGGATCGGATAGCCACCGTCATGGTCGTCGCATCAGGCTCACGACCCTAGTCCCCGTCCCGCAGAAACGACAGCAGGTGTGCGGCAAAGA
>CAZLKN010000031.1:0-3109 GCA_964560135.1 uncultured Actinomycetes bacterium | reverse complement strand
GGCTCACGACCCTAGTCCCCGTCCCGCAGAAACGACAGCAGGTGTGCGGCAAAGACCTCTGGGGCCATGATGTCCGCGACGTGCTCCTGACTCTCGAGGACCACGATCCGCGCGTCGGGCAGCACCGCTGCTACTGCCTCGATATCGCGTCTGGCCGGATCGGAACTGCCTTCACCAGTCAACAGGAGCGTAGGCACCTTGATCCGCGCCCCCTGCGCCGCATCGAGCCGCGCGTCGACGATAGCCCCGAGCTCCCGCGGAAGGGCAAGCGCGGCGTTGACCCGTCCCGGCCATGATGGCAGTGAGCGCATCGCTTGGATGTCGTCATCGGAGATCATGTTGCCTTCACGCATGAAGCTTTCGAGCAGACCTTCACCGTTTCCCTCGGCCTGTAGGGTGGCCAGTCGCTCCGCCAGATCTGGTGGCATGGCAAGCACCGACGGGTCCTGCAAGGGCCACCCCTCGTAGAGAGCAAGCTTGCGGATGCGCGAGGTCCGCCCCGCTGCTCCGAACGCCACGCACCCGCCGAAGGAGTGGCCATATACATCCACCACGGATCCCGCATCGTCGGACACGGCCTCCACGACTGCGGCCACGTCCTCGAACTCCAGCGTGATGTCATACCTTGGACCGTCGGAGCTGGCTCCGCGCCCCCGGCGGTCGATCGCGTAGACGGTGACGTGCTGGGTGAGGTGAGGTAGGAGTGGATCCCAGCGCGTATGGTCGGCAGGCGCACCGTGCACGAGAACGAGCGGAGGGCCCTCGCCGGTCTTCCAGTAGGCGATCTCGGTACCGTCGGCAGAGACCACGTGCGATATCGTCGCTTTGCCTGTGTCGCTCACGTTCCAACCTCTTCCTCGCCCGGAAGCTCATCCTCGAACGAGCACGACGCGATACCAGCCGGGAAGCGTGACGTCCCCGCGGCTGCTGGCAAAGGCAGCGAGTGCTTCCTCAGCGGCCTGCGCTACGGCCGACTCCCCCGAATGCTGGACCGCGACCGCCATCGGCCCGCCGGCCACGAACGCACGGACACCGGTGGCGATGCTGTCGAACGGGATCGGCGTCTCGAGTTCCTCGTCTTCGAAGACCTCAAGGCCGACCGTAGCCAAGACCTCCTCAAGGCTGCCCGGTGCGGAGAGCGCGAACATGCCACTCTGCCGCATCGTCTCCAGGGAGCCGTCTGGGAAAAGGGGAAAGAGCTGCTGGAACACCGCGGTGAGCCCTGAGTCCGCGACGCGGCTGGGAACCACCACAGCCACAGGACCTTTGGACACCCGCAAGGCTTCTGCAAGTGCTCGCGCCTTGTCGTCGGCGAACTGAAACGCGTTGAACCCTGTAACCCAATCGAAGGAGTTGTCGGACCACGGCAAGCTTTCGACCTCGCCGACGCGGAACTCGCCCTCGGGGGTTCGCTGGGCGGCGATCTCGATCAACTCCTCGGCCGCGTCGATGCCCGCGACCTGTGCCCCACGACCCGCCGCCATGTGCGCGAAACGGCCAGCGCCGCATCCGCAGTCCAATAGCCGCGTCCCCGGGTCGACCTTCGCGCGGTCGAGGACGTACTCGTAGACGAGCTTCCCGTAGCCGGACGGTCCCTCCCAGGTCTCAGCCCAGTCCCGGGCGCGCGCCCCGAACAGAGGCCCCCATCGCTTGGCGCTGCCGCTCGAATCTCTCATTTCGGGCATGGTTCCCTCCCGCACTCGTCGCCGATGCGATCCTCATCGGTAACCAATCGCACGACGAACCCACTCGCGCTCGGCTTCAAAGGTCAGACGCTCGAGAGCTTCCTCCATAGCAACCCAGCGGGGCTCGAATTGCGCCTCCTCCTCACCGAAACGACCTGCCTCCTCGCGGACCTCTCGAACGGCGCCGCCTCTGCAGACTCGCCATGCTCGACATGGCCCTTTGGCAGTCGGAGCTCGTTGCGGCCAGGCCTCTCCAGTACAAGCACGCGGCCCGCACCAACCACGACGCCTCCAGCAGCGACATACCGGACCACTTCACCAGCGGATCCGTTCATCGAGACCCCTCGTGCGTATTACGACCCTCCGCGCCACCCGCGCCGAGCCGCGAAGCGATCGGCCTCGGGTGCACGCGCAGCCGCCAGCGTGGCCGGTCGGCTCCAACGCCCTGTTAGGCGGCTATCAGTCATCTTGATCCAAGACCAGATCGACAAGGAGTTCAAGAGCTTCTCCTCCCTCCCACGTGTCGCGCTTGAACTCTTGATGGCAAGCGTCGATGGGGTGAGCGGAGTGAGCAGCCGCGCCCACGGCGGAGTTGAGGTCAGGCGCTCGCATATAGATGATCAGGAAATCGCCATCGGTGGCTCGTTCCAAGAAGGCGGATTCGATGGTCACCCCTTCCGCCTGCAACGTTGCCAGAGCTTCGTTACGGCGCTCCTTAAGCGTCTCCGCCCACTCGCGGACGCGCTCCAGACTTCCGGGTCGGAGCCTGATGCGGTTGCAAAGTACTTGCGTGCTCATCTGTCCGCCTAACGACTTGGGTGCTCAGCCGCGAGACTCCCTTCGCTCGATGCCATCCTACGTCCCGGCCGCAAGGGCGAGAACTCGGCGGCTGCAGCTCCGAGCTGTAGGGTCCACCGCCTACACCGCACGATCATGGCCACTGAGTACGGGGGCTACTCATGCAAGAATCTCCGCAACTCGGGAGGCAGAGCTCGCTCTCCGAGCAGACGCAGACGAAGACGCGTTCTCGCAAGCAACAGCAGACGAGTCAGCCTTGTGCCACCACGGACGTATGGAACCGCGCCACCCACCCGCGAGTAACTCCCTTTGGTCACAGCCCAATACAATTCCGCTCGACTTGGCCGCGTCATGGAGAGGCGACGACCTCGTCCCCGACCAACACGTCGAACTCCCCTCGCCCAGCAGCAACAAGCTCGCTGCAGCCGCTCGCTCCTGAACCTTCGCCGGAAGGGCCCGGCATCTCGCCCATGGGGTCTAAGACACGTCGTCCAGGGGATACAGCGTGACCGGGAGAGACTCCCAGCCACGGTTGAAGGCATGGAGTGTGCGCTTGCCGTCACCATGCAGTCGCACGGCCCGGACACGGCGTGCAAGCCCCTCGAACAGGATCGCCGCCTCGAGAC
>CAZLKN010000030.1:26645-38802 GCA_964560135.1 uncultured Actinomycetes bacterium | reverse complement strand
AGAGCGCGGGCGCGCGAGTGCATCCGGATGAGCGTACGGCCGTACCCCGCGTCCGGCAAGTGGTCGAGCGGAAGTTCTCGCCGAACGTCGGACGGACGCGGTAGGCTCCGGGATCGATGGGGACCCGCACCCGAGCCGCCGTGTTCGTTCTCTCGGTGCTCACCGTCGTCGTGGTGGGCGCCCTCGGCGTCGCGGCCATCCGGGCCCCCGAGACCCCGAGATGGCCGAACAAGATCGCCGTGATCGGCCTCGACGAGTCGGACCCCCGCCAGCCGATCCGGTTCCTCGCCGTCGCCGACCCGGTGACGCGCAGCGTGGTGGTCGTACCACCGGAAGCGGTGGTCGAGATCCCCGGGTCGGGATTCCTCCGCGCCTACCACGCCTGGCGCCTGGGGGGAGCGCCCCTCGTTCGCGAAACGCTCGAGCGGCTCTTCGGCGTCGAGGTCCCCTTCTCGGTGATCGGTGACGGGCGGGACTTCCCGGGCCTCGCCCGGGGGTTCAGGACCGCTGAGATCGTCCCCGAGCACCTCAACGACCTGCGAGAGGCCCTGGAGCAGGGCGCGGGCTCCTGGGGGATCCTGGAGGTGCGAGGGGAGTCGAAGCGGGGGCCCCAGGGCCCGTTCCTGGTGCTCGACCCCGCATCGGTCTCCGAGGCCGCCCGGGCGATCGGGGGCCTGGGAACCAGGGTGTTCGTGGACCCGAGCGGGGAGGACGAGCTCGTGCGGCCCACCCCCGCTGGAGACGTCGACGGAGCCGCAGGCCCCACGCCGCTCGCCGACGACGAGCGGATCGATCCCGCTGGGATCGGTGTGGAGGTCCTCAACGGGGGCCGCGTGGACATGGCCGCGACCCGCACCGCCGACCGGCTGCGCGAACTCGGGTACGACGTCGTCCGCGTCGCCGACTTCACCTCCCAGGACCGGGAGCGCAGCGTCGTCCATTTCCGTGCCGACGACGAAGAGTCCCACGACAAGGCCGTCCAGGTGGGGGCCGAGTTCGGCTACGCCGTGGAGGTCATCCCCGAGGGGCTGCGGATCCGCGACGCCGCCGACGTCCTCCTGATCCTCGGCCACGACGCACAGGTGTAGTGCCCCAACAGCGAAGGAGGGGCCTCCAGGGCCCCTCCTTCGAGGATCTCCGCGAACCGGTGGCGGGTTACCGCTCGCCGATCGGGCCGCTGCCTTCGGGCAGGGCCGGCACGCGGGCGTTGAACACGAGCGTGAAGGTGATCGTCCAGCCCTTGAACTCGGACTGGTCGGTGCCGTCGTCGACCTCGGTGAGGTCGAAGCGGTAGTAGCGGATGTCGGTCTGCTCACCGAGGGTGTCCCGAGTGCCCGCCGCGCGGACGATGCCGAGCTCGCAGGGCGCGTTGGGCCGGATCGCACGCAGGGCTCCCTGGCAGGCCTCGTGGTACTGACGGAACCCCGAGTCGTCCGGGTTGCCGTCCGGGTCCAGCAGGTTCTGGCCGGTGTGGTCGTCCTCGTTGACCTCATTGCCCGGGACGAACAGGACCTTCTGTTTGTCGACGTCGAGCTCCCAGAAGTTCACGAACCGCGTCCACAAGGGATCCGTGGTCGCGATGATCGGGGTGCCACCCGTGCACACGCCGGTGCTCGAGTCGAGCCCGTCGCATCCGCGGACCACGATCGAGTCCTGGTCCACGTGCATCTGGAAGGAGGCGTCCCGTGCCGGGAGGTTGGTGTTCTCGATCTTGACCTCCACCCGTCGCTGGTCGCCGGGGAAGGTGTCCACGCCGCCTTCGAAGATCGGGGTCGTCGGCCCGGCCTGCTCGAAGGTCGTGTCCCCCAGGACCTCGTCCATCTTGTAGATCTCGTAGCCGAACACCGATGCATCGCGGACGACGTTGTTCGGGACCGTGCGGTCGAAGAGCTTGAAGGCCACGGCGATCCCGGCAACCAATGCCAATACCGACAGGAGACTGGTCGCGGTCTTCTTACGCTTCGTCCAGAAGCCACGGCCGTCTGAGCGCCACCCCGTGGTGGTGTAGCCGTGCATCCATGACCTCCTGCGGTCTATCCCCTCGAGCGCCACCCATTTGGCGACGTTCACCCAGTTGAACGGCCTCGGCGGTCCCGGCAGGCGGGCGTCTTTGCGGGGCAACGTGAGGAGGGGCCCCCGTGGGGGCCCCTCCGTATCCGTGTGTTCGTGGCGCTGGTGCTTAGCGTTCGCCGATGGGCCCACTGGCTTCCGGCAGGGCCGGCACGCGGGCGTTGAAGACGAAGGTGAAGGTGATCGTCCAGCCCTTGAATGCGGACTGGTCGGTGCCGTCGTCGACCTCGGTGAGGTCGAAGCGGTAGTAGCGGACGTCGGTCTGCTCACCGAGCTCGTCGAACGTCCCTGCCGCCCGGATCATTCCGAGTTCGCAGGGGGCGTTCGGGGTCAGCTCACGCAGTCCGCCCTGGCAGGCGTTGTCGTACTGACGGAATCCGGAGTCGTCCGGGTTGTCGCCGAAGAGCACGTTCTGGCCGGTGTGGTCGTCCTCGTTGACCTCCACGCCGCCGTCCAGTGCGTACAGCACCTTCTCCTTGTCGACGCTGAGCGTCCAGAAGTTCATGAAGCGGACCCGGTCCGGGTCGCCCTGGGCGATCAGCGGAGTGCCGCCGGTGCAGTCCCCGGTCTCGGGGTCGATGCCGTCGCAGCCGCGGACCTCGATCGAGTCCTGGTCGACGTGCATCTGGAACGAGGCGTCACGAGCCGGCTGATTCGAGTTCTCGATCTTGACCTCCACCCGGCGCGTGTCGCCCGGGAACTGGTCGAGACCGGCCTCGTAGATGGCTCTCGTGGCTCCGGCTTCCTGGAAGGTGTCTTCCCCCAGACCCGCATCCATCTTGAAGATCCGGAAATCGAACACCGACGCGTCCCGAACGACGTTGTTCGGGACCTCGCGGTCGAAGAGCTTGAACGCGACCGCGATCCCGGCGATGAGCGCGAGGATCGACAGCAGGCTCGTGGCTGTCTTCTTGCGCTTTGTCCAGAACCCGCGGCCGTCTGAGCGCCACCCGTTGGAGAATGCCTCTTGCATCAGGTGGACCTCCTCGGTCAGTTGCTTCCTCACGCACCAGAGACGTGCGGTGCGTCACCGGGGTCAACGGGGGGTTCGCCGGAATCCCGTTGGGGGGCAGGCCCTTGCAACGAGAGAGGAGGGGCCCCGGACGGGGCCCCTCCTCGGGTGCGGTAGATCGGGTGTCGCGCTAGTCGTCGAGCGCGGGAACCCGGGCGTTGAAGACGAAGGTGAAGGTGATCGTCCAGCCCTTGAATGCGGACTGGTCGCTACCGTCGTCGATCTCAGTCAAGCTGAACACGTAGTCGCGTTCGTCGAGCTCCTGTTCCAGGATGTTGTCGCTGCCTGCGCCCTCGATCCGTCCCAGCTCGCAGGGCGAGTTCGGGAGCAGCTCGCGCAGGCCGCCCTCGCAGGCAGTCTCGAAGTCGCCGGTGCGGAACTTCTCGCCGACCACCGGGGCCTCGAAGATCGTCTCCTTCTCGATCTCGAGGGTCCAGAAGTTCACGAACCTGGTCCAGTCCGCGCTGCCCGGTGTGATCACCGGGGTGCCGCCGGTGCAGTCCCCGGTGTCGGGGTCGATGCCGTCGCACCCGTTGACCTCGATCGAGTCCTGGTCGATGTGCAACTGGAAGGACGCCGCACGCGCCGGCTCGTTCGTGTTGCGGATGCGCACGTCGACACTGCGGGTGTCACCCGGGAACTGGTCGAGTCCAGCCTCATAGATCGGCTGGGTCTCCCCCGCCTCGACGTACTCGGTGTCGCCGACCGCCTCTTCCTGCTTCAGGATCTCGAACGCGAAGACCGATGCGTCCCGAACGACGTTGTTCGGCACCTCGCGGTCGAAGAGCTTGAACGCGACCGCGATCCCGGCGATGAGCGCGAGGATCGACAGCAAGCTGGTTGCCGTCTTCTTGCGCTTCGTCCAGAAGCCACGGCCGTCTGAGCGCCACCCTGTGGAGAATGCCTCTTGCATTAGGTGGACCTCCTTGGGCCTTGATTCCGCGGCACCGCCCTTTGCGATGCCCCTCATCCCTAGGCAACGAGTGCCCACCCCCCTTCCCGTCGGGGGGCCGGGGTTCGCGGGCTATTGACGGGCGGGGATGGTCCTCCTAGACTTGTCGCTACCGGTGTTCTTCGCCGGTGCTTGATGTATGGTGGGCAGGCGGGGGCCTACTTCGACGATTCATCCGGAGGTTATGTATGCGTAGGCTCATCGTGCTGGTTTCGGCAGTTGCCCTCCTCGCCTCCCTCGCGCCCGTGGCCTCGGCGCGGCACGTGAGCAGGCCCAGCAAGGGGACGACGACCTCGGCCCCGCCCTCCCGGACGGAGGCCTCGCCGCAGCGGCACTATCCGCCCGGCCCCGGCCCCGATGCCGCGGTGACCGGCATCTTCGCAGGCACGTTGACCACGGGTCAGTACAACACCGTGATCGTCGAGGCCGAGAACCACGGCGGCGTGGGCGCGCTCGTCGCCGTCAGCTTGAGGGCCTCCAGCGACCGGTTCCGTGCGATCGTCCGCCCCGGAGTCCGACGGATCTGGCTCGAACCCGGTGACTCGCTGTCCGTTGCCTTCCGGGTCCGGCCTCGCCGGCCCGGCACCTACGAGCTGGTGGCCTGCGCAACCGCGTTCCGTCCGCGTGAGGTCCACCCCCAGGACGACTGCATGGCGGCCACCGCCACCGCCGTCTGACACCGGTCCACCGAGATCTCCAGAGCACCCGCCCACCGGCGGGTGTTCTGCTTTGTGGGCGTGGCGTCGGCGACCTGGGGCTGCGGGCGCGGACGGCGCTGTGCCGGGTGGTGTAGGCTCGCGGTTCATGCGGACCCAGATGCCCCGGATGGGCGTGCGGCTGACCCTCACCCTGCTGCTCCTCGCCGGAGTCGCGGCGTGCGGCGGCGCCCCGGAGGAGCGGGGTTTGCCACGCCTCCCCGCCTCGCCGACCTTCGTCCCCGACGAGGACCGCGGTTTCGACGACGACGCCGAGATACCGGACATCCCGGTCACTGAGCCGATCCCGGGTTCGAAGCTCGCCGTTTTCGAGGCGGAGGACGAGACCGTGCTGGTCGGGCGGGTGTTCGCGCAAGGGGAGCGCTCGGGTGTGGTCCTGCTGCACTCCTCGGATCAGGATATGCGGGCGTGGTTCGTGTACGCGCAGCAGCTCATGGCCGATGGATACAGCGTCCTGGCCTTCGATTTCCGGGGCTACGGCCAGTCCGAGGGCGAGCCCGATCCGCGGAGCTACCCGCAGGACGTGGAGGCCGCCGTCCAGTACCTGACGGTCACCGGCTCCGAGCGGGTGCTGCTCGTCGGCACCGAGGTCGGAGGCACGGCCGCCGTCGCTCACGCCGCCGCGGCCGAGTTCGCGGGCGTGGTGGCGGTCGGCGCGGGGCCGAGCTACGCGAACCTCGACGCCACCGAGCAGGCGCGCAGCCTGCGGATCCCGGCGCTCGTGGTCGACGTGGGCGCCGGCGGCGAGCAGTCGCTCGCGGATCTGATCGAGGACGCCTCCACCACCCGCGTCACCGACCTCGAGACCCATCCGGAGGAGGAATCCAAGGTCCAGGAGGCGCTGACCTCCTTCATCCACGGCAACCTGCCGGCCTGAGCCCCCGGGCTGGGGCCGGACCCGTCCGAAAAGGAGACAGTCTCATGGATGCGCTCGTGACCGGCGGAGCAGGCTTCATCGGTTCCACCCTCGCCCGGGAACTCCTCGGCCGGGGATGGCGTGTGCGCATCCTCGACAACTTCCTGACCGGTTTCGAGGACGCCGTGCCCCCGGACGCGGAGCTCGTCCGCGGCGACCTCCGCGACCTCGACGCCGTCGCCGCCGCCTGCCGCGGGATGGAGGTCGTCTTCCACCACGGCGCGGCCCGCAGCGTGCCCAAATCGGTGGACGACCCCCTGCTCGCCAACGAGTGCAACATCCTCGGCACCCTGCACGTGCTCATGGGGGCCGAGCGGGAAGGCGTGCGCCGGGTGGTCTACGCTTCGAGCTCGAGCGTCTACGGGGACAGCGACGAGCCCGTGCAGCGCGAGGAGCAGCCCACCGACCCCCGGTCGCCCTACGCGGTGAGCAAGCTCGCCGGCGAGCAGTATTGCCGGGTGTGGAACCGGATCAAGGACCTGTCCACGGTGTCGCTGCGCTACTTCAACGTCTACGGGCCCGGCCAGCATCCCGAGTCGCGCTACGCGGCGGTCTTCCCCGCGTTCATCTCGGCGCTCGTGGACGGGCGCGCCCCCGAGGTGCACTGGGACGGCGAACAGTCCCGCGACTTCACGTTCGTCGGCGACGTGGTCCGGGCGAACATCCTGGCCGCCGAGGCGGGGGCCGGCGCCGACGGGTCGGTCGTGAACATCGCCGGCGGGGACCCGAAGACGGTGAACCAGGTGCTCGAGACCGTCTCGAAGGCGGTCGGACGATGGATCGAGCCGCAGCGGTCGCCGAAGCGTGCGGGGGACGTCCGCCGGACCTGCGCGGACATCACCCGGGCCCGGGAGATCCTCGGATGGGGGCCGGAGGCGGACTGGGAGAAGACGGTCGCCGAGACCGTGGCGTGGTTCACCGACCGAGCTTCGTGAGGGTCAGCGCAGGGGCCAGGCCAGCGGGATCACCAGCAACCCGACGGCCAGCATGATGAGCGTCAGCGGCGATCCGGCGCGCGTGAAGTCCGTGAACCGGTAACCACCCATCCCGTAGACCATCGTGTTCGTCTGGTAGCCGATCGGTGTCAGGAAGGACGCCGACGCCCCCAGGGCCACGGCGATCGCGAACGGGCGGGGGGCCAGGCCCGCTCCCGAGGCGGTCGCCATCGCGATCGGGAACATGAGGATCGCCGCCGCGTTGTTGGTGACCAGCTCCGTGAGGACCGTGGTGGCCAGCAGGACCCCGAGGAGGATCCCGAGATCGCCGTAGCGCCCGAAGCCGTCCACGAGCAGCCGCCCGGTCGTGGCGGCCAGACCGCTCTGGAGCATCGCCGCCCCGAGGCCGAAGCTGGCGGCGATGAGCACGATCACGTTGAGGTCGACGCTCTCGCGCGCCTGCCGGGGCGTGAGGACCCGGGTCGCCACGAGCGCGATGGCGGCCAGCAGCGACGCTTGGAGGATGTCGATCGCGCCCAGCGTCACGCTGGTCACCAGCCCGGCTCCCACCAGGCCCACGATCGGCGCCTTGGAGCGCTGCGGCGGGATTCGTCCGTCGACGGGGGAGACGACGAGAAAGTCGTGCTGGTCGTGCCAGCGGCCGCGGAAACCCGTGTCGGCGAGCACGAGCAGCACGTCGCCGGGGTGCAGCGTCACCTGGCCGAGCTTGGCGGGGATCCGCGACCCGGCCCGGTGGATCGCGATCACCGCGGCGCCGTAGCGCCCGCGGAAACCGATCTCCTTGAGGGTTGCGCCGGCGAGGGCGGACCCGGGGGCAACCACGGCCTCGAAGAGCTGCGGCCCGCTGCCCTCGCCCCCGATCGTGAAGTGCGGTTCCTCCGCGGACGCCAACCCCGGGAGTCCCTGGAGGTCGAGGACGCGTCCCACGTTGCCGGCGAAGGTGAGGCGGTCGCCCTCCGACAGCAGCTCTTCGGGGCCCACGGGGGCGATGACCCGTCCGTTCCGCTCGATCTGGACGAGGAAAACGCCCTCGAGGTTGCGCAGTCCCGCGTCCGCCACGGCCTTGCCGATCAGAGGACTGCCGGGGTCGACCACCATCTCGACGGTGAACTCCCGGGCCCCGGCGATCTGCTCGCCCGGGGTACGCCGTGGAGGGACGAGCCGCGGCGCGAGAAGGACGATCACCGCGAGGCCGGCGACCGCCGCCGGCAGGCCGACGCGTCCGATCTCGAAGAATCCCAGGGGCGGTTGCCCGGTTTCGATCAGGAGCCCGGAAACGACGATGTTGGTGGAGCTACCCATCAACGTCATGAGGCCCCCGAGGACGGCGGCGAAGCTGAGCGGCATCAGGTAGCGGGAGGCGGGTTCGCCCGAGCGTCTCGACCAGACGGCGATGCGGGGCGCGATCATGGCGACGATCGTCGTGTTGTTCAGGAACGCCGATGCGGCCGCCGTCGGCAGCGTCAGGCGGGCGAGGCGCCGCCGGCCCCCACGGCCGTGGCCCGCGAGCCGTTCCACGATCCCCTCCAGCGCGCCCGTGACCTCGGTCGCGGCGGCCAGGACGTAGAGGGCGGCCACGGTGATGGGGGCCGGATTCGAAAAGCCGGCGAACGCCTGCCCCGCGTCGATGACGCCGGCCACGAGCAGGATCACGACGGCGCCGAGGACGGCGAACGGGGGCGACAGCCGCTCCCGGGCGAGGACCACGACGGTCGCGGCGACGACGGCGAGGGTCAGCCACGCTTCCCAGGCCACGCAGATACCTTTCTGGTCGGTCCGGACAAGGCTAGCTGCGGGGGAGGAGAGCCATCATCGTACCGGGGCGGGGCGCCGTGGGAAGGAACCGTTGGATCCTGCGGCGAACCATCGGAGCATGCGGAGGTTGCATGTCGCGCTCGTCGTCGCGTTGCTCGCCGGGTCGCTCGTCGCGGGGCCCGCTGCCTCCGGCCCGGATGTGCGCGCGTCGGTGTCGGCCGAGGGGGTGGTGCTGTCCAACGGCGTCGTGGAACGCCGATGGGCCCCCGGACGACTCGTCACCACGCGCCTCGCCGACCTGCGCTCCGGCGGTGCGGTTCTCGAGGGTCCCGAGCCCGACCTGGCACTGGCGATCGGAGGGCTGCCGGTACCGGTGGGAGAGCTCCCGGCCCGCGCGGAGGCCGAGGCCCTGCCCGACGGGACCGGACGCATCATCTTCACCGTGACACTCCCCGGGCTGCTGGAGATCGTCCGCACCGTCGAGGCCTATCCGGGTGTCGCCGGATTCCGGTCGGCGACGACCCTGCGCTCCACCGTGCCGCTGGCGCTGTCCGGCTACGAGCTCGACCGTGTGCCGGCCCCCGGCGCCGCGCCCACGATCCACCAGTTCCGCGCCGGCGCCGACTGGCGCTACGACGAGGGGTGGGAGCCGGAGCTCGTCGTGGGTGACCACCAGCCGGGCCCCTGGCGGGTGTCGTCCGGCGCGGGCCCCGGCGAGCCGCTGGATGCAGCGGCGCAGTGGCTGTCGCTGGCATTGCCGGACGGGCAGCGGGTCTTCACCACGATGGCCCGCAACAACTACCACTCGTCCCGGGCCGCCTACGACGGTGAGGTCGGGACGACGCTCGTGGACTTCTCCCGCGACATCGTCTACTACGGGCCGATCGAGGAGAGCGTCCACACCTCCAACCCGACCGGCGGCCCCGCCCGGCAGCGGATCGTGATGCCGTTGCGGGCCGTGCCCCTGGAGACCGTGTTCACCGGGTTCGGGCTCGACGCCGACGACGAGACCTGGCAGCACTACCGGTACCTCGACCACCAGATCGCGTGGCCGAAGCGGGTCGCGTTCAACACCGACAAGGTCGACCGCAACGACCGCTCCACGGGGGCCAAGGACGACATCGACTTCGAGCGCTTCGGTCCCCTGGCCGACGCCGCCGAACAGATGGGGGTCGAGCTGTTCGTCTTCGACGACGGCTGGCAGGCGATCTCGGGCGACTGGTGTCCGGATTCGCCGTCCTGTCCCGAGCCGCGCTGGGACGGATCGTCCGACTCGATGTTCCGTCCCCGATTCCCCGACGACTCGTTCGCTGCCGTGCGCGAGCGCCTGTCCGCCGGGGGCATGGATCTCGGTCTGTGGTTCACGCCGATGGAGTTCCACCCCGCCGCGGAGGCCTACCGGCGCAACCCGCAGTGGGCGTGCGCGCCCGTCGGGCACGCGACGGCGGGCCTGAGCGTCGTGCAGCCCGACTCGGGCTCCAACGAGGCGGGCATCGGGGTCTGGAACCCGGAGGCCCTGGGCGTGCACCCCGACACCGGGGAGCCGATGAAGCTCGTCGACTACATCGAGGACCGGGTCCGCCGCGCCGTTGTCGAATGGGAGTCGACGTTCTTCAAGTTCGACTTCCTGGCCTTCATCGACTGCGCGGGGGCCGAGCCCGTGGACCTCTACGCCTACCAGGAGTCGTTCGCCGCGATGGTCGAGCGCCTGCGCGCCGACTTCCCCGAGGTGCCCTTCGGCATCGACGAGACCAACGACTACCGGATGTTCCCGCGCTCGGTTCCCTACGGGCCGTCCTGGTTCCAGAACGGGTCGCCGCGATCTGAGCAGCTCCTGCACAACATCTGGAACCTGGCCCCCTTCGTGCCGGGCTTCTACCTCGGCCAGCACGCGCTCGGGAACAGCGGCGAGCGGGACGAACGGGGCGTGGACTACCTGATGTCGGTGGCGCTGCCGAGCGCGATCACCTTCTGGCTCGAGATCGACACGTCACTCACGCCGGGCCAGCGCGCGCAGGTGCGACGGTGGACCGACTTCTACAAGGCTCACCGGGACGACCTCGCGACCTTCGCCTACCCGCTGCTGGACGACCCCCTGGACGGCGGTTGGACGGCTCTGCAGCCCTGGGACCCGGACGCCGGCCGCGGCTTCCTGCTGGCCTGGCGCCAGGCGGGAGCCGAGGCGACCACGAGCATCCCGCTGCGCGGGGTGCCTGCCGGCCGCACCTTCGAGCTCGTCGCCCACGACCCGGCCACGGGGGCCACCACCCCGCTGGGAACGGCGTCCTCGGCGGACCTGTCCTCGGGCCTGGACGTCACGATCCCGGCCCCCTACGGCTACGCGATCATCCAGATCACGCCGACCTGAGCGGGCGGTCTGCGGAGCGCTGTGTCCGTGGTAGGGATATCGCGCTCCGCAGACCATCACTTTGGCGGACCGTCGGAACGTTTGCGGAGCGTCATGACGGTGACACGGGTACAACGCTCCGCAGACCGTCGAGGACGAGGCACCGGAAACCGGATGGACGGGGGACGGGGTCAGGTGCGCGGGCGCCTGCTCGGACGCATCGGGAGCGCGTAGGCGCCGAGGGCACGACGGACGGAATCCACGACCCCCGACGGGTCGTTGTCGATCCGGATCGGCGTGAACAGCAGCATCTGCCACCCGGCGAGGGTCAGACGGTTGTAGCGCTGTCGATCCTTCTCGAAGCTCTCGGCTCGGTCGTGCCAGGCGTAGGTATCCATCTCGAGGCCCACGCGCGCCGCCGGGTGCGCGAGGTCGATGTGGTAGACGTGGCCGTCCACCCGAACCTCGAGCTCCGGCACGAACCCCGTGATCCCGGCCTGCTCCAGCAGCTCGGCGAGCATCCGGTTGTACCGGCCCCCGCGAGCGTGCCGGTCGCCCAAACGCTCCTCGACCAGCTCGGCCAGGAGCGGTAGCCCGGCCCGGCCCGGCCCGCGGTGCCGGGCGACGTGGCGGCGCAGCGGTTTGATGCGGACGAGCTTGCGCCGGACGGCATCGTCCAGCGCGTTGGCCAGGGGGCCGGGAGGCGTGCACGCCGCCAGGGCCCGCAGCGTCGCCTCCACACGGGTGCACGGGATGCCGTCCACGACGGTGATGTCGCGTGGGCGGAGCGTTCGGGAGCGGTGGATGGTGGCGCCGGGGATCGGCCGGAGGTGGCGACGTTCGGGGACGACGATCTCGACGTCGCGCGGTGGGAAGCCCTCGAGATCCAGGAGTGCGGCGGCGGTGCGACGCGAGGCTGCGGACGGGGGCCCGGCGGCGAACACGGCCGCGAGGACGCGTCCGTGCCAGGTGACGGGGACTCCCGCGATCGCGTACACGCCCCGGTGCACACGTTCCCACGTCCCCCTGGCCAACCGGTTCTGGACGAGCGACCACGAGCCGCCCGCAGCCCGCGCCTGTTCGAGCGTGAACAGGCCGTACTGACGGGCGGCCGCGGCGGCGACGGCGGTGTCGACGGTGTCCGGCGTATGCGATGGCATAGACCCTTCCCCTTCCCGCGGGTCCGCAGGACCCGAAAGCCTGCCACCCGGTGCCGACACCCGACACCCGAGACCCGGGCGGGCCCCCGGGCCCCCGAGCCCCCGGGCCGGGAGCCGTGCCGCGCGCCTGGATGTCTGCGGAGCGCAGTGACTGTGACACGGTCATGGCGCTCCGCAGACATGCCGGCGGGCAGACGAGTGGCCGGTCCGCGGAGCGAAATGATCGTCCAACGATCACAACGCTCCGCAGACCTCGGGGGCCGCCTGAGGGGG
>CAZLKN010000030.1:8434-26545 GCA_964560135.1 uncultured Actinomycetes bacterium | reverse complement strand
AATGATCGTCCAACGATCACAACGCTCCGCAGACCTCGGGGGCCGCCTGAGGGGGACCGCTCGAGTCGTCCGCAGACCTCGGGGGCCGCCTGAGGGGGAGGGCGACCGCTCGAGTCGTCCGGCGACTTCGGGCCGTCCGTTTGAGTCGGGAAGGGTTCGGCAGGGTCCATGGCGAACAGCTCACGGCGAGGGAAGACTCGAGGGTCAAGCGAGGCAAGGAGGGGCAGATGCGCGGGATCGTAACGGCACTGGTGCTGGCGTTGGCCATCGGGGGCCTGGCCGCCGGGCCCCCGGCGACGGCGTCGTCGCACGAATGGACCTACGTGGAGATGTCGGACGGCGTACAGATCGCGGTGAGCGTCCGCTATCCGGAAGGCTTCAGCGAGCAGGACGAGGGCCGGTGGCCCACGATCTTCCAGATGGACGGCTACGCCGCCGGAGGCAGCGGTGGGATGAATCCGGCCTCCTACGGCGACAACTACGTGACGGTCCACGCCTCGATCCGCGGCACCGGATGCTCGGGCGGGAGATTCGAGCTCTTCGACCGGCGCCATGCCGAGGACGGCTACGAGATCATCGAGGATTGGATCGTGAAGCAGCCCTGGTCCAACGGGCGCGCGGGGATCGTCGGGTACTCCTACTCCGGGCTCACCGGGTTCCTGGTGGCGTCCACGGCTCCGCCGAGCGTGAAGGCGATCGGCCTCGGGGGCCTGATCGACGACCTGTACCGGGGGATCGTCTACCCCGGCGGCGTCCCGAACTTCGGCTTCCCGGCGATCTGGACGGGGGCCTACCGTCCGGCTTCCGAGTACCAGGGCAACGCCGGCCGGTACCAGGCCGAGACCACCGCCGGCGATCCGACGTGTGCGGCGAACATCGCCACCCGGCCCCCGCGGGACGTCTTCGAGGAGCCGATGGTGCGCGGCGCGCAGCAGCAGGAGGACGGCCCGTGGTGGCACCACCGCTCGCTGCACACCTGGGCCGACCTGATCTCGGCCCCCATCCACATCGCCCACCACTACCAGGACGAGCAGACCGGCCCCCGCGGCGGACACCGCACCTGGGAGCTGATCCCCGAGTCCACACCGAAGCGCCTGGTGATGACCAACGGCCGGCACGGGATGACCGCGGCGGAGTTCGCCGACCGCGTGGCATGGCTCGACTGCTGGATCCTGAACGACGGACAGGACTGCGCGAGTGACGTCGCCGACCCGGACGCCCGGGTGAAGATGTTCTTCGAGACCACCGGGAACCAGTCGACGAACGCGCCGCTGACGGCGGCCGAGTTCCCGATCCCGGAGACCGACTGGACGCGCTACTTCCTGCATGACGACGGCACGGCGACCGAGGAGGAGCCGGCAGCCGACGAAGCGGCGGTAGGGTACGTCTCGCTGCCGCGCGGACGGCAGGCGGGGGACGTGAACCCCGTAACGGCGACCACGCTCCCCGACGAGCTCATGTACACGCTCGACTTCGACGAGCCCACGGCGATCGCCGGACCGATCACGATGAACCTGTCGGCGCAGACGACGTCCAGCGACACCGACTTCTTCGTCACGCTGATCGACGAGCGTCCGGACGGTTCCTACGAGTACCTGCAGCGCGGTCTGCTGCGGGCCTCGCACCGGGCAATCGACGAGCTGCGCTCGGACCGGATCTCCGACGGCCCCTTCGCCGGGACGATCTACCGTCCGCACCGGCCGCACACCAACCCGCAGCCGGTGGTGCCCGGCGAGGTCGTCGACCATCTGATCGAGATCTTCCCCGTCGGCCACGTGTTCCGTGAGGGCCACCGCCTCGTGATCAAGGTGTCGAACGCGCCCGCCACCGACCCGGTCTCGGAGATCTACATGTATCCGAGCCCGCAGGCGCCGCAGGTGGTGTTCGTGCAGCACGATGCGGCCAACCCGTCGTCGATCCTGCTGCCCGTGCTCTCCGACCTGCCCGCCGTGTCGGCGCAGGCGCCGGAGTGCGGCGCGCAGAGTGGGGTGCGCTGCACCACGCCGCTGTTCTAAGCACGAGACAACCGTTGCACGTGCCGGGGCCCTGGGAAGCCAGGGCCCCGGCGCCGTTCAGTCCCCGAGCAGGATCGGCTGCGGGGACGGACGGGCCACGCAGTCGCCCTGTCCCAGGAGCCTCAGGCCCTCGCGGTCGCCCCGTCCGAGTTCGTTGGCCCGGACGCTCACGCGCGGGTGCATGATCTCGCGCTGGTCGTCCACGTGGCCGAGGCCGACCACATGGCCGATCTCGTGGAGCACCGTCCGGGAATGGTCGACACCGGCGAGGTCGAACTTGTCGGAGGCGAGGACGAGTTGTCCGCTCACGTGCACCCGGCCCCCGTCGGGTGAGTCGACGGAGACCGGCCCGGCACGGCCCCGGTGGGTCGGGTCCAGGTCGACCTCATCGTCGGGGCCGGCCCAGGCGACCAGTACGGGGGCCCACCGCTCGCCGTAACGCTCAGGCTGGTACCCGGGACGCCGGATCACCGGACGCTCGTCGGTGGTTTGCTCCTCGACGAACTCGAGCCCGGAGGCCTCCTCCACTTCGGTGAAGGCGCGGCGGACGTCCTCGACGCCTCCCGACGGGGCCCCTTCGGGGTTTACGACGTAGCGGATCGGGGTGCACGGGTCCCAGCGGACGGGCTCGTCGCCGTCGGTGAGGATGAACGAGTAGCGCGGCGTCGTATCGCGCACGCTGTAGGCGAAGATCACAGCCAGGGACAGTGGCAGGAAGATCCAGGCCCAGACACGCGGGAACCGGCGTTTGGGTGGCTCGTCGATCAGGATCCCGTCCGGGGTCTGGCTCATGCGTGCTCAAGCCTAGCCGGGCGCGTTCCGGCCCGGGCCGGCAGGGACCGGCCACTTCGTGTCGAAGTGTTCTTTGAGGTTCCGGATCGCGAATGGGTCGGGACGCGAGGAGAGGGGTACGGATGCGCATCGTACGGAGGCTCGTGGTAGCGGCGCTCACCGGGGCGCTCATGGTCGCAGGAGCGTGGGCCGGGGTCGGATTCGGCCCGGTCCCCGGAGTGGCGGATCCTCCCGCCGCCCAGATCCCGGGCACCGAGGCGGTCGCGCCGGCATCGGTGGCCCCCGCGGAAGTGGAGGACTCAGGTCTGCGTGTGGGCGCATCGAAGGTTTCGCTTCACCCGCGGCCCGACGACTACGATGCCGTCTGGGAGAAGGAAGACTGCGGGGCCGACCCCGACCACGTCGCCGATATCCGCTCGCCGTTCCCCGTCAACCCCAACTGCCTGTACATCTGGGGTGTCGGACCGGGTACACCGATCACCGATTTCGACACGACCCACGGATTGTGGTCACGCTCGGTGGCGGTCTCCGACGGCGAGGAGACCATCGTCCTCACCATGCTCGACGCGTTCTCGTACTTCGCCTTCTACGACCGGTTCTGCGAGGGCTGCGGAGCGCTGGAGCTCGCCGAGGAGCTCGGCGACGAGCTCGGCTTCGACCCGGCCGGCTTCTTCCTCCAGTCCACCCACAGCCACGCGGCCCCCGACACGATCGGATCCGGCGGTGGGGTGGCCCAGTGGTACATGGATCAGATCGCCGACTCGATCCGTGCCTCGGTCACCCAGGCGGTGGAGAACATGCGTCCGGCGACGATCGAGGCGGGCGAGGAGCTGGCCCGCAGGTTCAACAACCAGCGACGGGACACCTACTTCTCTGCCGAAGACCCCGGACTGTCCTGGTTCCGCGCAGTCGGGGCCGATGACGAGGTGATCGCCACCGTCGGCGCCTACGCGGCGCACCCGGTGACCTTCGGCTCGAACGGCGGCGTGGCCCACCCCGACTGGCCGGGACTGTTCGTGAGCGAGGTCGAGCAGCGGTTCGGCGGACTCGGGTTCCTGTTCCAGACCGGACTCGGCAACATGTCCGCGACCAGCCCGATCGGGCCACGCAACCAGATCGGGATCCACTTGGCCAACATGATGCCCGCGGTGGGCGAAGGCATGCCCGTGGAGGCCACGCAGGTGGACGTCGCCCGCAAGGTGTGGAACCAGCCGTACACGAACGCCGCGATCGCCGCGCTCGGCGCCACGGGGATCTTCGACCGGCCGATGGAGGGTCCGGCGGCGCTGACGGTCGGCCGCGACGACCTGCGTACCTGCGTGGCCGCCTCGCCGATCTCGGTCCGCACGGTGGTGTCGGCGGCGCAGATCGGGCCGCTGGTGATCACCGGGGGGCCCGGTGAGCTGTTCTCGAACCTGACGAACACCATCAAGGAGCGCAACGCGGACGGCGTGACCCTGCCGCTGGCCCAGATCAACGACGGACTCGGCTACATCATGCAGGAGTTCGAGGCCGATTACGTCTACGGGCAGCGCACCGTCGAGTACGAGGAGACCTTCGGGAGTGCCTGCTTCGGCGAGGCCGTCCTCGAGTACACCCTCGATCTGCTCGCCGGGTTGTAGGAGGCGGCGGCTACAGCTGCGAAGCGGTCAGCAGCGTGAATGACACGCCGAGGCGCTGAGAGGCGCGGGCGAGCTGGGGAGCCAGTCGCGTGATGATCACGTTGCCCGTCGTCAGCGAGCCCTGGTACGTGCCGCCGGCGACCCCGACGGCGACGAGCACTCCCACGGCCTTGCCGTCGGAGGCGGTGACCGGGCTCCCGGAGTCGCCGAGGGAGGCGGCGCCGAGGGCGTAGGCGGTGTCCGGGTTGCGCAGCGAGGGGGCCACCGCGCTGCGTGCGGGCAGGGTCTCCCCGGTGCCCAGGCCGTTGCCGTAGTGCTGCAGGATCGCCGCCGCGCTGCTCGAGGCGGCGTGCATGCCGGTGGGGCCCCCGAAATGGCAGATCTGGGCGCTGGACTGCACCCCGGAGTCGAGCCGGACGAGTGCGAAGTCCTTCGGGTCCTGGAGGACGGCGTAGGCGAACTCGCCGATCCGCTTGCCCGATGCGTCGAAGGCGGCCGGCCCGGACCCCGGCCCCCACGTGCGCTCGCCGGCGTCCGCACCCGTGGCGCCCTCGCCGATGATGCAGTGTCCGGCGGTCCCGATGTAGCGGCGGTTGTCGCTGCCCCGGAACAGGAAGTTGAGGGTGCAGGAGCCCTTCGAGGAGCGGACGACCCCACCCGGACGGATGCCGGGGCAGCTCGTGGTGCCGACCGGAGCGGCCGTCGGGAGGATGAGCTTCGTGCAGTCGCCGTCGGTGGATGCGACCACTGGCAGGCGCGGCAGGGCGGAGGTGGGTGGTCCGAGGAGCCCCAGCAGGACGAGGGCGGCCACGCTGAGCACAGATGCACGCACAGTGCGTCGGGCGGCGGTGAGGGGTCGGCTCCGCATCTCGCCTATCTAACGATCGAGTCGTCGAAACGTTGTCCGGGGGCAGCCGATCCGTTGTGTCACGATCGGTCCCGCCGGGCCAGCAGCTTCCATTTCAGGCCCTGGACCACGAAGAAGACGACGCCGACGATGACCAGGAAGACCTGTCCGCGGACGAGCCCCAGCACGACCAGGGTCCCGGCGAACAGCATCATCGCGCTGGTCCAGGCGAGCAGGAAGGTCGGGTTCATGTCCGGGTCAGGGTCCTTTCCGGGGTGGTCGCGGCGCGGAAGCGTCCCGTGAGCCACAGGCCCGCGGCTGCGCCGGCGGTGTCGTAGAGGATGTCCAGGGCCGAGGGGGTGCGTCCCGGGGTGAGCGACTGGAGCAGCTCCGTGGCCACGCCGAAGGCCACGCACGCGGCGAGGCCCACCACGAACAGCGACCCCACCCCTTCGGACGACAGCGCCCGGTGCACCAGGAACCCGAGGACCGCCCACAACACGAGGTGCGCGAGCGCGCCCGTCGCCGCGTTCACCAGCGGACGGACGGGGCCGAAGCTCGTCCGCGTGAGCGAGAAGACGATGAGCCCGGCCCACAACACCACGGGGCCCCAGACGGTCAGACGGGCGCGTCGCATGGGCCCAGCCTAGAGGCTTCAGGCGCCCTGTGGGGGCCCGATGTAGCCTTCGCTCTCGAGGTGCAGGATGAGTTGCTGCGCGGCCTCGTCCGGCGCCACGTCGGCGGTGTCGATCACGACCTCGGCGTCCGCCGGTTCCTCGTAGGGATCGCTGATGCCGGTGAACTCCTTGATGATCCCGGCCCGGGCCTTCGCATACAGGCCCTTGCGGTCGCGCTCCTCGCAGACCTCGATCGGGGTGGCGACGTGCACGAGGACGAACCCGCCGAGCGGCGCCACCATCTCGCGGACCTCCTTGCGGGTGGCGTCGTAGGGCGCGATGGGCGCGCACAGTGCGATCCCGCCGTTCTTGGTGATCTCGGAGGCGACGTAGCCGATGCGGCGGATGTTGAGATCGCGGTGCTCCCGCGAGAACCCGAGCTCTGAGGACAGGTGCTTGCGGACGACGTCCCCGTCGAGGATCGTCACCGGACGGCCCCCCATCTCCAGCAGCTTCACGAGCAGGGCGTTGGCGATCGTCGACTTGCCCGATCCCGACAGGCCGGTGAAGAAGACCGTGAACCCCTGCTTCGCCCGCGGCGGATGGGTGCGGCGCAGCTCCTTGGCGACGTCGGGGAAGGTGAACCATTCGGGGATCTCGCGGCCGTCGGCCAGACGCGCCCGCAGTTCGGTACCCGAGATGTCGAGCACGCGAGCCCCCTCGGGGACCTGGTCGGTCGGCATGTAGGTGTCCTTGTCCTCCACGTAGACCATCTGCTTGAAGGGGACCATCTGCACGCCGATCTCGTCGGCGTGGCCGGCGAGCAGCTCCTGCGCGTCGTAGGGACCGTAGAAGGGGGTGCCGGAGGAGTCGGCGCCGGGGCCGGCGTGGTCGCGTCCGACGATGAAGTGGGTGCAGCCGTGGTTCCGGCGGATGATCGCGTGCCACACCGCCTCGCGGGGGCCGCCCATCCGCATCGCCAGCGGCAGCAGCGAGAGCTTCGCCGTGTACTTCGGGTAGTGGTCGAGCAGCGCCTGATAGCAGCGGACGCGCGTGTAGTGGTCGATGTCCCCGGGCTTGGTCATCCCCACGACCGGGTGGATGAGCAGGTTGGCCTCGACCTCCTTGGCGGCACGCAGTGTGAGCTCGTAGTGGGCGCGGTGCAGGGGATTGCGGGTCTGGAAGGCGACCACGGTGCGCCAGCCCAGGCGCGCGAACTCGGCCCGCAGCTCCGCGGGCGTGAGCCGCAGCGGACGGAAGTCGTAGTGGACGGGCAACTGCACACCCTCGAGCGTGCCGGCGAGGTAGACGGGGTTGGTGCGCTCGAGCAGATGGGCGACGCCGGGATGGGTGGCGTCGCGCGTGCCGAACACGGCCTCCGCCTCGGCCCCCAGATCCGGCTCCCAGATCTCGGAGATGTGCAGGACGGCGAGCATCGCGCCCTCGGGGTCGCGCAGCGCGAGGCCGGACCCCTCGGTGAGGGTGTCGGCGAACTCGCGCGGGACGTCGAGGGTGACGGGGATGGGCCACAGGGTGTCGTCCGCCAGCCGCATGCGCTCGCAGACGCTTTCGTGGTCGGCCCGGCCGAGGAACCCGCGCAGCGGCGAGAACCCGCCGGTGAGCAGCAGCTCCAGGTCGCAGGTCTGGCGGGGGGTGAGGTCCCAGGACGGGAAGTCGCGGGAGGCCTTCTTGAGCTCGGTGACGCGGTCGGGCTCGGCGACCAGATCGACGAGGACGCCGCCGTGCGGATCGATCAGGTGGTCGGACATGCGGGTTTCCCTTTCGGTCGGGTGTGCCCCGGGGGAGGAGTCCTCAGATGGTATCAGGGCGGTGCGGGCTCGGCCCACGTCGTGGTGGCCAGGCGTTGCAGGAGGCCGTCGTGGGGGGCGGCGTCCGCGTTCTGCTGGTAGGAGAACAGCACTGCGCCGTCGGTGACGGCGCCCGCGCGCAGCACCTGGTCGTGGCCGTGGTCGACGGTGTTCAGCCACGCCCCGATCCCGACGGCAACCGTCTTCCCGGTGGTCTCACGGAGCGCGCGGGCGTGCTCGAGCCAGGCGTCGAACCAGGCCGGGTGGCTGCGCTGGTTGAAGTAGACCATCGGGTAGGCGGCGTCGATCAGCCCGTCGCCGAGCCAGGACGGCCAGTCCTGGAAGAACTCGGCGTAGGCACGGGTGGCGCCGAAGGGGCGACCCGGCCCGGGACCCTCGCCCTGGGCGATCACGGCCGCGGAGATCTCGACGTCCGGGTTGCTTTTCGTGACGGCGTCCCTGATGCGCTGAGCGGTCAGGCGCGTCTGGGCCCGGCGCCAGTCCGACCACACCGGGTCACGGGGGCCGGGGACGGCGGTGGACCCGGTTTCGGCCTGGAACCGTGCCAGCGCCTCGGGGTGGTAGCCCCAATCGGCCCCGTTGTAGCGGACGTAGTCGAGGTGTACGGCGTCCGGGCCCGCGGCAGCCAGCTCCGCGGCGATGTCCACGAGGTGGTCCTGCACCGCTTCGACGCCCGGATCGAGGTAGTCACCCCAGCGTCCGTCGTGGCTGCGCGTCACCCAGCGTTGCTCCTCGGGAGCCTGCGGCCCGTGGGCCTCCCACACCCATCCCGGGGGCCGGGGGAGCTCGTCGTAGGCGTGATGGTAGACGGGGGCCGCAGGGTACCAGGCGTGGACGGCCAGCCCGCGGGCCCGGCCCCCGTCGATCGTGTGCCGGAGGACGTCGAGATCCGGCTCGAGTGCGGGGTCGGTGCTGCGCGGCAGTACGCGGGAGTCGTAGTAGGCGTCGTGGCGCCGCACGACCTCCACGATCACGGTGTTCGCACCCGCGCCGGCGACGGCGTCGAGCATCCGGTCGATGCCTGCCGCGGTCTTCAGCGTGCCGTCGAACAGGTGCACCCAGACGCCGCGGACCTCGGTGTCGACCTCCTCGGGTGGCGGTGGGGGTGGGACGACCGGTCCGGGGGTCGGGGTCGTCCGGGCGGCGGGGGTCTCGGGCACGGGGGCGGACGAGGGCGCGTCTGTCCGGCACGCGCTGCCGGACAGCAGCAGCAGCGCGACCAGAAGGGGGGCGGCTCGTGGGGGCCGGAACACGACGCCAGCGTACCCCGGCCCGGCTGGCATGGCTGCGAGCCCACCCCTTGTCATCTGCGAGATCCGGGAAGAGTGTCCATCCTGGAGCCGTCCGGGCGCATGAACCGGTGCAGGATGGACGCTTTCATACCCTCAGGGTGTAGAAGCGTCCATCCTTGGCCCCCGGAGGCTGCGACGGTCCCTCAGGATGGACGGTTTCTCGCGCTCGATCGGATGTCCGCGCCGGGTGGTAGGCATGGAGACGCCTTCCCCGTCCGGCCTTCCCCACGTTGGAAGGAGGACGACGTGCGCGACTACCTGGGGATCGCCGGCAGGCAGCTCGGACTGGTGACGCGGGGCCAGCTTCTGGGCTCGGGGTTGACGGACAGACGGATCGTGCGGCTCGTGGCCGAGGGCCACCTGTCCCGGATCCACAGCGGGGTGTACGCGGTGGCCGGCTCCCCGGCGACCCTCCAGCACCGCGCGCTCGCGGCGTGCCTGGCCGCCGGGTCCCCGGTGGCCTGTTCGTATCTGTGTGCCGCCGCCCTCCACGCGCTCGTGGACGGCGTCGAGCGCATCGAGGTGAGCGTTCCGGTGGATCGCCGCGTCCGGGGGCCGGGGTTCGTGGTGCACCGCTCGACCCTGCTCCGCCCCCGTGACGTCACGAAGCTGGGGCCGGTCCCCGTCACCTCGGCCCCCCGGACGCTGGTCGACACCGCCGGCGTCCTGTCCGCCCGCGACCGCGTGATCGCGGTCGACCGGGCCCTGCGCAGCGGCCGGCTGTCGCCGCGCCGGCTGGCGTCGGTCGTGGCGGATCCCGCCTTCGACCGGCGGGCGGGCATCGCTGAGATGCGGGCCCTCGCCCGCGACCGGGTCGACGGCGGCGTCCCGGAGAGCGAGCTGGAGACGCTGATGCTGTTGCTCCTGGAACGGTGGCGACTTCCCTCACCCGAGCGCCAGTTCGAGGTGCGCGCGGACGGCCGTCCGCACCGCTTCGATCTCGCCTACCCGCAGGCCCGGGTGGGCATCGAACTCGACGGCCGCGCACCCGACTCGGGCGCGGAGGCCTTCCGGGCCGACCGCCGTCGTGCGAACCGGCTGGTCCTGAAGGAGTGGGTGATCCTGCGCTTCACGTGGTGGGACGTCACCGAGGACGAAGGCTATGTGGTAGCCACGGTATCCCGGGCGCTCGGGCTGCGTCCGGGGACCTGGCGGCGTGTCCGCCGGCTTGCCGTGGGCGCCTGAGGCTGCGGAGGCCTGTTCCGCGGTGGGGGTACGAAACCGTCCATCCTGCCAGCCGTGGGGGCCGGAGCCAGCTCAGGATGGACGGTCTCCTGCGGGCCCGGGGGATCGCCGACCGGGGGCTTCAGATCCGGTAGACCTTGACCCCTTCGGGGGCCGTCAGGCCCCAGGTGACGCCGCGGGTGTCGTATACCACGGAGGCGTGGTGGAGGACGGCGTCGTAGTCGAGGTCCGGGTGGTCGGTGAGGATCAGCACGAGATCCGCCCAGGACACGAACCCGCTGGAGAGCTCCACCGAGTCGTGGACGTCGCCGTTGAGCTCGATGTTGGGCACGTGGGGGTCGTGATAGGCGATCTTGGCCCCCCGGTTGAGGAGCCGTTCGGCGACCCGGATCGCGGGCGACTCCCGCGTGTCGCCGCTCCCGCCCTTGTAGGCCATCCCGAGGAGGAGCACGGCGGCGTCGCGGACGGCTTTACCCTCCTCGTTGAGGATCTCGGCCGCGCGCTGTGCGACGAAGGCCGGCATCCTCTGGTTGAGATCGCTGGCGGTCTCCAGCAGGCGGAACTGATGCCCCATCTTCCCCCGCACCCGCCACGCCAGATACTGCGGATCGACCGGAATGCAGTTGTGGACGACGATCCCGTGGCCGGCGGCGAACGTGTGCGTCGCCGATGTCTCCAGGGAGTACACAGGTCCGCGGTATCCGAACCGCTCGACGGCGGTAACCTCTGCCAGGTGGAGATCGCCCATCCTGCGCCAGCTCCGGCCTGCTCGCTGTGGGTTCTTGCGTGCGGCGAGCGACGTCCGGAGGCGGTCGCCCTTCTTGTCGATGAAGAGCTCGGCGAGCCATGCCTGATCCTGACTGCCGTGGATGCGGAGGTTCAGCCCCTCTTGGTGCTTGCGCCACTGAAGGGCGGGCACGTACCCGAGGCTCTGGAGCAGATGTTCCACGTGGCGTCCGAGCTGATGGTTGGCGGTCCAGTAGCTGACCTCGGCTGCTGCGAACCGGTGGGTGTAGGTCCGTCCATCCTTCTCGTAGGTCCGCAACGCGTCGCTGGTGTGCACTGAGCCGTCTCCGCGGAGGAGGCCGGTGAGGAGTTCCCGGCGGTGGGCGGCGCTGGCTGCCAGCAGCCGGGGTGGGATGACCGCGTCGTAGGAGTTGGCTCCGCAGCCCAGGACGTCACGGAGGAAGATCGCGAACAGCACGTTGCCGACTTTGATCTGGGTGGCCTGGTCCACGGGGCTCTCCCAGACGCTGGAGGTCAGTCCCAGGGAGTCGAGGATCTTGCGGAGGTCGTCCTTCGTCTCGGTCTCGGCCCGGTTGAAGGTGAAGACGGCTCGGGGCGGCGAGCCTGTGACGCAGCCCTCGGCGAGGTAGTAGCCGACCAGGCGGGTGAGATCGAGGGTGAGCTCGACGACGGCGGGGAAGGTGCGGGCGCTCGGGCCCCGTCCCGTGCACAGGACGAGATCCTCCCTCGGGATCGTTCCCGGCTCCCGGCGCTCCAGGTCGAGGAATGCGTCCAGCGGAAGGCGCCCGCTCCGGATCACATCGTCGGCTCGTTGTTGTCCGAGGATCTCCCGAATCACCGGCTTCCAGGGCTTCCAGGTGCCGGCGACGAGCCGCACACCCACATTCCTCCCCCGGATCGCCTCCGCATGGTCCAGCAGGTCGACCCGGGGGTTCAGGCAGGCGTCCCAGATCTCGTGACCGCGCCAGATCGGCAGCCGGTCGCCGTCGCGGACCTCGCCGGCGGGGATCGTGTGGAGGCTTCCGTCGCGTTCGACGATCATGCGGTGGTCCCCGGTGACCGCGATCGTCCGGCCGTCGTGGGTTCGGATCCGGACGGCGCCGCCCTCGTAGGGCCGACGTCCCAGTGCGGTCACGTCGTCCCAGGAGCCCTGATCGCCGTCGATGGCTGGTATCTCGAGCCGATCGGGCGCCACGACGTGCACGTCCCCGAGGTGCTGGAAGCCCCCGACCGCTTCGCGTTCCCAGAGCTCTTCCACGGGCAGGATGTGCACCCCGCCGCCATCTCTCACCGTGAGGTGCTCGCCGGGCAGCAGGCAATGGCCACCGACCCCCGGGCCGGGGTGGAAGGGGACGAAGCCGAAGGGCTTGGTGGCCGCGGCGTCGATGACCTCCCAGGGGTCGATGTCGAGGTCGTGGCAGACGGTGGCCATCTCGTTCACGAGAGCGATGTTGACCTCGCGGTAGGTGTTCTCCAGCAGCTTGGTGATCTCGGCCGCGCGCGGGGAGGAGACGGGGACGACCCGGTCGCAGAGCTTCTCGTAGAACTCCACGGCCTTCTGCGTGCCGGCCGGCGTCAGGCCCCCGACGATCTTCGGGGTGTTGCGCAGGCCCCACTCGCGGTTGCCGGGGTCGATGCGCTCGGGGGAGTAGGCGAGGTGGAAGTCGGCCCCTGCGGCCAGTCCCGACCCGCGCTCGAGGATCGGCAGGACGAGCTCCTCGGTGGTGCCCGGGTAGGTCGTGGACTCCAGGATCACGAGGTCGCCGGCCCGCAGCACGGTGGACACCGTCTCGGCGGCCTCCTCCATGTAGTGCAGATCGGGGGAACCGTCCCGCAGCGGCGTGGGGACGCAGATCACGTGGATCTCCGCGGGTCCCGTGATGGTTTCGTCGAACACGAGCCCACCGTCGGTGTGGAGGGCTTCGAGCTCGCCGGCGGGGACGTCCACGTCGGGGACGGGGTTGCGTCCCGCCTGGAACTCCTTGAGCCGGATCGGGTCGGTCTCTACCCCGAGCACGCGGAGGCCGGCCCGGGCCGCTCCCAACGCGATGGACAGTCCGACGTACCCGCAGCCGACGACGGCAACGGTGGTTCGGGGTTCGGTCATGACAGGCATCATCCCCCAGCCGTCGGGCGCCGTAAAGCGTTCGGTTTGCGCGCTGGGTGGTCGGGGTACCAAGCTACCCATCCATGCAGACCCTTGCGATCGGCATCGGACGGAACGTCGGGCGTATTCCGATGGACGCCGCGTCGTGGCACCTCTTCCAGGAGGCGGTCCTGGAGGTCGCCACGCTCGCGGGATCCGTGGTGTTCGCGGGAACGGGCAGTGGGGAGCATGACGGCGCGGTCGAGGAGAGCTTCACGGCCATGGTGCAGGTGCACGGCGCCCCCGACCTGAACCGGATCCGCGACGAGCTGGGGCAGCTGGCGCAGCGCTTCGAGCAGGAGTCGATCGCGCTGACCCTCGGCAACGGCTCCCGCGTGTCCGCGCGCATCCGCGCCGCGATGTGACCTGTGTTCTCAGTGCTCGTGGGGGTCCTGGCCGAGGATCGGGGGCCCGGACCCCGGGCAGCCGTCGAGCTCGGCGTGGGCGTAGCCGAGCACGATCTCGGAGTCGGGGAGCAGCACGCGCACGGCCCGGACGGACACGTGCAGCGGCGTGATGCGCTGTTCGTACAGGCGCAGCGACACCGTCCCGAAGGTCAGCGACATGTTGCGGCGCGGCTCGACGCGCACCGGCGGCTCGTCGCCCACCTGCACCGTGAACGCGGTCGCGTCGGTTGCGCCCCCCTCCGAGCAGGAATTGCTCGCGGTCGCTCTCACCCCCCGCAGGACGATGCGGGGCACGACGTCCAGATGCACCTCACCGATGGTGGCGGTGGCCACGGCGCCGTCGCCGACCCGGACCACCCTGCCGGCGGCCCCCGTCAACGACAGGTCGCCGGCGCCGAAGGTGGCTTCGTCCGCGCGGTCGGAACCGTCGGCCCCCATGACCCGGCCCGTGTCCGCCACCGTGGTGTCCGACACCGAGCTGGCGTACGCATGCCCGCCCTTGCGAACCGACAGCGGGTTGTTCGTCCCCCCGAGCGCGGACGCCACCTCCGGGTATCGGGCCTCGCCGGCCACGTCGATGGCCAGCGGGTCGCTCCAGGTGACCGAGGCCCCCTTGTCGGCGTAGGCCGGACGCAGGGTGCCGATCGACCACACGATCACGTCGCCGGACGACGGGTTCCACGGGAAGGACAGTCCGGAGGCGACGGTGACCACGCGGTCGCGCAGCGGGGCGACCGAGGGCCGCGCGTCGTCGTGGTCGGAGTTGTAGGTGAACTGCAGGTCGGTGACCTCGCCGCCGACGATGCGCGTGTGCTCCAGCAGGCTCGTGGACCCGAAGACCCCCACGAGGTCGTCGTAGCCGGTCATTGCCACCGCGGGGCTGTGGCAGGTGCCGGAGATGCCCGGGTTGCCGCTCGGGGAGCGGATCGCGGACCACGTGCCGTCGGGGTGCAGGCGCGCGCCCTGCACGCTCGGGGAGATGAAACGCTCCGCGAGGTCCTCGCCGGCGGGCCCCGCCCACAGCACCTGGGCACCGCCGCCGACCTCGGCCCCCACGTCGAGGCGGGCGAAGGCCCCCTGCGGACGGTCGTAGTCCGCGGAGCCGTGGTCTTCGACCAGCGCCTCCTGATCGGCATCGAGGGGGACGGGGGTGGCCGGCTCCCACGTGTCCCCGTCCCAGCGTGCGGTGTGGGTGCGTTGCCGGCCGTCGTGCAAGTCGGCGTAGGCGACGAGGGCTGCGTGCGGGGTGCGGGTGCCTCCGTCGGCGTCGAGGAAGGTGAGCTCGGGCAGCGACGCCGCGCCGCCTGAGCCGGGTACCACCATCTCCGACGACCACGCCGATCCGTCGTAGCCGGCCGCCTGGAGCACGTCGCCGTCCCCCGACCGGTTCACCCAGACGGCGAGCCCGGTGCCGTCGGTGTCGAAGGCGACCGCGGGATCCACGTTGCGATCGGAAGCGCTGCCGTACACGAGGGTCTGCGCCGGGGCCGGCCCGGACGGACCGAGCTCGGCCCACCGGATGTCGCCGCCGTTGTCCCACACCGCCACCGCGCGGGTGGTCCCGGGGACGACGGTCACGTGGGGGTTCTCGTCGTCGCCGCCGAGCGACGCGAGGGCGTCGCCCGGGGGCCCCGACGGCGTCCACCAGCCGAGCTGCGACGGCGGCGCGTCGGACGAAGGACGGCCGAGGATCGCGTACCAGACGTCCCAGTCGCCGCCGGGCAGCCGGTGCTGCCAGACCGTCACCGCCTCGAAGGTCGGCGACGGCTCTTGGGCGACGGAGGCCGGCACCGGACACACGGCGGCGACGATCAGGATCGTCGCCGCCGCGAGGGCCCGTCCCCCCATCGGCTAGTTCGGGCCCGCGATGCCCTGACCGATCGCCACGTCGCCGGCGAACAGCGGCAACGGGTTGCCGTCAAGGTCGGTGCCGAAGGTGGTGTGCGGCCACAGGACGGTGTCGATCGAGATGTGGAAGTAGTCGCCGATGAGCGGGTCGCCGCTGTCGTGGGCGGTGGCCGAGAACGGCGTTGTCACGTCCTCTACGACGGCGCTGCCGACCATGGTCACCGAGCGGGCGGTGCCCCGCAGCGTGTAGGTCGGCCGTTCGGTCTCCTCATCGGTGTCCCAGATCCGGTCGGTGATGTCCGTCGCGTAGACGAGCATGTTGAACGGAGCGACTTCACCGGAGGCCTCGCCGACCGCGCACATCGCGTGGTCGAGGCCGACCGAGAAGCTGGCCGTCAACGGCCCCACGGTACGGTCACCGAGGAAGGGGGCCGACACGACCTTGGTCGGTCCCTCGGTGTGCTGGCCGTGTCCCAGCACCCCCATGCTCTGGCCGTGCGTCGGAGACACGGGCAGCATCAGTGCGGCGGCGATGGCCGCCACCGCCAGCAGCGCTGTTCGGGTTCTCATGGCGGTCTCCTTACTCGAAGCTCACGCGGACGTCGTCGATGCTCCACCCGTCCTCGTGGCCGAACGGCCAGTAGCCCCCGAAGCGATCACCGCGGCAGCGGCGAAGGCGAGGCTTCGGACGGATCTCATGACACCCCCCAAGGCACTCGACGGCCCGATGCCATCGCTGACGTGGATATTCGCCGTCCGGGGCCCCGAATCCTGCAACTCGTGCGCAGGAGAAAAGGCCCAAGACGTCGAAGGGTCAAGGACATCGATCGCCACCGACATCGCAGACGACCTGGGGGGACCACCATGTGGGCGAAGGCACTGGCTCTCGGATGCGTGGCATCCCTGCTCGCCGTCCTCCCAGCCCGGGCGCCGTCGGCGGAGGCCGCGTCACCGGTCTGCGATGTGCGCGATCCGGCCCCCGTGGCGCTCCGGCAGACGGGACTCACCAGGTTCACCGAGGAGCCCGGCGCCGGCCGCTGGAAGACCTGGCAGGTCGCGCTCGGCGACGTGGCCGTACCCCCGCCACCGGCCATGGGGTCCGCCCAGTACGCGGTGGAGCTCGCCGACGTCCACGCTGTCCAGATGACCCGGACTCCGGAGCAGGTGCAGGCGGCGCAGCGCTGGGGCAGCGGCGCGGCCGTGGGTCCGTGGACCGAGGTGCTCCTCGGGATGATCGAACGCAACTCCACCTCGCCCGATCTGAACCCGCCCCGGATCGCCCGGCTCATCGCGATCTTCGAAACGGCGATGTCCGATGCGATGGTCGTCACCTGGAACGCGAAGTATTGCCACCAGCGCCCCACGCCGTCGATGGTGTCGCCGCTCGTCGACCCGGTGGTTGACGTGCCCCCGGCCCCCTCCTACCCCAGCGAGCACGCCGCAGCCGCCGGCGTGGCCGCCGCGCTGCTGCCGGCCTTCTTCCCCGACGAGGCGGTCGCCGAGGTCGAGGCGATGGCCTGGGAGGCCGCGCTGTCGCGGGTGTGGGCAGGCGCCGCCTACCGGTCGGACATCGACGCCGGTCTGACCCTCGGCAAGGCCGTCGCCCGGACGGCGCTGCAGGCGCGCGCAGACGACGGGTGGGACGCGGTCTGGGACGGCAGCGGACGCATCGAGGGGAAGTGCAACTGGAAGCCGACGCCGCCGGCCTTCCGCTCCGACCCCCTGGAGCCGCTGTGGGGATCGGTGCGACCCTTCGTGATGTCCTCCGGCGACGAGTTCCGTCCGCCCCCGCCGCCCGCATGCGACGGCGACGAGTACGAGGCCGCCGCCTACGACGTGTACGCGGCCTCACAGGATCTCACCGACCGGCAGAAGGAGATCGCCGAGTACTGGGCAGGGGACCCCGGCAGCGAGACGCCGCCGGGCATGAACCTGCGGATCGGCCTCGAGGCCGCCGAGCGCCACGAGCTGAACACGATGCGGCAGGCGCGGCTCCTGGCCCACCTGGGCGCGGCCATCGCCGACGCCGGGATCGCGGCGTGGGACGCGAAGTTCCACTACTGGTCCGACCGTCCGGTCACGACGATCCGGCGGATGTGGGATCCGGAGTGGACGTCGTACATCGGCACCCCGCCGTTCCCCGGCTACGTCTCCGGGCATTCGACCTTCTCCGGGGCCACGGCGGAGCTGCTCTCCCTGTGGTTCCCCGGGGACCGGGCCATGCACCGGGCGCTGGCCACCGATGCGGCGATGTCCCGCTTCTTCGGCGGGATCCACCCCCGCTACGACAACGAGGTCGGCCTCGAGGTCGGGCAGCAGGTCGGACGCCGCGCCTTCGAGCGTGCCGCCGCCGACGGTGCCGGCTGACCTCTACGGGTTGACCGCCACCCCCAGCATGTAGTTCCCACCCCCGCTGACCTTCTGTACCCGCAGCTTGTACCGGCCCCCGGCGGCGTCCACGATCCGAACGGTCTCGGGCACCGACGTGGGCTGGTTGTTGACCGTGCCCTGACCCGGGGGGACCGGGTTGCAGGCCGGGTCGTACAGCTCGAAGTCGAAGTTGGACAACTCCGAGGGCTTCATGATCGCCGTCAGATCCTGGCCTGGGGCGAGATCCACGTCGTACCAGTCCTCGAGGTCGTCGGTGGGGTAGTCCGACAGGCGCCCCTGGTAGACACCCGAGGTGAGTGCGGTGGGCAGCAGCGCCGCGCAGATGCCTTGAGCGTCGGTGCCCGAGAAGGCGTCGTTGTCGGGAAGGGTCGGC
>CAZLKN010000030.1:0-8334 GCA_964560135.1 uncultured Actinomycetes bacterium | reverse complement strand
GCAGATGCCTTGAGCGTCGGTGCCCGAGAAGGCGTCGTTGTCGGGAAGGGTCGGCAGCGGGTTGGTCACGTCGACGTCGACGTAGTAGTTCGCGACGGCGTTGATCCGGCGGACCTCGATCCCGTAGGTCCCGGTGAACTCGGCCGGCAGCTGCACCACCGCCTCGGGCAGGGCCTTGGTGATCGACTTGCCGTTGGTCGAGCCCGAGAAGGGGGTCGAGCACTCCTGCACCCCGCCCGGGAACCGGGGGGTGTACAGGAACAGGTCGAGGTCGGCGCCGTCGGCGAGCTCGTCGGGCTTCATGACCACGGTGATGAGCTGTCCGACGGTGGCCTGGAACTCGTAGAAGTCCGACTGGTCGTCGTCCCGGATCACACCGGCGAAGGTGGTGCTCGTGACCTCGCCGGGCTCGTCGATCTGGGGGTTGAGCACACGGGACGACGAGCAGAGGTCGGAGGCGTCGCCGGGCTCGTCCGCGTCGTCCTGCT
Organism: uncultured Actinomycetes bacterium; assembly: GCA_964560135.1. Taxonomy (GTDB): domain Bacteria; phylum Actinomycetota; class JAICYB01; order JAICYB01; family JAICYB01; genus CAZLKN01. Next base: position 7,846 of record CAZLKN010000030.1, on the reverse strand, counting down.
CGCGCAGGGGCACGGGCAGCAGCCCCAGCGAGAGGCTGTAGAAGCCGTCCGGCGAGCCCGCGACCCGGCTGATCTCCAGGGTCCAGGTGTCCACGGCGTCCTCCGGCTCCCAAGGCAGGTCGATGTTGAGCTCGACCCGGTCCGGGAGGCTGCCGGCGTTGGTGCTCTCCGCCCGCACCTCGCCGGTGGGGTCGCGGAGCACGAGGTTGAAGTCGGGCTGGAAGGGGCCCTGGGCGGAGACGGCGGCGACGGCGTCGAGGATGAACCCGGTGATCCCGGGCACGGTGAGCGCCGGTGGCGCCTGCGGCATCGGGTTGACGTGCACCACCTCCCGCTCTGCGGGCTTGAGCACCGAGATGACCCGGAGTCCCTGGCGGGCCTCGAAGGAGTACACGTCGAGGTCGTCGCCGGGCGTCATGGACCCCGAGAGGAAGCCAGGGTTCGCCGAGATCGGGACGGCCGTCGCCGCGTCGTCGCCGGCGTCGGCCTTCGTGCCCGCGTCGTCGGCACGGTGGATCAGGTCGGTCTCCGGACCGAAGAACACGTCGCCGGCGAGGTTCACGCCGGCGTGGGCCGAGCCCACGATGATCTCCCCCTTGAAGTCGGGGGTCCGGGCGAACACGTGGATCATGTTCACCGTGATCTCCTGGCGCGCCCCCTCGCCGTCCACGACCGTCTCCTGCACGATCACGTGACCCTTGTCGTCGGGCAGGTCGACACGCAGGTTGGGCTCGCTGAGGGCGAGGATCTGGGTGCCGGCGATCCGCAGGTTCACGATCTCGGTCCCCGCGTCGCTCGTGGTGGCGGTCACGGTGGCGACGTCGAGGTCGGCCCGCACGCGGGCGTGGAGCACGTCGGCCTCGATCAAGCCGCCGAGCAGGCTCACGTCGGTGATCAGCGAGTCGCTTTCGGCGTAGAAGTTCCCGGCGGCCGTCGAGCCCTCGGACTGGTCGGTGGCCACGTTGAGGTGATCGACCACCGGGGGCAGGGGCTGCTCGACGATCCGGATGAAGTCGCTGCCCGAGGTCGGTCCGACCTCGGCGCCGCCGACCCACACCTGCGGCTCGGCGGGCACGTTGGTGGCGGTGAACAAGGTCTGGGCCACGCCCTTGAGGCTCGGGTCGGGTTTGCGGAACAGCTTGGTGGCGGTGTTCGTGCAGTGGGGATTCTCCTCCACGGCGGTGGCCGTGAACTGGTGGAGGCCCGGGGGCAGCGGGTCGGCGTCGAAGGTCGCCTGGTAGGGGTCGCTCGGATCCGCCACGGGTGGCCCGTTGTTCATCCGGAAGTCCACGCGCGCGGTGCGGGCCGGGTTCGAGGAGGTCGCCGTGGCGGTGATGTCGCCGTTGAGGACAAGCGCGTCGCCGCCGGAGGCGCCGATGTCGTTGTCGTGGTCGTAGACGCGCCCGAACTCCGGACGGTCGATCGTCGCCAGCACGTCGAAGCACTCCACGATCACGACGACGGTTTCCACGGCGCGGCAGGACGGACGGTCCTTCTCGGTCGCCGCGACGGTGATCGAGTGGGAACCGGGTGTCAGCAGGGTCGGCACCGTGACCGAGTAGGGGGCCGTGGTGTCGGTGCCCGCGAGGACGCCGTCGACGAAGACGTCCACCTTCTGGGTGGCCGCCGGGTCCGACGAGGTCGCCTCGACCGTCAGCGGTGAGCCCCGGACGACGATCGCGCTGGATCCGCTCGAGCCCGCGTCGATGTCGTCCTCGTAGGTACGTCCGGGCGCGGGACGGGTCACGGTGAGCGATATCGACGGCCCGTCGGGACAGCCGCCCGGTGGGGCGATGATCGCGTCGCTGTAGACCTCGAAGACGTGGTCGGTGCCCTCCAGCGAGCCGTAGATCGTCCCCGGGGCCGCCACCCGCGACATCCCCGCCGGGCCGGTGACGCCGGCCGGGAACGGGAAGTGGATGATGCCCTGGTCGGTGTCGCCCTGGGAGTCGAAGGTCTGGGGCTCGATGGTGGCCTCGTAGGGGGTGATCACGAAATCCCGGGGGGTCGGGGTGACCGTGGTGGCGGTCGCGGTGGAGGTGGCCGGCGTCACCGACGACACCGCCGGCACGCCGGAGGACACGGTGAGCAGCCCGAGCCGGCTCGCGCTGCGCTGGGTGAAGAAGGTCTGCTGTGAGGCGCCGGAGCCCGAGGACGCGATCCCGTTGGGGTCGTCCAGGGCGTTTCGCTCATAGAGCTCGATGGTGTCCGTGTCCGGGATGAGCCGTCCCACTTTGTCGGCGGTGGTGAGGCTGAACCAGATGTGCCCGTTGTCGTCCACGCGGTTGCCGTTGCCCATGCCGAAGGTCACCGAGGTCTGGAGCCCGCCACCGGGGATGTCCCAGCGGCGGATCTCGTCGGTCGCCGGATCCAGACGCACCACCTGGTCGGGGAGGCCGTTGGCCGTCGCGGCCGTGGTGTAGACGCGTCCGGAGGTGTCGATGTCCAGCCAGTAGGGGCGGTTGCCGATGTCCCAGCGGCGGCCGGTGTTGGTGGCGGGGTCGAACTCCAGCAGCGAGTTCGTGCTGAACTCGGCGACGTACACCTTGCCCGTGCGCTGGTCCATACGCAGGCCCACGGCGGCCCCCGAGAGGTTCTCGTAGCGGCGGAAGTCGTCCGTGCCGCGGAAGTGGACGTAGACGCCGTAGCTCGGGTTGCCCTGCACCGTGTACCAGGTGTCACCCGGCTGGAAGGTCTTCGAGCCCTCGGTCAGGACGGGGGCATCCTCGTTGAGCGCGACGGCGACCTGGAGGCCACCGGTCACCGGATAGGTCTTGAAGTGGTTGGTCGCCGGGTTCCAGTACATCGGTCCGCAGAAACCGCCGCGGGTGTTCTCCATCGAGGTGATGAGGGTGAGGGGTGCCTCCGGCGTCGACACGTGTCCGGTCACGCCCTGGAGATCCTCGAGGGTCTCGTGGGGGTCGAAGCCCTTGATCACCGGATCACCGCCGACGTCCCAGTACTTGATGGTGGCGTGGGCGCCGCCGTGGGACGCCTGCACCGACGTCGTCGGAACGAGCGGCAGGAAGATGGCACACGCGAGGACGAAGACCAGACGACGGTTCGAGCGCATCGTGACCCCCCCAGGGATGGAAGGCGGCCCGGTGCCGCCCCAGCCGGAAGGATTCGACGCATGACCGTCCGAATCCTCCCGATCGGTGCAGGAATGCGGACCGTCTGTGGCGAACTCTCCGGGGGCCGGGCACCGAGGCGTGAGGGGGGATCGTGCGGGGAGCTGCGGTCGTGGTGGTGGCGGTGCTGGCACTGGTGGCCTCCGGGACGCCCGCGGGTGCCGCCTCCCGGACCTCCCTGCCGGTCGTCGACGGTCTCGTGGGCGAGCGGCTGAACGTCACCGCGTCCGGGACGAAGGTCGCCTGGCAGGAGTTCCGTGCCGGCAGCTGGGACGTCCTCGCCCGCGACGTGCAGACCGGACAGACCTGGACGGTGTCGGGCGGGGCCTGGGACGCGACCCACCCCGCCATCTCCGGCAACCGCGTCGTGTGGCAAGACGCACGCAACGGGGGCTGGGACATCTACCTCTACGACCTCGTCACGGGCATCGAGCAGCCGGTCGCGGTCGATGCCGCCGACCAGGCGAGGCCGGCGATCGACGGAGCACGGGTTGTCTGGCAGGAGGTCCGCAACGGCCAGTGGGACATCTTCCTCCAGGACCTCGCCTCCGGCCTGCGGATCCCGGTGGTCACCGAGACCCACGACCAGGTCGCTCCGGTGATCGCCGGGGGCCAGATCGTCTGGGTCGACTACCGCGGGGACGACGCGGACATCTTCGCGCGCGACCTCGACCTCGGATGCGAGGTGGCGGTGGTGCGGCGGCTCGGGAATCAGACCGCGCCGTCGGTGTCCGGCGGGAAGGTGGTCTGGCAGGACGACGCCACCGGTGTGTCCCAGATCTGGATCAGTGAGGTCGCCGAGCCTAACGAACAGGTCATCGGCGAGGTGGGGACCCCGCGGACCGCGCCGGCGATCTCGGGGAGCAACGTCGTGTGGGTGGACCACCGCGACGGGGTGCCGCAGATCCGGCTCCACGACCTGCGCGACGGAACCGAGACGGTGGTGGGTCCCGGGCCCGGCCCCCAGGGGAGCCCGGCGGTCTCCGGCAACGTGGTGGTGTGGTCCGACGCCCGCGACGGTCTTGTGGACGCCTGGTGGTCGGAGGTGGGGGCCCCGTCGGTCACGCTGACCCGTCCGCGCCCCGGCGGCGTGTACGTGCAGGACTCCGAAGCCCTCACCCCCGCCGAGCCCGGCTACCCGGCGGTCGTGGCGGGGACGACCTTCACGCTGGAGGCCGCGGCCTCCGACGCCGAGAGCGACGTGGCGTCCGTGGAGTTCCGGGTGGACGGCGAAACGGTGTGCACGCTGTACGGCCCGCCGTACCGCTGCTCGATCACGGTTCTGCCGGGCTCCTACACCGTCGCCGCGACGGCCACCGACACCGTGGGCAACACCGCCACAAACGAGCAGGACGTCCTGGCGCTGTAGCCCCCGAAGGATCGTCCCGGCGGGACGGCCACCGTCGGAAGGAAATCGGACGCGGACGGCGAAGATCGTGGCGAGGACGGCGCTCCGGCGCCAGACAATTGGGGGGGAACCATGGCGGCTTCGGCAGGCCCGCGTTCGTTCGTCCACGGTGTCGTCGCGCTGTTTCTCACGCTGGGCGCTCCAGCGGCCTTGGCCGGCCAGGCCGATCGGCCCCCGAACCCCGTCTCCATCGAGCTGTCGACCCCGGACACCTCGCTCGGTGCCGCGGTGCAGGTGGACGCCGGTGACTTTCACACCTGCGCGGTGACCGATCTCGGTCACGTCGACTGCTGGGGGAGCAACGAGTCCGGTCAGTCCGAGGACTACACCGGCGGGGACGCCATCCAGGTGACGACCGGTGCCCACCACACCTGTGCGCTGCTCGTCGGCGGCGACGCCGCCTGCTGGGGCGACGACGGTTACGGGCAGTCGCAGGGCTGGTGGTCGGGGGACGGTGTGGCGGTGGCGGCCGGTTCGTGGCACACGTGCGTACTGCGGTCAACCGGCGACGTGCGCTGCTTCGGTTGGAACGACCACGGACAGTCCAACGGCTGGCCGATTGGGGGCGGTGTCGGGGTCGCCGCCGGGACGCGTCACGCGTGTGTCCTGATCGACGACGGCGAGGTGCACTGCTGGGGAGCCAACGCCTGGGGCGAGTCGGACGGCTACACCGAGCCCGAGCCCGCCCTCGAGGTGGCCATCGGCAACTGGCACACCTGCGTGCGGACGGCGAATGACGTCCTGTGCTCGGGCTACAACCCTTACGGGGAGGCCGACGACCAGACCGGTGCGGACGCCGTCTCGGTGGCCGCCGGCTGGGACCACACCTGCATCGCCAGCGCCGGTGGGTCGGCCCAATGCTGGGGGTCGAACGCGCAGGGTCAGCTCGATGTATACAACGGCGGGGACGTCACCCAGGTGGCGGCCGGACGGACCCACAGCTGCGCGCTGACGTCGCTCGATAACGTCCACTGCTGGGGGGACAACGCCGTCGGTCAGGCCGAGGACCGGATCCACACCCCGCTGCCCCCGCCGCCGCCCCCTGCCACGCACGTCTCGGCGGGCTTCGAGCACACCTGCGTGGTGCAGACCACCGGCGCGGTGCACTGCTGGGGCTCCAACTCGCACGGGCAGTCCAACGGTTACGCCGGTGTGCCGTTCGCGGCCGTGGAGGTCGCCGCGGGCGGACGGCACTCCTGCGCCCTTCGTGTGAACGGTTCGGTGGTCTGCTGGGGTTACAACGGTGCCGGGCAGTCGACGGGGTACAACGGCTTTCCGCCGGCCACCCAAGTCACCGTCGGGACGACACACTCGTGCGCCCTGCGTGCGGACGGCTCGGTTGTGTGCTGGGGGAGCAACAGCCTCGGTCAGTCGGCGGGGTACAGCGGTATCCCGCCGGCGGTGGCGATCGGCTCCGGGAATGCCCACACCTGTGCGGTCCTGGCCACCGGCGCCATCACCTGCTGGGGGTCGAACAGCTTCGGCCAGGTGGCGCCGCACGCGGGCCCGGCCGTCGGTGTGGCCGGAGGGATCTCCCACACCTGCGCCGTGCTCGCCACCGGCGATGTGGATTGCTGGGGGCTGAACTCCTACGGACGGGCGGCCGGCTACACCGGGCCCCCACCGGCCACACAGGTTGCTGCGGGCTACCGGCACTCCTGCGCGCTGGTGGACGGGAGCGCGCAGTGCTGGGGATACAACGGAGACGGACAGGCCACCGGGTACGGGGCGCTCCCGCATGCGACGCAGGTCACCGCCGGTCACGATCATGCCTGTGCCCTGCTCGGCGACGGCAGCGTGACCTGCTGGGGTCGTAACACCAAGGGACAGACGGCCTCTTACCCGTAGGCCGTCGCAAGACGAAGGGGGATGATCGAGGTGTCGCATCGACGCTGGGCGTTCGTGGTCGTCATTGGTGCGCTGCTGGCGGGGCCCGGTGCCCCGCCGCAGGCGGCGGCCGCCGATCCACCGGCCGTGCAGGTGGCGGCCGGCGGCTACCATACGTGCGCGCTGCTGGCGACCGGTAACGTCCACTGCTGGGGTATGAACAACGTCGGACAGGCCGCCGGGTACGGCGGCGGGGATGCGATCCAGGTCGCCGCCAGCGAGTGGTTCACGGGCGGGCACACCTGTGCCGTGACGCTGCCCGGCGCGGTGCGGTGCTGGGGTTTGAACAGCTCCGGGCAGGCGGCGTCCTACGACGGTGCCACGCCCGCGATCCAGGTGGCCGCAGGCGGGCACCACACGTGCGCGCTGCTGCTGGATGGCACCGTAAACTGCTGGGGGCTCAACACCCGCGGTCAGGCGACGGGCTATAACGGATCGCCGCCCGCGTTGCGCGTCGCCACCGGCGCCTTCCACACGTGCGCCATGCTGGCCGACCTCTCGGTGACGTGCTGGGGATGGAACGGCGATGGCCAGGCCGCCGTGCACGCCGGACCGGCCACCAGCATCAGTGCCGGCGGTGTGCACTCGTGCGCGTCCCTCGCCACGGGAGCCGTCGAATGCTGGGGATCGACCGACAGCGGAATGTCGGACGGGTACGCCGACCTGCCCCCAGCTGTCCAGGTGGCCAACGGCCGCTTCCACACCTGCGCGCTGCTCGCCACGGGTGCGGCGACGTGTTGGGGTCGCAGCGCCGAGGGGCAATCGGACGGCTACGCGGACCTGCCGCCGGCGGTGCAGGTGACCTCCGGGCAGCGGCACAGTTGCGTGCTGCTCGCCGACGCCAGCGTGCACTGCTGGGGGGACGACTCGCAGGGCCAGTCCGCCTCGTACCCGTAAGCGATCGACGAGGCGGTCGGCTCACCGCCCTGCTGATCCGTGGAAGGGGGCTCCGCCCGCGTGGCGGGGCCCCCGACTACCAGGTGTCGCCGGGGCGGCGGCGGACGAACAGGGTGCCGCCGAGGAGCATCTCACCGAGGGTGATGAGCGACAGGGCGATGACCACGTAGGTCGTGAGGTCCATGCCCGTCCGGGGCAGGGTCGGATCGCCGGTGATGTTCAGGACGGTGACCGCCCGGTGCGTCCCCCCGGCGGGGTTCGGTCCGACGAGGCGTAGCTCGTGGCGTCCGGAGACGTCACGCGGGATCGTGACCCGCATCGTCACCGAGCCCGTCGAGTCGGCGGTGGCCACACCTAGGACGCGGGGCTCGGAGAACAGGATCGCCTCGACGCGCGCTCCGGGCTCGAATCCGCTGCCGGACACCTCGATCTCCTGGCCCGCATCCGGGTTCGGATCGCTCGCCTGCGCCGGGGACTGGGTGTCGGGCGCACGAGGCAGCCCGAGCTCAACCGCGGTGACAAC
>CAZLKN010000029.1:33478-40427 GCA_964560135.1 uncultured Actinomycetes bacterium | reverse complement strand
ACGCATGTTCGCATATCGCCGGCCGGCGATGCAACCCAGCGGGATCACTGCCCCCGCGCCCACCGGAAGTAGACGAACACCCGGCCCCAGTTCTTCGGATCCTTGTTGATGCGGTGGTAGCGGGCGCGGACCTCCTTGCGGTCCAGGAAGCGCAGGACCCGCTTCTTGAGCGCTCCGCTCCCCTTCCCGTAGATGATCTCGAGCTCCGCGGCCTTGCGATCCTCGGCGTCCTCGAGGGCCTGGGCGAGTGCGGCGTCGATGAGCTCACCCTTGTTGTAGATGGGGTGGAGATCCAGCGTGATCTTCCTCTTGGACATGTGCGGCCAGCCTACGGCAGCCGTTCGCCGGCAGGATACCGGCGTCCCATGGCGAACAGTGAGCAAGGGCTCGCCTCCCGCGGGCCGTACAGCGTGAAGGGGGTCCTCGTGCGTCGAGTAGCAGCCGTCCTCACGGTCCTCATGCTGGGGTCGATCCTGGTTCCGGGCGCAGCCCATGCCGACCGACCGGGGCCCGTCTACGGGTACATCCCGATGAGCGACAGGGTCACGCTCAAGTTCCAGGCGCTGCTGCCCGACCCCGAGCAGTGGGGCGACGGTCCCTACCCGATGGTCATGGACTACTCCGGCTACATCCCGGCCGAGTCGATCTACGACGGACTCCACCACCGCTTCCTCGAGGCCGGCTACGCCGTGATCGGTCTGAACATGCGGGGGACGCACTGCTCCGGCGGGTACTTCGACTACTTCGAGCCCCGGCAGGCCCTCGACGGCGCGGAAGCCGTCGAGTGGCTGACCGGAAACCGCCTCACCCCAGGCTACGAGCGCCCGTCGCAGCTCGGCGAACGCTTGGCGATGGTCGGCAAGTCCTACCCGGGGATCACGCAGCTGTTCGTGGCCGCGCAGCAGCCCGAGGGGCTGGCGGCGATCGTCCCCGGCCACGTCTTCGGCGACCTGTACCGCGACGTGCCGTTCCCCGGCGGGATCCTCAACGCCACCTTCGCCTCCTACTGGTCGGCGGGGCGGGCCGTGGAGACGATGACCTCCGGGTACGCCTGGTGGGCCGACAACACCGACGACAACGAGTGCCTCGAGAATCAGCCCGATCACCTGCCGAACACGCCCTTCAACCCCTTCGTGCAGGCCCTCTACAACCAGTTCGACGGGCCGCTGTTCTGGGAGCGGTCGCCCTGGTGGTGGGCCGACCGCATCGACGTGCCCACGATGCTCGTGGAGTCCTGGCAGGACGAGCAGGTCGGCTCCCGGGCCACGCACCTGATCGAGCGGTTCCGTCCGGGCCTGCCGTGGAAGTTCGTGAGCGCCAACGGCGACCACGGCGAGTACTACGGCGAGGAGATGCTCCCCCACATCCACCGGTTCCTGGAGTTCGCCCTCCGCGGGCGCCCGTCGGTCCCCGGCGACTTCGGTCACGTCTTCGGCTACGAGGAGGCCGGTCGCGCCACCCACATCACCGACATGGGCTTCCCCGACGCCACCGTCGAGGAGTACTGGGACGAGGACCCGGTGGCCATCAACTTCGACAACGGTGCGGAGGGCGGCCGCCGCGCCGGCTTCAGCCAGACCTTCTCCGCCTGGCCCCCGTCCGAGACGGAGGCCACCCGTCTGTTCCTCACACCTGACGGCACGATGACCTCGGAGGGCCACCCGCCCGCCGAGCGCCTCTCGAGCCTCGATGCCGTGGATGCCCGCCTGCACGGCGCCGTGGATTACCTGTATGTGCCGTTCGCCGGCACGCAGGAGCGCGGGGGCCACGAGATCGGCCCGGTCCAGGGCGACTGGACCCGTGAACCACCGCCGGGCACCTACGCCGCCTTCACCAGCGACCCGCTGGACACCGACGCCCTCATGCTCGGCACGGCAAGTGCCGACCTCTGGATCGCGAGCACGGCACCCGACACCGACCTCGAGGTCACGCTCACCGAGATCCGTCCGGACGGCACGGAGGTCTTCGTCCAGAAGGGGTGGCTGCGCGCCAGCCACCGCGTCGAGGATCCGCGCTTCTCCACCGAGCTGCGTCCGTTCCAGACGCACCGCCTGGGGGACAAGGCCCCGCTCGTCCCCGGGCATCCCACCCTGGCTCGCGTCGAGATCTTCCCCTTCGGTCACGCCTTCCGGGCCGGTTCCCAGATCCGCATCTGGGTGAACGCCCCGAACATCGTGCCCGACCTGTGGGGCTTCGCCTCACTGCCGGCGCCGGCCCTGAACACGATCTTCACGTCGGCGCACCACCCGTCGTCGGTGGTGTTCCCGATCATCGAGGCGGACATCCCGACGGCATATCCGGAGTGCAGCACGACGGGACGGCAGGGTCTACGCAACCAGCCGTGCAGGTAGCCGCTCACAGGGGCGGGGCGGCGACCTTACGGCGGCGCCGTCCGGTGGCCACGAGGACGCCGGCCAAGATCAGCGGCCCCCCGATCCAGAACAACGTCGCCGGCACCTCGGCGAGCAGCAGCCAGGCGAGCAGGGTCGCGCCCACCGGCTCGGCGAGGACCACGATGGCCACGACCGTCGCGCTCACGTACCGCAGCACCGCGTTGAAGACCGTGTGCCCGAGGAGCTGGGGGCCGGCGACGAGCCCCGCGATCGCCAGCCAGGTCGCGGCCGGGTAGCCCCCCAGCGGGGTGCCGGTCACGACGCAGGCCACGAGCAGGGCCCCGGCCCCCGTGGCGTAGACGATCGACGCGTACACCGCGTTCGGGATCTCCCGCCGGCGGACCGAGCGCCCGATGAGCAGGTACCCGCTCACGGCCACCGCCCCGGCGAGCGCCATGGCGTCCCCGAGCAGCGCCCGGGGGCCGAACGCGAGCCCGGTGAGGTCCCCGGCGCCGATCACCACCGCCCCCGTGATGGTCACCGCCATCCCGATCCAGGTCCGGCGACCCGACCGCTCCCCCAGGAACCACGCCGCCCCGAGGGCGACGAAGATCGGGGACGCCGTGACGAGCGTCACCGACGAGGCCACCGTCGTGAACGAGAGCGAGCCGATCCACAGAGCGAAGTGCAACCCGAGGAACAGACCGGAAGCCGCGAGAAGCCGGAGGTCGCCGCGACCGAGGACGGTCCCCCGGCGCCCGGCGCGCAGGGCGAATGGGGCCAGCGCCACGGCGCCCCCGAAGCTCCGCCAGAAGGCGAGCGCCAGCGCCGGTGCCTCGGCCACCCGCACGAGGATGGCCGCGAACGAGATCGCGACGATACCCGTCAGGATCGCGACGGGAACGAAAGTCCGTCCCTTCATCGGGTCGAATGCTCCGGCCCTGAAGTGTCCACGCTCAGCACCACGCTCTCGTACATGAGACGGGGCAGTGCGTCCAATGTGGCTTTCTTCGGGTCGCCGACGTCCAGCACGCGCCGCAGGCGGATGGGCTCGAGGTCGCGCATGGCCGGGCAGTCCTTCTCGAACGCCGCGAGGGTCCGCCGGTCACCGCCCGTGAGCAGGTGGTCGAGCTGGTGGGGATAGGCATCGATCTGGGCGCGCAGCACCTCGCAGGTCTTCCGGAACAGGTGCCGGGCCTGTTCGTCGCGGCGGCGCGCGAAGCGCCCCTGGGAGCTCCCGCCCTTGCTGTGGCGGCCCTTCACGAACCGGCTCCCCACCTTCGACGAGACGAGGACGTCGTTCTCGTATATCCCGACGGCGAAGCCGCCGAGGCGTAGCAGCACGACACAGATCCGCCGGGGCCGGTCGAACAGATCGCGGAGCGCGTCCAGCCGGAAGCCGTGGAGGACCGCTTCCTGCGCCACGTGGAACGGCGGGATCACGAGGTGGCCACCTGTCCCGCTCCAGTACAGGACGCAGCCCGTCTCCGACCGCACGGCCGCCGCAAGCAGATCCTCGGGGCACGCCAGCCCCGGGGGCGGCGATCCCCCCGGTGGGCTCGCGTAGGTCGTGACGCCGGCCCGACCGGCTTCCTCTCCGAGGAACCGCATGAGCGGCTCCGGAGGGAGCCTCCGCATCTCGGGCCCGGTCACCCCCCTATAGTTCCAACGGGACCAGCCATCCCGCAGTTCACTGGACACGATGCCGACGAAACGGAGTGCCGGGATCCTCCTGTACCGGGTCGCCGAACAGGGCCCGGAGGTGCTCATCGCCCACATGGGCGGACCGTTCTGGAGCAGCCGCGACGAAGGCGCCTGGACGATCCCCAAAGGCGAGTACGGCATGGACGACGATCCCCTGGAGACCGCCCGCCGGGAATTCGCCGAGGAGCTCGGGAGCCCGGCCCCCGACGACGACCCCGTCCTGTTGGGCGAGGTGCGCCAGTCGGGAGGCAAGGTCGTCACTGCCTGGGCCCTGGAAGGCGACCTCGATCCCGCCGGGATCCGCAGCAACACCTTCACCACCGAGTGGCCCCCGGGCTCCGGCCGAACGCGGGAGTTCCCCGAGATCGACCGCGTCGCTTGGGTCGACCCCGGCACAGCCCGCCGGAAGCTGGTCGCGGCTCAGGCCGCATTCGTCGACCGCCTTCTGGATGCCCTCGGCCCCGAGCGCTGACCCTCCCGCACCCGTGGCATCGTGGTGACCATGTCCCGTCCGGCCCGAGGGCCCCGCACCACGATCGTGCCCCTGCGGCTGTTACTGGTCGCGATCCTGGTGGTCACGGCGAGCACGCAGCCGGTGTTCCTGCTCGGCGCCGCCTTCCCGCAGATGGGCCCCGAACTCGGGTTCGGCCCCACGGGGCTCGGCTTTCTCACCGGGGCCTTCTTCCTCACCTCGGCGGCGGCGTCGATCCCCCTCGGACGCCTCATCGACCGCATCGGCTGGCGGACGGCGATGCGGGTCAACGCCGTGGTGTCCGGGCTCCTGGTGGTGGCCATCGGCCTCGGCGCCCGCGACCTCGTGAGCCTCACCCTGCTGCTGGTGGCCTCGGCGGCCGCGTACGGCGCCTCCAACCCCGCCGCCAACAAGGCCCTCGCGGCACAGGGCGCTCCCCGGCGGCGTGCGCTCGTCTTCGGCCTCAAACACGCCGGGATCCCCACCTCGGCCCTGCTGGCGGGACTGGCCGTTCCGACGCTGGTCGTCACGCTCGGATGGCGCGCGGCCTACCTCGTGGCCGCGGTCGTCCCCGTACTCGTCCTGGCCCTCGTCCCGAAGGAGGCCGCTCCCCCGGCCGACGACCCCGCCGACGGCGACGACCGCCGGCACGTCGAGCCCCTCGGCCGGCGCCAACTGGCCGCCCTCGCGGCGGGGTCCGCACTGGCCACCTGGGCGCCGGTAGCCCTCAGTACCTACCTGGTGGCCGCAGCCGTGGCCCTCGGCTTCTCCCCGTCCGCCGCGGGACTCCTCCTCTTCGCAGGCTCGGCGGTCAGCATCCTCGCGCGGGTCCTGGCCGGCGCGCTGACCGACCACATCGGGGGCCGCGGCTTCGCAGGCGTGGCGACCCTCACCGCCGCCGGCGCGGTCGTCCTTCTCGCCCTCGCCCCCAGCACGGGCACGATGTTCGCGCTCCTGGTCCTCGTGGCGTTCGCCACCGGCTGGGGATGGCCGGGCCTGATGACCTACGCGGTGGTGAACGCGAACACCGGCACCGTCGCGGCGTCCTCGGCCATCACACAGGCCGGCGTGTTCCTCGGCGCCGGCGTCGGACCCCTGATCCTCGGGTGGACCGTCGGCCGCTACGGTTTCAGCGCCATCTGGCTGGTGGCGGCGGCCGGGCTCGCGGTGTCGACCGCGACGGTGGGTGCCGTCGGCGCGCACGCCACCCGGGTCCCACGGTCCCCGACGCCCGCGGCCTGACCTCAGGGGGAACGACCGTTCCGTGGATGCATGCTAGCATGCGTGCATGCGGACCACCGTGGAGATCACCGCCGAACAGCATCGTGTCCTGACCGCCCTCGCCCAGCGACGCGGCACCCGCGGCTTCTCGGAGCTCGTGCGGGAGGCTCTGGACGCGTATCTTCACGACCTGTCCTCCGAAGAGGTGGAGCTCCTGCTGTCCCTCGAAGGATCGCTCGGGGACGAGGAGGCGGAGGAGCTTCAGCGCAGGATCTCCGACGTGCGGAAGACGTGGCGAGCCTCGTAGTCGTCGACACCGACCTCGTCATCGACTTCCTGCGTGCCCGCGGCCCTGGCGCCGACCTCGTGCGAACGACGTTGAGAGATGGAACGCTCCGCCTGACCGCCGTCACGGGGTTCGAACTACGCGTCGGCTCTGACTTCCTCGATCGACGCGACGACATGATGCGCCTCTTCCGATCCCGTACCCTCCCCCTGGATCTCGCGTCCGCGCTCCGGGCCGGCGAGGTGTTCTCGACGCTACGGGCCACGGGGCGTGGCATCGGCTTCGCGGACTGCCTTCAGGCCGGGACGTGCATGCGCTACCGCATCCCCTTCGCGACGAGGAACCGCAAGCACTTCGAGCGAGTGGAAGGCCTTGCGCTCCTCGACATCGCGTCGCCGTAGGCGAGGCACCCGTGCGCGGTCGTCCTGGTGGCCCTCGCCCCGAGCACCGGCACGACGAACGTCTGTTCCATTTTTGTCACTGCCGGGCGCTATGGTGCGGGCAGCCCAGCACATGCAGGAGGAGGTGAAGACAGGTGTTCCACTGCCATGGACGGTCCCGCGAGCGGCTGTACCGCGTGTGGGCCGAGGGCCGCCCCGGCGCCCCCGACCTCGTGATCCGGGGGCTGCCCCGGGTGCGCGCCCGCGCCATGCGTGAACGCGTGCTCACGGCCCTGCGCACCTCCCGCCTGCCCGTACCGGCGCACCTCGTGGTCGTCCACATCGACCCGCCGCTGTCCGGGCCCTCGCTGTGCGAGCTCGACCTGCCGGTGGCGCTCGGCGTCCTGGCCGTCGGGGCCTCCGACGACGCCCCTCCCGCCGATCTCGTGGCCACCGGACGACTCGGCCTGGACGGCAGCCTCCACCCCGGGCCGTCGGCGCCCCCGATCCTGGTCCCCGATGCCCCGTCCATCGGTTTCCTGTCCCGCGCCTC
>CAZLKN010000029.1:0-33378 GCA_964560135.1 uncultured Actinomycetes bacterium | reverse complement strand
GGCGGCCAGCCGACGGACTCGTCGAAGTTGTTCGACGAAACCGACGGGCCGACGAACTCGGCCGCCACCGGCGCCTCCACCCGGAACTTCCCCGCATCCACGTAGACCTCGTTGGCGAAGGACATGTGGATGTCCCCCGTGCAGACGACGACGTTCGAGATCTCCTCGTCCCTGAGGTAGGCGAGCATCTCCCGCTGCTCGGCCTGGTACCCGTCCCACTGGTCGGGGTTCACCGCGAAGCCGTCCTGCGGCATGCCGGTGAGCTCCTGGAGCGGCCCGGACACCTCGTCCGGCCACGGCCCGTAGGTGAACTGGGCGAGCATCGCCTGGTTGCCGATGATCCGCCACCGCGCCGTCGACGAGCTGAGTCGCTCCTTGAGCCACGCCTTCTGTTCGGCCCCCAGGTAGGTGCGGTCCGGATCGCTGATCTCGGGGTTCGTCTGCGGCCCCGGGACGGGCAGGGGGCTGGCGAGCTCCTCGTCGCGGTACTGGCGGGTGTCGAGCATGATCAGGTGCGCGAGATCGCCGAAGGCGAGATCTCGGTGGATCCGCATGCCGGTCTGATCACGGTCGCCGGGCAGCCGGATCGGCATCCACTCCTCGTAGGCCCGGTAGGCGTTGTTGCGCCGCACGATGTAGTCGCCCTCGTCGGGCTGGTGGTTCTGGGCCCCCTCCCGCCAGTTGTTGTTCGCGACCTCGTGGTCGTCCCAGGTCGCGATGAACGGGTGGGCCGCGTGCGCCGCGCGCAGGGCGGCATCCGAGCGGTAGTTGCGGTAGCGATCCCGGTAGTCCGTGAGCGTGAGGATCTCGTGGGCCGGGTCGTGGTCCCGTACGCCGCCGCCACCACCCTCGTAGATGTAGTCGCCCACATGCATCACGAAGTCGAGGTCGTCGCGTTCGGCGATGTGGCCCCAGGCGGCATAGTAGCCGGCGGTGAAGTTCTGGCAGCTCGCCACGGCGAAGGTCAGCTGCTCCCCGCCGTACGCGGGGGCGGTCCGCATCCGGCCCGGACGACTCGTGGCCCCCAGGGCCTGGAACCGGTACCAGTAGGTGGTCCCGGGGTCCAGACCGTCCACGTCCACCTTCACGGTGTGGTCGGTGTCGGCGCCGGCCTCGGAGATCCCCGAACGCACGATGTCGGTGAAGTCCGGCGTCGAGGCCACCTGCCAGACGACGCCCACGGTGCCGGCGGCGCTGACGTGCGTCCAGATGATGACCCGGTCGGCAAGCGGGTCGCCGGAAGCGACACCGTACCGGAAGGGCTCGGGATCCACGCTCGCGGCCCCCACCCAGCGGGCGCCGAGGTTGGTCGCCACCCACAGCCCGGCCGCGCCCGCGGCCGTCCCCCCGAGGAACCGGCGTCTGGTCAGGTCCTGCATGTGCGCTCCCCTCCTTCGTCTCCCCTCAGGGGTTCGCCGCACAGACGCGGCCTTCCTCCACACCGGCACAGGCAGGAGGTCGCAGGTGCCCCGGCGAACCGCTGAACGGAGACCCGGCCGGCCCGTGAGGGGGTAACCATGACACGACTGCTCGTCCTGCTGACAGCACTTGCGTTGACGGGTCCGGTGATCGCGCCGGCCTCCGCGGGGCAACGCGAGATCGGCGACACGCGCGTCTTCGCCACCGTGCCTCCACCCGGCCAGCCCGAGGGCATGGCCGTCCGCGACGGCCTCGTGTACGTGGGGACCCATACGTCGCTCGTGAACGCCCATCGCACGGAGCCGTCGATGATCTTCGTGTACGACCTGGACGGTGAGATCGTTCGGTCCTGGGAGATCCGGGGACAGACCACCGATGCCGCGCACGGGGTCCTCGGCATGGTCTTCGACGGCGACGGACGCCTGTACGTGGTCGACCGCAACCCGCCGCGTATCCTGCGCTTCGATCTCTCCACCGATCCGCCCACCCAGGAGACCTACGCCACGATCCCCGACCTGCCCGCGTGCCACTCCGCCCCTCCTCCTTGCGCGCCCACACTGCTGGATCAGGCCGCGTTCCCCGACGACCTCGCCTTCGACGCCGACGGCGCCCTCTACGTGACCGAACTCGAGGCGGCCACGATCTTCCGGATCCCGCCCGGGGGCGGGGAGGCCGAGATCTGGTTCCAGGACGCCCGCCTCGACGGGATCTTCGGTCCCAACGGGATCGCCGTCGGACCGGAGGCCGACACCCTCTACTTCTCGGTGTCCATGTCCCAGGACGCCGGTTCGGCCACGCAGGGCATGATCTACACCCTCCCGCTCGGCGACGCGCCGGAACCCGGCGACCTCACGGTCTTCCACGCCTTCGGTCCGGCCGACGGCCCCGACGGCATCCGGTTCGGCGCCTCGGGCAAACTGTACGCGGCGCTCGCGGGCTCCAACGGGGTGGCGATCCTCACCCCCGACGGGCAGGAGGAGACCCGCTTCCCGGCCACCGCCGTCGACAACCACCTCGGCCAGGATGTTCCCTACGACCTGCCGGCGGCCGTCCGATTCGACGGTCGGGGATCGCTGCTGGTCACCAACCAGAGCTTCTTCCTCGGGATGCCGCTGCACTGGGTGGTCCTGGACGCCTGGGTGGAGGACACCGAACACCCCGAATTCCAGCCCCTGGGCCTGCCATAACCCGAGCCCGCAGCGGTGGCGGGGGTCCCTCGGGCGTTCCCGGACGCCGGTCCGGCAGACTGGGGTCGTGACCACCATCGTGTACACCGACGGCGCGTGTCTCCGGAACCCCGGGCCCGGGGGCTGGGCGTGGGCGGTTCCGGACGGGCCCTACGCCAGCGGCGCCGAGGAACGGTCGACCAACCAGCGCATGGAGATCACCGCCGTGCTCGAGGCGCTGCGCGCCCTGTCCGGCCCGGTACACGTGATGAGCGATTCCACCTACGTGGTGAACTGCTTCCGCGACCGTTGGTGGGAGAAGTGGCTGCGCAGCGGCTGGCTGAGCAGCCAGCGCAAGCCCGTGGTCAACCGCGACCTCTGGGAGCCGCTGATCGACCTCTACCTGCAGCGGACGGGCGAGATCACCTTCACCTGGGTGAAGGGCCACGCACAGGACCGGGTGAACGACCTCGTGGACCGGCTGGCCGTGGAGGCCGCCACCACGCAGACCGGCCGCTCCGGAACCGGGACCCCGTCCGACCTCGGCCCGGCCGACACCCCGACCGCCGGTGACCTCGAGCGCGATCCCCGGCTGCCGCCCGGCCGTCTCATCCTCGTGTCGGGCCACCGGCCCCCCGAGCTCGGTGGGTACGGCGACAATCCGGTTGCCCGGGGGGTGCGTGCCAAGCTCGCGGAGATCCTGTCCGCCAAGAAGACGCTCCACGCAGACGCGGTGGTGCTGACCGGCCTGAACCTGGGGGCCGAGCAGCTCGGTGCCGCCGCCGCCGCGGACGCCGGGATCCCGTACGTGGCGGTGTTCGGCTACCCCGACCAGGAGTCGGTGTGGCCCGAGGACGGCAAACAGGTGTTCCGTGCGCTGGCCGACGGCGCCGAGCGCACGGTTCTGCTCCAGCGCCGGGCCCCCGAGTCGAAGCAGCAGGCAGGGGCCGCCCTCGCGCGCCGCGACGCCTGGATGGTCCGGCAGGCCGACGAGGCGATCGTCGTCTGGAACGGGCGCGACGAGCGGCTGGGCAAGCTCGTCCGGTCTCTCGAGGAGCGGCTCGATGACGTCTGGATCCTCGCCCCCACCCCCGAGTGAGCTTCTCATCGGCAGGATTCGGGGGCCGCGACGTCGAACGTAGACGCATCTGAGGTGACCAGGACCGATAGGGGGTTCCATGCGTTCTCGACTGCTGATGCTCCTGCCCGTCACGCTCCTCGCCGCTCTGCTCGCACCCGGCCCGGTGGGCGCCGCCACCAGCGGCGAGATCCACTGCGTCGGGCCGGTGAGCCTTCCGGTGACCTGCGCGTCCGACCACGCAACGATCCAGGCGGGCGTGGACGCCGCCCAGCCCGGCGACGCGGTGCTCATCGGCGCCAAGACCTACTACGAGACGGTCGTCGTCCCCGCTGAGAAGTCGGATCTGATCATCCGTGGCGAGGACCGCAACGACGTCATCGTCGAAGGCGACTTCGAATCGCAGACGATCGGGATCCAGGTGTTCGGCGCCCGTGTGGAGGTCTCGAACCTCACCGTGACGGGCTTCACCTACACCGGTGTGCGGTGGTCGGAGACCACCGACTACCACGCCCGGTACCTGACCGCTCACAACAACCGCGACTACGGCATCTACGCGTTCGATGCCCGCGGTGGTGTGATCGAGGACTCCTACGCCTCCGGCCAGGCCGACGCCGGCTTCTACATCGGCAACTGCCATCCTTGCGACGCCGTGATCCAGCGCGTCGTGGCGGAATGGAACGCGCTCGGGTACTCGGGCACCAACGCCGGCGGGAACCTCGTGATCCGCGACTCCTACTGGAACCTCAACGGCGCCGGCATCCTGCCCAACACGTTGGACTCGCAGAGCAACCCCCCGCAGCGGAGCCTCACCATCACCGGCAACACCATCGTGGACTCCGGCAACGTGGACGCTCCGGCCCGCGGTTCCACGCCGCCGGCGCTCGGCTTCGGGATCGGCGTGACCGGCGGGGCCGGCAACATCATCGAGAACAACACGATCAGCGGGTCGTCCCGCTACGGGATCGTCCTCACCCCCTACCCGGAGGACACCCCGAACCTCTACCGGCCGTCGGGCAACATCGTCCGCAACAACGATGTGTCGGACAGCGGTCTGTTCGACCTCTCGCTGGCCGCGCTCAGCGGCGACTGGAACTGCTTCTCGGGCAACACCCACGGCACGAGCGATCCGGCCGCGATCGAGACGCAGTACCCATGCTCGACGGACGGACTCCTGCGCAACTCGCCGGTGTCCGGATCGGTGCTGAGCCTCGCCGAGCTGGTGGCCGGTGTCGTGGTCTACGGAGACGATCGCGGCGACTGGACAACCGCCCCGCGGCCCGCAGCCCAGACTTCGATGCCCGACCCCCTGCTGGACCTGCCCGCGTAGATCAGCGGAACCGGATGCGGACGAACCGCGGGTAGTACAGCGACTCCTCGCGGAGGGTCCTGTCAGCCGTGCGCGCGATCTGGGCGTAGGTGCACACGAGGTCGGCGCCCTCGAGCTGTGGGTGTGCCTTGCCCGCGTACACGAGGTCGTCGCGCCGCGCCTCGGGGGCCAGGACGCGCACGGGATCGGACCACGGGCCCTGCGGCGCTGCGGCGAACCGCAGGCAGATGCTCACCCGGATGATCTTCAGGAACGACAGGAGCCGCGACACCGCCGGCAGGCGCTTGACGATCCGCAGCGCGCGCAGTGCCCGGCGCCCGTCGATCCCGGCGATCCAGCCCGCCGACTCCACGAGCACGAGTCCCCCGCGTACCGGGTCGTGGTGCACCGTGAACTCCGTCGCCGGATCCTCGACCACCGGGACGGCCCTCGACGGGTCGGCGTCCCATCCCGACCCCGTCCACCACTCCCAGCCGGTCAGGCCCGAGAGGACCTCCTCCACCGGCCAGCGGACGATGAACGCGAGCCGTGGGCGCCAATGACCCCGGTACCGTGGCCTCCTCCGGATGAGACCCGGACGCAGCTCGTGGCCGTCCCGCCAGCCGTAGGCGTAGAGGTGGTCTCCGTGGACCACGGCCCCGGCCCCCGGCATGATCCGGTTGACCGCCGGCGGTGTCTGCAACGGCTGGACGTCCCATCGCTCCACCGGATCGTCCGGGTTGCGGATCACCACCGCCTCCCAGTCCACGACCTCGAAGAACCGCAGGGAGCCCTCGGCCCGCCAGGCATCGATCACGCTGTCCAGATCGGGCCGGGCCGAGCGGACGCGCATGAAGAAGACGACCACGCCCACGTCGGTTCGCGAGCCCGCCATCGGCCACAGCCAGGTGCCCGCGGGTGCGGGGAAGAACGGTTCGGGATCCGACAGCGTCCCCCCGTGGTGCAGCTCGATCCCGGCGGCTGCGGGATCGGGCCGGTCCTGGATGCCGATCGTGTTGTGGATCATGCGGGCGGTCTCACGCGTGGGCCCGATGAAAGTGTCGCCGAAGAGCCAGAGGGTACGGCCGTTGCTGAGCGGCACCGAGTACGCGGCGTCCGCGCCGCGCCACCCCGGATCGGACCGGAAAAGCCGGTCGCCCTCAGGCCATGTGGAAGCGGAGATACCACCCCGCGACATCCTGTGTCCCCTTCCTGTGCTCGATCCGGTTTCCGTGGGTGTGCTTCAGGCCAGAGGATCGTCCTCGTCGTCGGGGGGCCCGCTCACCAGGCAGCGGTACTGGCTGACCAGATCCTCGATGAGGTCGAGAGCCATGGAGGAGGTGAGCTCGAACGGCACGATGACGTCCGCGTCCGTGCCCGGAAGCTTCCCGGCGATCTCCAGCAACAACGTCCCCGGCTCGTCGGTTTCGGCGTCCTCCTCCTCGATGTGGAAATGACTGAGCCGGATCGCCACGGCCGTGTAGGGGTTCTCGGGTAGATCGTCCGGCAGCTTCATGCGGATCCTCCGTCTGGGCGCGATGTTCCTCCGAGCCTACCGGGCACGGGTGTCGTCTGCCCCGCGCGGGGAAGGAGTCCGGGCCTCGGCGCCGAACCACACCAGGGATGAGATCCCCCACCTCGAAGGCTTCGCCGTTGGTGCTCGTCGCCCTTCTGGCGGTGCTGTGGACCCCGGCGACGGCTTCCGAGCCGGTCACGACCACCGCTCCGGTGGCCTTCCGCCCCGTGGCCGACGGCCGGCTGGTGGTCGGAGAGGACACCTTCCGGGGGTCCATCGAGATCCGGCGCTCCCCCTCCGGCCTCACGGTCGTCAACGAGCTCGATCTCGAGGAGTACCTGCTCGGGATCCGTGAGGTGCCCGGAAGCTGGCCGATGGAGGCGCTCAAGGCGCAGGTCGTAGCGGCCCGCACCTATGCGCTGTGGGAGATGCAACGGGGCCGCTGGGTGGCCGAGGGCTACGACATCTGCCCCACCGTGGCCTGCCAGGTCTTCGCCGGAGACCATGCCGACGGCGAAACAGGACTGCGCTGGGCGGAGGCCGTGCGCGCGACCGAGGGCCAGGTGCTGCTCGACAACGGCGGGCCCGCCCTGACCCGCTACCACGCGAGCTCGGGGGGCGCCACCCTCCCCAACCACGTGGCGTACCCGGGATCGGTGGCTCGCCCCTACCTGATGGGGGTGGACGACCCCGACGACGCCGTCTCGCCCCTCCACACCTGGACGGTCGACTTCCCGCACGAGGTGCTCGAGGCGATCCTCAAGGAAGGGTTCGGCTTCGAAGGCCCGCTGTTGGGTGTGCGGACCGACCAGGTGGCCCGCGCCGCGGTGATCGTGACCGAGGGCGGCGACAGCAGCGTCGACATCGTCCGGCTCCGCAGCGTGATCACCGACCTGGCCCCCAGCATGTTCGGCGACCACTATCCCAGCGCGCGCAACGACGGCGAACGCCTCCCGGTCACCCTGCCCTCCTCCCGTTTCGACATCGAGACCCACGAGGGGGGATACCGGTTCCACGGCCGCGGACACGGCCACGGCGTCGGCATGGGCCAGTGGGGCGCGATGGGTCGCGCGGCCCGGGGTGAGAACCACGCCCAGATCCTCGGCCACTACTACGGCGGCCTCCAGCCCGAACCCTGGGCCGGGGAGCGGAGGATCCGGGTCGCGGTGCTCCTCGACGCGACCGAGGTGCGGCTGTCGGGCACGGGCGGACTCACGGCCACGACCGCCGAGGGTCCCGTGGACGCCGCTCCGGACGGCGACTGGGTGGTCCGGGCAGGCCCAGGCGGGACGCTCGTCGTCCAGGGTCCACCGCACCCGAAGGTCGAGGTCGCCGAGATCGAACCCCCCGTGGCCCTCGCCATGCAGGGCGTCACCGTGCCCGAGCGGCTCGAGGTCCGCGATCCCGCCCCGCTCCCGCGGCTGCAGGTCGGGTTCTCGTTGACGAAGCCCGCCCGGGTGGAGGTCGTCCTCCTGCGCGACGATGCGGAGGTCGCCCGATCCCACGACGACTTGGATGCCGGGCCCGGTGGGATGTCGGTCGACCTCTCCGGCAGCGACCTCGTGGAGGGCCCGCACCACGTCGAGCTCCGGGCGGTCAGCGGCGACGAGGAGGCGGTGGTCGGCCGGCCCATGGCCGTCGTGGTCGCCGACGCCCCCCGCCGGGACCCGGCCCCCGCGGCCCTCGCCACTCTCCTGGCCGCCACGGCCGCGGTGCTCGTGAGCGCTCCGCCCCGCCGCCGGCCTCTTCCCGGCAACGGGAATGGCTCCTCCCGCTCCGCCAGTTGATTGTGGGGAGGTCCTCGGGGGCAACTACCCTCATGGGCGGAGGGATCCGGGCACGGGTCCGTGAGAGGAGGGGGAAGTATGGAGGCATCGCTGGTCGCGTCCACGTCACCCGGTGTGTCGATCGACCGCTACCGGGAGGTCCGATCCCTGACCGAAGATCTGTCCGCGCCGTTGTCCCCGGAGGACCAGACGGTGCAGTCGATGCCCGACGTGAGTCCCACCAAGTGGCACCGGGCCCACACCTCCTGGTTCTTCGAGGAGTTCCTCCTCGGCCCCCATGATCCCGGCTACCGCTGCTTCGACGACCGCTTCCGCTACCTGTTCAACTCCTACTACGAGGCCGTCGGGCCCCGGCACCCCCGGCCCGAGCGCGGGATCGTGACCCGGCCGGGGGCCGAGGAGGTCGGCGCCTACCGGCGCCATGTGGACGAGGCCGTCGAGCGGTTCCTGGGTCGCGACCAGCCCGTGGAGGTACTGGGTCTGGCGGAGCTCGGCCTCCACCACGAGCAGCAGCACCAGGAGCTGCTCCTGATGGACATCAAGCACGTCCTGTCATGCAACCCGCTGGATCCCGTCTACCGTCAGCAGGCGCGGGGGCCCGCCGCCACCGGGAGCATCGGGTGGGTCGAGCAGCCGGGGGGACTCGTCGAGGTCGGCCACGATGGTCCGGGTTTCGCCTACGACAACGAGTCGCCGCGGCATCCCGTCCATCTCCAGCCCTTCGCGATCGCCTCCCGTCCGGTGACCAACGGCGAGTGGATGGCGTTCATCGACGACGGCGGCTACCGCCGTCCCGCCCTCTGGCTGTCCGAGGGCTGGTACGCGGTGCAGGAGCACGGGTGGGACGCCCCCCTGTACTGGCAGCGCGACGCCGACCGGTGGACGGCCTTCACCCTCGGCGGACGCCACCCCGTCGACCCCGGCGAGCCCGTGTGCCACGTCAGCTACTACGAGGCCGACGCCTTCGCGCGCTGGGCGGGGTTCCGGCTGCCCACGGAGGCCGAGTGGGAGACCGTCGCCGCCACGCAGCCCGTGAGCGGACGCTTCTGCGAACCGGAGGACCTGCACCCCCGCGCAGCGGGTGCCGACCAGGGCACGGTGCGGCAGCTGTACGGCGAGGTCTGGGAGTGGACGGCGAGCCCCTACATCCCGTACCCGGGGTTCTCCCCGGCCCCCGGTGCCGTCGGCGAGTACAACGGCAAGTTCATGGTGAACCAGCAGGTGCTGAGAGGCGGCGCGTGTGTGACCCCACCCGGGCACATCCGCGCCACGTATCGCAACTTCTTCCCGGCCTCCGCCCGCTGGGCCTTCGCCGGACTCCGGCTGGCCCGGAGTACGTGAGATGCCAGTCCCCCAACCCACCATCGAGACCCGCCTCACCGGCGAAGACCATCGCCACGCCCTGGAGCAGGACCTGCGCGACGGGCTCGCGTCCACCCCGAAGCGGATCTCCCCGATCTGGTTCTACGACGAGCGCGGGAGCCGTCTGTTCGAGGAGATCACCCGGCTCCCGGGTTACTACCTGACCCGCGCCGAACGGGGCCTGCTCACCGGTCACGCGGGGCAGATCGCGGGGCAGGTGGAGGCCGACACCCTCGTCGAGCTGGGGTCGGGCTACGCCGAGAAGACGCAGATCCTGATCGACGCGATGGTCGCGGCCGGCGGGCTGGAACGCTTCGTCGCCCTGGACGTGAGCTCCGAGGCGCTGCTGGACGCCGCGCAGCGGCTCCTCGCCGACCATCCATCGCTCGAGGTCCACGGGGTGGTGGCCGATTTCAACCGGCACCTGGCCGGCCTGCCCGGGGGCCGCCGGCGCCTGTTCGCCTTCCTCGGGAGCACGATCGGCAACCTCACGCCGCCGCGCCGGCGGCACTTCCTGGGCGAGCTCGCCTCCACCATGGGCGACAACGACCACCTGCTGCTGGGCTGCGACCTGGTGAAGGACGAGTCACGGCTGAGGGCCGCCTACGACGATCCGGACGGTGTCACCGCGGACTTCAACCGCAACGCCCTCCGGGTCATCAACACCCGGATGCAGGCCGATTTCGTCCCGGAGGCCTTCGATCACGTGGCCGTCTGGAACGCCGCCGAGGGACGCATGGAGATGTACCTGCGTGCCCGCGAGCCACAGCACATCACCATCGACCGCCTCGATCTCGAGGTGCGGTTCGAGACCGGCGAGGATCTGTTCACCGAGGTCAGCACCAAGTTCAGCCCCGAGCAGGTGACCGCCGAGCTCACCGATGCCGGTCTCGCCGTCACCGGGGACTGGCGGTCCCCCGAGGGCTTCCTGCTCGTCCTGGCTGCCAGGGTCTGAGCGGAGGTCAGCTCGACCGTCGTGCCGGCCTGCGGCGCCGGTTGTTCCGCGACCCGCCCTGGTGTCCCGAGCGCGGACCGTGGTCCGCCTGCGGCGCAGCCGTGGGCATCTGCGGCCTGACCATCACACCGGTACGCATCGTCCCGAGGTTCGGGATGTCGATGCCCTCCGGCAGCCGCAGGGCGCGCTGGATCGCCCGTACGTCGGCGGCCTGCTCCCGGCCCACGAGCGACACGACGGTACCGTCGGCGCCCGCTCGACCCGTCCGTCCCGAACGGTGGACGTAGTCCTTGTGCGTCGTCGGCGGGTCGTAGTGCACGACGCAGGAGACGGCGTCCACGTGGATCCCGCGCGCAGCCACGTCCGTGGCCACCAGCGCCTGGACCCGCCCCTGCGAGAAGGACCGCAGGGCCCGGTCACGCTGCGGCTGGGTGCGGCTGCCGTGGATGGCCGCGGCCTCGACCCCCGAGCGGCTGAGCTGCTTGGCGAGGCGGTCGGCGCCATGACGCGTCCGGCAGAACACGATCGCCGGAGCGTGGGCCGCCACGAGCTGGGCGGTGAGGTGCACCCGATCCTGCCGCTCCGCCTTCCAGAAGACGTGGTGGACGTCGCCCTGCTCCTCTTCGATGTGCTCGACGGCGTGCCGGCGCGGGTCGCGCTGGTACCGCTTGATCAGGACGTCGACGTCCCCGTCGAGGGTGGCCGAGAACAGCAGGGTCTGACGCTCGGCGCGCGACGCGTCGAGGATGCGCTTGACCGCCGGAAGGAAGCCCATGTCGGCCATCCGGTCGGCTTCGTCGATCACCACGACCCCGACCTTGTCGAGGATCGCGGTGCGGCTCGCGACCAGATCTTCGAGGCGGCCCGGGCAGGCCACGAGGATGTCCACGCCACGGCGCAGCGCCCGGCGCTGGTCCTCGTAGCCGACACCGCCGTACACGGTGGCGACACGCAGCCCCCGCGCGGTGGTCAGGGGCTCGATCTCCTTCTGGACCTGCGCGGCGAGTTCGCGGGTCGGGACGAGCACGAGACCCTGCGGACGGCCGGGCTCCGACCGTCCGGTCCGCAGGGCGAGCGCGATGCCGAAGGCGAGCGTCTTACCCGAGCCGGTGGGTGCGCGGCCGCAGATGTCGTGGCCGGCGATCGCGTCGGGGACGGTGGCGGCCTGGATGGGGAACGGCGCGGTGATGCCGCGCCGTCCGAGCGCCGAAACGAGATCCTCGGGCACGCCGAGGGACGCAAAGGTGTTCAGGGACAAGGTTCTACTCCGATCAGGTGAGGTGGGATGGGCCCACATGAATGGGCCCGGGGGCCCCACCGGCGTTCATTCCGCCGGTGCCCGCCGGCACGCGCCGGGGGTGACGTTCGCAAGTATACCCACGCGATGCCCCCTCATGTCGGATCCCGCGGATCGTCGGGGAGGAAGGGTTCGCGTCCGCGGCGGTCGAACGCGTATCGTAGACGGGGAACAGGGGGACCTCGGGGAAGGGGATCCAGGTTGCGAGCTCCGGGCGAGCACGACCTTGACGTACTACGGGAATGGGTACGGGAACGGTACCGGGCGAGCGGCGCCGAACCCGACGTCGTGGAGACGCTGACCCGCCATAACGACCAGGTCCTCGCGTTCACCGAACGTATCGCGGACGCCGAGAAGGTCGATCCCGATGAACGCCTCCTGCTGCGGACCATCGCTGTCCTCCACGACTGCGCCAAAGCCGACGTCCCCCTGCTGGAGCACGCGCGGGCGGGTGCGGATCTCGCCCGGGAGCAGCTCACGGAGCTCGGTGTCGAGCCCGCCTTCGTCGACACCGTCGCTCGCGCGATCCTCTGCCACATGGGTCCCCTGCCGTTCATCGACGAAGAAGTCCGGAAACACGAGAAGCGCACCGGCGAACGCCTGGAGATCCCCAAGCCGTCCACCCGGATCGAGTGGCTCTTCTACGACGCC
This sequence comes from uncultured Actinomycetes bacterium, assembly GCA_964560135.1. Classification (GTDB taxonomy): domain Bacteria; phylum Actinomycetota; class JAICYB01; order JAICYB01; family JAICYB01; genus CAZLKN01. The sequence goes on along the minus strand of CAZLKN010000029.1, from coordinate 20,838 downwards.
GACATGCTGACGCTCATCGACGTCGAGGGCGTGGAGAAGGTGGTGACCCTCCGCGCCAACACCGAGCAGTTCATCGACGAGGACCGGCGGGTCGCGGAACAGTCCGGCACCTCGCCGTTGGCCGCCGCCTACGCATCGGCGCTGCGCAGCGTCCGCCGGGCCGCGGACACGCTGTGGTGCCCGACGGCCCACCGTCTGGCACGCAAGCTGATCAGCATCTCCGAGAAGCACGTGACCGACCGCGTCGGCGCGGACACGTCCACGGAGGCGCGGCCGACCCGGAGCTGAGCACCCCCGCTGGGCCGGCCCTTCCCCGGCCCGACCCAGTGGGTGGCTGCGGGGTCGATCAGGACGTGACGGCGGGCACCGAACGGGGCTCCGCCAGCACGACGCGGAAGGCGGCGCCGCCCCCAGGACGGTCCTCCACCCACGCACGGCCCCCGTGGAGCTGGGCGAACTGCCGTACGAGGGACAAGCCGACGCCGGTCCCGCTGATCCCCTCGGGAGGGTACCCCCGTCCGAACAGTTCGAAGATGATCTCCTTGTTGGCGTCGTCCACGCCCGGCCCCCGATCCTCCACGGAGAGCAGGATGCCGTCCTCGACGCCCTCCACGCGCACCTGGATCGGCGTCCCCACCGGGGTATACTTCACGGCGTTGCGGACCAGGTTGTCGACGATGCGCGCGACGAGTCCGCCGTCCACCCGCATCCGCACCTCTCCAGCCTGCACCTCGACGGGATGGTGGCTGGCACCCACATCGTCCACGGCGGTCCGGACGATCTGCCCCACGTCGCACGGAACCGCATGGAGCGCCACGATGCCGCGGGCCACACGCTCCAGGTCGAGGATGTCGGTGAGCATCGAGTCCAGGCGCTGTGCCTGGGACCGGATCTGGGTGGCGGCATCCGTCAGCCGCTCCGCGGGGAATCCTTCCCCGCGAGCCTCCAGGAGCTGGGCCGTGCCCAGGATCACGGTGAGCGGCGACCGCAGGTCGTGGGAGATCGACCGGAGGAACGCGTTCTTGACCTCGTCCATCGCGCGCAGCCGTTCCCCCTCCGCCCGCTCGGCTTCGAGCCGGCGCTCCAGGCTCCGCAGATTCCGCTCCCGCTCGACCGCGTAGACGACGAACGCGACGGACAGGAGGACCAGCCCGATCTGGATGGTGCGGATGTCGAGACCCGGGAACTCCGGCAGATCCTGGTCGACCGCGCTCAGCAGGAGCGCCAGGGAAGCGGCCAAGCCGACGATCACGATCGCCGCGGTCACTGCGAGGCTGGACCGCTGGCGTGCCACATGCCGTTCCATCTGGTTCCCCATTCGTCGCAGCCCGGGGGTTGAAAGTCTACCCCCACGGCAGGGAACCGGTGCCGCCCGGCGAAGTACCTCTACGAAGCGAGACGAGGAGGCGGGCGATGCACGGACGGGTCGCAGCGATGGCCGCGGCGACGGTGGTGCTCCTGCTGGCGTCGTCGACCCCTGGGGCGCACGCCGACGGACCCGACAGCATCGTCGGTATCCCCGCCTCCGAGGTCGGGATCCACGGCCCCGTCGACCACCACCTCGACGGCTTCGACCTCGTGGGGCACGCGAGCATCCGCCCTCCGGGCGAGCCGCCGGCCGGAAACAACGGGGCACCGGCCCTCGTGGACGACTGTGCCTACGTGGGCCGCTGGCACGAGTACGGACAGTACCGCGGCGTGCCCCAGCGCGGCGTGCAGATCGTGGACGTCGACCGGTCGTCGGCCACCTTCACCGAGGTCGTCGGCGAGGTGGCCGGTTCGTTCTCTCCGGGGGCCACATCCCGGGAGATCCGCGCGGTCGACCTTCCCGACTTCAAGCTGCTTGTGGTGATGACGTTCTCTGACACGGTCGCCAACCGGCCCGATCGCGAGCTGAACACGCTCCGCTTCTTCGACGCGTCGGATTGCCGCAATCCCGTCCGGCTCGGGACCTACGATTTCCTCGCCGCCCGGCCCCACGAGTTCTACCTCTGGCTCGACCCCGACCCCGCCCACGACGTCGACGGGCATCCCCGGATCCTGGCCTACGTCTCGCTCCCGATCCAGGCGCCCAACCTCGTGGTCGTGGACGCCTCCGATCCCACCCTGCCCCGGCCGGTCGCCGCCTACGACGCCGCGCAGGCCGTCGTGAGTCTCGAGGAGGAACACGGCACATACCTCGGCAACTATCTCCATAGCGTCTCGGTGTCCCCCGACGGGAACCGCGCCTTCCTGTCCTACTGGGACGGCGGGTTCCTCACCGTGGACACGTCGTCGCTGGCCACAGGCTTGCCCGCCGGCGGGATCGCGCCCCTGGGCCTCGCCTCCGTGCCGTACGACTACTCGCCACCGGACGCCGGCAACACCCACAGCGCGGTCAAGATCCCAGGGCAGGAGGTGGCCGTCGTCGGCGACGAGGTCTTCGGCGGCAACATCCAGGGTTGCCCCTACGGGTGGATGCGACTGGTGGCTCTCGGATCCGAAGCCGAAGCACCGGCCCAGATCGGCGAGTTCCGTCTGGACGCCAACGATCCGGCCAACTGCGACGCGGCCACCGGGTTGTCCACCCTCCGCAACGCCGCGGGGGCACCGGTCGACGGGACCTTCAGCATGCACAACCAGACGGTCCTCCCGACCTTCGCGTTCGCGAGCTGGTACGGGGGCGGGATGCGCGTGGTCGACGTCTCCGACCCCACCGTGCCGAACGAGGTCGGCGCCTTCGTCCCGCGGCCGCTCGCCTCCGTCCGCATCCCGTCGGTCACCCGCCCCGTCCAGCCCCAGGGCCGGACGGCGACCCACGACGACGACTGGTGGGTGGAGACCTGGTCGTATCCGGTGATCCGGAACGGCCTCGTGTACGTGACTGACATCCGCAGCGGACTGTTCATCCTCGCACCCTCGCCCGGTGCGCCATTCGCCCCCGAGACCGCTGCGACCCCCTTCGCGGAAGGCAACTCGAACCTGGGGGACCTGCTCACCGGATCGTAGCCCCCGGCGGTGTCGGCACCACCGCCTAGCCTTGAGGGTCCTTCCCCACCGCGAGTGGAGGAGGTGTGCCGTGTCCGCTACCGTCCTGGCCCCCGTCCGGGCCCGTCCAACCGTCGTCCGTGCCGGCTACCGGCCAGGTACCGGCCCCCTGCGGATCTGCGGCCCGGCCGCGGAACGCGTTCGCATCGGACTCGCCGCCGGCGGGTTCACGCTCACCGGCGAGGTGGAGGTCGCCCTCGACCCGACGCCCGACGTCGTGCCGGTGGGGATCGACCTGCCGGTGGCGCTCGCCGTGCTGCTGAGCATGCCGGCGCACCGCGAGGTGCGCCAGCCCAACCTGATGGCATGGGGGGCGCTGGCCTCCGACGGGATCCTGCGGCCGTGGGGGCCGCCGCCCGCACAGCTGCCTCCGGGCCCCTGGGTCGCCCGGTTCTGGCGGCCTACCGACCGGCTGCCCGAGCCCGGCGCGGACGCCGTCCTGAGCATCATCGACGTGGACGACGTGACCTGTGCCTGGGGGGTGGTGGTCGGCCTGCTGGACCTCGGGCGACGCCTCGGTTGCCTCGGCCGTCCGGCCGAGAAGCCAGGGCCGGCCAGGGTCAACGCCACGACACGACGACCTCCCCGATGAACTCCTTCAGCAGCGCGTTGAAGCCGTGCGGGTTGTCCAGCACGAGATGGTGCGAGGCATCCGGAAGCACCTCGATCTTCGCCGCCGGGAACGCCTCCCGCAGCCGGCGTAGCGCCGTCGGCGATGTCGCAGGGTCGCGCCGCCCGAGCACGACCAGCGTGGGCATCCCGGGCGCCCGCGGGAGGCGCTCGCCGCCGGCGCGCATCCGCCGGCCGGGTGGCGCCTTCGCCGCCAGTGTGGCCACCACGGCGGGCGGGCGGGCCCGCTCCGCGTCGTCGGCCAGGAGGTTGTACCGGTCCGGGTGCAACCGGGGGTCGTACATGCTGCGCGCGAAGCGGCGTGCCAGCATCCCCCGGGGGACGAGCTGCGAGGCGCCGCCGAGCACGGTGCCGACGGTCCCGTCGAGCCGCCCGCGGAAGGTGGAGGGGATCACGGTCTGCGCACAGCTCAGCAGGGCGACCGACCGGGTCCGGCCCGGGTCCGCCTCGGCGAAAGCGAGCGCGACGACCGCTCCGACGCCGAGCCCGACGAGATGGACGGATCCGGCGTTGAGTTCATCGAGGACGTATTCCAGGTCCTGCACGTGGTCCCGCAATCCGTAGCTCGGAGCGTCGCCCGACTCACCGTGGCCGCGGAGGTCGTAGGCGATCACCCGGAACCCCGCCCGGGCGAGACCGGTCACCTGACGCTGCCACGCGCGACTGCTGGAGGCGACGTCGTGGATCAGCACGATCCCCTCGCCCTCGCCGCGCACCCGTACACGGATCGCAACCCCACCGGCGTCGACCACGATCCCTTCTTCGGGCGAGTCGTAGGCACCCATCTGCTCGGGGGCGAGGCTCACCAGCGCCGGTGTCGCCCCCGACGGATACGGCGCGAACGGACTGCGCGCGGCGACGGCGGCCCACCGGCTGAGCCGGTAGGTGGCGTACACGGCAACCACGCCGTGGACGCCGACCTGGAACCAGAGGAACGCGCGCGGCCCGGCCAAGGTCATGGCCACCGAAACCGACACCGGTCCGAGGATCGCCCCGATCCCGTACGCGAGCACGAGCTTGCTCCCCGCAGCCACGATCTTCCGTGGGTCCAGACGGTCATTGAGGTGCGCGGCCGACAGCGCGTAGAGGGGGAAGGTGAACCCCCCGAGGACCCCGCCGAACGCCACGAGTTGCGCCGGGCGCTCCGCACCGGCCAGCAACCCCGCCGCCGTCGCCGCGGCCCCGGCGAGCAGCGCCGCGACGAGGATCACCCGACGGCGGTCCATCCGGTCGGAGAGCCGACCCACCGGGTACTGGGTGACGATCGCGCCGGCGAGTGCGATGCCCATGAAGGCCGCAACCCGGGAGACCGGCAACCCGATCGCGGTGGCGAACACCGCCCCCATCCCGATCAGGGCCCCGTGCGCCATCCCGGCGGAGATCCCTCCGACGATCGCCAGCGGCGCACCGGAGAACACCTCCCGCAGCGACGCCGGCTCCGCACCCTCCACCCCGGGGGCCGGATGCCGGCTGAGCGCGATCGGCACCACGGCCATCGAGACCAAAACCGAAGTCAGCACGAACAGCCCGATGCGCGCTGGGTCGTCGACCACCAGGAGGAATTGCCCGCCGCCGAGGGCGGCGAAGGTCACCACCATGTAGAGCGACAGGAGCTGTCCACGGGTGAGATCCGTAGAACGGCCGTTCAACCATGTCTCGGCCACCACCATCGCGCCGGCCATGCACGCGCCGGTGGCCAGACGCAGGATCGCCCACGGCACCGGCCCGACGAACACACCGTGGAGCAGGAAGGCCACCGACGCGGTCGATGCCAGCGCGCTGAACGCGCGGATGTGTCCCACGTCGGCTACCACCTTGGGCACCCACAGCGCTCCGGCCAGGAACCCCATGTAGTACGTGGACATCAGGATCCCGGTCACCGCGGTGGGGAAACCCTCGATCGCAGCACGCACCCCGACGAGACTCTGCAGGAGGCCCAGACCGAGTGTGAGCAGCGTGACCCCGATCAACAGCGGAGAAGCCTCGATCGCCACCCGACCGAAGGTCGGTCCTCCGACCTCCCCCGACAAGCCGGTTCCATGCAGGTGCGGAGGCGGTGTCTGGCTCATGCGACGGTCAGTCCCGGGACTTGGCCCGCTTCGTCTCGCGTCCGCGGACGGCCCGATCGAGCACCCGCTTGCGGAGCCGGATCGACTTCGGCGTGAGCTCCACGAGCTCGTCGTGGGAGACGAACTCCAGCGCCTGCTCGAGCGACAGGACGAGCGGGGGGACGAGCTTCACGGCGTCGTCGGACCCCGCCGCGCGGATGTTGGTTTTCTGCTTCTCCTTGGTGGGGTTCACGTCGAGGTCGTCGGGGCGCGAGTTCTCGCCGACGATCATCCCCTCGTACACCTCGGTCCCCGGTCCGGCGAACAGCTCGCCGCGCTCCTGGAGCTGGTAGAGGGCATAGGACGTGGTGGCCCCCGAGCGGTCCGCCACGAGCACGCCGGTGAGGCGGTGCCGGATCTCTCCGGCCCAGCGCTCGTACCCGGCGAACAGGTGGTGCAGGATCGCCGTGCCCTTGGTGTCGGTGAGCAGCTGCGTGCGGAACCCCAGCAGCCCGCGGGCCGGAACGCGGAACTCCAGCCGCACCCATCCCGTCTGGTGGTTCACCAGCGAGACCATGCGCCCCTTCCGCAGCGAGAGCTGTTCGGTGACCACGCCGATGAACTCCTCCGGCACGTCGATGGTCACGTCCTCGTAGGGCTCCTCCACCTTGCCGTCGCGTTCCCGCACGATGACCTCGGGCTTGCTGACCTGTACCTCGTAGCCTTCCCGGCGCATCTGCTCGATGAGGATCGCGAGCTGGAGCTCTCCACGCCCCTGCACCTCGAAGGTGTCCGGCGAATCGGTAGGCAGCACCCGCACGGACACGTTCCCGAGCGTCTCGCGCTCGAGCCTCGCCTTGAGATGCCGTGCCGTCAGGTAGGTGCCCTCGCGTCCCGCCAGCGGTGAGGTGTTCACCGCGAACTCCATGTGGAGGCTGGGTTGGTCGACCCGCAGCAGCGGCAGCGGACGCGGGTCCGAGGCGTCGGCGATCGTCTCTCCCACGAGCACCGAGTCGAGCCCAGCGAGCGCGACGATGTCGCCCGCGCCCACCTCGTCCACCGGGGTCCACCCGAGCCCGGAGGGCTGCATGAGCTTGGTGATGCGCACCGGCGACGAGGCGTCTCCCTCACCGAGCACGACGACGCTCTGCCCGGCCTTGATCTGACCGTTGCGCACCCGCCCGATCGCCAGCCGTCCCACGTACGGATCGGCATCGAGGTTCGAGACGATCACCTGCAGCGGATGCAGCGGATCATGGGTGGGCGGCGGGGTGACCCGCACGAGGGCGTCGAACAGCGGACCAAGGTCGGCGTCGAGCGCGTCGGGGGCCGAGCCGGCCCGGCCCTCTCGGGCGTTGGCGTAGACGACGGGGAACTCGATCTGGGACTCGTCGGCGTCCAGGTCGAAGAAGAGCTGGTAGACCTCGTCGAGGACCTCGGCGGGCCGGGCGTCCTTGCGGTCCACCTTGTTGAGGCAGACGACCACCGGCAGGCCCCGGTGCAGCGCCTTGTGCAGCACGTAGCGGGTCTGCGGGAGCGGTCCCTCCGAGGCATCCACGAGGAGCAGCGCCCCGTCCACGATGTGCAGTGACCGCTCGACCTCCCCGCCGAAGTCGGCGTGCCCGGGGGTATCGACGATGTTGATCCGCACGCCGTCGCGGGTGACGGAGGCGACCTTCGCCATGATCGTGATGCCCTTTTCCTTCTCCAGGTCCATCGAGTCCATGACACGGTCCACCAGCTCCTGGTGGTCACCGAAGACCCCGGACTGGCGCAGCATGGCGTCCACGAGGGTGGTCTTGCCGTGGTCGACGTGGGCGATGATGGCGATGTTGCGGAGCTCGTCACGGGTCTGCATGTCTCCAGTGAAGCAATCTTTCGGCGGCCGTGGGCGGCGCCCGGCTCAACCCGTCTCGGTCAGGTGCAGGACGTGGGGGGAACGCAGCACGCGCAGCCCGGCCCGGACGGGGGCCGGGACCTGCGACAACGCCTCCTCCCCCGCGAGCACCCTGGGCCCGGTGAGCTCGATCCGTCGGCCCGAGCGTTCGAGGGTGCAGCCACCGGCGGCGAGGACGTTGCGCAGCCAGTCCACCTGAGGGCCGTAGGTCAGCGGGATCGTCCACGCTCCATCGCCGGGGATCGCGAGCACCGGCGTGCGCCGCAGGCGCCCGGAGCGCCGTCCCCGGTGCACGACCACCGCGAGGGGAGGCACCCGCCCGGCCACCGGGCGGGCGATGCGGTTGGTGACGTGACGGTTGAAGCGGGCCAGAGCCTGGGGCAGCGGCATGGAAGGATCCTACCTGGACACATCCCGCTCACGGCAGTTCACCGGGCCGCGGCGGCGGCCACGCGGTCCACGGTCCGCTCCGACTCACGCCCGCGTACACCCGGCTAAGATGCGCGGATGACATCTACCTTCCCGGTCTCCCTGGACGCACCCGACACGCCGCGGCTGCGGGGACGGGCCACCCGAACCCTGTTCGCGGGCGTCGCGATGGGGTCGACGGGGATGTTCGCCGCGATCACCGCGGGCCCGCTCATCGCCGAGGAGATCACGGGCGTGCCGACTTGGAGCGGGCTGCCGGGCACCTCCGGGATCCTCGGTACGGCCGTGGGCGCGACGCTCCTGTCCCGGGTCATGGCACGGCGCGGGCGCCGTCCCGGCCTGACGCTCGGGTACGCGGTCGGCCTCACCGGTGCCGGCGCGGTGGTCGCCGCCGCCGAGTACGGCGTCTTCGTCCTCCTGCTCGCGGGGATGGTCATGATCGGGGTCGCCAACGCCTCGAACCAGCTCGCCCGCTTCGCGGCCGCGGACCTGCAGCCCGAGCACCGGCGCGCCTCCGGGCTCGGCCTCGTAGTGTGGGCCGGCACCGTGGGCGCCCTGGCCGGGCCCAACCTCCTGGCACCCTCCGGTGGCATCGCCGCCAGGCTCGGCTGGCCGTCGCTGGCCGGCCCGTACGCCGCGGGAGCCGTGGTCTTCGCGGCGGCCGTCGTCCTCTACTCCGTGCTCCTGCGGCCGGACCCCAGCACGCTCGGCCACCCTCTCGAACCCGGAGAGGCCGATCGTGCCGTGGACGACGCCTCACCGTGGCGCCAGCCAGCCGTCCAGGTCGGCGTCGCCACCCTCGTGTCGGCGCAGGTCGTGATGGTTCTGATCATGACGATGACGCCCCTGCACATCCGCCACGGGGGCCACGGTCTCGGCATCGTGGGATTCGTGATGAGCGCCCATGTCGTCGGGATGTTCGCGTTCGCGCCGCTGTTCGGCCGGACGGTCGACCGGTTCGGCCCCGTCCCGGTGGTGCTCACGGGCCTGGGGACGCTGGCCGCCGCAGGGTTGAGCGCGGCCCTGTCGCCGGCCACCGGAACACCGCTGGCAGCTCCCCTGCTCCTGCTCGGGCTGGGCTGGAGCCTGTCCTTCGTCGCAGGAAGCTCGCTGCTCACCCACGGTCTGGCCTACGCGAAGCGCGCGCAGATCCAGGGGATGGCCGACACGATCGTCCACACCTCGGCCGCCGTGGCCGCACTGTCCTCCGGTGTCGTCCTGTCGCTGGTGGGCTATCCCGTGCTGTGCCTGATCGGTGTGGGGTTGCTGTCGTTCCCGGTCTCCGTTCTGCTGCGCCGGGGCCGCGTGGCGGCGGCCGCCTGAGTCCGATGACGTCCCGGGTGGCCGTCCGCGGCCGGGATCTGGTGAAGCGCTACGGCGCCCTCGAAGCCGTGAAAGCCGTGTCCTTCGAGGTGCCCGTCCACACTTGCTTCGGGTTCCTCGGCCCGAACGGTGCGGGCAAGACCACGACCATGCAGATGATCGCCTGCGCGCTGCCCCCCACCGCCGGACTCCTCGAGGTGCTGGGAGCCGCGACCGTGGACAACGGGCGCGCGCTCAAGGCCCGCATGGGGATCGTCCCGCAGTCCGACAACCTCGACAGCGACGTCACCGTACTGGACAACCTCCTGATCTACGCCCGGTATCACGGCATCCGCCGCCGGGTGGCCCGCGGGCGGGCGCTCGAGCTGCTGGCGTTCATGGCCCTGGACGAAAAGCGGGACCGGGAGATCAGCGAGCTGTCCGGCGGGATGAAACGGCGGCTGATGATCGCCCGGGCGCTGCTCAACGAACCGGAGCTGCTGATCCTCGACGAGCCCACGACCGGCCTCGACCCCCAGGCCCGGCATCTGGTGTGGGAGAAGCTACGGTCGCTCAAACGCTCGGGCGTGACGCTCGTGCTCACCACCCACTACATGGAGGAAGCCTCCCAGCTCTGCGACCGGCTGGTGATCATGCACGAAGGCAGGATCCTGGTGGACGGCACCCCGCGCGAGCTGATCCGCGCACACACCAGCCGCGAGGTCGTCGAGGTCTTCGAGCCTCCCGTCCGCCTGCACACCGAACTCGATCGGATCGGGGGCGCGGCGGCACGCGTCGAACAGCTCGCCGACCGGTGGCTGTTCTACACCGACGACGGTGAGGCGCTGCTCCCCGAAGTCCGGGCGCTGGGCCTGGACCCGGGGATGGTCTGGCTTCGCGGCGGGACGCTCGAGGACGTGTTCCTGTCGCTGACCGGACGGGGGCTCCGGGAATGAGGACCACCGCCACCCGGCCCCGCCTCGATCTCTCCCTACCGGCGGCCTGGCGGTACTGGCACCGCAACGCGGTGGTCTTCCGTCGCATCTGGCTGCTCGGACTCATGGCCTGGTTCGCGGAGCCGGTGATCTACCTCGTCGCCATGGGGGCCGGGCTCGGCGCCTACCTGGAGGAGGTCGAGGGGATCCGCTACATGGAGTTCATCGCCCCCGGACTGCTGGCGGTCTCCGCGATGTTCGGTGCGACCTTCGAGTCCACCTGGAACGCCTACTGGAAGATGGACCGGGAAGGCGTCTACGAGGCCGCGACCGCCACGCCTCTGAGCGTCGAGGACGTAGCCCTCGGAGAGGCCTTGTGGGCCACCACGCGGGCCTTCATCTATGCGAGCGCCTTCGCCGTGGTGGCGACGGCCTTCGGGGTCTTCCGGTCCTGGTGGGGCCTGCTCGCGATCCCCGCCACCGCGCTGGTGGGCTTCGTGTTCTCGTGCACCGGCCTGATCTACACCTACCTGATCAAGCGCATCGACTTCCTCGCCTACTACTGGACGATGTTCCTCACCCCGATGTTCATGTTCGGCGGGGTGTTCTTCCCCCTCGACAGGCTCCCCGGCTGGCTCCAGACCGTCGCCTGGTTCATGCCCCTGTACCACGGCACGACGGTGATGCGGGAGCTGATGCTCGGGGGCGATCTGGGGGCCGCTGCGGGCTCGGCCCTGTGGCTGGCGGTGGCGGCCCTGGTCCTGCTGCCGCTGCCGCCCCTGCTCCTGCGCCGCCGCCTCGTGCGGTGACCATCGGCTCCGGCAGAGGCTCCGCGTGCACCACCGTCAAGGCCCGCATCGCCCGGGTCACCGCCACGTACAGCAGGCGCAGGCCTCCCTCCTGCACCACGCGGGAGGGCTCGACGAGCACCACCGCGTCGAACTCCAGGCCCTTGGCATGGCGGGCCCCCACGAGCGTGAGCGGCTCCTCGAGCCCGCTGCGATCCGCGTCACCGAACGGTAGACGCGCCTCGCGCAGCCCTTCCACGATCTCTTCGCGCACCGCCTCGGGGACGATCACCGCCACCGCCCCGCCCCGCTCGGTCAGCTCCCCGGCGGCCGCCGCCACCCGCGCCGCACGATCGGACGACGCCACGGCCTCGACCCGTACCCGCCCGGGCTCCCGACGCACCGAGGCCGGCGCCCGCAGCGCCGGCGCTGCCTCGGCCAGGATCCCCGCCGCCAGCTCGACGATCTCGGCCGCCACCCGGTATCCGAGGGTGAGCTCCTCGACCCGGACGCCCTCCGGCGCCGGCAGATGCGCGACCACCTCGTCCCAGTCGTCGTGGGCCCACACACCTGTGGCCTGTCCCAGATCCCCCAGCACCGTCATCGACCCCCGCGGGCACCGCCGCGCCAGCATGCGCAACTGCATCGGGGACAGGTCCTGCGCCTCGTCCACGACCACGTGTCCGTAGCGCTCGCCGGGACCCTCGATGAGCCCCCGGGCCTCGTCCAGCAGCGCCCGGTCGTCGGGGGTCCAACGCTGCTCGGTCGCTCGCTTGGCCCGCGGACGGCGCAGCAGCCTCCGCTCGCCGGCCGACAGCAGCCCCTCGGTGCACCGCGCCAGCCTCGACGGGCTCGCGTAGAGGTCGGCCAGCAGCCGCATCGGCGTGACCGCCGGCCACACCGTGTCGAGGGCCGAGCGGAAGACCGGGTCGCGTCGCACGGTCGACAGCACGTCGGTGAAGTCCTCCGTCACGCCGTCGTCCCCGACGGCCTCGACGTAGGCGCGGTACGCGAGGACGAGCAGACGGTCCCGCAGGAGCTCGCGGCCCTCCGCATACGCCACGCCCCGTTCGCGAAGTGTCGCTGCCTCGGCCTCCACGACCGCCGCCGGCAGCACGAACCGGACGCTGCGTACGGCCAGCTCGACCTCGTCGCGCGGCGGCCGTGACCGTTCGTCGAGCGCACGGCGGAGGACCTCTGCCATGCGCGCATCCCCCTTGAGCCGCGCGGTGGCCGGCTCGTCGGCACCCCCGAGCCGGCCCCATGCCGCCAGGTGGGGCACCGCAACCTGGGTCACGGCGGACTCGCCCAGGCTCGGCAGCACCTGGGAGACGTAGCGGATGAAGACCGGGTTCGGCCCGACCACGAGCACCCCCGTGCGGACGAGCAGTCGCCGGTGCTCGTAGAGCAGGTACGCGGCCCGGTGCAGACCGATCGCCGTCTTCCCGGTGCCCGGGCCCCCCTGGACGACCACCAGACCGTCCAGCGGTGCGCGGATGATCGCGTCCTGCTCGGCCTGGATCGTGGACACGATGTCGCGCATCACCCCGCCACGCTGCCGTTCGAGCTCCCGGTGCAGGATCTCGGCACCGCGCAGTGGTTCAGCTTCCCCGCCGTGCTCCAGGTCGTCGTCGGCGATCCCGAGCACCTCGCGACCGTCCACGAGGAAGTGCCGGCGGCGGCGCAGGCCCATCGGCTCGGTGGGACGGGCCTGGTAGAAGCTCCGGGCGACGGGAGCCCGCCAGTCGACCACGATGGTGTCGTAGCCGCCGTCACGGACGTGGTGCCGGCCGATGTAGTGGGTGTCGCCCTCGCGTTCGTCGATCCGGCCGAAGACCAGGGCGGAGATCGTGTCGGACAACGCCCGCACCCGGATTGCCCGCCATGCCTCGAACGCGTCCCGGTCGACCTCGTTGCCCCCGGTGAACCGCAGCTTGCGAACCTCGTCGAGGATCCCCTCGAGGTACGCGTAGGCCCGGTCCACGTAGGCCTGCTCGGCCCCCAGCTCCGGATGGGCCCCTTCGATCGTCACACCGACACCTCCCCGCGCGCCGGAAGAGCGTATCCCCCCCCGTCAAGCCCGACAAGCCTCGACCCGGAGCCGTTCGGGCCGATAGGACTAGAGGAGGATGCGCACACCACAACTCACCACCGCGCCCCGGCGCACCGCGACCCTGGTCGCGGTGCTGCTGCTCTGCGTCGCCGGCCAGCCCGTGGCCGCCGGGGGGTTGAGCGAGGCCCGGCGCCAGCTCCGCGAGCTCGAGCGCAGCCTCGTGGCGCAGGAACGCCTCGTGGACGGGCTCGCCGCGGATCTTCGGGACGCAGCCGGGCGCGTGATGGCCCAGGAGGACCAGCACGCCGCCGCCCGGATCGACGTCCGGCACACGGAGTCCCGGATCCAGCGCACCGCCGCCGAGGTCGCCGAGCTGCGCGAGCGGCTCCGCCACCGGGCCCGGGCCGTGTACAAGCACGGTCTGCCGGGTTGGTACGCGATGCTGTCCTCAGCGCGGTCCATGGCCGACCTGCGCTTGAAGGCGACCTACGTCGGGCACCTGCTCGCCCACGACGAACAGCTCGCCCGTGGCCTGGCTCGCGCCACGGCGGACCTCGAGGCGGAGCGAGCCGCCCGGGAGGACCTGCTGCGTGAACAGGCCTCCCGCCTGGCCGAGGCAGACCGCGAGTACCGCAGCCTCAGCTCCCTGGTCCACGAGCATCGCGAGCAGGTGGCCGAGCTGGCCCGGGCCCGCGCCTCGGCCCGGGCGACCGTCGAACGGCTCCGCGCCCAGGTGGGCACCGCCGGGGTGGCGGGCCTCGAGCGCGCCGCCGGACGCGGCACCCCGCTGACCTTCGCGGCGTGGGGGGAGCGCTTCCTGACCGCGCTCGGCGTCCCCGTCTCCCGCAACAACATGGTGGTCGTGGTGGCCTGGCAACAGGCCGAGTACACCCGGGCGAGCTGGAACCCGCTGGCGACCACCTACCGCATGCCGGACACCACGGTGATCAACTCGCACGGGGTACGGAACTACACCTCGTTGGAGCAGGGCATCGAAGCCACGATCCGTACCCTCCGCCGGCCGGGCCACGGGTACCAGGCGATCCTGGACGCCCTCGCCCGCAGCTCCGGCCCGATGGAGACCGCCGAAGCGATCAACGCGTCCAACTGGTGCCGGGGCTGCACCGGGGGCCGGTACATGACCTCGATCGTGCCCGCGGTGGCGGCCGACTACGAGCGCTTCGCGGCCCGGTAGGCCGCCACCCGGCCTATGCTCGTAGGGTGATCCGCTGGAGGGAATCGTCCATGCACAGGCTCCTTACCGCGCGGCAGGCTGTCGCCCTGATGGCTGCGGTGCTGGTCGCAGCCATCGCCACCACGGGGCTGTTGCGGGGCGGATCCGGCGGCGCGCCGGCTCTCGAAGCCGTGGCCGCCGGCGTCGCCTCGCCGTCGCCCGAACCCCCGCCCACCCCCACGCCCGCTCCACCCACACCCCATCCCGTCCTGGCCGCCACCACACTCGAGCTCGGTGAGCGGCCGGCCTGCGTCCTCGTCCGGTCCGGCGAGCGCGTCCTCGCGTCCCACGCCCCGCAGACCCCGCTGGGCGGGGCCTCGACCCAGAAGCTGTTCGTGGCCGCCGCCGCGCTGCAGACCCTCGGGCCCGGGCACCGGCTGATCACCACCGCCGTCGCCGAGGTCGCGCCCGTGGACGGCGTCCTCGGCAACCTCTGGCTCGTGGGTGGCGGCGATCCGCTGCTCGCCACCCCCGAGTACGCCGCGTACCTGGCCGCCGACCCTCGGCGGCGCGAGCTGCCCCCGACCTCCCTGGCCGAGCTCGCCGACGGACTCGTCGCCGCGGGCGTTCGGCAGATCCAGGGAGCGGTGCTCGGATACGACGCCCGCCACGAGCCCGCCCGCGAGGTGCCGGGCTCGGCCCCCCGCCACCTGGCGGCAGGCTCCATCACCCCGCTGAGCGCCCTCACGGTCAACGGCGGGCTCGCGGCCTGGACCCCGCAGCGCACCCCGGTCACCGATCCCGCGGCCCACACCGCCGCGGAGCTCACGAGGCTGCTCCGCGAGCGTGGGGTCCACGTCGCCGGCGAAGGCACGGTCGCACCGGGGCCTCCGGGGGAGGTCCGGCTGGCGGAGGTGTCGTCGGCCCCCATGATCGAGATCGCCGCCGCGATGCTGCGTTCCAGCGACAACCTGACCGCCGAGCTGCTCCTGCGCGAGATCGGCCTCGACCACGCCGGGGAGGGCAGCACGGCCGCCGGCGCCCGCGCGGTCCTGGAGATCCTGGCCGCCGCGGGCGTCGACCACGACGGGGTGATCCTGGCGGACGGATCGGGACTGCACCCCGCCAACCGGGCCACCTGCCGGAGCCTCGCGGACACCGTCGAGCTGACCCCCGCCGGCGTCGTGCTCACCGATCTGCTCGCCGTGGCCGGACGCAGCGGCACGCTACGCAACCGCATGGCGGGCACGCCGCTCGAGGGCCGGCTGGCGGCCAAGACCGGATGGGTGTCGGGCATGGTCGGGATCGCCGGACGGCTCATGGGGGCCGAGCCCGTCACGGTGGTCATCCTGCAGAACCAGGTGCCGAACCTGGAGACGGGGCGGACGGCCGAGGAGCAGGTCCTGGGCGCCCTGGCCGGCGCCCATCTCAACTGACGTCACCCCCATCTGGCAGGCTGTGGGCCGATGCGACTCGTCGTGGCGGACTGCACGATCGACTACCGGGGGCGGCTCCAGGCGCACCTCCCGGCGGCCCGCCGCCTGATCGTCGTGAAGGCCGACGGCACCCTGATCGTCCACGCCGACCGCGGGTCCAAGCCCCTGAACTGGATGACGCCGCCGGTGCGCGTCGACGAGCGCGAGGGGGCCTGGACGGTGATCGGACCCCGCGACGAGCGTCTCGAGATCACCATGCATGCGATCCTGTCCGACCAGACGCTCGAACTCGGACTCGAGCCCGGTCTGCGCAAGACCGGCAGCGAGGACGAGCTGCAGGCGCTGCTGGCCCGATTCCCCGACACCATCGAGCCCGGCCTCACGCTCGTGACCCGCGAGTACCCGACCGACCTCGGCCCGGTGGATCTGCTCCTGCGCGACGCGGACGGGCGGGCGGTGGCCGTCGAGGTGAAACGCAACGGCGAGCTCGACGCGGTGGAGCAGCTCACCCGCTACCTGGAGCGCCTCGACCGCGACCCGTCCCTGGCGCCGGTCCGGGGGGTGCTGGTGGCACAGACGATCAAACCGCAGACCAGGGTTCTGGCCGAGGCCCGGGGGATCCGGTGGGCCGAGGTCGATTTCGAGGTCCTCGCCGGGCGCGAGGCCCCCGACCTCACGCTGTTCTGACTCGCCGCGGAGGGCGCGCGGCGGGCACCATGGGCGGGCCATGACCACACGCTTCGACGCCGAGACCGCCGTGCGGCCGACCAGGGACGGCCTCTGGGAGGCCGGCTTCACCCGCGATTGGTGGATCGTGCGCGGGCCGAACGGCGGCACGGTGGCGGCGCCTCTGCTGCGCGCGATGGCCGGGGCGGTGGACGACGACGCACGTTCCCCCCGGTCCTTCACCATCCACTACGCCCGGCCCCCGGCCTCCGGCCCGGTCACGATCCGCTGCGCCGTGGAGCGCACCGGACGGCGGCTGTCCACGGTGTCGGCGCGCATGACGCAGGACGACAGGCTCATCGCGCTGGCGCTGGGGGCCTTCTCACCCCCGTGGGAGGGCATCGAGTTCCAGGACCTGCAGATGCCCGACGTCCCCTCACCCGAGGACATCGACCCGCGCCCCGATCGCGGTGAGATGCCGTTCCTGCTCAACTTCGACTTCCGCTGGGCCCTCGGCGTGCAGGAGCTCGCCTCCGGAGGCCGCGCGGAGTCGGGGGCCTGGATGCGCCTGCGCGAGCCCCAGCTCGTGGACCCGATCGTGGCCCTCCAGCTCGCCGACGCCTGGATACCCGCGATCTTCGCCAAGGTCATCCCGCCCTCCGGCGGTGTGCCGACCATCGACCTGACGGTCCACTTCCGGGCCTCGCTGCCACTGCCCGATGCGCGCGCCGACGACTGGGTGCTGGGCGTCTTCCGCACGACCACCGCCCAGGAGGGCTTCCTCGAGGAGGACGGCGAACTCTGGAGCCGCGACGGCCGGCTCCTGGCCCAGTCACGCCAGCTCGCGATCCTGCTCTGAGCGCACACGGGAGCGCGTCCGGCGGACCACGTAGGTGGCGCCGCCGAGGATCGCCCCCGCCAGCAGGATCGCCGCGATCCCGTACTTCTGCATGCCGTCGTCCAGGATGCGGCGGGTGAAGCTCGTCGGGTCGGACAGCACCATGACCACGAACGCCGCACAGGCCATGGACACCCCCACGCCGGTCACGCGGGCCACGGGCCCGCGCAGGCCCGCCCGGTGGCGCAGGATCTTTCCCGCGCGCAGGATCCGCCGGGCCCGCACGATCCGCACCGCGCCCACCACCCGCAGGGCGCGGAGGACCTGCACCGGGCCGAACGCGAAGAGCACCGCGGGGATCGCCGCCACGGCGATGCCGATCATGAACCAGTGCCGCTTGATCCAGGCCAGGCGGTCGCTGGCGAGGACGAGGAGCACGAGCGACTCCGCGGTCAGCACCGCCAGGGAGGCCCAGTTCACGACGGCGCCGACCTGCCCCGCCGGTCCCTCGAGCATCGTGAGGAACGTGGCCGGGACGCTCGCCAGCGCCGCGACGACCACGGGTCCGGCGAAGCGGGATTCCAGCAGCGCTGCACGGTCGGGCGCGGCCGTCTCAGCGGCCGTCTCAGAGGGTGGCTGCTGCGTCTGCATCCCCTCCATGCTAGGGGACGAAAACCTCAGAAGAGCCCGACCCCCGTCCCGTCGCCGTCGACGAGCACCGACGTCGTCGTGGTCACCTCGTTGTTCCGGGGGTCCACGTCGTCGCGGGAGTCGAGCCAAACCCGCACTTCGTAGTCCCCGGCGCCGACCACGACGCTCCAGTCGAAGCGCACCTCGCGCTCCCCGCCGGGCTCGAGTGGTTCCAGGTCCACGAACCGGTAGGAGCATCCGCCGCCGGTGACCGGACACGCCTCGATGCGCAGGTAGTCCGAACCCTCCGTGAGGACGGTGCCGCGGTTGGAGACGGTGGCGACGACCTCGCGGCCGTCACCGGTGTCCAGGCCCCCGAGATCGGCCCCCGGTACGATCCCGACGCTGTCCACGGCCGGATCGGGGGCCTCCCCAAGCGGCAGCACGATGTCGATCTCGGAGGTCCGTTCCGCGACGTTCACCTCCACGGGCGTGGCCTCCTCCGCGGTGGCGGCGTCCTCGAACCACCGGGGCAGGTGGTATCCACGGTCGCAGTCCCAAGCCTGGATCAGGTAGGACCCTTCCCGCAGACCACCGATGAGGTAGGGACCGTCCTCCCAGCCCCCGCCGAACCGAAGACCCCAGGGGCTCCCGTCCGCGAGACCCAGACAGAAGTTGACACTGGCGCCGGTCTCCGAGGTGACGGTTCCGGCGATGCTGCCGCCGAGCACCATCTCCGTGTCGATACCTCCGGTGACGCCGCCCTGCTGCACCAAGACCGGGGTGGCGTCGCCCTCGTCGTCCACGCCCTCGTACCATTGATGGAGGTAGCTCTCGACACGGCTGCTGCAGTCGTGGAAGCTCAGGGTCGCCTGCCCTGGATGCAGTCCCGTCAGCGTGAAGGAACCGTCGGTCGTCGTGCTCGTCTGACGCCTGAGGACCGGCTGGGGCGACTGAACGCAGATCCCGTCGAGCGGCTCCCCGGACGCGTTCGTCACCGCACCCGAGATCGCGCCGCCCAGCGGCAGCACGTCGTCGACGTCCGAAGTCTCCTCACCGGGTTGCACCTCGATGGCCGTCGCGCCGTCGAGCTCGGACGCGCCCGCGTACCAACGGTTCGTGTGCGCGAACTCGTCATCGCACCCGAAGAACCCGATGTGCTGCAGACCCGGCGCGAGCGTCAGGCGCCAGACCCCGCCATCATCGGTCATGGGCCCTGGCCACCGGATCACGTCAACCCCATCCCCGGCATCCGCCGGCCGCGATCTGACGCACACCCCCGCGAGCGGCTCGCCATCGGCGTCGGTGAGGCGGCCGGTGGCGGTCCCCGTCCGCAGCACCTGGGCGTCGATGCCGGAGACGTGCTCGCCGGCATCGACCTCGACCTCGTCCGCCTCCGCTCGGCTCGCCTTCCCGTCGTAGAACTGCGGGACGAAGCGCGGTGGATCCATACAGTCCGAGAACGAGACCACGTAGGTGCCGGCCGGCAGGTTCTCGACACGGTAGCGGCCCTTCCGGTCGGTCCTGGCGACCCAGCTTTGACTGCTGGACCCGAACACACATGCATCTCGGACCACCGCTCCGGTGTCGTCCACCACCGTCCCGCTGATCCTGCCCATCCCGTGGGTCGCCTGGGCCGGCAGGCCGGTGAACGCCACCAGGGCCGCGAGCACCGCCGTGACCGTCCGTCCGCGCACGCGTCCCCTCCTCGATCCGGCCTCCACCCCTGATCCATAGCTTCGGTGCTGCGCCCGACATCCCTGCCCCGATCGCCGGTCCTGTACCGTTTGCGTACCCGGTCCGTGACCGATCGTGGAGGAGCCTCATGAGCGACGTGTACATCGTGGACGCCGTCCGCACCCCCATCGGCAAGCACTCCGGTGCGCTGGCCGGCGTCCGGCCGGACGATCTCGCCGCCGTAGCCGTGAAGGGCCTCATGGATCGCCACCCCGACCTCGACCCCACCCGCGTGCAGGACGTGTACTTCGGCGACGCCAACGGCGCCGGAGAGGACAACCGCAACGTGGCCCGCATGGCGTGGCTGCTGGCGGGCCTGCCCACCTCGGTCCCCGGGGCCACCGTGAACCGGCTCTGCGGCTCGGGCCTGGAGGCCGTCGCTGAGGCCTCGCGGGCGATCGCCGTCGGCGACGCGTCGCTGTGCGTTGCCGGTGGAGTGGAGTCGATGAGTCGTGCCCCCTGGGTGGTGCTCAAGCCCGAGGGCGGCTACGCCCGCACCCACGACACGATGTGGTCCACGACCCTCGGCTGGCGCATGACCAACCCCCGGATGTCCGACGAGTGGACGGTCTCCCTCGGCGAGGGGGCCGAGATCCTCGCCGAACGCTTCGACATCTCCCGCTCCGAGCAGGACCACTTCGCCCTGGACAGCCACACGAAGGCCGCGAAAGCCTGGTCGGACGGGCGCTTCGACGACGAGATCGTCCACATCGGCGGCCGCAACGGCGACCCGCTGCTGGAACGCGACGAGTGCATCCGCGAGGACACCTCCCTGGAGAAGCTCGCCCGGCTCAAGCCCGCCTTCCGCCCCGACGGGACCGTCACCGCCGGCAACGCCTCCCCGCTCAACGACGGCTCAGCGGCGCTCCTGCTCGCCGATGAGCGCACCTGCCACGAGCACGGGCTGCGCCGTCTGGCCCGCATCGTGACCCGCACCACCAGCGGCGTCGAGCCGCACCTGTACGGGATCGGTCCCGTGGAGGCCGCCGAGGAGGCGCTGCGTCGTGCCGGCATCGGCTGGGGCGACCTCGCCGCGGTGGAGCTCAACGAGGCCTTCGCGGCGCAGTCGCTGGCCTGCATCCGCAACTGGCCCGACCTCGATCCCGCGATCGTGAACCCCAACGGGGGTGCCATCGCCATCGGCCATCCCCTGGGATGCTCGGGGGCCCGGATCCTCACGACGCTGGCCTGGGAGCTGCACCGCCGGGGAGGCGGCTGGGGCCTGGCCACGATGTGCATCGGCGTCGG
>CAZLKN010000028.1:0-41697 GCA_964560135.1 uncultured Actinomycetes bacterium | reverse complement strand
TACTGCTGCCTCCCGTAGGAGTCCGGGCCGTGTCTCAGTCCCGGTGTGGCCGATCACCCTCTCAGGCCGGCTACCCGTCATAGCCTTGGTGGGCCGTTACCCCGCCAACAAGCTGATAGGCCGCGGGCCCCTCTCGAAGCGGAAGACCATTTCCTCCACAGACCATGCGATCCGCGGGGGATATCCGGTATTAGCCCCAGTTTCCCGGGGTTATCCCAGTCTTCGAGGCAGGTTACCCACGTGTTACTCACCCGTGCGCCGCTCCGTACTGCAGAGAGCAAGCTCTCCACAGCCGATCGCTCGACTTGCATGTATTAGGCGTGCCGCCAGCGTTCGCCCTGAGCCAGGATCAAACCCTCCATGGGAAACCTATACTTCTGCTTCCCGAGTTGGGCGATCCCTTCACCCACAGCCGTATCCGGTCGTGCCGCGATGCGGAGCTCGCGACCCCAACCGGTGCCGTGGATGCAGGATCTCACTGAACTTTGGATGGAATCAGACGGTTGCCCTCAGGACAACCCGCACTATGCAGTTCTCAAGGAACAGGGGATCCGAGAGCGGACCCATCTGGATCTGCCGGAGTCACCCCCAGCATCTCTTCAGTCTACACTATCCGGCGGTTCCCTTCACGGGAGACCACCAACAACGTTTCATTCTAGCGGTCTGTGTCAAGCTCTCCAACCGGAGCGCTTACCGCAGGACAGCGAGCATACCACGTTCGGCGGAGACTGTGCTCAGCGCCGAACGACGCCTGCACCGAAGAACCCGCCGGCAGGCCGCGCGTGGCAATGCCAATGGTCGGGGATGTTCCGGCGGCGGGCATCGGTCCACCAGGCACCTGCACCGAAGGTCTCGTCCGCCACCGGGGCCAGGCGTCCGAGGAGGCGCTCCTCGGTGTCCGGATCAGGCAGACCGTGGAACCGCCACACCACCATCGGCGTGGAGCACACGATGCACGCCGCCACCCAGCATTCCTCGTCCTCGTAGAACCACTCGGACAGGCGGTGCGCCAGGCAGAGTTCGCAGTCGGGATCGTGGGTGGTCACAGGATGTCAGGAAGCGCCCTCCACGAACTCACGGACGTCACGGTAGACGGCTTCAGCGTGGCCGGCGCCGTTGAGGGGCGCGTCCGGATAGATCCTGAGGATCGAGCCGTCCTCGCCGATCACCGCGGTGACCCGGCCCGCGAGCTTCCAGTCGTCCTTGTAGGCGCCGTAGGCGCGCGAGATCTCTCCCTCCGGATCGGCGATCAGCGGGTAGCTGAGGTCGCTCTTCTCGGCGAACGCGCGCTGGTCCTCCACGGTGTCCACGGAGCATCCGGCGACGTGTGCGCCCATCTCCTTGAACCGCTCAGCCCATGCCTCGAACTCGAGGGCCTCGGTCGTTCACCCGGGGGTGTCGGCCTTGACGTAGAAGAACAGCACCAGCGGACCCGACTGGATGTGGTCCTCCAGACGGAACTCGCCGAGGGTCGATTCGGCCCGGATGTCGGGTGCGGGTGTGCCTTCCTGGATCATCGATCCGCCCCCGCTCGTTAGTGGAACGAGTCTCCGCAG
Source organism: uncultured Actinomycetes bacterium (assembly GCA_964560135.1). Taxonomy (GTDB): domain Bacteria; phylum Actinomycetota; class JAICYB01; order JAICYB01; family JAICYB01; genus CAZLKN01. The sequence continues at coordinate 40,141 of CAZLKN010000028.1, read as the reverse complement.
GCGCAGCGTCCGCCCGCGTTCGGGTTTTCGATCACGAAGCCCGACTGCTGAAGGGATTCCGCCCAGTCCACCACAACCCCGCGGAGGTAGGGCGCCGACATCGTGTCGCACACGACGCGGACACCCTCGGTCTCCTCCACCAGGTCGCCATCGGTGATCTGGTCGTCGAAGAACAACCCGTATTTGAAGCCCGCGCAGCCACCGGGCTGCACCTCGAGCCGGAGGGCGGCGGTGTCGGCTGCGCCCTCCTGGGCCATCAACTCGCGCACCTTCTCTGCCGCGCGCGCCGTGAGGCCGAAGATCGTCTGCTTCTGCGTCTCCATCCGGGAACCTCCCTGGTCTCCGGCGGCCGCACATGGAACCGCCGGCTCCACGATAGCAACTCCTCCGCTTCCGGGCGTCTACCTGCGGAAGAAGAGGTTCAGCAGCAGCGTCAGGATCACGGAGAGCACGATCATCGTGACGATCGGGAACATGAACGTGAAGTTCTCACGCCGGATGACGATGTCCCCCGGCAGGAACCCGCCCCCGAAGTGGCCGAGGAGGTACACGACGGCGCCGGCCAGGAACAGGAGAACCGCACCCGCCATCAGCAGCTTCCCGATACCCTGCATCGTCGCCAGTCTACGAGCGGCTGCCGGGGGGTGAGGCGGTCAGAAGAGGCGGTCGCCGACCGCCCGGGGGGCGGGAGGCTCGAAGCCCAGGTGTCGCCAGGCGGCCTCTGTGGCGACACGGCCACGGGGGGTGCGGGCGAGGAATCCGGTCTGGACCAGGTAGGGCTCGTACACGTCCTCGATCGTCTCCGGGTCCTCCCCCACCGCGATGGCCAGGGTGGACACGCCGACCGGGCCCCCGGCGTACTTCTCGACCAGCGACCGCAGGATCGCCAGGTCGACGCGGTCGAGCCCCAAGGGGTCGATGTGGAACACGGCCAGCGCCCGCTCCGCGACCTCGGCGCTGATCCGTCCGTCCGCCCGGACCTGCGCGTAGTCGCGCACGCGCTGCAGCAGCCGGTTCGCGATCCGTGGCGTGCCCCGCGCTCGCCGGGCGACCTCCCGCGCACCCGCACCCTCGATCTCGACCTCCAGGAGTCGGGCCGAGCGCACCACCACGTGCTCCAGCTCGTCGGCCGAGTAGTACTCCAGCCGGCTGGGGAAGCCGAACCGGTCGCGCAGCGGCCCGGTGATCATCCCGGTTCGCGTGGTCGCACCGATCAGGGTGAACGGCTCCAGCGGGAAATGGAGTGTGCGTGCCGCGGGCCCCTTGCCCAGGACGATGTCCACGGCCCCGTCCTCCATCGCCGGGTACAACACCTCCTCGACGGCCCGGTGGAGCCGGTGGATCTCGTCCACGAACAGCACGTCGCCCGGCTCGAGGTTCGACAGGATGGCCACCAGATCACCAGGGCGTTCCATGGCCGGCCCCGAGGTGACCCGGATCTGGGCCCCCATCTCGGCGGCCACGATGTGGGCGAGCGATGTCTTCCCGAGGCCCGGGGGGCCCGTGAACAGGATGTGTGGGCACGCCTCGCCCCGCTGCTTGGCGGCACCCAGCACGATGGCCAGGTGCTCCTTCACCTCGGACTGCCCGACGAACTCCTCGAGCGTCCGGGGGCGCAGGGAGCGATCGGTGTCGAGGTCGTCGGGGATGGGCTCAGCTGCCAGGATCCTGGCGCCGTCCTCCACCGGGCCGCTCATCGGTCCATCACCGCGGGTTCTTTGGCCCCGAGGACGCGCAGGGCGTGGCGAAGCAGTGTCGGGGCATCGCCGTCCGCCGGGAGCTGCGCCACGACGTCCTGGACTTCCTGGGCGGTGTAGCCGAGGCCCTTCAGCGCCTCCCGCACCTCCGCGGCGGCCCCGGAGGCCGTCTCCACCTGGACCACCCCGAGCTTGTCCTTCAACTCCAGGACGACGCGCTGGGCCGTCTTCTTGCCCACGCCGGATACCAGCGCGAGGGCGTCGGCGTCCCCCGCCGCCAGCACGCGCTCCAGCGCCGCGGGGGGATGGAAGGACAGGATGGCCAATGCGAGCCGCGGCCCCACCCCGTTCACCGAGGTCAGGGCCTTGAAGAGCTGCCTTCCCTCCTCCGTGGCGAACCCGAACAGGTGGACCTCGTCCTCGCGGACGTGCAGCACCGTGTAGACGGTGGCCCGGCCGCTCAGCACGGCCAGATCGGCGGTGGCCATCTGGACCCGGATCCCGATCCCACCGACCCCGATGATCGCCGCGTCGGCGGAGATCCCGAGCACCTCTCCGCTCACGTGGTCAAGCAGAGGAGATCGCCTCCTTGGCCAGCGCGCGGAGGCGCCGTGAGTGCAGGTGGGTGATCGCCAGCGCCAGCGCGTCGGCCGCGTCGGGTGACTTGGGGGGCTCGGTCATGCGCAGGATGCGGGATACCATCGACTGGACCTGCTGCTTGTCGGCGCCCCCGTACCCGGCGACGGTCAGCTTCACCTCGTTGGGCGTGTACTCGGCGACCTCGCAGCCCCCCTGGGCGGCGGCCAGCAGCGCGACGCCGGCGGCCTGACCGACCGACATCGCGGTGCGGGCGTTGGCGCTGAACAGGACGCGCTCCACCGCGACCGCCTCCGGCTCGTGGGACCGGATCAGCTCGCTGAACTGCGTATACAAGGTGGCCAGGCGCACCGCGATAGCGTCGCGGCGTGTCCGGATCGTGCCGAAGGCCACGACCCGCAGGCCACCCCGCACCTCCTCTACCACGCCGTAGCCGGCACAGGTCAGCCCGGGGTCCAGTCCGAGGACTCGCATGTCACGAGAGTAGGGGCCTCGGGTGACACAAGCGAGGAACCTGCGGGAAGCTGGTCCCCGCAACCGCCAGCGAGGAGGACACATGCAGCTCGCCGTCGCCCTGCCCTACGCCGAAGGCGCGATGACCCGCGAGGAGATCGAGGAGTTCGTCCGGGCCGCCGACCGTCTCGGATACCACTCCGTGTGGGTGGCGGAGGCATGGAGCCACGACGCCTTCATGCTCCTGACCTCGCTCGTGAACCACACCGAGCGGATCGGGCTGGCCACCGGCATCGTGAACGTCTACTCGCGGACGCCCGCGATGATCGCCCAGTCCGCGGCCACCCTGGACGCGCTCTCCAACGGGCGGACGATCCTGGGTATCGGCACCTCGGGCCCCCAGGTGATCGAGGGTTGGCACGGGATCCCGTTCCGCAAGCCGCTGCAGCGGACCCGCGAGACCATCGACATCGTCCGCATGGCCCTCCGTAGGGACAAGGTCGTCTACGAAGGCGAGATCTTCGACCTCCGCAAAGGCCTGCGCCTGATCAACCATCCGGTCAGGGACGCGGTCCCGATCGTGGTCGCCTCTCTGGGCCCCCGCAACGTCGAGATGACCGCGGAGCTCGCCGACGGCTGGATGCCGGTGTTCTACTCCCCCGAGAAGGCCGGCGAGGTCTTCCGCGAGCCGTTGGAGGCCGGGAGGGCCAAGCGCTCCGGGGATCTCGCCCCCTTGGAGGTCATGCCGTCGCTGGCGGTGTGCGTGACCGACGAGCCCGACGGTCCCCGCACCTTCGCCAAACACTTCTTCGCCCTGTACATCGGCGGCATGGGATCACGGGAGCGCAACTTCTACAACCGCCTCTACCGCCGGTACGGCTACGAGCGGGAAGCCGTGGAGATCCAGGACCTGTACCTGGACCGCAAGCGCGACGAGGCTGCCGCCCGGGTGACCGATGCCATGGTGGACGAGGTGTCCGCGATCGGTCCGCCCGGCTACGTGAAGGAGCGCTTCGCCGCCTTCGCGGAAGCCGGCGCGTCGGTCCTCGTGTGCCAGATGATGGGCTTCGACCAGGCCCACCGCCTCGAGATGCTCGAGGAGATGGCGGCGCTCGTCTAGGAGCCCGACCGGGCTGCGGGCCGGAGTTCGAGCAGCCGCCAGTCCCGGCCTCCGGGCTGCGCGGTCACGACCTCCCGGAAGACGCGCGGGTCGTCGAACACCTCGGGGAGGGTCAGGCCCCGCTCGGCCAGGTACCCGAGCTCCCACGGACCGATGACCACGTACCGGATGCCGAGGTCGCGCATGAGCTCCACGTCGCCGGACAGCATCTCCGTCAGCCGTGTCTCGTAGGTGTGCCAGTCCAGCCCGTGCGTGACGAGCCACCCCGGGAAGCCCGTGTACACCTGGCGGCCCGACAGGGCCGGGACGGGATGGGTGTGGCCGCTGCCGGTGAGGACCGGCTCGTCCGCGGCAACGTGCCGGCGTACCTCGGCGACGAAGGCGGCCTCCTGCCGGGTCCACAGATGGTGGCGGGTCTGCGCCGCGTACAGGAACGACAGAACCCCGCCCAGGGTCAGCGAAACCAGGAGGACCCCCGCCAGGGCCGCGCGCGAGCGGCGGACCAGCTCGCTCGCCTCCTCGGAGGGCCACAGCGAGGCCAGCCAGGGTGCCACGAGGATCACCGTTGCCATCTGCCAGTACACGAAGAAGTTGTTGTTGTCCCATTCCCAGGGCTGGGTGCGGACCAGGTTGGCGAAAACCCACAGCACGACGAACGGGGCGTAGAAGAGGCGAAGCTGCGCGTCCGCCCGGCGCCAGGCCAGCACGGCGAGCAGGAGGAGCACCCCGGCATTCAGGACCCAGAACCAGCCCAGGGCCCAGAGGAACCCGAGGGCGGCGCCGACCCGGTCCGCTCCCGCCACCTCGGCCAGGCGCTGTGCCGCGGAGTTCGGCTCCCCGATCCAGCCCACCCACCAGGACAGGAACCCCGAGGCCTGGCCCCCGATCCCGGCGAGCTGAGGCAGACCGACGCCGAGCGCCACGGTGCCGGCGAGCAGCCACGGCCCCACGGCCTCCCGCCACGGGCGGATCCAGCCGTCCCGGGAGGCGCGGCCCTCCCACACCGGGATCAGCGCAGCCCACGTCAGGGCCACGATCACGACCGCGAGCAGGCTGTGCCCGTGGACCCGGGGCAGCAGCCCGATCATGAGGCCGGTGACCACCGCGGTCCCCGCACGCCGGCGGCGCACGAGCTCATGGAGGACGATCAGCAGGGCCGCTCCCACCGCCAGGCCGAAGGCACCGGAGCGCCGGGGCAGGAAGAAGATGAAGGTGGGGCTCCCGAGGTACAGGCCGGTGCCGAATCGCTCCCGTCCCTCCTCGCCCAAGGCGCCCCCGGTGTAGGACCACGGCAGATCGGAGATCCAGGCGCCAACGCCTCCGGCCGCCGCGATGTCACCCGGGATGGCCAGGAATCCGAGGTTGCCCAGCGCGAACAGCACGCCGGCCGCGATCACGCCGGCCCGGCGCGAACCCGTGAGGCGTACCGTGAGCAGCGCCACCGCGCAGAAGAATCCGAGCTGGACGGCCACGTTGACCACGATCAGCCCTGCCCTGATCCCCAGCCCGTACCGGACGAGGATCGCCGACAGGTAGTTCACGACGAACGGGTAGCCGAGCTGTTCCCCGAGGGCGACGTGGTAGACGGGCGGATAGTTCTCCCGGTGGGCGAACGAGTTGATGATGCTCAGGTGGAACGGTGTGTCCGCCCAGACGTGCTCCTGGGCGACGAAGCCGTCCCCCGACGGTGCCACCACGCCCCAGAGGTTCATCACCGTCAGGGCCACGCCAAGGCCCAGCGCCAGGGTCAGGAACCAGCGTTCCACCGGCTCCCGGTGGGCGAGCGGACGCGTGGAGGCCGCCCATCCCGTGAGACCGGCGAGCGCGGCGAACCCGGTCAGCGTCCAGGCGGACAGCCCGCCGGCGGACGCGGCGAGCACGTACAGCAGCCATCCGCCGCCCGCCAGCCCCAGCATCGACCCCACCACCCAGCGCTCCTCGGTGCGCAGGGGCACGCCGCAGAGCCGCAGCACCCAGGTGCCCCACGCCACGCAGGCCGCCAGCACGAGGATCCCGATCACGCCCGTTCCCCCTTCAAGGCAGGAGTCCGTAGACGGTCGTGTACCACACGCCGTAGGCGTTCATCGCCACCGATGCCGTCAGCAGGACCGCGTACCCGGGGGCACGGTCGTCGCGCAGCGCCACGCAGACGAGCGCGAAGAAGAAGGGGACGGTGTCCAGCAGGTAGCGCATCCCGAACTGGGCGAAGCCGTTGGCGTAGAACACCGCCGCCGGGAGGGTGACCGCCAGCAGTGCGATCCACAGCCAGCGTTCCCGCCGGGCCCCCAGGGACGCCAGCAGCGCCGGGCTCGTCAGGAAGATGCCCTGCCCCATCATGTTCAGCCGCAACCAGGGAAAATCCTGCTGAAAGCTCGGGGCCATGAACAGCCAGGAGTACAGGTTGTGTGGGATGTGGGCCACCGAGAACACCCCCGGGGGCCGCGCCACCCGGTAGCTGTCCTGCTGGTAGTACAGGTGCATCGAGTAGTCGAATGGCGTCCCGAACCGGGCCATGTTGTACGCCGCGTACAGCGCTACCGGGACGACGGCCCCCGCTCCCAGGGGAACCCACGCCCGGGGGCCCATCACCAGCGCGAAGCCCGCCCCGGCCAGCACGGCGGAGGGACGGCAACCCGCCGCCAGAGCGACGAACAGCCCGATCAGCACGGGACGCCGCTCCCCGAAGTACTCGTTGAGGGCGGCTAGGAGGAAGAGCACGCTGCCGATCGCACCCAGCCCCCACATGCTGCCGGCCTTCGCCTCGAACCAGATCGTGCTTCCGGCCACCGGCAGGAGCCAGGCCGCGACCCGGCGCGGCCCGTGGAGGCCCAGTCTCCCCGCCAGGCTCCATGCCAGACCCGCCGCCACCCCACCCACGAGCGGGGTGACGATGCGCAGATCGACCTCGGTGCCCACGATCGCCACCACGGGCATCAGGACCACGGCCGGAAGCGGAGCCTTGTGCGAGTACCAGCGCCCCTCGAACTGGACCCGTTCCAGCCAGGCGGGGGCCTGGGGGATGTCCAGGCGCCCCTGGAGGAAGGAGTCGGCGAGCCAGACGTAGACGTCGTAGGGTTGGCGGCCGGGTTCGCGGGTGATCAGGTACAGGAGTGCCGCAAGGACTCCGGCGACCGCCGCTCCCCGCACCTCGGGTGAACCCGGAAGCGTCCCCCAGGCCTTTCGGATCCGGAGAACGAACCGCTGCGCGGCGGCGCGCAGCGCGAGCGCGCCGACGGCCTCAGTCATGTCCACACGCTACCGGAGCGGGCGGACGCCGGACCGGCGGCACCCGTACCCTGTCACCGGACCACTTCGGGGGGGCAGATGCGGACGACAACCACCGAGACCGACCGACCGGAGATCCCGCCGTTGCCGGAGGGGCGCCGCGTGATCCGGAACATCGCGGCGCTCGCCCTCGGCGTCCGGCTCGTCCTCCAGCTCCTCGGGACGTTGGCATGGTCCGCCGACGGACGCTCGCTCGGGGGCCGCACGATGCTCGACTTCTGGGTGCACTGGGACGCGAACCACTACCTGCGGATCGCGGAGGTCGGCTACCGCAGCAGCGGGGAGGACGCCCTGTACATCGTCTTCTTCCCCGCCTACCCGGTTCTCGTCCGCCTCGTCGCCTTCGTCGTCCGGGATCTCGCCGGCGCGGCGATGCTGATCTCGATGGCCGCCAGCGTCGGGGCCGCGTGGTTCCTCTACCGTCTGATCCGTCTCGACGCCGGCCACGAGCAGGCATGGCGCGGCGTCGTCCTGCTCTTCTCCTTCCCCACCGCCTACTACCTGTTCGCGCCGTACACAGAATCGCTGTTCCTGTTTGCCGTCCTGGGCTGCGTCTACGCCGCGAGGACGGGGCGGTGGGCCGGTGTGGCGGCCGCCGGAGCCCTCGCGACCACCACCCGCCTCGCCGGGGTCGCCCTGCTCCCCGGCCTCGCCCTGGAGGCCGTCCGCCAGACGGGGTTCCGCCTCGCGTCCCTGAGACGGCTGAGCTGGGCCGCCCTGGCCGGGACGGGCGTGCTCGTGTACCTCGGGATGAACGTCGCCGTCCATGGTGATCCCCTGGCGTTCGTGGGTATCCAGGGCTCGCACTGGCACAACCGGGCCGCCTGGCCGTGGCGGCCGCTCGTGGACGCCGTCGCCGGCCTCGGGAACGACGGTGTGTCCACCGACCTCCTCATCATCTTCTGGGGACGACTCGGCGGCACGGCGGTGGCGGTCGCGCTCCTCGTCGCCGGGCTGCGCTGGCTGCATCCCATGGACAGCGTCTACGGCTGGACGGCGCTGCTCCTCGTCCTCGCCTCCACGTGGCTGATCAGCCTCCCCCGCTACCTGCTCGGCATCTATCCCCTGCTCCTCGTCCTCGCCCGTCTGACACGTCCACGGCCCGCTTTCGCAGCGGCCGTCGCGATCGGCGGCGGCCTGCAGGCGTTCCTGTTCTGGCGCTACGCGCTCGGGTGGTGGACGTTCTAGTCGGGGCCGGGCTGACGTCCGACGACCCGCCTGACCCGCCAGAGCTCGCGCACCACCTGGGGAAGGTCGCGGAGGGGCCGGACGGTGCTTCCGTGGCGGTACCGCCAGACCACCGCAACCTCCACGACCGGGATCCCCTCGCGGCGGGCCCGCGCCAGGAACTCCACGTCGAAGACCCATCCGAGCGCTCCCAGGGTCCGGAGCAGGCGGAGTCCCGGCTCCCGGGGGAAGGCCTTGAACCCGCATTGGCTGTCCCGGATCCCGGGCAGCACCAGCGCCCGGACGACCAGGTTGAACGCCCGCCCGATCAGGAACCGCACCAGCGGTTCGCCGATCCGTACCGCCCCCGGCACGCTGCGGCTGCCGACGGCGACGGCGCCGCGGCGGGCTCCGGCGATCAGCGCACCGAACTCGGCGGGATCCACGGCCAGATCCGAGTCCGCGATGAGCACCCACGCGCCTCGGGCCGCCTCCACACCTGCCAGCACCGCGTATCCCTTCCCCTTGGAGCGCACCGGGGCGATCCGGATCCGGGGATGCCTGCTCCGCAACCGTTCGGCGACCGCCACCGACGCGTCGGTGGAGCCGAGGTCCACGGCGAGGACGACCTCCGCGTCGGGGTGGCCGTCCAGGAAACCCACGAGCGCCTCCACGGTGTCCGGGAGGCGGTCGGCCTCGTTGCGGGCCGGTACCACCACGGAGACGTCACATCCGCCAGCCTCCGTCGCACCTCCCCCGTCCCGGGAGAGCGATGTCTTCACGAGACCTCGGCGAACGCCTCTTCGGGGGCGTCGAAGTTCGTGTAGACGCCCTGGACGTCGTCGAGATCGTCCAGGGCGGACATGAGCCGGAGCACCGGCCGGACCCCGTCCGCATCCAGGGGGATGGTCGTGGTCGGAAGCATGGTGAGCTCGGCGGAGGAGACGGTGATGCCCGCCTGCTCGATGGCGCCGCGGCAGGCCGCGAAGTCCTTCATATCGCAGACGATCTCCCACCCGTCGTCGCGGTGGGTCGCGTCCTCGGCCCCGCCGTCCGCCGCCGCGAGCATGACATCCTCCTCCGAGGCGTCGCCCGGGACCTCGATCACACCCTTGCGCTCGAACATCCAGGCCACCGATCCCGGCTCCCCGAGGCTGCCTCCGCCGCGGGCGAAGGTGGCCCGGATCTCCTGTCCGGTGCGGTTGCGGTTTTCGGTGAGGGTCTCGACCAGGATCGCCACGCCGTTCGGTGCGTAGCCTTCGTAGACGACGCGTTCGTAGCGCACCCCGTCGTCGAGTTCCCCCGCGCCACGCTTGGCGGCCCGCTCGAGGGTGTCCGCGGGGACCGAGTACTGCTTGGCCCGGTCGATGGCCGCCGCCAGCGTCATGTTGTTGTCCGGATTCGAGGTACCGGCGTCGCGCGCGGCGACCTCCACGCCGCGGATGAGCTTGGCGAACAGCTTGCCTCGCCGCGAGTCGACCACGGCCTTCTTGCGCTTGATCTGTGCCCAGTGTGAATGTCCGGCCATGCCCCTAGCCTAGCCATCCGCGCACGAAGGCGCCGGTCAGCGCCGGGCGGCGAACACGAGCTGCGGGGTGCGCATGACGAGGCGCCCGTCGCGCTCTTCGATCCCGTAGGCGGCGCGGACGGGAGCCGGAGCCTCGGAGAGCATCCGGATGCAGGCCGCTCGCTGCTCCCCGGATGCGTCGACGCGATCGAGCCAGGCCTCGACGTCGTGGTCCTGGGCCACGAGCACCGACCGCTCCCAGGCGAAGCCGGCTTCCTCGGCGATACGGCGCCACTCCTGCGGGGACAGCGCCCAGCCGTGCGTGGGGTCGCGGAGCCGCTCGAGCTCGTCGTGCCAGCCCTGCATGCCGTCGGGCGGCGACTGGTCCCCGACCGCGAGGATCCCCCCGGGACGCACGAGCCGGTGGGCCTCACGCACGAAGGCTTCCGGGTCCGCGAACTGATGGGGGGCCCGGTGCGCCACCACGGCGTCCAGGACGGCGTCACGGAGCGGAAGCTGTTCGGCCCAGGCCTCCGCCAGGAGGGCCTTCCCCGCCAAGCCCCGGTCGCGCCAGCCCCGGCGTGAGGCGAGGAGCATCTCGTGGGTGGGGTCGAGACCGATCACCCGGGCGCCGGCGCGCGCCATCACGAACGCCGTGTACCCGGCCCCCGTGCCGACGTCGAGGATCAGCTTCCCTCCGGGATCCCCGCACACCTCGACCAGCGCCCGCATCGAGGCCCGGTCCTCGGCCGCCTCCCCCTCGGCGGCGAAGGCCGGGGCGTAACGACCCCAGGTCTCACGCGTGCGGTCCGCCGCACACCTCCTCGACGAAGAACCGGTGCAGGACGGCGTCGCCTGCGATCTCCGGATGGAACGTGGTGGCCAGGATCCGGTCCTGCCGGACGACGACCGCCCCACCGCCGCGTTCGGCCAGGATCTCGACCCCGGGCCCGGCGTCGACGATCACGGGGGCCCGGATGAACACCGCCGCGACCTCACCGACGCCCGCGACCTCGACGACGCCCTCGAAGCTGTGGACCTGACGCCCGTAGGCGTTGCGCTCCACCACCACATCCAGGAGACCGACCTTTGGGACGTCGCCGCCGCGGACCTCACGTGCCAGCAGGATCGCGCCCGCACAGGTCCCGAAAACGGGCAGCCCGCCCTCGATGCGCTTGCGCAGCGGGTCCACGAGCCCGTGCTCGTCGAGCAGGAACCCGATCGTGGTCGACTCGCCGCCCGGCAGCACGAGGGCGTCGACGGCTTGCAGCTCGGCCAGGGTCCGGACCGGCTCGGCGGCCGATCCCAGCTCGCGGAGGGCTTCCAGGTGTTCGCGGACGTCGCCCTGGAGAGCCAGGACGCCGATCCTCACCAGCCCCGCTCCTGCAGCCGGGTCCCGAGGGTGGCGATCTCGTGGCCCCGCATCGGCTCGCCGAGCCCCCGGCTCGCCCGGGCGACCACCTCGGGGTCCTGGAAGTAGGTGACGGCCTCCACGATGGCGCGGGCCCGCACCGCAGGATCCTCACTCTTGAAGACGCCCGAACCGACGAAGACGCCGTCGCAGCCGAGCTGCATCATCAGTGCCGCATCCGCAGGTGTGGCGATACCCCCGGCGGCGAAGTTCACGACCGGGAGGCGCCCGGTGCCTGCGGCCTCCTGCACGAGGTCCAGCGGGGCGCGTAGCTCCCTGGCGGCCATCGGCAGCTCCTCCGGGCGCAGGGTGCCGAGGCGCCGCAGCTCCTGCGTGAGCGCCCGCATGTGGCGGACGGCCTCCACGACGTTGCCCGTCCCGGCCTCACCCTTGGTGCGGATCATCGCCGCACCCTCGCCGATGCGCCTGAGTGCTTCGCCCAGGTCGCGAGCACCGCAGACGAACGGCACCTTGAAGCCCCACTTGTCGACGTGGTGTTCCTCGTCGGCGGGGGTGAGGACCTCCGATTCGTCGATGAAGTCCACACCCGCCGACTCCAGCACCTGAGCCTCCACGAAGTGCCCGATGCGGACCTTGGCCATCACCGGGACCGTGACCGCCTCCATGATCTCCTCGATCTTGCGCAGGTCGGCCATCCGGGCGACGCCGCCCTCGGCGCGGATGTCGGCGGGCACGCGCTCCAGTGCCATCACCGACACGGCACCCGCATCCTCGGCGATCTTCGCCTGGTCGGCGGTGGTGACGTCCATGATCACGCCGCCCTTGAGCATCTCGGCCAGACCGCGTTTCACACGAACGGTGCCGCGTTCCATCACGCTTCCTCCTCGGATCGGATCCTCGTCCCCAATGGTACGCCGCCGCCCGGGCGACGGTTTCACATCTCGGCGACGAGCCGGGCCCGGACCTGGATGCCCTCCCCGGGATCGCCGGCCCGGGGGACGAACCAGAACGGGTCGGTCGCCCGGAGGCGAGCCGGCTGCTGCTCGCCCGCCGCGGCCCGCAACGCCTTGGCCATACCGGGCGGGTACACCGTCAGCAGGGCTCCCACGACGTCGGCGCGGCGCTCGCGATCGTCCGAGAAGAGCGCCTGTCGCGCAGCCCGGATCGCCAAGCACACCGGCCACAGCGGCACGGCCAGCAGGGCCAGGATGCCACCCGGATGCCCGAGGGCACGGGTTCCGAGCTCCATCGCGCCACCGAGCAGAACGTAGGCGGAGGCGAAGGCCGCGTCGCCGTCACGCAGGTGGGCGATCTCGTGAGCCAGGAGCGCCTCGAGCTCCAGGCGCGGGGCCTGCACCGCGCCGGCGCTGAGGACGATCCATCGGCGGCGCAGGCCCCCGGCCAACGCGTTCGGGATCTCGCCGGGGGCGACGTACAGTCCGGGCACCGGGACCCCGGCCCGCCGGGCGACGCCTTCGAGCATGTTGCCCGCCCGCGGATCGGAGAGCGGCTCGGCCCGCAGCACCCCCCGGATCCAACCGTCCCCGAACCGTGCTCCGGCCACCAGGTAGGCGAATGCGAGACCGGCGAAGACCGGGACGGCAACCAGCACGATCCCCGCCACGGCTCCGATGATCAGCCCCACGATCCCCGCCATCGTCAGGAACGCGACGAGGAGCAGGCCCATCCGGCGCCGGTTCTCCCGCCAGGCGAGGGCGGGCTCCAGGGTGAGGACGTCCGGGACCACGAGGTCCTTGCGCCGAACGACGACCGGTCCCTCGAGGGTGAGCCGTTGCGGGCGCCGCCAGCGCTTGCGTGTGAATCGGCGAGCCATGTTCCAGGAGCCTACCCCGCCCAGGGACCGTCGCGCAGGCGCGCGATGCCGCGGTCGAGCGCGGACAGGAGTTCGGTGTGCAGCTCCGGCGTGCAGGCCACCAGCGTCGAGACCTGGTGCTCGGGCCCGGATCCGAGCAGCGGCCGGGGGTCCAGCGAACGCCCGTGGGCGTCGGTGGCGACGCACCCGGCCTCGCGACAGATCACCAGCGCCGCGGCCACGTCGTAGGGGCTGTTGTTCAGCACCGCGCCACCGGCGATCCGCTCGAAGAGGGCACGCGTGGCGGGGAGCTCATCGATCAGGCGCTGGCCGTGGTCGACGTAGGCGTCGAGCTGGCCGGTGGCCACCCGGGTCATCGAGAACGCCGCGGCCCCCAGGTCGAAGGTCCCTCCGGACACGCCGGTGTCGTCCAGCAGTTCCTCGAGGACGATCGCCGAGGGGACCGCGGGCCGGCCGCGCAGTCCGTACACCCAGAAGGCGCCCACCGGCGACGTCGTGGTCGCCGGCGACGGAGGGCGCGACTCCCCACCGATGACCATCACCGTCCCGGCCCCCGACCGGGCCCGGTACAGATCCCCCGTTTTCAGCTCCAGGACGAGGCCCTCGTCGACGTCGCCGATCGTGGCGTCCTCGGAGAAGGGAGCGCCGGCGATCGACACCGTCGCCGCCTCCAGGCCGGACCCCGCCGGACGCGTGCCGTCGATCGGGTCGAGCAGGACGAGCCGCTCCGGGCGTCCCCTGACCACGAGGCCACGGTCCTCCGTATACCAGGCGAGCCCGGGACCCGTAACCGCGGCGGCCTCGAGCACCTCCTCGGCGGCCACCTCCGCCATCTCGTCGATCACGAACGTGGTGTCACCACCCACGGCTGTCCCGGCGGAGCCGCGGGGCCCCTGTCGCCCCAGGTGTGGCAGCACGGCGGATCGGATGGCGCGAGCCACCTCCAGCAGCAGGTCCATCAGGCGCCCCCCCGCCGGTAGACGTCCAGCGTCTGTTCGGCGATCCGCGGCCAGTCGAATCCGGCGGCCCGGTCGGGGCCGGCGTCGCTCATACGGCGGCGTTCGTCGGGATCGTCCATCAGCCGCACCAACGCTCGTCTCCACGCCTGGAGATCGCCGACCGGGAGGTAGTCGCAGGCGTCGCCGCCGGCGTAGCGGTACCCGGGGATGTCACTGGCGAGTACGGCTGAGGCGCCGGCCAGCCCCTCGATCACCGTCAGACCGAAGGACTCCCTGCCGAGCGACGGCACGACCACGATCTCGGCCGCCCGGTGCAGCGCCAGCAAGCGGGCGCGCGGCAGGGGGCCGAGACGGTGCACGCGTGAGGCCACGCCGCTGGGGATCGGCCCGCCTTCCTCGGGGCGGGCGGGCACACACACCAGGTGCCAGTCCTCCCGGGCCGCGGCGGCTCCGGCGAAGGCCCGCAGGGCGATCTCGAATCCCTTGCGGGGCTCCGGCCGCCCGACGAACAGGACCACCTTGCCGAGGCCGGCAGCCCACGGGTCCGGCTCGGCGGCCGCGAACGCGGCGACGTCGACACCGTTCGGCACGATCTCCGGATCGACACGCAGATACCGGTGCGCCAGTCTCCGGGCCGCGGGCGAAACCGCGGTCGTGGCGGCGAGCCGGCGGCCCACCCGCCGCAGGACGGGGGACGCGATCGCGTATGGCAGCGAGCGCTCCGCGGCGGCGTGGAACGTGCCCACCACCGGGGTGACCTTGGGGGCCCGGAACAAGGCGCCGAGGCCGGCGGGGAGGAACGGTTCGTGGACGTGCACGACGTCGGCCGGATCCATCCCCAGGTCGTAGCGCACGAGCATCCGGGGGTCGATACCCAGCGGCGCCACCGAGCGGTTCGCGCGCACCCTCACCGTCCCGCCGAGCGTGATCTGGACGACGCCGTCCAGGTCCCCGTCATCGTCGAGGTCCGGCGCGAATAGGGTGACCTCGTCACCGAGATCCACAAGGGCCCGGGCGAGGCCGCGGCAATGCTCCTGCACCCCTCCGGGGAGGGCCATGGAGTATGGGCAGACGAGGGCGATGTGCACGATCAGGTAGCGTGCCGGTAGCCGGGGTCCGAGGGCCAGTTGGGCTGGAAGAGGTGCCACTGCCCCGGGTCGTGGCGGATCAGCCGCTCCAGGTCGTGGGCGATGCGCTGGGTGAGTGCCCGGATCTCGTCCGGGGTGGTCTTGGTCTTCTCCACCGGGATCGGATCCAGGACCACGCCGTGGTACTTCCGGCCGGGACGCTGGAACAGGCCCCCGACCGCGATCGGGACTCCGACCCGCATCGCCAGCACCGCGGGCCCGGTGGGAAGCATCGTCTTCTCCCCGAAGAACTCCACCTCGACCCCCGATCCCGAGATGTCCCGGTCCGCCAGCAGGCCGACCGCCGCCCCCTCCCGCAGTCCGGAGATCAACGCTCGAGCGGACGACGCCTGACCGAGTGGGAACACCTCGATGCCGACGGCGCGGCGCAGGCGCGCGAACATGTCGAACAGCTCCGGGGGCTCGAGGCTCTCGGCGATGGCCATCACCCGCCATCCGTGGGACGCGAGCCACCCGCCGGCCACGTCCCAGCTCCCGACGTGTCCCGTGACGAAGATCACGCCCTGTCCGGCGTCGAGGTGCCGGGCCATGTTCTCGAGGCCCTCCACGGATGTTCGGCGCCGGATCCGCTCCATCCCGGGCTTGGGGATCCGGAGCGTCTCGATCCAGTAGCGGGCGTAGGAGCGGAACGCCCGGTCGATGCAGGCGTCCAGTTCCCCGGGCGCCACCACCCGGCGCAGGTTGCGCCGGACCACCGTCCGCCGCTTGCGGTTCAGCCGTGCCGCCAGCCAGCCCACACCCTCCGCTGCCGGGAACAGGAGCCGCTCCGGGACGGCGGAGGCGATGGCCGCCCCGCTCCGATACAGCAGGTAGGCGGGATGGCGCTTCCCCTCAGAGGGCACGGGCCTGCCCCCGGACATGGACGACCCGCTGCAGGACCGTGACCGTCGACAGGACCGCGAGGACCCACAACACCGGCACCAGGATCCCCAAGAGCAGCCCGACGACCAGCAGCACGAAGCGTTCGGCGCGCTCGATCACCCCCACCCGGCAGGTGAACCCGAGGGACTCGGCCTTCGCGCGGACGTACGAGGTCACCTCCGCCGCGGCGAGGGACACGAGCGCCAGCACGAAGCCCACGTCGTGCCCTTCCGCGTGGAAGGCCCAGGCCAGCGCACCCAGCACCAGTGCGTCCGATATCCGGTCGGCCACCGAGTCCAGGAACCCTCCCCAGGTGGACATCGTCCCGGTGGCCTTGGCCACGGCGCCGTCCAGGACGTCCACCAGTCCGCTGGCCAGCACCAGGATGCCTGCGGCCAGCCATGCCCGCTCGGTGATCTGCCAGGCCGCGGCCCCCGTCACCCCGACACCGATCACGGTGAGGGCGTTGGCCGACAGCCCCGACCGCCCGATGAGCGCGCCGGCCTTCAGCTGGATCCCGGACAGCGCCTCGCGCGCCTTCGCGTCGAGCACTCGTTCCTCCTTACGAACCGCCCCGGGGGGCTCGGAAACCGTCGCCCTTATAATGACCGGGCTGGGGACCGGGAGCCGAAACCGTTCCGGTACCCGGCCGACAGGACTGTGGGCCGAGGGCTGGGCCGACGGGGCCCGGGGAAAGGATCGGCGATCGGATGAAGCTGTACGAACCGACTCAGATCCGAAACATCGCACTCGTCGGGCACGGGGGTTCGGGGAAGACGATGCTGGCCGAAGCCCTCCTGTTCGCCTCCGGTGCCACGACCAGACTCGGACGGATCGAGGACGGCACCACCGTCACCGACTTCGAGCCCGAGGAGCACGAACGCCAGATCTCGGTGTCCCTGTCCCTGGCGCCCGTGGAATGGAACGGCCACAAGATCAACATCGTCGACTGTCCCGGGTACTCCGACTTCGTGGGGGACGTCACCGCGGCCCTGCGGGCGGTGGACGCCTGCGTCTTCGTGATGTCCGCCGTCGACGGCGTCGAGGTGCAGCACGAGCTCATCTGGGAGATCGCCGAGGATCTCCAGCTGCCGCGACTGATCGTGGTCAACAAGCTCGACCGCGAGCGGGGATCCTTCTCCCGCACCCTCCAGCAGCTCGAGGACGCCTTCGGGACCAAGCCTTTCGCACTCCACGTACCGACCGGCGAGGAGCAGGACTTCACGGGCGTCGTCGACCTCCTCCGGATGCAGGGCTTCACCTACGACCAGAAGAACCCCACGGGGTCGGCGGGCGAGGTGCCTGCCGAGGTGCAGGACCGGGTGGAAGAATCCCACGCGGGCCTGGTCGAGGCCGCCGCGGAGGGCGACGATGCGCTCCTCGAGAAGTACCTGGAGACCGGGGACCTCGACGAGAAGGAGATCGCTGCCGGCATCGGCGGGGCCGTGCTGTCCGGTTCCACGGTGCCCGTCCTCGCGTGCTCCGCGACCCACCTGATCGGCGTCGACCTTCTCGCGGACACGATCTGCGCCCTGCTGCCCTCCCCGCTGCAGCGCGCGGAGGTGGCGGGAACATCCGGGCCCGACACCAACGGCGAGGTGAAACGCCGGCCGGCCCCCGACGAGCCCTCGTGCGCCTTCGTGTTCAAGACCTTCTCGGACCCCTACGTCGGAAAGGTCTCCCTGTTCCGGGTGTTCTCGGGCAACATCCGGCCCGACCACGTCATGACCAACGCCGCACAGGGCGGCGACGAGCGTCTCCATCAGATCTTCTTCCACCGGGGCAAGGACCACGAGCCGGCGCCCCAGGTCGTCACCGGCGACCTCGGAGCCGTGGCCAAGCTCAACGACACCCACACGGGCGACACCCTCTGCGAGCAGGGCCATCCGATCTGCCTCCCGCCCATCGAGTTCCCGGAGCCCGTGCTGACGGTCGCCGTGGCGCCGTCGAGCCGGGGGGACGAGGAGAAGCTTTCCACCTCCCTGCAGCGTCTGCGGGAGGAGGACCCGGTCCTGAAGGTCGAGCGCAACGCCGAGACCCACCAGACGCTGGTCTCCGGGCTGGGCGAAGCCCACCTGCACGTCGTCCTCGAGCGGATGAAACGCAAGTACGGCGTCGAGGTGGAGCAGCTCCCGCTCCGGATCCCCTACCGGGAGACGATCCGCGGCCGTGCGGAGTACGAGTCGCGCTACATCAAACAGTCGGGGGGCCGCGGCCAGTACGCCGTTGCCCACCTGCGGGTCGAGCCCATGCCGGAGGGGGGCGGGTACGAGTACGTGGACGAGATCACCGGGGGTGCGATCCCGCACAACTTCATCCCGTCCGTGGACAAGGGGATCCAGGGCGCACTGGCCGAGGGCGTCCTCGCCGGCTACCCCGTGGTGGACGTCAAGGTCACCGTGTTCGACGGCAAGTACCACACGGTCGACTCCTCGGACATGGCCTTCCAGATCGCAGGTTCGATGGGATTCAAGGAGGCCTGCCGCAAGGCCCAGCTCACCCTCCTCGAACCGGTCATGGACGTGCGGATCCGGGTGCCGGATTCGATGCTCGGCGACATCATGGGAGACATCAACGCCAAGCGCGGCAAGATCCTCGGCACCGAACCTCACGGCCGCGGGCGCCAGGTGGTCCACGCGCAGGCTCCCATGGCCGAGATGCAGCGGTACGCGATCGACCTCAGATCGATCACCGGTGGACGGGGAACCTTCTCCATGACCTTCTCCCACTACGAGGAGGTCCCACAGCACCTCCAGCAGAAGGTCATCGACGCCAGCCAGCACGTCAAGGAAGAGGCGGGGGCCGGCAAGCACTGAGCCCCATGCGAGGCCAGCGATCCGCCATGCGCTACGAGGCCCGGACCTCCACCGTCCTCTGGACCGGTTCGGGGCCGGGGTCGGCGGTGGAGGTGGCCTCGAGCTCGTAGGTGCCGGCATCCACGTCCAGCGCCTCCTCCTCGAGGCGGAAGACCTCCTCATCGCCGGGGCCGAGCTCCAGCATCACCAGCGCCATCGTGAACCCGCGTTCGGCGCTCCAGCGGTACCGTTCCTCGCCGTCCCGCGTCAGCACAACGTCGCCCTTCTGGCCCGATGGCATCGTCAACTCCACCGACCCGGCCCCCTCGTTGCGCAGCGTCAGCACGAAGGCCGCCGGCTCGCCGGCCACGAGCTCTCCTTCGATCTCGAGATCGAGAACGAGCCGGGCACCGGGGGCCGGGGTCGGCGCATCCGGACCTTCACCCACGATGTCCTCCTCGGCCGTACCGCAGGCCACCGCCAGCAAGGCCGCCGTGACCGCGACCATCATCATCCTGGAGCGTCTCATCGCTCACCTCCTACCCATCTCCACACCCGGGGCCGTTCTGAGGTTCACGCCTCCCCCTCGCCGGTTTCGTCGAACCCCGGCCTGAGCGTGCGGTATGTATCCGTGAGCAGTTCGGGCAGCACCTTCGTGTCCCCCACCACCGGCATGAAATTCGTGTCGCCGCCCCATCGCGGAACCACGTGCAGGTGGAAATGTCCGGGGACGCCCGCCCCCGCCACCTCACCGAGGTTCACCCCGATGTTGAAGCCCTGGGGCCGGGTGGTGCGGCGGTGAGCCGTCACCGCACGGCGCGTCAGCGACCAGATCTCCGCTACCTCTCCGGTCGTGAGCTCATCGAGGTCCCCCACGTGACGGTACGGCGCCACCATGAGGTGCCCGGTGTTGTACGGATACAGGTTCAGCAGCGCGAACACCTCCGCCCCCCGCACGAGCACCAGGTTCTCCTCGTCCTGTTCGGCGGCTGTAGCGTCCCCCTTGTCGCACAGGAAGCAGGACGTATGGCGCTCGCTCCCCTTGATATAGGCCATGCGCCAGGGACGCCAGAGGCGCTTCATCAGTCGACGTCGAGCGCCTTGGAGGTCACGGCGTCGGTCGCTTCGGCGACGAAGTCGTCAACGGGGACGCCCCGCCGATCCGAGCCTCCGCGGGTACGGACGGAGACCGTGCCCGCATCGAGCTCCCGCGGCCCGACCACGAGCATCCACGGCACCTTCTCCATGGTGGCCCGGCGGATCATGTAGTTCATCGACTCCCCCGACGTGTCGAGCTCGGCCCGGAGCCCGGCTGCCTTCAGGCGTCCGACGAGCTGTCCCGCCGCATCGAGGATCTTGTCGTTGATCGGGACGACCCGGGCCTGGACCGGGGCGATCCAGGGCGGCAGCGCCCCGGCCGTGTGCTCGACGAAGACCGCCACGAAACGCTCGACCGATCCGTACAGCGCCCGGTGGATCATCACCGGGCGGTGCGCGGTGTTGTCGGCTCCGACGAACTCCAGACCGAAGCGCTCGGGCAACGCGAAGTCGAGTTGGATCGTGGTGAGCTGCCACTGGCGACCGATGGCATCGCGGAAGTCGAAGTCCACCTTCGGACCGTAGAAGGCGCCCTCACCCTCGGCGACGTCGTAGGTGAAGGGTGACGCGTCGAGGGCCTCCCGCAGGATCTCCTCTGCCCGGGCCCACATCTCGGGGGTCCCGATCGTCACCTGCGGCCGCGTGGACAGGTGCACCACCGGGTCGGTGAACCCGAACACGCGGTAGAACTCCACCGTCATGTCCATCACGCCGAGGATCTCGTCCACGAGCTGATCGGGGCGGCAGAAGATGTGTGCGTCGTCCTGGGTCAGGCCCCGCACCCGCAGCATGCCGTGCAGCGTTCCGGAGCGCTCGTGGCGGTACACCGTCCCGAGCTCGGAGAAGCGCAGAGGCAGGTCGCGGTAGGAGCGGGTCTTCGAGCGGTAGATCAGCACGTGGAAGGGGCAGTTCATCGGTTTGAGGTAGTACTCGCCCTCCTCGGCCTCCATGGCCGGGAACATGTTGTCCGCGTACTTCTCGAGGTGGCCGGAGGTCTCGAACAGGCTCGCCCGGGCCAGGTGCGGTGTGGTCACGATGTCGTAGCCGTGGGCGAGGTGCTGCTCGCGCGAGTAGTCCTCGATGATCGTCCGGACGAGCCCACCCTTGGGGTGCCAGACGAACAGCCCGGCCCCCACCTCGGGCGGCGAGGTGAAGAGCTCGAGTTCGCGTCCGAGGCGCCGATGGTCCCGTCGCTGGGCCTCCTCGATCTGGTGGAGGAACTCCTCCAGACCCTCCGCCGTGAACCACGCCGTCCCGTAGACGCGCTGGAGCTGCGGCCGGTCCTCCCGCCCACGCCAATAGGCGCCGGAGACACGCAGGAGCTTCACGTTGCGGACGTGGCCCGTCGAGGGGACGTGGGGGCCGAGGCACAGGTCGGTGAAGGCGTCCTGGTTGCGGTACAGCGAGACGACCTCCCCGACCTTCACCTGCCCCTCTTCGTCGCCGCCCTCCAGGATCTCGCGCTTGAAGGGCTGGTCGAATTCGGAGAACAGACGGATCGCCTCCTGCCTCGAGACCTCCTCGCGCCGGAAGCTCTGGTCCTCGGCGATGATGTCGGCCATGTGCTTCTCGATCTCGCCGAGATCGTCCTCGGTGAGGGTGCGTGGCAGGTCGAAGTCGTAGTAGAAGCCGTCCTCGATCGGGGGCCCGATCGCGTATTTCGCGTCCGGGAACATCCGCAGGACGGCCTGGGCGAGGACGTGGGCCGCGGAGTGCCGCATCACCTGGAGAAGGTCCGGGTGGTCGGTCGGAGGGAAGGTGACCTCTGCGCCGTCCATCGACGCCGTAACCGCCCGCGAGAGGTCCACGAGGTTTCCGTCGACGCGGGCCAGAAGCGTCCCTTCGGGGGCCACCTCGGCGATCGGCGCGCCCTCGGCGACCTCGCGCTCGGTGCCGTCGATCTTCAGCTTGACCATAGCGGGCAGTGTAGCCCACGCCACAGCGTCACCGGAGTCGCTCGAGCCAGGCCCGCTCCCACTCCGAGGCATCCCAGCCGACCGACTCCCGGAGTGCCCGCGCGACGTGGTAGGTCTCCGTGCCCGGCGCCTCACGCGCCGCGCCGAGCGCCTCGTAGAAGTCCGCCACACCGTCGATGCCCTCACGGGCTCGCAGGACCTCGAGCGCGACCTGGGACCGCCGGTAGGTCCGGACGATATCGCCGACCGGTCCGACGAAGAAGGCATCGTCGGTGGGGAACGCGTGGGGAACGGGACGGCCGCGCGCGTGGCGGATGCCCTCCTCGGGTTCGGATCCCATCATCGCCAGCCCCTCCTCCACCCAGAAGGGGACGAACGGCCCCGCCGCGGGACGGGTGACCGCGTGGATCAGCTCGTGGCCCAGGGTCACCCGCTGGCCCTGCTCTCCGTACACGCGGAAGCGCTCCAGGTTCACGTACAAGCGGACCCCGGCGGGCTCCCATCCCGGATCCCGCCGGACGCTGCCACCGGCGAAGGCCACGAACTTGGACAGGTCCACGGTGGCGCGGATCATGCGCCGCAGATCGTCGGCGGTCCGCGGGACGACGATCACGTACCGCTCCCCCACCGGGCGGGGCCAGAACGCTGCGACCTCGTCGTAGGCCTCCTCGGCCACCCGGACGATCCCCCGCAGTTCCGGGACCTGGCTCGGGTGGGCCAGCATCAGGAAGCGATCGCTGCGTACGGCCTCCACATCACCGAAGTGCCACGGGTACCGCGCCGACAGCCCGCCCAGCACGTCGAAGTCCGTGTCGGAGGCGAGGCGCCACCCGTCGTAGGGGTCGCCGGCCTCGGACTCCTCACGGGTGAAGGTCAGGAACACCTCCTCCACGAAAGGACGGTTCTCGACGCCGTCCAGCACCGTCTCCTCCGTCGCGTGGTAGGCAGCCACCGCAGCTCCGGGATACAGCGATCGCACCCGCGCACCGGCGATGTCGCCCGAGAAGCGCGTGGACACGGCCACCTGGTAGGCCCCGAACCGTACCGCCCCGGCGCGGTCGAACACGTCGAGCTGTTCCCGGCGGAAGGCCCCCGGCACCAGCGTGCCTTCGAGCAGGTCGCGATCCTGCGTCTCGTAGGCCCGGCCACGGTCCTGAAGGAGCCGCACGATACCCGCCGGTGGACCCTCGGGCTCGGTGGATGCCCGGGCTCCGGCCCAGGGCACGAGGGCGGCGAGCACCAGCAGGCTGGCGATGAGGCGTGGCATCAGGACCATGGAACCACGGAGAACCCCCGTCGGGGCCGCAAGTTTCCGTCGCGGTCATGTCCGATCCGGAAGGGATCCGGCCTCCGATGGCCAAGATCTACCGGGAAAGGGCGTTGCATCGATCAGAAACCGTTGGGGGGCCAGATGAGGGTGCCGAAACCCGCAGCGAACGCCGCTCGTCGTTTCCGCAGGTCGGGCGGGCGTCCCCCAGGTCCGTTTGACGGTAGGGCCTGACATGAGGGAAGAGAAGGTAGCGCGTCCGGTCCCCGGTGACCGCTCTCCCCCCTACGGCGGACCCCTCGCGCACGATCCAGGCGAGGAGGTTCCTGGGGTGGATACGCCCGATACCCGGCTCACTGAGGACGAAACCGACGCGGGTTCCGCACCGTTCGAAGGCTTCTCCGCGGCAGCGCAGGCCGTCTTCGACCGGCTCGCCGCGGTCGAACACACGCCCGTCGCCGAACTCTTCGTACGCCTCCTCAGTACGCTACGGGCCGCCGAACACCGGGTGGAGCGCGAGAAGCAGCGTGCCGAGCGGGCGGAAGCCGAGTCCCTCCTCGACTCACTGACGGGTCTGAACAACCGCCGGGCCTGGATCCGGATGCTCAGCAGGGAGGAGGAGCGCTGCCGGCGGCATGCGATCCCGGCCAACGTGATCGTGGTGGATCTGGACGACCTGAAATCCACCAACGACTCCTTCGGACACGCAGCCGGCGACGACATGCTGCGACGGGCGGCTCGGACCATCCTCGCCCACACCCGCTCCCACGACGCGGTCGCTCGCCTCGGTGGGGACGAATTCGGCGTCCTCGCCGCCCATTGCACGCGATCGGATGCCGAGATCCTCGCCATCCGGATTTATGAGGCCCTGGGAGCCGAGGGGATCTCCGCCTCCGTGGGCATCGCCGAGCGCCATCCGGATCACGGCCTCCAACGGGCCTGGGAGGAGGCCGACCAGGCGATGTACGAGCGCAAGCGGGGCCGGAGGAAGAGCCCCGACGCCTACCTCACCACCGGCGATGCCGGTGACAGCTCGGCGAGCTGAGCGCTCACGCCCAGACCGACAGGCCGAGCTCGGCATATCCCACGAGATCGGGATGGGACGGTACCACCCGGATCGCGAAGCCGTAGCGTCCGGCCCGCTCCGGCGCGAAGGATCCGGCGTACTGGGTGATCCCGCCGTCCTGTTGGGCCCGCGCCTCCATGACGACCGTCCCGGCCGGCGACAGCTGACCCTCCGGATCCACGGGGCCGTGGATGACCTGCACCTGAACATCCTGGGGGCCGAGCTCGCCGAGTCTGACCGTGCACGTGACGGTCCGTTTAGCCCCCAGGTCCGCCACCTCCACCACGTCCTCGATGCCCTCCACCCCGACACCGTCCCAGCCCCGCCGGACGCGATCCTTCCACCCGGCGAGGGCCCGCGCCCGCCGATATCCTCCGGCGGCCAGGTTCTCGTGTCGCGCCGCCGACGGCTCGTAGAGACGCGCCACGTATTCCCGGAGCATCCGCTCCGCTCCCACACGGGGGCCGAGAGAACAGAGGGCGTCCCGGATGTGGCCGATCCACCCCGACGGGAGCCCGTGTGGCCCCCGCTCGTAGAACAGCGGCGCGACCCGCTGCTCCAGCAGGTCGAAGAGCGCCGTCGCTTCCACGTCGTCGCGCGCTCCGGGGTCCGCGTACCCTTCTGCGGACGGGATCGCCCAGCCGTTGCGACCGTCGAACATCTCGTCCCACCAGCCGTCCAGCACCGAGAGATTCAATCCGCCGTTGATGGCGGCCTTCATCCCGCTGGTGCCGCTCGCTTCGTGGGGCCGACGGGGAGTGTTCAGCCACACATCGCATCCCTGGACGAGCATCCGGGCAAGCCCGATGTCGTAGGTCTCGACGAAGACCATCCGGGCACGAACGGCCGGGTCCCTGGAGAAGGCCGCGATCTGCCGGATCATCTCCTTTCCACCGTCGTCGGCGGGGTGGGCTTTGCCCGAGAACAGGATCTGGACCGGCCGGTCCGCGTCGAGCAGCAGCGCCCGCAACCGCTCGGGGTCGGACAGCAGGAGCGTCGCACGTTTGTAGCCGGCGAACCGGCGTGCGAATCCGATGGTGAGCACGTCCGGGTCCAATAGCTCGTCGCACCAGCCCAGATCCCAGTCGCTGGCCCCCTTGTCCGCCGCCAGCTCCCGGACGCGGTGGCGCACGAAGTCGATCATCCGGCCGCGCGAAGCCTTCCGCACCGTCCAGATATCCTCGTCGGAAGCGCCGCGGAGCCCAGCCCAGGCCGCTTCGTCGGCGCCGGGCCAGAACGGTCCCAGGCGCTCGACGAGCAGATCGTCCATCTCCTCGCTGACCCACGTCCGCGCGTGTACACCGTTCGTGACCGACTGGATCGGCACGTCATCGACCTCGGCCCCCGGCCACAGGCCCGCGAACAACCCCCGGCTCACGTCCCCGTGGAGTTGGGAGACCCCGTTCGAGGTCCCCGACAGGTGGAATCCCATCGCAGCCATGTTGAAGACCTCACCGGCGTCGTCTCCGGGCTCCCGGCCGAGCTCCATCAACTCGTCGAAACCGATCCCGCACTCGGCAACCCAACCGGAGAAGTACCGCTCCATGAGCTCACGAGGGAAGCGGTCGATCCCAGCCGGGACCGAGGTGTGCGTGGTGAACAGCGTTCCCGCCCGGACGGCCTCCACCGCCTCCACGAACGACAGACCGTCCTCGGTCACGAAGCGCCTGATCCGCTCGAGGCTCAGGAAGCCCGCGTGGCCCTCGTTGGTGTGGAACAGCTGCACGTCCGCGCCCACGCCGGCCAGCGCGCGGACGCCGCCGATCCCCAGAAGGATCTCCTGGCGAAGCCGGTGCTCCTGTCCGCCGCCGTAGAGCCGGTCGGTCACCTCCCGGGCGCCGGGCGAGTTGCCTTCCAGGTTCGCATCGAGGAGGTACAGCGGTACGCGCCCGATGCAAGCGACCCAGATCCGCGCCGCCACCGCCTCACCGGCCAGTTCCACCTCCACGAACACATCGTCGACCGGTGACAACGCCATCCCGTGGGGATCCAGGTCCGGGTACCGCTCGCGCTGCCAGCCGTCGGCGTCCAACTCCTGCCGGAAGTAGCCGTGGCGGTAGAGCAGACCGACCCCCATCAGCGGCAGCCCGAGGTCGTCGGCGGTCTTGAGATGGTCTCCGGCCAGCACCCCGAGCCCTCCCGAGTACTGTGGGATCGCCTCGGCGAGCCCGAACTCGGGCGAGAAGTACGCTACCGACCGCAGCGGGCTCCCCTCCCGCTGCTGGAACCACCGCGGGTCGTCGAGCGTGGCCCGAAGCAGTTCGCGCACCTCGGTGAGCTGCTTCACGTAACCGTCGTCGGCCGCCAGCTCGGCCAGCCGGTGCCGCCCGGCGGCGAGGAGGATGCCCATCGGATCGCGGCGCCCGAGATCCCAGGCTGTGGGGTCGACGCGGCGGAACAGCTCCTGGGCCGAGCGGTGCCAGATCCACCGCAGATCCAACGCGACCTCACGCAGGCCAGCGATGGGTTCCGGCAGATGCACGTCGACCACGAAGCTTCGGACGGGCTGCATCGCCACAGAGCCTACCCGAGGGGTCGCCGCCGGCGAACCACGTGGGTCGACGGTGGCAGCTGCTACTCTGCCGCGATGGACGCCCCGACCGAGACCTCGATCACTCCGTCCGGGGCCTTCTCCCTCGTCCGGTCCCTTTCACCGCTGCGCCACGGGCCCCGCGACCCGAGCGTGCGGATCGACGACCACCGCGTCCTGCGGGCCGTCCGCACTCCGTCGGGCCCCGCCGCGATGGCGATCGAGGCGCGGTCCCGGCAGATCGTGGTCCGAGCGTGGGGGCCGGGGGCCGACCACGCGCTCGCAACTGCCCCAGATCTCCTCGGGGCACGTGACGACGTCGCGGACTGGGAACCCGCCCGCCATGGGCTCGTCCGCGAGCTCGACCGGCGCTTCCCCGGCCTGCGCATGATCGCCACCGGGGCGGTCTTCGACGCGGCCGTCCCGGCTGTGATCGAGCAGAAGGTCACGTCCCGGGAAGCTCACGCGTCGTGGCACCGCCTGGTCTGGTCCCTCGGTGATCCGGCGCCAGGCCCCTTTCGCTTGCGCGTTCCGCCCACCCCAGAACAGCTGGCATCGACGCCGTATTTCACCTACCACGGCTTCGGGATCGAGCGGAGACGGGCCGACGTGATCCGTCGCTTGGCGTCGCGCGCGGTCCGCGTCGAGGAGGCCTCCTGCCTTCCCAGCCCCCTGCGCCGTGCGCGGCTGGAGGCCTTCCCTGGTGTCGGCCCGTGGACCTCCGCGGAGGTGGCGGCGGTGGCGTGGGCGGACGCCGACGCGGTCAGCGTCGGTGATTACCACGTCGCACCGAACGTCGTCTATGCCTTCACGGGCCGACGCGGTGGCGACGACGACGCCATGCTCGAGCTCCTCGAGCCCTTCCGTCCTCATCGGGGCCGGGTCGCCCGCTTGGTGATGCTCTCGGGCATCCGGCCCGCCCGACGGGCCCCGGGCCGCCCCCTCCGTGACCTGCGGGCGATCTAGGAGGGTTCCCCGTCCGGCGTTCCGGGCGCTCCCGGCTCGTGGGTCACGAGGTCCGCCACCAGCACGCACCGGTCCACCTGGCCCGCGGGTCGGTCCGGGTGCACCTCGGAACGCCACCCCCTTCCGGAACTACGGTGCCGGGTACGGGAGCAGGACCACCGACCTCGCGTCGGCCAGGTAGTCGGCCGGACGCATGTGCATCCGCTTGAAATCGAAGTTCCGGTACAGCTCGAGCTGGTCGGCGAAGTGTGGAGGGAACTCCCCCGTGAGCTCGAATCGGGCGATGTCCTGCGCGCGGTCCGCACGGCCGTTGCCGGGAGGCTGGACACTGACCCCGCGGTCGGCGCCCAGGTCCACGATCTGCGAATACGAGCCGTGATCCACGACCGCCACCGGTTCGGGCTTCAGGAGACCGATCTCGCTGAAGCGGATCTGGGTGGCCGGGGAACGCCATTCCTTCATCTGTGCGTCCCCGTGGGCGTCCGCGAGCTCCTGCAGCGTGGCGTCAAGCGCCTCCCGGAAGCGCTGCTGCCATCCCGTGGCGTAGTCCCCGTCGAACAGCTCCGGGGAATCGATGGCCGCCATGGTCTGTCCGAGCTGGCCGACCATGCTGCCGGAAGGTCGATGACCGGAAGGGGCCCACACCGCGGCCACGAACCGATTCCATAGCGACGACCGCCGGAACCCCAGACCGTCGCTGCCGAAGATCGCCACCGCGGGGTCGTCGAGCCACCCGTCCCCGTCGGCGTCCAGGCGCGGGTATCCCGCGTCCCGCCACGCCCGGTAGAGGGCGTAGGCCCGGCCCGGGTCCGAGGACGGATCGACCCCGGCGAGGGCCCCCTCGATGAGGTGGTCGAGCAACGGCGTCACCGTATCGGCATCGGAGATGATGTGCCGGTTGATCTGCTTCAAGCGGTCGATGTCCATCCCGGTCTCGGGCGCCAGCGTGTTCTGGTCGGCGGCGGTATGGCCCCACCGCCCGATGAACCGGCCGCTGGGCCGCGGCCACCAGGAGACCGGCTTGGAATCGGCTCCCTGGTTGACCGCCAGGAACCCGGCGGACGGGTTGGTGACATGCGGCATCCGGTCGAACGGGAGCGTGCGCGCCTGCCAGTCGAACTGCCCGCCGCCGGGGACAGGCAGTCGGTGGTCGATCGCCTCGTGCCGCACCGGCTGCCATCCGGTGAACCGGTAGGCGATGTTCCCGGCCCGGTCGGCGTAGGTGAGGTTGTAGGTGGCCGTGATCCGCGCAGCCACGTCTTCCACATCATCAAGCGAGCGGGCCACATTGAGTCCGTAGGTGCTCTCGAAGGTCTGGACGAAATGCCCGGCCTGCGCGCGGCGGAACACGTAGGCACGGCCCTGGGATTCATCGAGGTGGAAGACCGGGCCGTAGACCGTGGAGTACACCGCGTCGGTTTCCACGCGAGGTGGCTGCCCGGCGGCGAGATCGAGCGTACTTTTCACGACGTAGGTCTCGGTACGCTCGTCCATGGCCACGCACTCATCCTCGTGGACGTAGGAGGCGGGGCCGCACAGCTCGTGCACCATGAGGTCCACCTGGTCTCCGGCGTTACCGGCTACGAGGGTCCAGGCGTGGTCGTTGCACCAGCCGATCCCGAGGAACGGGCCGAGCCCGGGGACGGTCATCCCGGTGCAGTCCATACCCGGAGCGTGGATGCCGAGCTCGTAGAAGACCGACGGGGCGAACATCCCCGCCTGTGGAGCGCCGAGGAGCAAGCCGGATCCGGTCTTCGTGCGGTCACCGGTGGCGGCGATGGCGTAACTCCCGATCCGGGGGACGGGAAGCCCCGTGAGCACGTCTCTGAAGGTGGTCAGCATGTCGGCCTCGGCGGCGGCGGCGGCAGGGACCCCCGGCGAGAGCGCCAGGGCGATCTGCTCCGGTGCGGGCTCGGAGGCCGAGATGAAGGGGGCCCCGCCGGCCGGCTCCTCACCGTGGGGGATGACCGCAGGTGCGTGGGGGTCGCTGTTCAGCAGCAGGTCCTTCCAGACGGCCAGGGCGTCGCTGATATCACCGTCGTGCTCGTCGACGAGAGTCCCCAGCAGCTCGGCATTCGCGAGCTCTCCGCCCGCGCCCTCACCGGCGAAGGAGACCATCGTGAACAGCAGCAGCACTGCGGCGGAGTCCTGGGGGCGCCACGGTTCCGGCATGTACCCCAGCGCGCCGAACAGCACGCTCGCCTCGGCGGGATCGGCGGTCTGCTCGGCCAGGGCGAGGTTGAAACCGTCCGCGTACGCCTGCAGCAGCCGCTTGATCTCGTCCGGCAGAAGGTCGTACTGGTGGTCCACGTCGGCGCGGTCGTAGAACTCGCGGCGCATCGCCATGTCCGCCCGCAGATTCGCGTCGTTGGATCCTGCCCCCAGGATCTCGGACAGCCGTCCCTGGGCCAGCCGCCTGATCACGTCGGTCTGGAACAGGCGGTCCCGGCCGACCATGTAGCCCGCCCCGTAGGCCGCCCCTTCCCGGGAGGCCGCGGTCACGTGCGGCACGCCGAAGGAGTCCTGGTAGATGGTCACGATCGCCTCCGGCGGCGCAGCAGCCCCGGGTACCGGAGCCAGGAGCGCGAGGACGAGAACCACACCCACGAACGATCCGGACCGGCGACGCATCGATCTCCCCTCCGTTGGACTTCCCCGCCTTCAAGGAGGATTTCGCCGGAGTCGGGCCGCTTCCCTCCCGTGGCATCACCCCTCGCCTTGCTCGAGGGCCGCCCGCTTCCGAGCCACGTCGGGGTTGTAGCAGCGGGCCTTCAGGCCGAGCTGTTGCGGGGGGACGCACCGGTTCGAGGATTCACAGAGTGCCTCCCTGCCGTCGCCGGCGAGCAGTCGCCGTGGCAGGTCGGGCTCGGCGTAGAAGGGACGGCCGATGCCCACCATGTCGGCCTGGCCCCCGTCCAGCACCTCGAGGCACTCGGCCAGGCGGCGGATGCCGCCGACGGCGAACACCGGGATCGACACGGCCTCCTTTGCCGCCGTGAAGTACCGGCGGTTCCACACCGGCTCGAAGGGGTAGGCCTTCGCGCCGCGACCATAGGCCCAACGCAGCAGAGCAACCTTCAGCCTCGATCCCCCGAGGGCCTCGTCGAACCGGGACCGGATCGACGCGCGATCGAGGATGTCCGTGGGATCGGCTCCCCGGCACAGCGAGGCGTGGGGGAGCACCGACAGTCCCACCGGGGTGATCGCGTGATACCCGAACGCCTCGGCCATCCGGCACAGCTCCAAGCCCTCCTCGAAACTCGTCCGGGGGCCGAACGGCGGTGCGTCCTCGTCCATCGGGATCTTCGCCGTCAACGGGTAGTCCTCTCCGGCGTGTGTCCGCACCTGCTGGGCGATCCGTTCGAGGATGCGGGCACGATTGCGGACGCTGCCGCCGAAGTCGTCCGTGCGCCGGTTGTAGTACGGCGACAGGAACTGGTGGATCAGCTTCCCGTTCGACGAGGCGATCTGCACGCCGTCGTAGCCGGCCTCGCGGGACCACGCCGCCACCTCCCCGAAGCGAAGCGCGAGCGCCTCCACATCCTCGGTTCGCAGCACCCGAAGGGGGACCCCGGTGAGCGCCGCCCGCACATGCATGCGCGGCTTCGACACCGCCATCAGCGGATCCCTGCGCTCACGCGCGTAGGTGCGGTGCCACCCCTCCAGCGCGTAGACGCCGGCGTGGCCGATCTGCAGGAAGATCCGACCACCCCACCGGTGCACGACCTCCGGCACCGAGGCCAGCGCGAGCGTCCGCTCACGGGTGTCGACGAGCGTCATCCCGGGCGAGGATCGCCCCTCGGGCAGGATGCAGGAGTTCCCCTGGATGACGAGCCCGACACCCGCCCGGGCGTTGGCTTCGAAGGCCTCCGCATAGATCCCCGCGGCCTCGGGCCCGCTGCCCGCTCCCTCGAGGACTGGGGCCCGGTACAGCCTGTTACGCACGAGGCAGCCCGCGATCCGGATGGGCCGGTGCAGCGCAGTGGTCACGGCACCGAGCCTACCCGCAACGACCGGGCGGGTCCCGGTAGCCTCCGTCCGCGACCCGAACCGCTTCCTGCAGCGACAGTCCCGTGGCCGCCTGCCACAGCTCCTCGAAGAGGCTAGCGCCCAGGATCGCGCGGACATCGGCGATGGCCTGATCGAGAGCCGGCCGGTCGGCGGGGGCGACCGGCGCGCCGGAGGCCGCGCGCAGGCCCGCAGCCGCGGATAGCAGCACGGTCGCGCGGCGCGCGTCGCCGGTCGAGGCATCGAGTGCGCCGAGCCCTTCGAGCGCTTCCGCTCCGCCGACCCGGTCTTTGGATTCCACACGCTTGGTCAGAGCCTCGCGGTACCGCGTGCGGGCCCCGCCGGGATCACCGCGGCGCGCCGACACGTGCCCGAGCCACTGCAGCGATGCGGCCGAACCACTCGGGTCCCCGACTTCCCGTTGGTGGGCCAGGGCGCGGCCCAGGTGGGCTTCCGCCGCCTCAAGGTTCCCGCGAGTGAGCGCGACCATGCCCAGGC
Source organism: uncultured Actinomycetes bacterium (assembly GCA_964560135.1). Lineage (GTDB taxonomy): Bacteria > Actinomycetota > JAICYB01 > JAICYB01 > JAICYB01 > CAZLKN01. Next base: position 7,997 of record CAZLKN010000028.1, on the reverse strand, counting down.
CGTGTTCGGATGCAGCGATCCCGTGCCGGTCGCCGACCTCCGAGGCGATCTCCAGACTCTCCGTGAACAGGGCTTCCGCCCCATCGCCGTCTCCCCGATCGCGCGCGATGTTTCCGAGCATCGACAGCGATTCCGCCGCGCCGAGGTCGTCCCCGAGCCCGCGGGCCGCCTCCAGGCTCTCCACGAAGCGGGCTGTGGCCGTGTCGTGTTCGCCGCGCACCCACGCGACCAGGCCGAGGTTGTGGACGGTCTGCGCGACACCGTGGTGGTCGCCCAGCCGCCGGTAGATCTCCAGCGCCTCGACCCCCAGGGCCTCAGCGGCGGCGAGATCCCCTTCTCCCCACGCCACCGCCAGCAGGTTGCCGAGGACCGATCCCAGGCCTCGGTCGTCGCCGAGTCGACGGTGCACGACCAGACTCTCCTCCAGCGCCGTCCGTGCCGCCTCATGCTCTCCCAGCTCCCGCATCACGAGGCCGAGATTGTTGAGGGCGCGGGCCACGCCGGCCTCCTCACCCAGGGAGCGCTCGATGCCCAGTGCCTCCTCGAAATGCTCGAGAGCGGCGCGCAGCTCACCCTGGAGCTGCGCGAGGCCGCCTGCAGCCGCCAGGGCCCGGGCCCGGACGGGAGTGGCGTTCTCCCCTGGGTGAGCGCTCGCGGCGAGCAGCGTCCGCAGGTGTGCCCGCCCCTCCGTGATGTACCCGCGCATCGCCCAGAAGCGGTACAGAGAAACCGCCATGCCCAGTCCCGCACCGGGGTCGGTCCGCGCCGCACGGTCGATCGCCGCCCGGAGGTTGTCACGTTCAACCTCCAGCCGATCGAGCCATTCGCCCTGGTCGGGTCCGGCGAGCTGTCCGGCCGCGTGTTCGGCCAGATCCCCGAACCAGGCGAGGTGGCGGTCCCCGACCGCGGACGCCTCCCCACCGGACTCCAGGCGGTCGACGGCGAACTCCCGGATCGTGTCCAGCATCCCGAACCGCGTGTCCCAGACACCGGGTGAGCCGCTCACGAATGACCGGTCCACCAAGGCCGCCACGAGGTCGAGCATCTCCTCGGAGGCGATACCCTCCCCCGAGCACACATCCTCCGCGGCTTCGAGTGTGAACCCCCCGACGAACACCGAGAGGCGCGCGAGCGCCGTCTGCTCGGACGACGTCAGCAGGTCGTACCCCCATTCGATCGCCGCTCGCAAGGTGCCATGACGCTCCGAGCCCCCATCCCGGCGGGCGAGGAGCGCGAAGCGGTCCTCCAGACGCTGGAGCATCTCCCGGGGGCTGAGGACGCGGGCCCGGGACGCGGCCAGCTCGATGGCCAGCGGGATACCGTCCAGACGCCGGCACAGCTCCCCAAGCACCTCGGGGTCGGCGGGCTGAAAGGTGGCATCGTGGGCCGTGGCACGCTGGACGAACAACCGTACGGCCTCGGCGCCCGACGGATGCGCTCCCGCCCGGGGGACCTGCATCGGGGGCAGGGACCACACCACCTCACCCGGCACGCCGAGTGGCTCCCGGCTCGTCGCCAGCACACGAACGCCCGGACAGGATCCCGCGAGGCGTTCAGCCACGGCCGCGCAGCCCGCCAGCACATGCTCGCAGTTGTCCAACACCAAGAGCGCGTCGCGCAGATCGCCGGCGATCGCGTCCAGGGCCGGCGTTCCCGGCGCCTCCTGGCGTCCGAGGGCCGAGGCGACCTGGCCGGGGACGAGATCCGGATCACGGACGCCGGCGAGCGAGACGAACCACATGCCTCCCGGGAAAGCGTGGGAGAGTGTCTCGGCCACGCGCACAGCCAGCCGGGTCTTCCCGATGCCGCCGGGACCGGTGAGCGTGACCATGCAGGCCCCACGCAGCAGCCGGCGGCACTCTGCGAGTTCTCTGCTCCTGCCGACGAAGCTCGTGAGCTGCGGCGGGATGTTGTGCGGGATCTCCGGGGACTCCTCTCCCCGGAGCAGCGCTATCAGGTCCGACGCTCGTTGAGGACGCATGTCCGGGTCGAGAGACATACCGCGAGCCAGCGCCTCACGCACGCGTTCGCCGTCGGCCCCCTCGATGTCGAGTTCCGGGACCATCCCCACCGTGGGAGCAGCGCCCGACAGGAGCGCCAGCGCCGTCGCCGCAAGCCCATGGACATCGGCTGCGGGCGTTGCCGCCTCCCCGCGGGAGACTTCCGGCGCCGTGAAACCGGCCGTCCCGGCCTCGACCGCCGAGCCCGACCGGTGGGCGATACCCAGGTCGACGAGCACCACCCTGCCGGCGTCGGTGGCGATCACGTTCGCAGGCTTCACATCCAGATGCACCACCGGCGGGTCGTGGTCATGGAGGTGGTCCAGCGCCGCCGCCACGGGTTCGAGCCAGCCCACGACACGCTCCAAGTCGAGGCCCGGGATGCCTTCCTCCTGGAGGATGCGCCCGAGGCTGCGCCCCTCCACCCAGTCGACCACCAGGTGATAGTCGCCCCCCACGAAGAACTCCTCTCGTAGCAGGGGCAGGCAGGGATGCGGCCGGAGCGCGAGGAGGACGCGGGCCTCCCGCAGGAGCGTTTCTCGCTCCTGCTCCGAGGAGGCATCGCGGATCTTGAGGGCGACGATGCGGTCGTGCAGCAGGTCCCTGGCCCGCACGACTCGGCCCTGGCCCCCATGAGCGATCGTCTCCAGGGGCTCGTAGCGTTCGCGGATCGTCTCCGTCATCGCTCGCCGGACGGGTTGCGGAGATCGCCGAGGCTCACGGCACCGCGCCGCAGCGCCTCGTTCGCGAGCCTGACACGTAGCCGATCCTTGTCTCCGTACACGGAGAACTTCCCGTAGAGCCGGGACAGATGCTGCCGGACGGCGGCTTCGGTGACCACCAGATCGGCTGCGATCTCCCGGATCGATGCCGGCTCGGTGAACACGTCCCCGGCGGCCAGCGGCCGGCACAATGCCAGGAGCACCTCGTGCTCCCGGCGGGTGAGCTCCGGTGCGGGCTCGGCGGCCTCCGTCTTCGTGGCTGCAGCCGGGACGCCCGTCCGGTAGACGATCCGCGTGCGGCCCACGACGATCTCGTCCCCCGGCCGTAGGGGCCGCTCACCGAAGATGCGTTCGCCGTTCACGAAGGTTCCGTTGCGCGAACTGAGGTCCCGGATACACCAGCCGGCGGGAAGCCGCTCGAGCACCGCGTGCATCCTGGACACGCTGCGGTCGGCGACGAGCGGGATATCGTTCGTCTTCTCCTTCCCGATCGCGCAGCGTTCGCCCGACAGCGAGACCAGTTCCGGACCGGACCGTTGCCAGAGTTCCAGGTAGGCAGACATGCTCCCCTCCCAGGTTCACCGTAGGAACCGTACCTGCTTCCGTGAAGGCTGTGACGGAACACTTGCGGGGAGGAAGGTGATCCTTCGCTTCCCCCCATTCCGCGCGTTGTCGCCGGCCGTCATGCTCCGGGTGTCGGCAGACGTCGGAGGACGGGAGACACAACGCGCAGCCCCTCGCAAACCAACGTGACCGCGAGCGCACCCCGCGGTCGCCGCGGAATGGCTCCCGTCACCGGCGCCGAGCCGAGCAGGCTCCCGTGCCTGCGGGATCCCCTCCACGGGGGGGGATGGAGGGACGAACCGGTCCCGGGGACTCCCGGGGCCGGTTCGGCTGTCCTCCAGGGAGGATCCTCGGGTATCCGCACCGAGGTTCGGACCTGTAACGAAAGCGTGACGTACGCACAGCCGGGTCTTCCGTGTCCGGCATTCACTCTCGCGGGGGGCTCTGCGAGCATTCGGGGCGACGGACGTTTCCGACTGGGGGGATGACAGATGCGTACCCACCGTACGAGGTTGCTCTTCTTGCCGTTCGCGGTCCTTCTCGCACTGCCGCTGGCCACGCCGGCGGCCCAGTCCCAGGTCCCGGGACTGCCACGGGACGGTCACGAAGGGCTCGACTGCATGGAATCCAAGGAGATACCCTCCCCGCTCTGCCCGGAGCCGACCCCGGAGGGTTCCTCCTGCGTCGCTCACGGCATCGTCGTGACCGAGCAGGACCTGACGGGTCCGGGTGGCACGATCTCCACATCGGAGAGCCGCGCGCTCGCCGATCCGGCCTTCGGATCCATCCGGGAACCGTTCTTCCCCGGTGACGACGTCCAAACGCCGCCGCGGCCCGCGGACCCGCAGGCGGAGGCCGACGCGCGGCAAGCGAACTTCTCGTACTCGACGATGTTCGGGCCCGTCAACGCCTCAGCGGTGTTCTCGGAATGTGAGGTCCAGTCCCTCTGGGACGAACGCTGGGGACTCCAGAACGTGGCCTACGGCCGCGCCGGGGTCGCCGAACTGGATCTTCCCGTGCCGCTGGAGGCGGAGGTCCTCGACTACGAACTCGGCGCCGTCGGCACCTTCGAGGGAACCGCCGCATACGCCGCTTGTGACACGCTCCTGGTACCGCAGATGGGCCTGGGGTTCTGCCCTTCGCCCTTCACCGGCTTCGACGGTGCCGTGGTGAGCGTGACCTTGAACGAGCTGTCCGGCCCCGTCATGAACCAGGCCGGCCAGTGGGTCTACTCGGGGAGTGCCGCGCACATCCGGATCCTCGCTCCCTCGGTGGTCCAGCTGGACATCCGCATCGGGTACGTCGCCGTGGCCGTGAGCGGCTTCGGCGAACACCCACCGGAGTGGATCCCGGGGGACAGGGAAGGACCCATCGGCCTGAACGGGCCCCTGTCCTAGCCGAGGCTGTCACCGTCCATCCAACGAGAGGGGGAGTTCGCGATGCTGTCGAGAGCACGCTCGTCGGTGCTGGTCTATCTGTTCATCCCGCTGTTCGTGGGCGCCGGCGTCCTGCCCGCCGTCGCGGCCCGCGGGCCGGTGAGTCCCGAGCCGGGCGGCGAGGGGACCCGAACCGCCGGAGCTCCGGCCGTCGCCGTCCAGGCGGTGGAGGCCTCGGCCGGCGAAGTCCTCGACCTGACGATCCTGCTCGGGGGCACGGCATCCGGGAGCCATGAACCGGATGCCGGATGCGATGTGACCACCGACAGCGGACGCGAAGGCGCCGACAGCTCCGCCGGCTGTGGAGTCGACCTCGACGGCGAGAACGGCTACACGCTGCGCATCTCCTGTCCCCGGATGGATGAGCTGTTCGGAACGGACGCCTGCTCGTGGTGGCTGGCCTCCGTCCACCAGCTCGCTCAGGCCGCGGGCGAGACCGGTGCCAGCCACGGGCTGTGTTCGCGTGAGATGGCCGAGGTCGAGGAAGGCTATGAGGAGACGGTCTTCTGCGGGGTCCACCACGACGAGCTCGGCCAGCTCGGGATCTGGATCTCGAATACCTGGCACCCGGAGGGAACCGGAGGTGGACAGAGCATCGACGTCGGCCTCAACGACGGATCCGACGAGGGCGCCGACCCGTTCGGCGAGGATATCTGCCGCGACAAAGCCGCCGTGTACGGCTTCGTGACGAAGCTCGTGAAGGTGCGCATCCTCGGCCCGGTCGCCGACGCCGTGGACAACAGCCCGGCCCCCGGGCTGCTCGACCAGGCCGACGACGCCACCGGCGTGCCCGCGCACCGGACGATCACCAAACCCGTCCTACGTCGCGTCCTCGTCACGCCGGCCTTCCGCTGCGAGACGACCGTCGGCACGCCGAACCCCCCGAAACCACGCGAGCCGTGTGGCCCGGAGGTCGTGCGAGCCGAGTCCGACGTCGTCAACGTCTACGCCGGCGCCAGGGTCGTGAACGACCTCGAAGCCGGCCCCACGCCGCCGTCCTCCTCGGAGGAGAACCTGTCGCACTGCGCGTGGGCCCGGGCCGACGACGGGGGGCCGAACCCTCTCCTCCGCGTCGACGAGAAGGGGACGGCCTCGGCCGAGGGCGCGAGCTATGGCTACTGCGCCACCGAGAGCCTCAGAGTCGTCGTGGACCCGGTCGTCGACGAGGACCACGACATGGCCCTGGGCTCACCACCATGTTGAGGTTGCACACGGAGGCAGGAAAGGGTGGCCCGCCCGGGGAATATCTCCGTAACGAAAGGGGGGACCATGACAGATCGACGACGGGCGCTCGGATACGCAGCCTGTCTCATCATTCTCGCCGTTGTCGCCTTCCCCCCGGCGGCTCCGGCCGCGCCGGGCGATCCCCACCCCTACGTCGGCGGCGCCACGGCGGTGGTCAGGTCGGGGGACCAGACGCCGGTGGATGAAGGCACCGTCGTCTGCGATCCGGACGGCGAATCGCTGGGCGGAGCGTGCGTGCCCTTCTCCGAGGCCGGGCCCGACCCGTTCGTCCTCGTGCTCGATGACATCCTCGGCGAACAGGTGGCGTTCCAGGTCTGCATCGACAACGACGGCGACGGGTCCTGCGCCTGGGATCCCGAGGCCCCCTGCGGCGACGACGTCTACTTCAGCCACGACGACGATGGGAACTTCCACAATCCCCTCGGCCCTCTGCCCACCGGCTTCCGGCCGGGGTGCGCAGGGAACGGCGGCTTCCCCGGATACGTCGTGTTCCTCTGTCAGGGGGCCCACGTGCCCGAGGGGGACGCCTCGCACGTGCACCCGGCGACCTCGGGGACCGTGAGCAGCCTCGACTCAGCCGGGCCCCCCAATGCCGGGCTCGGCGACTTCTGTGCCGGCGTGGCGACCGTCAAGGTCTACGTGATCGTCTAGCTTCGTCCTAGAACAGTTCCATGACGGCGGCACCGATCTCCCGCTGCGCATGGGGGTCGAGGTGGTTCGCGTACACCTGGTGGAGCATCTGCACAGAGGTCCCCAGCCACTTCGCGACCTGGATGTCCTCCTTGCCGGCCAGGATCAGCCTCGTGGCGACGAAATGCCGGAGCGAGTACGGCGTGTACTGCTCGCTGAGCCCCAGGGCCCGGCGCATCCGGCGCATCTCGCGGTTCGGTGCGTCCGTCGGCCAGCACGGCGTGGCGGTGTGCGTACGCTGCGGACGGCCGCCGCCGCGCGCCCTCGCTTCGAAGAGCCAGCCTTCGGCGGGCAGGTGGGGCAGGATCTCAGCAAAGAACTCGGCATCCACTCGGAGATCGCGGGTGCTCGTGTCGGTCTTGAGGTTCCAGTCCCCTGGGTCGCTGCGGTCGGGGGCGGAGCGGCGGATCCGCACCACGGAGTTCGGGACGTCGAAGTCCTCACGCTTGAGAGCATTCGCTTCCGAGGGACGGAGGCCGAGCCGAGCCACGAGGGAGACCCAGAGCCACCAGGTCGTGCGTCCGGTCTCGAGGGACCACACGAGCATCTTCTGGATCTCCTCGCGCGTGGGGATCTCGTCGTCGGTGACCGCGCGGATGTAGGTGAGCTTGCGGTTGCGTCCGTCACGGATGTCGCGCTTGGCGATCGTGATGCCGACGCACGGGTTGTCACGCCGAGCGACGATCTGCTCTTCGATCCCCCACCGGAAGGCCTGCTGCAGGACGGTGCGCGAGAAGCGAGCGTAGGTGCGTGAGGGGCAAACGCGGAAGAACTCCTTCTTCAGCTGGTTCGTGGTGACGGTGGCGGCGTCGAGGGGGCCGATGAGGGGCAGGATGAACTTGTCGAGTGACCGGCGGTAGTCGCGCCGTGTACGGGCCCTGATGGGTTCGTCGGACCTGGGCCCCGTCTTCCACGCGAACCACTGCTCGCAAAGCTCAGCCACGGTCAGGTGGCCCAGTCCGAAGCTGTGGATCTCCTTCTCGGTGGCTCGCCGTCGCGACGAGAGCGCCCGCACCTCCAGGAACGAGTCCAGCCCGCGCTGTGCAGCATCGAGCGTGGGATACGTCCTGCGGACACGGTTCCCGTCGAGTCTCGCCTCCCATCGCCAGCCGCGGCCGCGTTCAACGATCGTGTAGCCGCGATACGTCACAGGCACTCTGCATCACCCCCATACGAACAAGTGTACGGGAAGAGGGTGACAACACTGTGGGGTCAACTTGGGGACACGGGTGTCCCCAAACCGTCCCCAGCACAGCTTCTGGAGAAAAAGACAAACCTCCAGGCGTGCCTGGAGGTTTTGCAGCTCCGGGGGCGGGGCTCGAACCCGCAACCTACGGATT
>CAZLKN010000027.1:40089-42438 GCA_964560135.1 uncultured Actinomycetes bacterium | reverse complement strand
GATGGTGCCGCTGGATCGGATCCCCTCGGGGGCGATCGCGCTGCTGTTCGCCGCGATCGGGCACCGGTTGGGGTGGCCGATGGTGCAGGGCGGGAGTCAGCGTCTCGCCGACGCCCTGGCAGCCCACCTGCGCAGTCTCGGTGGGGAGATCGAGTGCGGACGCCCGGTATCCTCGCTGCGCGAGCTTCCGGCGAGCCGGGTCGTCGTGCTGGACGTGACCCCCCGCCAGCTGCTCACGATCGCCGGCGACCGCCTCCCACCTTCCTACCGCCGGCGTCTCAGCCGGTTCCGCTACGGCCCGGGCGTGTTCAAGATCGACTGGGCCCTCGACGCCCCCATCCCGTGGAAGGCGGAGAGTTGCACGCGGGCGGCCACCGTCCACCTCGGCGGCACGATGGAGGAGATCGCGCACGCGGAGGCGGAGACGATGCGCGGCGACCACCCCGTTGCCCCGTACGTGATCCTCGCGCAGCCCAGCCTGTTCGACACGAGCAGGGCTCCCGACGGCAAACACACGGCCTGGGCCTACTGCCACGTGCCGCACGGCTCCACGATGGACATGACCGAACGCATCGAGGGCCAGGTCGAACGTTTCGCCCCCGGGTTCCGCGACCTGATCCTCGGCCGCGCCGTCCACGGCCCGGCGGCGATGGAGACCTACAACCCCAACTACGTCGGCGGTGACATCAACGGCGGCAGCCAGGATCTGCGCCAGCTCTTCACCCGTCCGCTGGTATCGATCGATCCCTACCGGACGGCCGACGAGCGGACGTTCCTGTGTTCCTCCTCCACGCCGCCCGGGGGCGGGGTGCACGGGATGTGCGGCTCCTTCGCCGCCCGCTCGGTCCTGAGCCGCTGGGGCTAGTCCCCCTCGGGGCTCGGGATCGGACCGGAGATCTCTCCGGAGTCCTCGAGATTGAGGGGTGCCACCTCGTCCTGGGCGGCCTCCAGGCGCCGGCGCAGCTGCTCCCGGCCGCGGTGCACCGTGCGGAGCACCTTGTTCAGCAGGATCTCGAAGTTCGCGAGCTTGGCGTCCACGTAGTCGTCGGCCTGCACCTTGAGCTTGCTCGCGGTGGCCTCGGCCTCCTCCACGAGCCGTTTCGCCTCCTGCTCGGCCCCCTGGACGAGTTCGCTGCGGGCCAGCAGGCGGGAGCGCTCGGCCCGGGCGGCCTCCAGGATCTGGGCGGCCTCCTCTCGCGCCTGGGTGATGACGCGCTCCCGCTCCCCGAGGACCTCCTTCGCCTCCTCATGCTCCCGGGGAAGCGTTTCGCGCACCGTGGCGACGAGCGACAGCGCCTCCTCGCGCGGGATGACCGCGGACGCCGACAACGGCACGCCCTTGGCCTCCCTGAGCATCCGCTCGAGCGACTCGAGGGCTTGGATGTGGTCCATGACCTTTTTCCTCCTATCTGGAGCGCATCTTCTCGGTGAGGCGCTCGAGGACCTCCGGCGGTACCAGCCCGTCGATCTCGCCGCCCAGTCCGACGACCTCTTTCATGAGGCTCGACGAGAGGTAGGAGAACTCGGGGTTGGTCGCCATGAAGGCGGTGTCGATCCCCATCCTGGCGTTCATCTGCGCCATCTGCATCTCGTAGTCGAAGTCGGTGACCGCCCGCAGCCCCTTCACGATCACCTCGGCCCCCACGTCCCGGCAGAACGCTACGAGCAGACCCTGGAAGGACGCGACCTCGACGCCTTCGAGGTGGCCGGTGGCCTTCACGATGAACGCGACCCGCTCCTCGAGATCGAACAACGGCTGCTTGGACGGATTCTCGACCACAGCCACCACCACGCGGTCGTACAACCGGGCAGACCGTTCGATGATGTCCAGATGCCCGTTGGTGACGGGATCGAAGGAGCCGGGGCAGCATGCCGTGGTCATCGGTCCTCCAGACGGTCGTGGTAGCGGAACATCCGCACCCGAGTATCCCCGTAGCGGCGGTCGGCTTCCAGGAGGTAGCCGGACGGCACTTCGTCGTGCTCGGCGCTCCGCCGGCTCTCCACGACGACCACCGCCGCCGGGGCGAGTGCGGGGGCCAGAGCGGTGAGCAGGCCCGCCACCACGGTCTGGTCGGCGTACGGCGGGTCGGCGAACACCAGGTCGAAGGGGCCGTCGCGAGCGGCGCCTGCGGCTGCGTACCGGAGGGCGTCCCGCTTGCGGACGACCACTCGCGCATCGAACCCGGCCGCGCGGGCGTTGTCCCGGGCTGCGGTGGCAGCGGTCTGGTCGCGATCCACGAGCACGGCGCGCTCCGCGCCGCGGGACACCGCCTCGAGCCCGTAGGCGCCGGATCCCGCGTACAGGTCGAGGACGGATGCTCCGGGCAGACGGGCCGCGATCGAGGAGAA
>CAZLKN010000027.1:37483-39989 GCA_964560135.1 uncultured Actinomycetes bacterium | reverse complement strand
TCGGTGAGCGGATCGAGCTGCACGTCCGGCAGGGGCTCGCCGGGACGCTCCACCGCCACCCGCTCCCGCAGCTTCCCGGCGGTGATCCCCGCGTCCCGCAGGACTCGCCCCGTGCGGTCGTCCTGGGCCGACAGGGCGATCAGGAGATGTTCGGCCCCCACGACGTCGTGTCCGAGCGCCCGCGCTTCGTCCACCGCATGCGCCACCACCCGCCGGGCGGAGGCGCCGAACCTGTCGAAGAGCCCTCGCGCACCCACCCTGCGAGCCTACCGCGGGGCCGGTCGGGTCAGCCCCGGAACAGCCAGTCGAGGGCGTCGCCGAACCGGCGGACGACGTCCTCGCGGAGCATCGAGTGCTGCGGAGCCGTGAGCTTCGGGTCGGCGTCGACGAGGGCGAAGGCCGTCTTGCGGGCCTCTTCCAGCACCTTGACGTCCTGCAGGAGGCGGGTCACCTTCAAGTCGGGCATGCCCGCCTGGCGGGTACCGAAGATCGTGCCCTCGCCCCGGATGCGCAGGTCTTCCTCGGCCAGCACGAACCCGTCGGTGGAACCGGCCACCGCCTCGAGGCGCTCCCGGGCGTCCTCGGTGTCGGCGTCGGAGAACAGGATGCACCACGCCTCGTCCGAGCCGCGGCCCACCCGGCCGCGAAGCTGGTGGAGCTGCGAGATCCCGAAGCGGTGCGCGTCCTCGATGAGCATCACGGTGGCCTCCGGGACGTCCACACCGACCTCGATCACGGTGGTGGAGATGAGCACCGAGATCCGTCCGGTGCGGAAGTCGTCCATCACGCGGTCCTTCTCGCGGGACGGCATCTGGCCGTGCAGGAGGCCCACCTCGAGGTCTGGGAAGACCTCGGTGCGCAGCCGCTCGGCCTCCGCCACCGCGGCGCGGGCGGCGAGGGTGTCGGACTCGTCCACCAGCGCGCACACCACGAACGCCCGCCGCCCCGCGGTGGCCTCCGAGCGGACGAGGGCGTAGGCGCGCTCCCGTTCGGCGTCGGTCCGGGCGATGCGGGTGCGCACCGGCTGGCGTCCGGCGGGAAGTTCGTCGAGGACGGAGACGTCCAGGTCGCCGTAGAGCGTGAGGGCCAGCGTGCGCGGGATCGGGGTGGCGGTCATGATCAGGACGTCGGGGTCCTCCCCCTTGGCCCGCAGCACCATCCGCTGCCCGAGCCCGAAGCGGTGCTGTTCGTCGATCACGGCCAGGCCGAGCCGGCGGAAGGTCACATCCTCGGAGATCAGCGCGTGGGTGCCGCAGGCCACGGGAATGTCGCCGGACGCGAGCCGCATGAGGGTGTCACGCCGCTGGGCGGCCGGCACCGATGAGGTGAGCAGGGCGACGTCCACACCGACGGGCTCGAGAAGCTCGCGGATCCTGCGCGCGTGCTGCTCGGCCAGCACCTCGGTGGGGGCCATGATCGCCGCCTGGGCCCCCGACTGGACGGCCACCAACGCCGCGTGGACGGCCACCAGCGTCTTGCCGGATCCCACGTCGCCCTGCAGCAGCCGGTGCATCGGCCGGGGCCGGGCCATGTCGGCGGCGATCTCCCGCATCGCCCGCTCCTGCGCCCCGGTGAGCCGGAAGGGCAGCGAGGCCAGGAAGCCGGCTGTCAGCTCGCCGTCGGGGGTGTGCACCATGCCCCGCACCTCGGCCTCGAGGTGGCGCTTGCGCAGCGCGAGCCCGACCTCGAGGGTGAACAGCTCGTCGAAGACCAGCCGGCCCCGGGCCTCCGGAACCTGGTCCGGGTCGTCGGGGAAGTGCATCGTTCGGTAGGCGAGGTCGCGGGACACGAGGCTCCGCTCCGCGCGGACCTTCGCAGGCAGGGGGTCGGGCAGGCGGCCCACCCGGTCGAAGGCGGTGTGCAGCAGCTTGCGGAGCATGGTGGCCGAGAGCTGCTCGGTGGCCGGGTACACGGGCACCACCCGGCCGGTGTTGATCTGGTCGTCGCTGCGGGCCAGCAGGTCGTAGTCGGGGTTGGTGAACTGGGGCCGTCCGTGGTGGCGCTCGACTTTCCCGGAGAAGGCGGCCTCGGTGCCGGGTTCCAGGGCCTTGGCCCGCCACTCCTGTCCCCACCACAGGCACGTCAGGTAGCCGGTACCGTCCTTGATCGTGACCTTCACGGCCCTGCGTCCGGTGCGGTAGCGCTCCACCTTGGTCTCGTGCACGGTTGCGAGGATCGTCGCCTGCTGCCCGACGCGCAGATCGGAGATCGTCCGGGCCTCCCGCCGGTCGAGGTAGGCCCGCGGCAGGTGATCGAGCAGGTCGCCGAAGGTGCGCAGGCCGAGGGCCTCGAGCCGTGCGGCGACCTTGGGCCCGACCCCCGGCAGAGCGTCTACCGCGGTGTCCAGCGGGGCGCCCTCGGGCCCCTGCGGAGCGGCCTCCGGCAGGGCGCCGGCCAGGCGCAGGCAGACATCCTCGCGGTCGGCGGCGTTCTTCAGCCGGTAGGAGGTCAGCGCGGCCATGGCCCACGACCGGGCCTTGCCCGCCGCCTTCGGGTCGGCGTGCAG
>CAZLKN010000027.1:0-37383 GCA_964560135.1 uncultured Actinomycetes bacterium | reverse complement strand
CCAGCCGACACCTACCTGTTGATCGAGGTCGCCGACACGAGCCTGCCGTTCGATCGGGAACGCAAGATGCCGCTGTACGGACGCTCGGGCGTCCCGGAGTCCTGGCTGGTCGACATCGAGAACGGACGGGTCACCGTCCACCGCGGTCCGGGGGTCACGGGATACGCCGACGTTCGTCTCCTGGAGAACGCCGAATCGATCGCGCCGCTCGCGTTCCCCGATGACGCCTTCGAGGTCGGGGAGATCCTCGGGACGTAGTCGTGCCCTCCGCGAGGACTGGTCCTCGGCCTGGAGGTTACTCCGCGATCCCCCGGACACCTCCGAGACGACGTCTCACGCCAGGCTGTCCTCCCAGGCCTGCTGGAGCGCCGCCCAGCGGCCCCCGGCACGCAGGAGCTGGGAAGGGGTGCCGTCCTCGACCATGCGGCCCTCGTCGATCACCAGCACCCGGTCGGCGATCTCCACGGTGGCCAGGCGGTGGGCGATGATGAAAGCCGTGCGGTCGCGCAGGACCACCTCCAGCGCGCGCTGGATCAGCCGCTCCGAGGGCATGTCGATCGAGGACGTGGCCTCGTCGAAGATGATCACCGCCGGGTCGGCCAGGAAGGCACGGGCCAGCGCCACGAGCTGCCGCTGGCCGGCCGACAGCCGTCCGCCGCGCTTGCGCACGTCGGTGTCGTAGCCGTCGGGCAGGGCCTCGATGAAGGTGGCCGCCCCCACGGTCCGCGCGGCGGCCTCCACCTGCGCCCGCGTGGCGTCCGGCCGTCCGAAGGCGATGTTGTCGGCGATCGTGCCCGAGAACAGGAAATTCTCCTGGGTCACCATCACGATCGCACGCCGGAGCTCGCCGGTCGGAAGATCGCGCAGGTCCACCCCGTCGATCGCCACCCGGCCCACCTGCGGATCGTAGAAGCGGGCCACGAGCCGGGCCACGGTCGACTTCCCGGCCCCCGTGGGCCCGACGAGGGCCACGGTCTGTCCCGCCGGCACCTCCAGGCCGAAGCGCTCGAGGACGTTCTCCTCGCGGTAGGCGAAGGTCACGTCCTCGAACGAGACCCGGCCTCCCCAGGCCCGGCCGCGGACGGCGCGCTCGGCCGGGGGCTCGGGCACGTCGGGCTCCTCCTCGATCACCCCGGACAGCTTCTCGAGTGCCGCACCGGCGGCCTGGAAGACGTTGTAGACCTGGCTCAGCTCCTGCATCGGCTGGAAGAACTGCCGCATGTACAGCAGGAACGACACCAGGACGCCGATCTGCACCTGGCCGCCGAGCACCCGCGAGCCGCCGTACAGCAGCACCGCGAACACCGCGATGTCGCCGAGCAGGGAGACCCCGGGGCCGTACACGGAGGCCACGCGGATCGAGCTCACGTTGGCATCCCGGTACCGGCCGTTCACGTCCTCGAAGATGTCCTGGTTGCGGGGCTCCCGCCGGTAGGCGTGCACCGCACGGATCCCACCGAGCGACTCCGTGAAGTGGATGATCACGAGCGCCACGGCCTCCCGCACACGCCGGTAGATCCGCTCAGAGCGGTTGCGGAACCACCACGTGAGCGCAGCCACGAACGGGAAGACGGCCAGCGTCACCAGCGCCAGCGGCAGGTCGAGCAGCAGCAGGATCACCCCGATCCCCACGAGCTGCAGGACGGCGGTGGGCAGGCTGACGAGCCCCGTGGACAGCAGCTCCGACAGCGCGTCGATGTCGTTGGTTAGCCGCGAGATCACCCGCCCGGATGTGTACCGCTCGTAGAAGGCCACGCTGAGCTTCTGGAAGTGCCGCTCGACGCGGGTACGCAGGTCGAAGAGCACCCGTTCCCCGACGAGGCCGGTGATCCGCAGATAGGCGCGCAGGCTGGCGGCATCGACGAGCTGGATCAGCCCGAAGATCGCAGCGATGAGGTAGAGCGTGCCCAGGGTCCCCTCGCCGCGGAGGGCGGGTTCGATGCCGGCGTCGATCGCCACACCGACGAGGTAGGGGGTGGTCATCATGGCCGCGGCGTTGAGCACGACGAGGGCGGCCCCGGCGGCGATCCGAGGGCGCTCGGGACGCAGCAGGGAGCCCAGGAGCCTCCGGCTGCGATGGCGCAGGAACACCGAGAGCGACGCCGAGAACTCGTCGGACTGCTCTGTGGCCACGCCCCGCCAGGCGTCCGTCGTACTCATACCCGCACTCCCTCGAGCTCGGCCTCGTCCTCCGGTTCGGCGGCGATGACCTCCCGATACAGCGGTTCTGCCCGCAGCAGCTCCTGGTGCGTCCCCGTGGCCAGCACCCGCCCCTCGTGCAGCAGCGCCACGCGGTCGGCGAGCAGGATCGTGGACGGGCGGTGCGCGATCAACAGCGCCGTCCGTCCCACCAGCACCTGGCGCAGCGCGCGCTCGATCGCCGCCTCGGTGTGGACGTCCACCGAGGACAGCGGGTTGTCGAGGACGAGCACCCTCGGCCCGCCGACCACGGCCCGGGCGAGGGCCACACGCTGGCGTTGTCCCCCGGACAGCGAGAACCCCTGCTCCCCGATCCGGGTGTCCAGACCCCACGGCAGCTCGCGGACGAAGTCCTCGGCGTGCGCGTGGGCGAGGGCGTCCCACACCTCGTCGTCGGTGGCCTCCGGACGCCCCATCAACAGGTTCTCGCGCACGGAAGCCGAGAACAGGATCGGGTCCTCGAAGACCACCCCCACGTGGGAGCGCAGCGACGGCAGCGTCAGGTCGCGGAGATCGTGGCCGTCGATCGTCAGCCGCCCGGCGGTGGGGTCGTAGAACCGGGGCACGAGAGAGGCCACCGTCGTCTTCCCCGCGCCCGTGAGCCCGACGACGGCCAGTGTCTCCCCGGGATGCAGGTCGAGGTCGAGGCCGCGCAGGATCCAGTCGTCGGTGCCCGGGTACCGGAAGTCGACCCCCTCGAACCGGAGCTCACCGACGGCGTCGTCGTGGACGCGGGCGTCCGGACGCTCGTCCACCTCGGGCTGGGTGTCGAGGATCTCGAACACCCGCTCGGTGGCCGCCGACGCCTCCTGGGCCATGGCGATGATCCAGCCGATGTCGCGGACGGGCCAGACGAGCATCATCTGGTAGCTGACGAACGCCACGAGGCCCCCGAGGCTCAGACGGCCGTCGGCGGCGCGCACGCCTCCCCACAGCAGGATCACCACGAGGTTGAGACCGAGCAGGAGGCCGTCCAGGCTCCAGAACCGCGCCCGCGCCCCGATCGCCCGCATGTTGGTGCCGAGGAGCTTCTCGGCGGCAACACGGAACAGCGTCGAGCGCTCGGGCATCCGCCCGAAGGCCTTGATCACCCGGACCCCCGTGGCCGACTCCTCCACCACCGTGGTCAGGTCCCCCTGCTCGTCCTGGGCCTGCTTGGAGACCGCGTGGTAGAAGCGGGCGAAGCGGTGGCTGATCACCGCGACGGGCAGCGCGAAACCGAGGGTGACCGTAGCCAGCACCGCGTCGATGCGGAACAGCATCGCCAGCACCCCGACGAACATCATCACGAGGATGAACAGCCACAGGAGCCCGAAGCCGAAGAAGCGCCGGATCCGGTTGATGTCCGACACGGCCCGTGAGACGAGCTGTCCGGACTGCCAGCCGTCGTGGAAGGACACCGACAATCTCTGGAGGTGGCTGTAGAGCCGGTTGCGCAGGTCGAACTCGAGGCCGAGCGACACCGACCCGGACAGGTTCCGTCTCACGAACGCGAACAGCGATCCGGCGAACCCCAGGACGAGCGCAGCCAGCGCGTACGGGACGAGACGTTCACGCATGCCCGCGTGCAGCACCTCGTCCACGAAACGCTTGACGATCTGTGGCTGGGCGAGCTGGGCCCCCAGGACCCCGAGCGACACCGTGGCGGCCAGGACGAGACGGAGTCGGTACGGCCGGAGGTGGGGGAGGAGTCGCCGGAGGGTCCCCGCCGGACGTCGGACGCCCGGCGGGCTGGGACTTCGGCCCGTGGAGGACCCCTCCATGATTGCTCCTTCGCGTCGGTCGGTCGGCTCCCGGGCGCACGCCTCGCCCGGGCACGAGCCGGAAATCATACAGGCCCGCAGCCGGGCTGTAAAGGGGTCTACTCGACGCCGATCAGCATCGGATAGTGCGGCTGATCGCCGCGGTGCACCTCGACCTCGACGCCGAACCGCTCGGCCACGCGCTTGCCGAGCTCGTGCGCCGACCACTCGTCGACGTCTGCGCCGTACACGAGGGTCGCGAGCGAGTCGCCCTCGGCGAGCAGGTGCTCCAGGATGCCCATCACGGCCTCCTGGGGGTTGGCGGCGATGACCTTGACCTTCCCGTCCGCCAGACCCAGGCACTGTCCGGCCTCCACATGCCCGGCGGGGGTCTCGGTGGTCCGGACGGCGTAGGCGACCTCGCCGTGCTTGGTCCGCAGGCCCTCCTCGCCCATCTGCTCGAGGTTGTCCTCCATCGAGGCCTCGGGCTGGTAGGCAACCAGCGCCGTGAAGGCCTGCAGCGGCGACTGGGTCGGCAGCACCTCGACGCGCTTCGCCACCCCCATCTCCACGGCCAGTTCGGCGGCGGTGCCGGCGGAGGCGATGACGTTCTTGTTGTTGGGCAGCACGAGCACCTCGTCGGCGTGCACCCGCCGGATCCCCTCGAGGATCTCCTCCGCCGAGGGGTTGAAGGTCTGGCCTCCGTGCACGAGCCCCTTCACTCCCAGGGAACGGAAGATCGTGAGGATCCCCTCCCCGGCCGCCACGGCCACCAGCCCCATCCGGTCCTTCTCACCCGACGGCTCCTCACCGGCGTCCTCGCCCCGCATCCGGGCGAGGACCGCGGCCTCGTGCTGCTCGGCGACCTGGCCCTCGAGATGGGTCACCTCGATGTTGCGGGGGCGTCCGATCTCGATGGCGTCCTCGATGACCGGACCGATCTCGTTGGTGTGGATGTGGACGTTGTAGACCCCGTCCCCACCTACCACCAGGACGCAGTCGCCGTAGCGCTCGATGTGCTTGCGGTACCAGGCGGCCTGGTCGTCGGGCGCCTCCAGCAGGAGCTGCACCTCGAAGGGGAACTCCAGGGTCCCCTCACGGGGGGCCGAGGTGGCCCGGCTCGCCCCGCCGACGGCTTCGGCCGGTGACCGGGCCGGCACCTTCGGCGCCGGCAGCGGCGAGCCGTCCAACAGATGCAGCAGGCACTCCAGGAACAGCACGTAGCCGCGCCCACCCGCGTCCACGACGCCGGCCTGCTTGAGGATCGGGAGCTGCTCGGGGGTGCGCGCCAGCGCGTCTCGCGCCCGCCCGAGCACCCGGCCCACGAAGCCGGCGAGATCGCCCGTGTCGTCTGTGGCTTCCGCCTCCTCGGCGGCCTCGCGAGCCACCGTGAGGATCGTGCCCTCCTGCGGCTGCATCACCGCGGCGTAGGCGAGGTCGGCGCCCTTGCGCAGCCCCACGCGGAGCGACGCGGCGGCCATCTCCCCGGCCTCCCCCACGGCTTCGGACAACCCACGGAAGATCTGGGAGAGGATCACTCCGGAGTTCCCACGAGCCCCCATGAGCGAACCGCGGATCACGGCCTTCGGCACGTCCGTGGCCCCCTCGAGCTCCTTGCGCACCGCCTCGAGGGTCAGGCGGAGGTTCGTCCCCGTGTCACCGTCGGGGACGGGATAGACGTTCAGTCCGTTGATCTCCTCCTGGTACACGTCCAAAGCGTCCGCGTACTGGGAGACCACCCGGCCGAGGTCGGAGGTGGGCAAGGCGTCGGCACCCATACGTCCGTCATGCTACCGTGGTCGACGTCATGTCAGCGACGTGCGACATCTGCGGGAAGCACCCGTCTACCGGGCATTCCATCAGCCACTCCCACCGCAAGACCAAGCGGCGTTGGGAGCCGAACCTGCACTCCATGAGGGCTCTGATCTCCGGGAGCCTCAAACGGGTGAAGGTCTGCTCCTCCTGCCTGAAGGCCGGCAAGGTCCGCAAGGTCGTCTAGCGGGCCGGGAAGGCTCCTCGTCAAGGACGCTCCAGTGGGTGGATGCGTCCTGCTTTCGGTTATACTCCCGGCGAGAGGGCACTCCGCAGCCGGTTCCACCGCACGTGCAGTTCCCTCCGGAAGAGACGTTGCAAGTTCGGGCAGGAGCGACAAGGAGGGAACGCCGATGGCGACAGGAACCGTCAAGTGGTTCAAGAACGAGAAGGGCTACGGCTTCATCACGGGTGAAGACGGCCAGGACGTGTTCGTCCACTTCTCCGCCATCGAGGGTGAGGGCTACAAGTCCCTCGAGGAAGGTCAGCAGGTGAACTACGACGTGGTCCAGGGCGACAAGGGCCCGCAGGCCTCGAACGTCCGCCTCGCCTGACCACCGCACTGCTCTCGGGTCGAAGGCCCGCGCGCTGCGCGGGCCTTTGCCGTTCCCACGGCACCCACCCGTCGGCTCCGGTGGATAGGCTCGTGGGCATGACCGTCACCGACCGGCTCGTCTCCTTCGAGGGATGCGCCAACTTCCGCGACCTCGGCGGCTACGCGACCCGCAGCGGCCGCAGGCTCGCCCGTGGGCGCGTGTACCGCTCCGACGGCTTGGATGCGATGACCCCGGCCGACGCCGCACGTGCCCTCGACGATCTCGGGCTACAGAACCTCGTGGACCTCCGCAGCTACGGCGAACTCGAGCGGTACGGGTACGGGCCCCTTCAGGGACGGATCCGCCACCACCACCTCCCGCTGTTCGACGAGCTCCGCCCCCGTGGCGAGGAGGTGAGCTGGCCCCCCGAGCTGGCCCACTGGTACCTGCGGGCCCTGGAGCGCGTGGGCGACCGGATCGTCCGGGTGCTGGAGCACCTCGCCGACCCCGGGGTCCAGCCCGCGGTGATCTTCTGCTCGGCGGGCAAGGATCGCACCGGCCTGGTGTCGGCAACCCTTCTCGCCATCCTCGGCGTCGACGAGGACACGATCGTCGAGGACTACGCCCTCAGCGCCGGCGCGCGCGTGCGCCGCGACCGGCCCAGGCTGCGTCCGGGATTCGACGAGCTCGTGGGCGAGCTGCCGGCGTCCTACCGGGAGGCCGCACCGGGCACGATGCGTTCGCTGCTCGACGAGGTGGGCCGGACCTACGGCTCTCTGGAGGACTACGCCCGGGCCCAGGGCGCCGGCGACGACCTCTTCGAGGCCCTGCGCGCATCGCTGATCGTCTGATCCTTCGAGCGACCGGGACTCACCACAGGCCCCAGGCGGGGTTCACCGGCCCGATGCCCGAGCCGATCTCGAGGTGGCGCTGGATCGCGCCGGTGACGAAGCGCTTGGCCTCCGCCACGGCGTCGGGCACCGTGAGGTCCTTGGCGAGGTAGGCCGCGATCGCCGCCGACAGCACGCACCCCGTGCCGTGGGTGTGCTTCGTGGGCAGCCGCGGGGCCGTCAGCCTGATCACCTCGCGCCCGTCGGTGAGCAGGTCCACGGCCTCCTCCGATCCCAGATGCCCGCCCTTGAGCAGCGCCCAGCGGGGGCCGAGGTCCACGAGGGCCCGTACGGCGTCCTCGTCCGGCTCCCGCGGGTCGAGGTCTCGGCCGAGGAGTCCCTCGGCCTCCGGGAGGTTCGGGGTGATCACCGTGGCCAGGGGCAGGAGCCGGTCGCGCAGCGCCTGGACGGCCGAGGCGTGCAGCAGGGGGTCGCCGTGCTTGGACACGAACACGGGATCCACCACGAGGTTCGTGATGCCGAGATCGGCGACGGCGCCGGCGACGGCCTCCACGATGGGGACCGAGGACAGCATCCCCGTCTTGGCGGCCTCCACGCCGATGTCGGTGACCACCGCCTCGATCTGCTTCCGCACGAACTCTGGCGGCACCTCATGGACCCCGCTGACCCCCACGGTGTTCTGCGCCGTGAGCGCGGTGAGGGCCGAGGTGCCGTGCACGCCGAGGGCCTGGAAGGTCTTCAGGTCGGCCTGGATGCCCGCCCCGCCCCCGGAGTCGGAGCCGGCGATCGTCAGCGCCGTGGTCACCATCGGGTCAGCCTATCCCCCGGACCTGAAGTGGTCATATCCGCCCTCGGGGAGCGGCTCCCGGCCCCCGTCCCCCAGGAGCCACAGCCCCTCGGGAACCACCCGTCCGACGGGATGCAGGGGGAGGTCCACCGGGGCCGGCATGTCGGGTGGCAGCGCCACGAGCAGCTCGAGGTCCTCGCCCCCGGCGATCGCGATCCGCCGCGCGTCCCATCCGCGCACCTCGGCCACCCGACGCACCTCGGGAGCCACCGGGACCATGTCGGCGTCGATCTCCACCCCCACCCCCGAGGCCTCCGCCAGGCGTCGCACGTCGGACAGCAATCCGTCGGACAGGTCGAGTGCGGCGTGCGCGCCGGCCTCCCGGAGCGCCCGGCCCGCGTCCACCCGTGCGCGGGGGCGGCGGTGCGCCTCGATACAGGGCAGCGCATCCTCGGGAGCCAGGCCCTCGGGTTTCTGCGCCAGCAGGAGGTTGACCCCCGCCGCCGCGAGGCCGAGGGGGCCGGTCACCGCCAGCAGGTCACCGGGCACGGCCCCCGTGCGCAGCAGCGGCTTCCCGACGACCTCACCGAGCGCCGTGACGGTGATCACGAGCTGCTCGGCACCGACGGTGTCCCCGCCCACGAGCTCGGCGCCCCAATCCGCGCACGCCTCCACCAGCCCGGCGTAGAAGCCCTCGAGCACCTCCGCCGGGGTCCCGCGGGGCGCCGCCAGCGACACGAGGATCCAGCGGGGCTCGGCCCCCATGGCCGCGAGGTCCGAGACGTTCACCGCGACCGCCTTCCAGCCCACATCCGCGGGGGTCGACCAGTCCAGCCGGAAGTGGACACCCGCCACGAGGGTGTCCACCGCGGCGACGAGTGCGGCACCGGGCGTCACCTCGAGGACGGCGGCGTCGTCGCCGAGCCCGACGGGGGCCGAGCCCTCCCCCACCCAGTCCCGGACGCGCTCCAGGAACCCGAACTCCCCGAGGCCGCCGAGGTCCATGCCTGCACGCTACCGCAGCCAGGTTCGACCCAACCGTGGCCGGCTGTTCGATACTGGTGCGAAAGCACCGAGAAGGAGACCCGCGTGCACATCATCGTGGTGGGTGCAGGAGAGGTCGGGATGTACGTCGCCGACCTGCTGAGCAAGGAAGGTCACGACGTTGCGTTGATCGACCGTGATCGCAGCCGGCTCCGGGAAGCGGAGGAACGCTTCGACGTCCTCACCGTCCACGGCTCGGGCTCGAGCCCGAGGATCCTGCAGGAGGCCGGACTGGCCAAGGCGGAGCTCCTCGTCGCGGTGTCGAGCGACGACGAAGCCAACCTCGTGGCGTCCCTGGTCGCCAAGCAGGCAGGGGTCGCGACGACGGTCGTGCGACTCCAACACGACGATCTGCGCGCCCCCGAAGCGAGCCGGATGCGCAAGGCAGCCGGCGTCGACCGGGTGATCGATCCGGACGCGGAGACCGCCGAGGAGATCTTCGAGCTGCTGCGGTTCCCGGGCGCCAGCGAGATCTTCCCGATGGTCGGGGGCGAAGTGATGATCATCGGAGCGAGACTCCCGGGGCACGCGCCGATGGTGGGCCGGACCCTGCAGGAGCTCGCCTTGGAGCACGAGCCCCACTGGGACTTCCTGATCGGAGCCATCACCCGGGGGGCCGAGACCATCATCCCCCGGCAAGACGTCAGCCTCGAGCCCGGAGACCATCTGCGGATCGTGTGCAACCAGCGGGGGCGGCGCCAGCTTCTTCGCCTCCTCGGGCTGGAACGCGAGACCCTGCGGCGGGTCATGCTCCTCGGAGGAGGCCACACCGCCCGCATCCTCGCCGAGCGGCTCGAGCGTCGGGGAGCCCGCGTGGTCATCGTCGAACGGAAGCCCACCCGGGCCCGGGAGCTCGCAGAGCGTCTGGAGCGGGCGATCGTCCTCGAAGGCGAGATCACGGACGCGGACCTGCTCAGCGAGGAGGACGTGGGATCGGCCGACGTCGTCGTCGCACTCACGGGGGAGGACGACGCAAACATCCTCGCCTGCCTGTTCGCGAAGGCCTCGGGAGCCAAGGAGACCATCGCCGTGGTCCATCGGCTGAGTCTGCTGCCTCTCGTCCACCAGGCGGGGATCGACGTCGCGATCTCTCCGCGGACGGCGATCGCCAACGCCGTGTTGCGCTACGTCCGCGGAACCGAGATCTCGGCCGTGACGACCTTCCTCGAGGGCGAGGCGGAGATCGTCGAGATGACGGTGCAGGAGCACAGCGCCGCGGACGGCGCGATCATCTCCGAGTTGCAGCTCCCCAAGGACGTCCTCATCGGTGCCGTGGTCCGCGGCGGCAATGCGGAGATCGCTCGTGGGCGTACGAAGCTCCGCGATAAGGATCGGGTGATCGCGTTCGCGATGCCTCGCGCCGTCGGTCAGGTGAGACGCTTCTTCGGGTGAGAGTCGCAAAGCGCTCGGCCCGGGCCCTGAAGCCGCCACCTCGCATCCGGCGGCGCGAGACCGCCGTGGGTCACGTCATGGGGCTGGTCCTGACCGTGGGTGGGGTTGGCATCGCCGCGTCGGCGATCGTCGAAGCCATCGACGGCGGGCCGGAGTGGAGCACGCTCGCCGCCGCCGCCGTTGTGGTCGGCGTCCCCGGTGCGCTCCTGTGGCGGTTCACGAAACCCGCAGGCCAGCTCGTTCCCTCGCTCATCTTCGCCTCCGTCGCGATGAGCTGGATCGCGTTGTCGATCGCGGGGACGCTCCCGTACCTGGCGACGGGGACCCTCACGCGGATCGACGACGCGCTCTTCGAGTCCGTGGCCGGGTTCACGACCACCGGTGCCACGGTGCTGCGGCCGATCGAGATCCACGGCGCCGGGATCCTGTTCTGGCGATCGATGACCCAGTGGTTCGGGGGCATGGGCGTGATCATCATCGCCGTGGCCGTGCTGCCGTTCCTCGGGGTCGGAGGCCTCGGCCTTCTCCAGGCCGAATCTCCCGGACCCTCCTCCGAACGCCTGGTTCCCCGGGTTCGGGAAACAGCTCGACGGCTGTACACGCTGTATCTGGGCTTCAGCGCCACAGTCGTCATCCTGTACGCCCTGGCCGGGATGAGCTTGTACGACGCCGTGACGCACATGTTCACGACCGTCTCGACGGGTGGCTTCTCGCCGTACAACCGATCGATCGCGCACTTCGACTCTCCCGCGATCGAGTGGATCGCGATCGCTGCGATGTTCGTCGCCGGAGGGAATTTCGCGCTCTACTGGCGTGCGCTGCGAGGCAGGTTCGGCCCGCTGCTGGCTTCGAGCGAGGTCCGGGCGTACGGGCTGATCGTGTTCTCGATCGCCGTCGCGACCACCCTGTGGAACGGAGCGAGCGAGGGATTCGAGCACGACGTCGTCCGTGGCTCGGTGTTCTCCGTGGTCTCGATCGCCAGCACGACCGGGTACACCACGGTGGACTTCGCCCAATGGGCGGCGGCCGGGCAGCTTTTGTTGATCTTCATCATGGGCCTCGGCGGGATGACCGGATCGACGGCGGGCGGCCTCAAGGTCTTCCGTCTCCTGGCAATCCTGGGATACGCGCGTCGGCAGGCGTTCGCCCAGCTCCATCCGCGGAGCGTTCGCGTGGTCCGGATGGGCAAGCAGGTCGTGTCCGAGGACATCCTGAACAGGACGATCGGGTTCTTCGGATTGTTCATGGCGATCGGTGCCGCGGCAACGTTCGTGGTCGCGGCCTTCGGAGCGGACATCGTCACCTCCATCTCTGCGGCAGCAGCATCCATCGGAAATGTCGGCCCGGGACTCGGCGACGTCGGTCCGACCGGTGACTACCTGAACATCTCGGCTCCCGGGCGGGCGGCGCTGATGGCGGCGATGCTCATCGGCCGGTTGGAGATCTTCCCCGTCCTGCTCGGGGGGATCGCCGCATACCGTGCAGTACGGCGGCGCCTGGACCTGGCGCCGCTGCGGAGGGTCCTCCGACGCGCGCGTTGAACCGTTCCCGGTCGCCGAACACGTTCGGGGCCACCCGCCGGCGCTTCACCTCGACCACGGGTCACATGGTCGGTCTCGTCCTGCTGATCGGTGGCCTGGGGATGGTGGCCTCTGCGATCGTCGACCTCATCGACGGCGGACCGGACGCCGGCCATCTCGTCTTCGCCGGGGGACCGATCCTCCTGCTGGGAGCAGCGTTGTGGCGAGGGACGATCCCCCACGACCGCATGGGGCCGGCGACGATCTTCGCGGCCGTGCTGGCGAGCTGGATGGCGCTGTCCCTGGCGGGGACGATCCCCTACCTCACGTCCGGGATGTTCACCCGCTTCGACGACGCATTGTTCGAGATGGTGTCCGGGTTCACCACCACCGGAGCAACCGTCCTCCGGCCGATCGAGGGACACTCCGCCGGGATGCTGTTCTGGCGGTCGGTCACCCAGTGGATCGGTGGCATCGGCGTGGTCGTCTTCGCCGTCTCGGTGTTGCCGTTCCTCGGTGTGGGCGGCATGGATCTGCTGGCCGCCGAGGCGCCGGGACCCACGTCGGAGCGGCTGGTGCCTCGCGTCCGGGAAACGGCCAAGCGCCTCTGCCTGCTGTACCTGGCATTCACGACCCTCATCGCAGCCGCCTACGCAGCTTTCGGCATGAGCCCCTACGACGCGGTCACCCACGCGTTCACTACCATCTCCACCGGAGGCTTCTCCCAATACAACGCCTCCTTCGGACACTTCGATTCCGCTGCACTGGAGTGGACGGCGATCGTGGCCATGTTCGTGGCCGGCGGCAGCTTCGCCCTCTACTGGGCCGTCCTCATGGGCCGGCCGGGGCCGCTCCTTCGCAGCGTCGAGGCCCGCACGTACACGCTGCTGATGGTCGGCTACTGCACGCTCGCCGTCTCCTGGACGGGGCTGGGGGAGGGCCTGGGCCACGACGTCGTCAGACAGACGACCTTCACCGTGGTGGCGGTCGCGTCCTCCACCGGGTACACCCTGCTCGACTACGACGCCTGGGGACCGGTCGTCAAGCTCATGCTCGTCTTCGCCATGGCGTTGGGTGGGATGGCCGGATCCACCACCGGCGGATTCAAGGTGTTCCGGCTGATCGCGATGCTCGCCTACGGCCGCCGACAGCTGCGACAAGAACTGCGTCCCAGGGCGGTCGCGCCGGTCCGTCTCGGACGCGACATCGTCCCGGAGGGCGTGATGGGCAGCATCGCCGGTTTCTCCATCCTCTTCATGGCCACGGGCGCGATCGCCACCCTTCTGCTCGCAGTCTTCGGCGCCGATCCGGTCACCGCGATCTCCGCCGTCGCGACGGCGATCGGCAATGTCGGCCCGGGGCTGGGTGAGGTCGGACCGACGAGAGACTTTCTCGATCTTCACCCGGCCGGCCGCCTGGTGTTGATGGTTGTGATGCTCGCGGGGCGGCTGGAGATCTTCCCCGTCCTGCTCGGATTCGCCGCCCTCGTCCGCAGCCTGCAACGGCTGCGGCAGCGCTAGGCCGGCCCCGCGGCGCGCACTTCCTCGGGGACCTCGTCGGCGTACTGCCGGAAGTTGTCCTTGAACATCCCGGCGAGCATCCGTGCCTGCTCGTCGTAGGCGTCCGCATCCGGCCACGTTTCACGGGGGTTCAGAACCTCCGCGGGCACCCCCGGACACCGCTGCGGCACCTCGAGTCCGAAGACCGGCTCCATCGCCGTCGGGACCTCGTCGAGCTCGCCGTCGAGGGCGGCGCCGAGCATCGCGCGGGTGTGACTCAGCTTCATCCGCTCACCCGTCCCGTAGGGGCCACCCGTCCACCCGGTGTTCACCAGCCACACGCGGGCGCCGTGCTTCACGATCTTCTCTCCGAGCATCCTGGAGTAGGTCTGGGGTGGCAGCGGCAGGAACGGCGACCCGAAGCACACCGAGAAGGTGGCTTCCGGCTCGAGGACCCCCCGTTCGGTCCCCGCGACCTTGGCCGTGTATCCGGACAGGAACAGGTACCGGGCCTGCTCGGGGGTGAGACGGGAGATCGGCGGTAGCACTCCGAAGGCATCGGCGGTGAGGAACACCACGTCTGTGGGATGGGCCCCCATCCCCTTCATGGTCGCGTTGGGGATAAAGGAGATCGGATACGAGCCGCGCGTATTCTCGGTGATCGACTCGTCGGAGAAGTCCACCTCCCGGGTGATCGGGTCGAGCACCACGTTCTCGAGGACCGTCCCGAACCTGCGGGTCGTCGCGTAGATCTCGGGCTCGCTCTCCGCGGACAGTTTGATCACCTTCGCGTAGCATCCGCCCTCGAAGTTGAAGACCCCGTGATCCGACCAGCCGTGTTCGTCGTCGCCGATCAGCGTCCGCCTCGGATCCGAGGACAGCGTCGTCTTGCCGGTGCCCGACAGCCCGAAGAAGATCGCCGTCGACCCGTTCTCGTCCGCGTTGGCCGAGCAGTGCATCGGGAGGACGTCGCGGAGGGGAAGCAGGTAGTTCATCACCGTGAACATCGACTTCTTGACTTCGCCCGCGTAACCCGTCCCGCCGACGATGACCTCCCCACGCCCGAAGTTCAGGACGATGAAGGCCTCGGAGTTCGTCCCATCGGTTGCCGGATCGGCGTGCACCGATGGCGCGTGCAGCACGGTGAACTCGGGCGCGTGGTCGGCGAGCTCGTCCGGCGTCGGCACGATGAACATGTTCTGCGCGAACAGCGCCACCCACGCCTGTTCGGTGATCACGCGCAGCGGCACCCGGTACCGGGGATCTGCACCCACGTGACAGTCGACGACGAACCGGTCGGTGGAATCGAGGCGGGCCACGACCTTGCGCCGGAGCCGCTCGTAGGAATCCTCGTCGATCGGACGATTGACCTTCCCCCACCAGATCCGATCCCGACTGGACGGCTCGCGGACGACGAACTTGTCGCCTGGAGAGCGTCCGGTATACGGGGCGGTCACCGCGCAGAAGGCACCGTGGGCGCTCAGTTTCCCCTCGCCGCGCCGGATGGCCTCTTCGATGAAGGCGCCCGGAGACAGGTTCCAGAACGTTGCCGTGCCATCCGTCAGACCGTGGCGGTCCAGACCGTGCCGACTCGAAACAGGCCCGAGGTGGGTCAACCGCAGCTCCTTTCGACGATCCAGACCACAGAGGCCCCAGCAGCGCCTCAAGGGTAGGTTCAGGGTATCGAACCCCCCCTACCGCCACCACCTGCCTTGACCCCCGTGCCTCGCCCCCGGGAACCTGATGCGACCGACCCTGCGAGCCCAAGGAGCCCAGATGCGCAGAGCACGTATCGCGATCGCGGCGGCCATCGTCTTCTGCCTCGCCTTCGCGCTGCCCGCGACGGCCGACCAGGCCCTGCTGATGTACCGGACGGGCGACGGCGCCCTGCACGGCGCCCGCGTCGGGGATCTCGAGAGCTTCCTGGACGGCTGCGGTCTCGATGGTCCGGCGGACCCCACCCCCGTGGCGGCGGTGCGGCTCGTGTCCGCCGACCGGGAGCAGGCGCTCGTGGCCTACCACGTCACGGGCGAGGACGCGATCTACTTCCGGGCGGGCCCGGGTGCGTTCCTCGAACGGGACACCTGGTGCCGCGCGTCATCCGAAGTGCTTCGGGGCCTCGAGCGGGAACGGCGGCTTCCCGCGAACCGGGGTCCGTGGCTCGCGCTCATCGCCTCCTTCGGGTTCCTGGCGATCGTGATCGGCCTGCTCGCGGTGTGGGGAGGCGGCGTGGGGCCTCGCCCGAAGCTGAACTACCCGGACGACGAGCACGGGCACGGCCACTCGACCGGGGAAGCGCAGACGGCCGGCCACCATTGATTCACGTGGCGAGGACGGCGCGTACCTCGTCGTCGGTGACCTGGTGGAAATCCTCGTACCACTGGCCTACGGCCAGGTACGGGTCGGGGGTGCTCGTACACACCACGTCGTCGTAGAGCCCCCGCAGCCGCTCGAGCGCATCTCCGGGGGCCACCGGGACGGCGAGCGCGAGACGCCGTGGCCCCCGTGCCCGCAGCAGGCCGGCCGCGGCGCGGACGGTTCCTCCGGTTGCGATGCCGTCGTCGACGACGACCACGTCCCGCTCTCCGACCTCCGGGAGTGCACGCGCGCCCCGGTAGGCCTCGATCCGTCGCACGGCCTCCTCTCGCTCGGCGGCGATCTGCCGTTCCAGGAACTCGTCGGAGACGTCGAGGGATTCGACCAGACGCCGGTCGAGCACCGCATCTCCGTCGGCCCCCACCGCCCCGAGTCCCAACTCGGGATTGCCGGGGGCCCCGACCTTCCGGACGACGACCACGTCCAGATCGCCGTCGAGGCCTCGCGCGACGGGCTCGGCGATCAACGCGCCACCACGTGGGACGGCGAGCACGAGGGGCCGCTCGAGGCCGAGGGCTTCGAGGAGGGGGACGAGGCGTCGGCCCGCCTCCGCCCGGTCGCGGTACGGGAGTGCCTCCACGATCTTGAGATTACCCGGCACCTTGCGGCCGTATGCGTCGCGGGGCTAGCCTCTCGGCAGGATCGCCGAGCAGGAAAGGAGCACCCGTTGGCTGTCGAGGCCTACATCCTGATCCAGACCGAAGTCGGGAAGGCCGCCGCCGTCGCTGACGCGGCCTCGAAGATCACCGGAGTGAAGTCGGCGGAGGACGTGACCGGACCCTACGACGTGATCGTGCGGGCGGAAGCGGACACAGTGGACGAACTCGGCAAGCTGGTCGTCTCGGCGATCCAGGGGGTCGAGGGCATCACCCGAACGCTGACCTGTCCCATCGTCCATCTGTAGGGCCCCTCGTCCAGACGGCTACCCGCCGACCTCGTGTTCGTGCGCGGCCAGCCTGGCCGCTTCGAGGGCGCTCCGGCGTGCGTGCCGGTCCAGCGCGTGGTGGAGCAGCCGGTCGACCACCTCGTGGAAGCGGAGCCCCGAAGCCTCCCACAGACGCGGGAACATGCTCGCCGGGGTCAGGCCGGGGATCGTGTTGATCTCGTTCACCACGAGCCGGTCCGCATCGGCATCGTAAAGGAAGTCGATCCGCGCGAACCCCTCACAGCAGGCGGCCCGGAACGCCGCCCGGGCATAGCCCCGGAGCTGCTCCTCGACATGGGGCGGGATCGGGGCCGGGACCTTGAGCTCGGTGTCGTCGCTGCGGTATTTCGATGCGTAGTCGTAGAACTCGCGGTCGGGGACGATCTCACCCGTCACCGACAGCTCGAGGCCCTCCGGGCCCTCCAGCGCGGCGATCTCGATCTCCCTCGGCCCGGCCCCCTCTTCGATCAGCACGAGCTCGTCGTGGCGCAGCGCGCGTTCCACGGCACCGGAGATCTCGTCGGCATCGGCGATCTTCGAGATCCCCACGCTCGAACCGAGACGAGCCGGCTTGGCGAAGCTCGGATAGCCGAGACGTTCGATCTCCGCGACAACCTCCTGCCGCCGCCCGGTCCAGTCCTCCCGGGTGAGTTCGACAAACTCGACGACGGGGAGCCCGGCTGCCGCGAACAACCGCTTGTGCACCGCTTTGTTGGTGCCGATGGCCGATCCCTCGACACCGGCTCCCACGTACGCCAGGCCGGCGAGCTCGAAGAATCCCTGGACGGTGCCGTCCTCGCCGTGGGGTCCGTGGAGGACCGGGAAGGCGACATCGACGTCCTTGGCCGCCTTCGGGTCGGCGATGAGCGTGAACCCCGGAGCGTCCTCGGAGACGTGGTCCCCCGCTCGCGGATCCCAGCGAACCCAGCTGCCCTCGCGGGTGATCCCCACGGCGACGAGCTCGTGTCCAGACCGTTCGACGGCCTCGACCACCGCTCGTGCGGACACCACCGAGACCTCGTGCTCGCCGGAGCGTCCACCGAACAGCACGAGCACCCGTAGGCGGCTCATCAGCCCTCTCCCTCCTCCGTCCCGTCCTCGGATGCCTCGACCGCGGACAGCGGTGCGGGCAGTGGCCCGGGAACGTCGATCCCCTCCGCCGTGGCCGCTTCGAGCGCGTCCAGGACGTCAGCGGCGAAGCCGCCACCCGCGCGCATCGCCGACAGAGCCTCCATACGTTCCTCCGCGGGGCGCCACGGCCTCGGTGAGGTGAGTGCCTCGTACACGTCCGCGGCGCCGATCACCTGCGCCTCCAGCGACAGCTCCGACCGTCCCTTCGGGTAGCCGGAGCCGTCGATGCGCTCGTGGTGGTCCCGGATCGCGTCGACCGGCAGCCCCCAGGTGCGCAGGGGGCCGAGGATCTCAGCGGACAGGCGGGGGTGCTGCTCGACGACGCGGCGTTCCTTGAGGGACAAGGGCGCCTCCCCCGAAAGCTGGATGCCGAGCGCGACGAGCCCGATGTCGTGCAGGCGTCCGGCGAGTTCGATCCAGGCCGCCTCCTCGTCCGACCGGCCCAGACGCCGCGCCACCTCCCTGGCCAGCACCCCGGCCTTCCGCGAGTGGCCGGGGGTCCCCCGGTCGGTCGACTCGTGCGAGTCGATCAGCAGCAGGAACACCGACAGCATGCCCTCGGCGAGCTCGTGGACGGTGCGGCGCAAGTGGCTCCGGGAGGTCTTGAGCGCGGTGGTGATCCGCTCGACGATGTCCTTGAGCTCCTGGACCTGCGGATGTCCGCCTTCGGTCGGGGCTACCGGTTTGAGGAAATGGTCGAGGGCACGGCCCACCCGTCCGAGGATCTCGTCCTCTGGTGAGGGCACGACCAGCAGATCCATGAACCCGCCCCGCATCGCGGCCGTGAGGTCGACCGCCTGGCCGCGGGGGATCAGGAGCAACCGTCGTTCCGGTCCCGAACCCCCGACCGCTGCGGCGGCCTCGTGGTCGGCGATGAGCAGCTCACATCCCGCGAGCTCGGGAGCCGACGGGCCGGGTTCGTCGAGCACCACTACCGAAAGTCCCGCGGCGGACAGCAGTCCCGTGAGCCACTCGACGGCCGGAGCGTCCGCGGACGCGATCACCACCCGCATCTAAAGGGCACCGCACGGGTCAAGGGACCGTCCCAGGGACGTTGTCGCTCTGGGGCGGGCACCATCTGTGCGCCAGGTCGGCGTCCACGGTCCCATCGTTGCTCGTCCGTCTCCTCGGCGATCTCCGGCGCGTTGAGCTCCGTCAGCATCCCAAGAATCTCGCGCGAGCGCTCGGCAGTCACATCACGCGCGCCGGCGAGGGGCGGGCGCTCAGGTGCCGAGGGTGACCCGGAGGAGGGTTCCCGCCGGAACGCCGATCACGTCGAGCCCACCACCCTGCTCGGCCAGCAGGCGTCCGGCGAGATCGAGCTTCCATCGGCGGCCCGCCTGGTCCAGGTCGCGTTCCGGGGTCACGAGCTCCAGCTCCGCGGGCGACGTCATGCGGCCGCTCGTCCGGGGGCCCGAAGCAAGCAGGATCGCCTCGAGGGCGAGCCGGGTCCGGCTCGGGTCTCCGTCGATGTATCCGGCCTCGGTGGTGTCCAGCACGGTCTCGGTGCACTCTGCGGCGTCCAGAACCACCTCGGCCACGGCGAGGCGTTCGCGTTGCGAGGAGCCGACACCGCCGTACACGGCCAGTGCGCGGATCAGCCAGTCCATCCGCACCGACTGTTTCGCGATCACCTCGGTGAGGCCGTGCCGGATGCCCGCGGGCAGATCCGCACCCCGTAGCATCAGCGTGTGCGCACAACCCTGCAGCGATGCGAGGGGGTTGCGCAGCTCGTGGGCGAGCACCGCGAGCAGCTCGCGCTCCGACCCTGTGTCGCCCTGCTGACCCACCCCGGCAAGATCCTGCATGGCAGCCATCTGCCGAGGATGGCAGCGCCGGCGTTGTACGCCAATAGCCCCCATGGGTGGTCGGGAACGGCTGCGTGGGTGGGTCCGTTCTACCGAGTCTCTGGTGCCGCCAGCGGCTCCAGGAGCTCGGTGAGCGTGTCCCGGATGGTGCCGGTGAGCTCCTTCACCACCTCGGGGTCGGTGCGACGGGAGGACGGTGCGAACGGCGCGCCCACCCGAACCCGGAGCCGGGTCCCCGGACGGAGTCTCCGGCTCCCGCCCTTCGGCAACACCCGCTGGCCACCCCACAGCGCCACCGGCGTGATCGGAACGCCGGTGACCACGGACAGCCGTGCCGCCCCCGTCTTGCAGGGCAGCAGCGGGAGGCCCGGTCCGATCGTGGCCTCCGGGAAGATCACCACGGATCCGCCGGCCCACAGGACGTCCTCGGCCCGCTGCAGGGAGCTCACGTCGCCCTTCCCGCGGGAGACCGGGATCTGCCCCAGACGGCGCAGCAGCGTCCCGAGGACGGGATTGCCGAACAGCTCGGCCTTCGCCAGGAACCGCGCGCGTCCACCGACGGCGTGAAGCGCGTAGGCCATGATGAACGGATCGAGATAGGACACGTGGTTGGCCGCGATGATCGCGGGGGCCGGGCGCAGCCGATCCAGCCCGTCCATGTCCCACCGGAACCACCTTCGCAGCAGCGGTGCCAGCGCCCGCTCGACCGATCCGTAGAGGAGTTCCACGCGGCTATGGTAGGCGGATGCGACCACCCGTGGCCGTCGTCCCCGTCAAGGTGTCCCCCGGAGCCAAGCGCCGACTGGCCCACGAACTCGGCCCCCGCGAGCGGGAACGCCTCGCGCGGACCCTCTTCGACCATGTGGCCGGGATCCTGACCGTGGCAGGCCTGGAGGTCGTCGCGGTATCGACCGCTGCCCTGCCCGGCACCGGTGTGGAGGTGTGGCCGGACGGGGGCCGGGGACTGAACGCCGAGCTCGCCGCGGCGCTGGCGCGGCTCCCCGGCCCGGCGGTGATCGTGCCGGCCGACCTCCCATGGCTCACCGTCGCGAGCATCGACCGGATGCTCGAGGAGC
The DNA here is from genome assembly GCA_964560135.1 of uncultured Actinomycetes bacterium. Lineage (GTDB taxonomy): Bacteria > Actinomycetota > JAICYB01 > JAICYB01 > JAICYB01 > CAZLKN01. Next base: position 16,685 of record CAZLKN010000027.1, on the reverse strand, counting down.
CGGGGGACGTGGTGGTGGCACGGGCGCGGGACGGCGGGACCGCCGCGATGCTCCTTCGTCGGACGATCCGTCCGGCTTTCGGTCCCGGATCGGCGCTGCTGCACGCGCGGCGGGCGAGGAGCGCCGGGCTGAGCGCCAGGGTGGTGCGGATCGAAGGCCTCCACCGCGACCTGGACGACCTCCCCGGGCTGATCGCCGCGCGCGCCTCGTCGCCGGCACTGGCGGAGACGCGTGTGCCGGGGCACGGGGCCCCGGCACACGGACGGCGTTGATGAGGTCTAGCGCTTCTTCGCCTTGGCCTTCGCCTTCGGCTTACCCTTCGCGGCGGCCTTCTTCTTGCCGCTCACAGCCTCTTTGAAGGCCTGGCCGGGCTTGAACGCGGGAGCGTTCGTGGCCGCCACCTTGATCGTGGCACCGGTCTGGGGGTTCCGCGCCGTCCGGGCGGCGCGCTTGCGCCGCTCGAATGTTCCGAATCCGGGGAGCGTGACCTTGTCACCCTTGGCCACCGAAGACGTGATCGATCCGAGCACCGCATCGACGGCCTCGTTCGCCTCGCGCTTGCTGATCCCGGCTTCGTTCGAGACGCGCGAGATGAGTTCGCTTTTGTTCACCTGCCCCTCCTCATGGTCGGGCGTACGTTTGCAACCGGCATACGATACTCCCCTGCACGCCGCACACGCGACCTATTCGGGGGTGAGGTGCGGACCCGGAGATGAAATCAGTCCGCGACAGACCGGACCAGGGAGGGACGGCCATCCGCACAACTCCGAACTAGGGTATCCTGAACTCTCTTACGGCCCCGTCGTCTAGCGGCCTAGGACACCGCCCTCTCAAGGCGGCGGCGGGGGTTCAAATCCCCTCGGGGCCTCTGACCTGCGGTTTTGCTCCCCGATCAGGACTGCGAGTCCTGATCGGGGTCACCATGAGAGGTGGCTTCCCGGAGTTGCTCGTCCAACGCATGGGGAGCGTATCGGGTCAGAATCTCGATCGCGTGCTCCACCTTCTCCCGGATCCGCTGTCCTTTTGGATGTGCGGTGGACCACAACTCCAAGTTCTCGATGCGGTTGTCGGTGCGGTCGCCATTGATGTGATGGACGACCTCGTCCGGATATAGCGCACGGCCAAGGTGCCGCGCCATGACGACGCGATGCTCGGCGACCCAGGCATCACCGTTGGTCAGGTACTGGACCTCACGAGGCACGGGGATGTATCGGTAGCCGTGGCTCATCGAGCCGTTGCCGGTGACGGTGCGTAGAGGTACGTCCGCTCGGACGTCGCCGTGCCGGAGCAGGCGGTGATAGTGGCCCTTGCACAGCCCGCGGGCCTTCGTCGGCCGGGCGCATCCGTCGACCGAACACCATGCAGGTTGCTTTCGTCGTGACAACGGCTCCTCCTCCTCCACATCCCCCGTGCGGCGCCACCGCAGGTAGTGGCCGTGGCACCATCCCCGCGCCTCCGCGGGCTTCTGGCATCCATCCACCGCGCAGATCCCGGGCTTCCGGGCCCTGAGCCGGGCATGTGGATCGCCGTGGCGACGTACGCGCCGGTAGTGCATCTCGCACAGCCCGCGGGCGTAGCAGGTGCGGGTGCAGCCGTCAGCAGCACAGCCTCTCCCGGCCCCGCGACCGCCCACCGGATCGGGGGCCCGGACATCGCCGGTGCGTCGCCAACGGAAGTAGTGCGCGACGCACCAGCCGCGGCACCAGCCCGGCTCGTCGCATCCGTCCACCGCGCAGCGTCCCTCCATGACGAACCTCTGTTCCCATTGTAAGGGGAGGTGGTGACAGGTCAGCCTGTGAGGAGGCGGGTGAGGGCATACCCTCCGGCGGCCCCCGCGAAGGACACCGGTCCCGAGAGGGCAAGGTTCCAGACCACGTGGCGGCGGGCGCCGGCCTCGGCGAGTTGCAGCGTCTCGTAGACGAAGGTCGAGAACGTCGTGAACCCGCCGAAGAATCCGGCCACGACCCACGTCCACACCGCGGCCGGGACGGTCCCGGTTCCCCAGAGTCCGAGCAACGCGCCCAGTGCGGTACTGCCGCTCACGTTCACGACGAGCGTGGACAGTGGGAAGACGCCCCGTTGCCGGGAGGCGACAACGCCCTCCACGGCGTACCGGGCCACCGCACCGGCCCCGCCTCCTATCCCGACAGCCAGGACGCTGATCAACGGTTCTCCTCCCGGGCACGGTACATGCGGACGTCCACCCGCTCCGAGGTCACGAGACCCTCGGTGATCATTTCGTCGATGTCGTCCAAGAACGTGTTGATCTTCTCCACTGAGTCGACGATCTCGATCACCACCGGCAGGTCCTCCGACAGCCGGAGGATCCGGGCGGTGTGCAGACGGGAACTCGCGCCGAAGCCCTCGATGCCGCGCAGGACGGTGGCCCCCGCCAGTCCCCGTTCCCGCGCGCGGCGCACGATCGCTTCGTACAGCGGGCCGTCCTGCCAATGGTCCGACTCGCCAATGAAGATGCGCAGGAGTTTCCCTTCACCCTCGAGCTTCATCCGACGATCCCTCCTCTCCGGGCCCAGAGACGGCCCGTCCACACGCCGAGGACACCGGCGGTGCAGCCGACGACGAGCGTGAGGATCCAGTACGCCAGCGCCGTGCCCGGCAACCCGACCTCGATGAGCCGCACGCCCTCGAAGGCCATGATCGAGAACGTCGTGTACGCACCGAAGAACCCGACCCCGACGAGCGGCCTGAGGTATCCGGCCCGGAGGGCCCCGGCCACCGCCACGGCCCCCAGGGCGGCCAGGCCGAACGCCCCCGTAACGTTGACGGCGAACGTCTGCCAGGGGAAGGCGGGAACCGCCGGGGCCAGGAACACCGCGATGCCCCAGCGCGCCAGCGATCCCAGCGCACCGCCGACGAACACCGCCAGGTACCGTCCACCTCCCACGACCATCATCCCTACCCGCTTCAGTCCTCCGCCGTCATGTCCGCGGCCTCGGCCGGGCCAGTGGCCGGTACCCTCGTGGTGATGGACGAACAGCCCCCACTCACGAGTTCGTGCGACGACTGCTGCGCGCCCGCGCCGCGGTCGGGTTCCCGGCTGCACCGCGGGGTGGGTACGGGCTTGCTCGTGGCCGTCGCCGCGATCGTGGCAGGCGCGGCGGTGGCGGAATGGCTCGGCATCCTGGACGCCGCCCTGGATGCGGTGCCGTGGTGGCTGGCGGCCGTGGCGGTGGTGGCTGGTGGGTGGCCGGTGTTCATGCAGGTGGGCCGGGCGGCATGGGAACGCCGGGTGACCGGCCACACCCTCATGACCCTTGGAGTGGTCGCGGCCGGGGTCGTCGGCGAGTGGCGGACGGCGGTCCTGATCGTCTTCTTCATGCGCTTCGCGGAGACGCTGGAAGCCCACACCAACCGCCGTTCCCACCAGGCGATCCGCGACCTCGCCGGCCTCGCCCCCACGGTCGCACGGGTACGGCGGGGCGCCGACGAGGTCGAGGTGCCGGTGGACGACGTCCGTCCGGGTGACCTCGTGGTGATCAGGCCCGGGGAGCGGATCCCCGTCGACGGCGAAGTCTGGGACGGAACCGCTCCCGTGGACGAGGCGGCGATCACCGGGGAGAGCATCCCCGTCGACAAGGCCTCCGGCGACCGGGTGTACGCAGCCACCGTCTGCCAGGCCGGGGCTCTGGTCGTCCGCGCCCTGCGGACGGGCGAGGACACCACCTTCGGACGCATCCTGCATCTCGTCGAGGAGGCGCAGACCCGGCGGGCGCCGGTGCAGCGCTTCGCCGACCGCTTCGCCACCTATTACATCCCGGTCGTGCTCGCCGTGGCCGCCGCGACGGTGCTGCTCACCGGCGAGGTGCTGCGCGGCGTCGCGGTGATGGTGGTGGCCTGCGCATGCGCGATCGTCATCGCCACACCCGTGGTCGTCGTCGCCAGCGCCGGGGCCGCCGCCCGCCGCGGCCTCATCGTGAAGGGCGGGCTGACCCTCGAGCGCCTCGCACGTGTGGACACCGTGGTCGTCGACAAGACCGGGACCCTCACCCACGCGCGGATCGCGGTGACCGACGTCGTACCACTCCGGGGCGCGACGAGCGACGACGTCCTGGCCCTCGCCGCCGCCGCCGAGGCCCCCAGTGAGCACCCGGTGGCGCGTGCTCTCGTGGCCGCCGCACACACCCGTGGACTGCGGGTGGCGGAGGCCACGAGCTTCGCCGTCCGGCCCGGACGCGGCGTGGTGGCCACCGTGGACGGCCACGCGGTGGCCGTCGGGAACCGGACCCTGCTCGCCGAGCAGGCCATACCCCCGGACCCGGAGGCGGAGGCCACCGCGGCACTCCTCGAGCAGACCGGCCGGACCGTCTCCTACGTCGCCGTCGGTACCACCGTCGTGGGAACGGTCGCCGTCGCCGACGAACCCCGGGCCGACGCCGCAGCGGCGATCGGGCGCCTGCGGCGGATGGGGATCGGCAGGGTCCTGATGCTCACCGGCGACAACGAGCAGGCCGCGGCGGCGATCGCCGCTCCGCTCGGGATCGAATGGCGCGCGGGTCTGCTCCCGGAGGACAAGATCACGATCGTCCGGGAACTGCAACACGACGGACGGGTGGTCCTGATGGTCGGCGACGGCATCAACGACGCGCCGGCACTGGCCCAGGCGGACGTCGGCGCGGCCATGGGCATCGTGGGCACCGACGCCGCGCTCGAGGCCGCCGACCTCGGGCTCGCCCGCGAGGACTGGGATCTCGTCCCGGCTGCGATCGACCTCGGACGCCGCGCCGCGCGGACGATCCGGCAGAACCTGTGGTTCACCGCCCTCTACAACGCCACGGGCGTGACCCTCGCGGCCCTGGGCATCCTCCCGCCGGTGGCCGCCGCCGCAGCCCAGAGCCTGCCCGACATGGCCATCCTCGGGAACTCCGCCCGGCTGCTCCGGGGCCCGAAGCACGCCAGTCCCGGCCCGCCGCGGCGTTCAGATGCGCAGGAAGATCTCTCGCCGGTAGAGCACTAGGCAGAACAGCCACCAGCCGAGCGCGATCAACAAGGCGTAGGTCACGGCGGCGAACACCGGGCCCCCGGCCGTGTCGAGACCGGGGACGACGAGGGGGCGGAGGTGGTCCTGGAGCAGGAGGTCGCGCATCCCGAACGAGGCCACGTAGGCGGCGATCGCATTCGCACCCGGGACGATCAGTACCCAGGTGAGCGGACGGGTGCCGGGCATCAGGGTCACCGCGTGCATCACGGCGAGGTAGGCGAAGGCCGTCCCGAGGGAGAGCACCGTGAACGACGGCGTCCAGAGACGTTGGGTGACGGGGACGAACGCCCCCAGCACGAGTCCGACGCCGACGCACCCCACGGCCCAGCCCGTCAGGGGCAGGAGCACCGCGGGGTCCCCGCCCCGCTCCTTCAGGTACCGGCCGGCGACCGCACCCCCGACCACGTGCACGGCGGCGAGCAGGGTCCCCACGGTCGCCAGCATCGAGAAGCCGACGCGGACGCCGCCGGCGTCGACCATCCCCGCGCCCAGCGACCAGAACCCCCCGGCCTCGTCGGTGGGCAGCGCGACGAAGAGCAGCATCGCCGCCGCGACGATCCCGGCGCTGATCGCGAACCACCGCCGCGGCGATCCCCGCAGGATCAGCCACGCCAGCAGGTAGGCGACCGCGATCCGCTGCAGGACCCCCCACGAGATGACGAGCGCGCCCGCGCGCATCGAAGACAGCGCCGCGCCGAGTGCGAACAGGATCGCGACGCGACGCACCACCTGCCGGGCGTCGTCGCGCTTCGTCGAGAACAGGAGCGCGGTGCCCACCGCGAACAGGAACAGCGGGAAGATCGAGTCGGCGAAGGTGTAGCCGGAGGCCCCCGCGTGGTGCTTGAGCTGCGCTGGCATGTCGCGGACGGTCCCGGGGTTGGCGACGATGAACATCACGACGATCGCGAAGCCGCGGACCGCGTCCAGGGAGGCGATGCGACGCCCGAGCGGCCCCCCGGACGCCGGAGCGGGGTGGAGTCGCTCCGTAGACCGCATCGGCTCAGGCCCGTCCGGTGGCGGGGTCGTCACCGTCCACGATCTCCGAGACGGTGGCGAACCGGAAGCCCTGCTCCATGGCCTTCTCGATGAACGGGCCGAGCGCCGCGAGCTCGACCTGCCGCCGGCGCAGCATGATCTCTTTGTCTTCGTTCATGATGTCGAAGCTGCCGGGGATGAACCCGTCGTGGAGCAGGACGATCGCGCCCGGATGGAGCTGCCCGACGAGGTTGTCGACGACCTCCATCGGCGTGCCCACCCCCGGGACCCGGCGCGTCACCGACCACAGGAGCACGTCGTGGCCCGCCTCCGCGGCGTGCCGGGCGGCGGCGCCGGTGAGCTGGCCCCAGGGCGGACGGAAGAAGCGCGCCCGCACCCCGGCCACCGCCTCGATGACCTCCTTGCCACGGGCGATCTCGAAGCCCGTGTCCTCCATCGTCTGCCTGGGGAGACGCACGTGGGAGAAGGTGTGGTTCCCGATCTCGTGCCCACGGGCGACGGTGGTCGCCACGAGATCCGGATAGGTGGCCGCGTTCACGCCCATCAGGTTGAACGTGGCTTTGATGCCGTAGCGGTCGAGGATCTCCAGCGTGCGGTCGGTGAAGTCCGGGTAGGGCCCGTCGTCGAAGGTGAGGGCGACGAAGGGCTCGCTGGTGTCCCCGGACCACACGAACCGCCGGATCCCGAACGCCGCAGCGGCTCGGACGGTGGCGTCGTGGCGGCCCTCGTCGTCGGGATCGTCCTCGATGCCCGGCCGGGGACGGAGACCCGTCCCGGCGGCGATGCCCGCACCGCCGGCGGCGAGGCCGCCGAACAGGCGAAGGAAGCGACGTCGGTCGATGGCGGCAACCTCCTCGAAGGTCGGCAGCGGCACGCTGCCCGCGAACAGACATCTTCCCCCGATGCGGGGTAGTAAACCAAATCCGTAGCGTGGCGGCGCGCCTAGGGCCCCTCCGGGGTGTCGCCGCTCTCCGCACGCGGGCCGGCGGCCTTGCGCAAGCGGTCGGCGACCGCGTGACCCAGTCCCACCTCGGACGGCGTGGAGACGACCACCACGTCGAGGCTGCGACGGTCGGCCTCCCGCAGGCAGACGTACAGGTCCCGCGCCGCGGCCTCGGGGTCGGCGGGCAGTACCAGAAGATCTACCTCCGGTGGTACTCCCGGGGGCCGAGCGACGCCGAGAATCCCCACGCGATGCCCGGCCTTCAGTTCTTCGGCCACGCTGCCGGGTACGCGCGCGGGCGGGACCACCACCACCCGCGCCCGCGGAGCGTAGTGGGACGGGAGCCTGCCCGGAGCCGCCGGTCCGCCCGCAGCCCGCTCGCCGACCGGACGGCCGAGCGCCTCCTCCAACTCCTCGCGGGTCACTCCTCCGGGACGCAGGATCGCCGGCGCCTCACCCGTGAGGTCGAGGATGGTCGACTCGACCCCCACCCGGCACGGCCCGCCGTCCAGGACGATGTCCACGGCGTCGCCGAGGTCCCGGCGGACGTGCTCCGCGGTCGTGGGGCTCACCGAGCCGAAGCGGTTCGCCGACGGGGCGGCGACCCCGCCCCCGAAGGCGTCCAGCAGCGCCAGAGCCACCGGATGGTCGGGGACACGGATCCCGACCGTCGGCCGGCCCCCGGTCACCGCATCGGCGACCCGCGGCGAGCGCTGCAGGATCAGGGTCAGGGGGCCGGGCCAGAACCGTTCGGCGAGCAGCCGCACCGGGTCCGGCACCCCTGCCGTCCACCCCTCCAGGGCCTCGGCCGACGCGAGATGGACGATCAGGGGATGGCCCCGTGGACGGCCCTTCGCCGCGAAGATCCCGGCCACCGCCGCCTCGTTGCCGGCATCGGCGCCGAGGCCATAGACGGTCTCTGTCGGGAAGGCGACCAGTCCCCCGGACGCCAGAACCCGTACCGCTCGCTGGATCTCGTCGGCCGTCACAGCGCCGCAACGATACCCCGGCGCGCAGGAACCCGCGCTCCGACACCGAAGATGGGGGGTGGAGACGACGCGGGACTCGACGAGGGGACGGACACGCGATGCACCGACGTGAACGGTCCGCCGTGCTGCGCCTCGCCGCAGCTGCCGTACTGGTGCTGGCGCTGCTGCCGGAGGGACCCGCGGGGGCCCAGGTCACCCACAACATCGTGGGGATGGAGGAGTTCACGGTCTCCTGGACCAACCGCGGTCGCGACCATCCGGTGTCCGGAGACAACCCCGACGGTGAGACGTGGGGCCTGGCCTTCCACGGCTGCATCACCAACGACGGCCCGCCGTGCAGCCCCGGCCCCCAGCCGGACGGCCTGCGCAAGGTCGCCCGGGACCATACCGGGGTGATGGCTGCGGCGGGCACGCTGGACCCCGACGTGACCCCCGCCCAGGTCACGAGCGCCTCCCCGGATCCCCCGGAGCCCAACGGCGCGCCGGACGGCGGCTTCGGCGCGCCCCCCTACGTGTACTGCGTGAACGTGGCCCGCACCTCGCCCATCCCCAACGGCGTGTTCGTCCAGAGCGAAGTGGTCGAGAAGGCCTACGAGGCATGGCGTGACGACTCCACCTCCGACCCGCTGATCGGCGGCATCCTGGGCTCGGGGAACACCCGCGACTGCCTGTTCGACGAGTCGGGCAATGGGTACACGGCCGCAGCCGCCGGCTGGGTGAAGGAGTTCCCGGACGCCGACCACTACCGCCTCTGGGTCACGATGATCGTGATCAAGGACACCACGGCCAACGAGAACCACGTGATCTATCCCTGCGAGCCGCCGTACTGTCCCGTGGAACCCACACCGACCCCGACCCCGGTCCCCACCGCGACACCGATCGCCACGGCGACCCCGGTCCCCACCCCCACACCGGTGCCGACGCCGACACCGGTCCCCACCCCCACACCGGTGCCGACGCCGACACCGATGCCCACGCCGACCCTCGCGCCCACGCCCGTGCCCCCGTGCGCGCCGGCATGGGATCCGGCGATCGAGATCGGCGACCTGTACCTGTACCACCGGGGGCCGATCGAGGTCTGGCAGGAGAGCAACGGCTACGACGGCCTCCAGCGCCGGCGACGGCTCTGTCCGGATCAGTCGTCGGTCCCGCCGGACACCCTGATCCTGCGCATCCTGTAAGGAAGAAGGGCCTCCGTCACCGGAGGCCCTCCGCTGCCTGGGATGTCGGCTGCGTCCGGGTTCGCCCTGTCGAAAACCACCCGTCCGGACCATGCTGCTCCAACCTCACAGGTCGATAACGGGGGAGAGTCACGTTCCCCCGGTTGGGGTGGACGTCCCACACGATCCAAGCACGTCTGCGATACTCCAACGTCGCTCGAACAGGTCTGGCACAGACTCGGAGGACCCCATGACAACAGAAGATCACCGGCGCGCCCCGACCCACAGGTGGGCGCGGGCGGCGAGGGTCCTCGTACAGGTCCTGATCGTCGTCTACGCAGCCTTGATCCTCGGATTCGTGTGGCTGACCAAGGACCTGACCTTCCGCAGCCTCGCCCGCGATCCCCTGTTCGCCGCGTACTCGATGGCGGTGGTCGTCTACATCCTGAGCCGGTTCGCGATCTCCTTCTTCTACCGGGCCACGCCCGACCGGGGTCACCGCCCGACGGTGTCGATCGTCGTCCCCGCCTTCAACGAGGAGGAATGCATCGCGGAGACGATCACGTCCTGCATCGCGGTCGACTACCCGAGCGACCTCCTCGAGGTGGTCGCCGTGAACGACGGTTCCACCGACGCGACCTGGCAGCGGATGCTGGAGGTCAAGGAACGCCACTCCCGGGTCTGCCTCGTAGATCTCGGCCGCAACCACGGGAAGCGCGCGGCGATGGCCGAGGGGATCCGGCGGTCGTCCGGCGAGATCGTGATGTTCGTCGACTCCGACTCCTACCTCGAGCCGGACGCCGTGACGCAGATCGTCCAGCCCTTCGCCTCCCCCGACGTCGGCGCCGTCGTCGGCCACGCGGACGTGGCCAACTCCATGACCAACTGGCTCACGAAGATGCAACAGGTCAGGTACTACTCGGCCTTCCGCGTGATCAAGGGGGCCGAGTCACGGCTCGGCGGCGCGGTGACGTGCGCCTCCGGATGCTGCTCGGCGTACCGCCGCGCCTCGATCCTCGACACCCTGGACGAGTGGGAGACGCAGACCTTCCTCGGCCGCCCGGCCACCTTCGGTGACGACCGAGCTCTCACCAACCGGGTGCTCCAGACCCAGAAGGTCGTCTACCAGGAGACGGCACGCTCCCACACCGTCGTTCCCGACTCCCCGCGCAAGTTCCTGCGCCAGCAGCTCCGGTGGAAGAAGTCCTGGCTGCGCGAGTCGCTGCACGTCTGCCGCTACTTCTGGCGCAAGAACCCCCTGGCGGCCCTGCTCACCTACGCCTCGATCGCCTTCCCGTTCGTCGCGCCCTTCGTGGTCATCCGGGCCGTCTTCGGACGCCTGACGTGGGGGTCCACCGACGGTCTGTGGTTCTACATCATGGGGACCTACGCGATGGCGCTCCTCTACTCCCTGTACTACGCGTTCAAGCGCCGCCCCGGGCTGTGGCACCACGGCCTGTCGTTCGTCGCGATCTACATGAGCGTGCTCGTGTTCCAGACCTACTGGGCGATGTGCACGATGCGGGACAACCGCTGGGGGACACGTGACTCGACCGTCGACCACGACCCGCTGGACGAGAACCTGATGACCGTCCTGCCGGCGGTGCGACCGATCGAGATCGGACCGGCGTCCACCGCGGGGGCCTCCGCGTGAGGACATCGGAGCGAAAGCATCTACGCCAAGCGATCGTGGGTCTGGTCATGCTGCCCCTGTCGATGCTGCCGTTCGCCTTCTACTTCGCGAACACCGGCGAGGGCCAACTGCTGTGGGCGAAGGTCGAGACGACCGTCACCCCGCCGCAGGTGCCCCCGCTGGACGATGCGGACCGGGCGTGGGCGTGGGAGAACCGCCCGTCCTACGAGGGCGGGGTGGCGGTGCTCGTCTACCACGGCCTCGGCCCCAGCGGCGACGAGACGGGACTCACCATCTCCCCCGACCGCTTCGCCGAGCAGATGGCCACGCTGAAGGCGGCGGGCATGCAGACCGTCACCGCGCGGGACATGGCCCTGGCGTTCGCCGGGCTCAAGCGGCTGCCACCCAACGCGGTGCTGGTCACCTTCGACGACGGACGCCTGGACGCGCTCCTGTACGCCGACCCGATCCTCGAGCAGCTCGAGATGCAGGCGACGATGTTCGTGATCACGCGGGCCGCCAGCGAGCGTGGGATCTACTACGCCGAGTGGAAGAAGCTCGGCGAGTACGCTGCGTCGGGGCGCTGGGACCTCCAGTCGCACACCGCCGATCTCCACCGCCTCCAAGAGGTCGAGGACGGCAGGTCGCTGCCGGCGCTCACCAGCCTCGCCCCCGACGAGGACCTCGACGCATACCGCACCAGGATCCAGACCGACCTCGCGGAGGCGCAGGAGACGATCGAGCAGGAGACGGGCACGGCACCCGTCGCCTTCGCGTACCCCTTCGGCGCCTACGGGTACGAGCACGACGACCGGGTCAACCATCCCCGCGTCGGCGAGCTCGTGCGCGACGCCGTGGGTCGGACGAACCTGCTCGCCTTCCACCAGACCGACCAGGACAAGTGGGGGCTGGCGACCTGCTCCCAGGATCCCCTGGGGATCCGCCGGCTGACGGTGGATGACTGGCCGGGCAAGATCCTGCTCGCCCGCATCGCCGAGGCGGCCGGTGAGGAGCCCGAGGGCCCGGACTGCACCGACACCTACTTCAGTGGCGAGGCCATCGACGCGCTGGACGAGGCACCGGCGCCCGTCCGCAGCGCCGTCGAGGCGGTGGCGTCCTCGGATCCGGAGGCCGGCCCGCGCAACGAGGAAGCCGCCCGGGCGGCGTCCGCCCTCGCCGTGCTCGCTCCGGCCCGGAGCGACGCGCTCACCGGGTGCCAGGTGATGTACGTGGACTGTCTGACCTATGTCACCGCGGAGCCGGATCTGTGGGGCGGCGTGCCGTGGCCGACCGCAACGAGCGTCGGGGGCCCGATCCGGTTCTCTGCCGCGGCACCGATGCAGCAGCCCCACGCCGTCACGGCCCCCGCACCGTCGCGAACGAAGCAGCCCGCCCCACAACCGCCGCCGTACAACGGCTCCGTTCAACCGCCGCCGTCGGGGAGCAACCGGACGCCTCCGCCGTCGTCGGGTGGTGGAGACCAACCCTCGAGCCCGCCGTCGAGCGGTCCCCCCTCGAACGATCCTCCGAGCGGGGGCCCCGGCGACAACGGGAACAAAGGTAAGGGTCCCGGCGGCAACGGCCCACCGGGCCAGGGCAAGAAGTAGACACCCGCTGGGGGCGGGCGCGCGATTGCTTAGCGAACGTCCAGGTGTCGCCATCCGACGCGTAGGCGAGGGAGACCTCGCCGGTGGCGATCGTGCCGGGTGCCCTTCCGGTCGCGCCGGGACGTCCTCGAGGGTGAAACCGTGCGCGAGCTCTGATCCGAGCGAGGGCGGAGACGTCTTACCGGGCTCGGACCACGCGCCATTGACGTCCTCGTCGGGGGGGACGGGGACGGTGCCCTAGGGGGGCAGACTGGTCCCCCGCCACGCCCCAGCCGCCCGTGTACGCCCGTCCCCAAAAAACACTTTTCTAAAAGGTGTTAACGAAGGGCCACGCGGGTATACGGGCAAGCATGGCACGGGCGAGGACGGTAGACACACGCAATCCGGTCCAACTGGCCGCGTTGGCCGTCTCGGCGGTCTTCCTTCTTGTGGGAATCCTGGGGTTCATCCCCGGCCTCACGCAGAACTACGACTCGATGACGTTCGCCAATCACGAATCAGAGGCGAAACTGCTCGGGATCTTCCAGGTGAACATTCTCCACAACCTCGTTCACGGCCTGTTCGGGATTGTCGGGCTCGTCATGGCGCGCACGCTCGCCGGGGCGCGAGTCTTCCTCGTCTGGGGCGGCGTGATCTATCTCGTTCTTTGGATCTACGGGCTGGTGATCGACCTCGACAGTCCGGCGAACTTCGTCTCGATCAACACGGCTGACAACTGGCTCCACCTTTCCCTCGGGGTCGGTATGCTCGCCCTCGGGCTCTTGCTCCCTCGCGCCGCTGGGCGCACCTAGTCCGAGCGGCCTTCCCGGCTCCCCTGGTACGCGGCGCGCCTTACAGCGTTGAACGGCCCCGCGGGGACGATGTGCGCGGAGGAGTTCCACGGGTCGTAGGAGATGTCACCAGCAAATGGCTCGCCGATCGTGATCGTCGCGATCTGCTGCCACGCTCCTGACCCAAAGGCAACTCCCATGGAGATCGTGGCGCCACGTATGTCATCCGCAGGCGCGGCCACCCAAGCGCCGAATGTCGCGAGACTCCCCTCTACGTGGTAGGGGAGGACCGACGAGAAATGCATCGTCAGCGGCTTTCTCGTGGGGACGAGCGTATGCCGCCCGATCGGCCCTTCCCCAGACGTCACGAGGAGAAAGTCCTGGTCGGCGTCCGGCCCCCACGCGTCGGCAAGCTTGATTGCGAGGCCGTAGACGTCCGGGAACCCACCCGGCATCCCAGCTCCCTTCGAGAGCCGCACGACCGCACGGTCGGAGGCCGCACCAGCGAGAGGCGCACGCATTTCGGTCACGCGTGCCTCGTACGTCTTTCCCACCGGATGGAAAATCCGTTTTTTTCGGACCTTCGAGAGTCCCCAGAACAATAATGTCGTCGCGATCGAGACGGCCGTTGGTGCACCCACCTTTTCAGCGGCGACCTCGAGCGCCTGCTCGCCATCGCCTCCCAGCGACTCGACAATGACACGAAGCCGTTGCAGCGCCGCGGAGTTTCGCGACCACAGCAGGCGGTCGAGAGCCGGATTCCAGACCGAGCTCCAGGGGGCTGCGATCGGGTACTCGCTCAACCGCACGCGTGTACCTGCCTCAACGTCGGAGAGCTCGACCACGATCCGTGCGACGACGCCGACCGGGCGGATCTTCGCGCACAACGTAATTCTGCGCGGCACATCGATCTCTTCGATCTCGGTGATGTCGCGGACGTGCAGCGGTCCGAGTGTCGTCTCGTGCGTGAAGGACGAACCCACGCACGGCCAGTTCTCCGTAACGTCGACGATCCGAGCTGGGCTGACGACCCAGTATCGGTACGCGCGCGGGTCGAGAAGGACACAGAAAACGTCTTCCGGGGTTGCTCGGATGTCGATCTCGTTCTCAGCCATACTTACGCCTCGCGGGGTGAATCTTCCCACAAGGCGTCGAACCGAAACTATCCCGCGGTTCGCCGGCTGTCGGTGGGGTACGTCAGAGGCATGGACCTCCCCGGACGCGTGGTGAGCGCGCTCGCCGAAGGACGTCAGGCGTATGTCGCGGTCGAATCAGCCAAGGGGCCACACGTCACGCCCGAACTCTACGCGTGGTCCAATGGGGCTCTCTGGATCGCGGCCGCGAGCACGACACTCAAGGCGCGTGTGCTCGCCCACCGAGGTTACGCGGCCGTCGTCGTGCGACTCGCCGGCCGTGACGTGATGATGGACGGGCCAGTAAGCATCTTCGACGTGCGCAAGCCGACGGAGATCCTCTTCCGGCTTCGGCACGTCCCGGAGGCGGTCGCGGCGGGCGCACGCTTCGCGCTCCGCAACGCCCAAGACCTCGTGGCCTTCGCCGGCGATGCGGTGACCGGAAAGATCGGCCTCCGCGTCCCGCCCGTGAGGATCTTGTTCGCGCTGCGTCCGCGTCGCGTTCTGCTCATCGACGGCGAGACCGTCGTCGGGGCATGGGGGTGGGATGGCGAGGCTATGGCCGACGGCGAGCTCGAGGTACCTGCCGGCAACGAACGTTGCGTCGCCGCGTTCCCTGGGCCCATAGCAATCCCATGCCGCTGGTTCCCGGAAGAACAGCGGATCTTCATTCCACCGCAGCTTCTCGCGCTCGCCAACCCACAACTGCAGTCGCCGATCGCCTTCGTAGTCGATGACTACCGAGCGCCGGGACCCGCTGCGAAATGGGGACGTTTGCATCGCGGAATCGGTCAGGCTTCTACAAAACCCGGCTACGTGGACATCATCTCGAACGAGGTCGTGGAATGGAACGGCGTCTACGTGACGCCGATCGAAACCACTTCGAGGTAGCGAACACGGACTGCCATGCGGCGACGCGCTCGGTCGGCCCGTGACCGACTTTCAGACGAACACATCGAAGGGCTGGTGGTG
This sequence comes from uncultured Actinomycetes bacterium, assembly GCA_964560135.1. Classification (GTDB taxonomy): domain Bacteria; phylum Actinomycetota; class JAICYB01; order JAICYB01; family JAICYB01; genus CAZLKN01. The sequence goes on along the minus strand of CAZLKN010000027.1, from coordinate 1,483 downwards.
CAGCTGCTGCCCCGGGCCGTCGATGCGTACGTCGAGCGGACCTGTGGGTGCTGTCGGCACCATGCTCTCGACAGCCCGCATTCGACGGTCAATGGACGTGACCGGCAACTCACCACGCCTCATCAGGCGGTCCTTCGGCGGCCAACTGCTCGAAGTCGGGATGGTCGAAGATCGGTCCCACGGGGGCCGGGAAACCCTCCTCGGTCAGTCGCAGCAGCATGGCGCCGAGGCTCGCCACCATGCGGTTCCACCCGTGCAACTCCTCGAGCAGACGGCCTGGGTCGCGGTGCTCCCAGTAGCCACCATCGTCCAGCGCGTCCACGTCGAGCCCGAACCGCACCGCCTCGTCCAGCACCGAGATGATCGCGAGATGTGCCCGCAGGAAGTTCTGCGGACCGCCACTCTCGGGCATCCCCGCGTACTGCGTCTTGCAGCAGTCGCTCCAGGACCACCCGCCGTCGAGGCCCGTCGCGACCTTTCGTCCTTCGAAGACGACGTGGGTCGGGTAGGAGGCAAGCCCGAAGCTCGCCGACTCCGCACCGTCGGTGTCGATGCGGAAGTACACGCCCTCCAGAGGGCTGACGCGGACCCACTCCTCGCGCCCCTCGGGTGAGGACCAACGCACACAGCGGACCCCCGCCCACGAGTCGGGGTCACCCAGCGATCGCAGAGGCGACACCTCGTCGGCGTCGACGGTGCGAGCGTAGGCGTGCAGCCGCTCCACGACCCGCAGCGCATCCTCCCGGTTCAAGCCTGCCTCCAGCACATAGCTCAGCTTCAGTCCCATACCGGTGACCTCCCGTCCGGGGGCCCGGAGGGAAGCCGGGGAGGCGCCGCGTGGCGGGGGCCGGGCCCGATGTGTGCCAGATCATAGCGACGGCCGCCGACACACCCTTCGGCCCGGCGACCGCGTTTGAACTCACCTAGCGGCGGATGCGTGACCGCACTCTCCGCGCGGATCGCCAAACCCTACGACCCAATCGGCGGTGGTCCGAACCCAGGCTCTCCCACACGGGTGAAGCTACGCTGTGGATCGTCTCGGGCAGCGCCTGGTCCTACCCGAAGATCGTGGACGCCCAGGCCGCGGTGGAGGCCAGCAGGACGGTCCAAGCGCCCATGATGGCGACCATCCGCCGCGTGAGGGTGGCCTCGAGCTGAGCGATCCGGCCGTTCATCTCCCCGAACCCGGCATCCACCTCCCCGAGCCGGCCGTTCATCTCCCCGAACCGGGCGTTCATCTCCCCCAGCACCTCGGCGAAGTGCACGTCGACGCCAGCGAAGCGAGCGTCGACCTCGGCGGACCGTGCGTCCATGCGATCCAGGATCTGCGTCTTCAGGATCTCGAGATCGGCCTTCGTGGCCAAGGTCTCCGGCCGAGCGGGGAGCCGGAGCACCAGCTCCTTGGCCCCTTCCTCGCCCAACCTGGGCTTCAGGAGCTCGTAGAGACGCAGACGGCGGGCATCCATCGCTTCCATCGTAGACC
>CAZLKN010000026.1:0-43859 GCA_964560135.1 uncultured Actinomycetes bacterium | reverse complement strand
GGCGGCAACATCTTCCAGGGGTACTTCAAGAACCGCAAAGCCACCAACGAGATGCTGGACGACGAGGGCTGGCTGCACTCCGGCGACATCGGCGAGATCGACGACGACGGCTTCGTGAAGATCACCGGACGCCAGAAGGAGCTCATCGTGACCGCCGGAGGGAAGAACGTGGCCCCCGCGGTGCTCGAGGAGCGCATCAAGAGCCACCGGCTCGTGTCCCAGGCGATGGTGGTGGGCGACGACCGGTCGTTCATCGCGGCACTCGTGACCCTCGACCCGGACGAGGCGTCGGCCTTCGCCAAGGAGAACGACTTCCCGGACGACCTGGCGAAGCTGAGCCGTGAGAAGAAGATCCACGAGGAGGTCCAGCAGGCCATCGACCACGCCAACAAGGCGGTGTCACGGGCCGAGTCGATCCGGAAATTCACGATCCTGGACCGCGACTTCAGCCAGGACGACGACGAGATCACGCCGACGTTGAAGGTGAAGCGGCGCGTGGTCGCCGACCATTTCGCGGACGCGATCGAGGGGCTCTACGCGAAGCGTTGAGCTTCAGTGGCTGCTCAGCCGGAATCAGCGCTCGCTCGGCGAGTGACGGTACGGGATGTCGGCGACACCGGGCTCGCTGCCACCCAGTTTCGCCAGCCGCCGGGCGCTCTCCCGCTCGATCAGCGCTCGCAGCGCCTCGCGAACGAGTTCGCTCTTGCGATGCGTCCCGGTGAGCCGCCGCGCCTCGGCGACCAGGTCGTCATCCAACGAGATCGTTGTCCGCATCACGTCCCTCCCGACTACCTGCGTTTCTGGCTCCCCTGCTGGTTCGCGACCATAAGTGGCGACTCGGCCCCCCGTGCCACGTGATCCAGACCCCGAGTGGCCAGTTGAGGCCGCATGCGGACCGGAACTGGAGACTCGGTCCCCGATACCCGTCCATCCAGACCCCGAGTCGCCAGTTGGCGCCGGAAGACGCCAGCTGCCGCTGGTGGACGATCTCTGCGTGTGGCGAGTGCTTTAGGCGAGCACCGGCCCGTCGTCGTATGGCCAGGGGCGTCCCACGTGCGCCGGGCCTTTGCCGCCACCCGATCCCTTCCTCCGACCCACGGAAGCAACAGGAGAGCCGCTCTTCTTCATCATATGATGCCATTCGTGCAGCAGGTACCTCGTGCGCGCTCGAAGCGGTTGAAGGCTGCCGTCAGGAGGACGAGGAACACGCCGGGGACGGCAAGCCACAGCGGGCGCTGCGCCCACCAGGCCCCCGTGGGTCGCTCGAGCAGCGGGATCCCGGCGAGCTCGAAGACCCAGATCGCGGCCAGCAGCGCGGTCATGTCGACGTAGCGGTCCCGGTCTTCGGACGTGCGGTCGATGAGGCGGTCGAGCCGCCGGTTGAACGCGCCGACCGCGCTCATCCCGCCAGGCGTTCGAACCGATCCACCCGCTCGCGCACCACGTCCAGGCTCGACGACCAGAAGCTCTCGGCGGTCACGTCGATGCCGAAGCGCCGCGCCAGGCCCGCGGCATCGTCCAGCCCGGTCGAGGACAGCAGGTCGTCGTAGCCGTCCCGGAAGGCCTCGGGATCCTCCCGGTGGGCGGCGTAGAGACCGAGGCCGAACAGCATCCCGAAGGTGTAGGGCCAGTTGTAGAAGGATCGCGAGTAGTAGTGCGGTTTCACGGCCCACATGTAGGGGTGCAGCGCCTCGGGATCGAGCCCGTCGCCGTAGGTGGCGCGCTGGGCCTCCAGCATCCGGTCGCACAGCTCCGCCACCGACAGCTCGCGTGTGGCCCGGCCCTCGAATACCGACCGCTCGAACAGGAAGCGGGAGTGGATGTCCACGACGATCTGGCAGGCGTGCTGAAGCTCCCCCTCGAGGATGGCGAGTTCCTCGTCCGCCGATGCCTCGGCGAGCATGGCGTCCATCACGATCGTCTGGCAGAAGATACTGGCCGTCTCCGCCAGGGCCATGGGCGTTTGGCGCTGCAGCGGGGTGCGAGGGGCGAGGTTCACGTTGTGGTAGGCGTGGCCGAGCTCGTGGGCGAGGGTGGAGACGCTGCCGAAGTGGTGGTTGAAGTTCAGCAGCACCCGCGATTCGCCGGCACGTACCCCCATGCAGAACGCTCCGTCGCGCTTGCCGGGACGGGGGCCGGCATCCACCCAGTTCTCGCCGAAGGCGCGGCGTGCGAGACCCGCGAGCCGGTCCGAGTAGCCGCCGAACCGGTCGACGACGAAGCTCGTGGCCTCGTCGTAGGACCACTGGCGTCCGGCCTCACCGACCGGCGCGAACAGATCCCACCACGGCAGGGCGTCCCGGCCGGACAGCTTGGCCTTCACCCTGAGGTAGCGGCGCAGGGAGGGGAAGGCGTCCACACAGGCACGCTGCATCGCCTCCAGGGTCACGCGGTCGACGTTGTTGCGGTGCAGCGAGGATGCGACGGCGTCCGGCCAGCCGCGGCGGGCGTCGAGCGTGCCCTCCCAGCCCTTCACCCCGTTGATGGCGGCGGCCAGCGGCACGGCCACCGTCTCCCAGGCGGCGAGCTCGGCCCGGTAGGCGGCCTCCCGCAGACCTGCGTCGGGGTCGTGGGCCAGGCCCCGGACCGCGCTCATCGGAAGCTCCTCGGTGGTGCCGTCGGGCTTCGCCACCGGCACCACAAGGCGCGAGGTCACGTTGCCGTGGAGCTTCGACCAGGCCGTCTGTCCCGACGGGGACAAGGTCGCGGCGAGGTCCTCCTCGCGCTCGCCGAGCTGGTGGGCGGCCCCCACCGCCGCCCGGCGGACGAAGAAGGCGTGCTCCCGCGCCACGGCCGACCGCTCGATGAGCGCCTCGGGGTTCAGCGTCCCCACCCAGGCTTCGTAGCGCGTGCTCAGCTTGTCCAGATCGACGAGTCGGGTCTGCAGCTCGGAGAGCTTCGCCTGGGCGAGATCGTCGGTGGCGTCGGTGGTCACGAAGGCGTAGATGTAGGACCGTACGAGCCGCACCCGCTCGGCGATCCCGTTGAGACGGTCGGTGACCTCGTCGAACACAGCTGCGGTGGCCTCGTCGACGGAGCCGTCGTCCAGCCGCCGGACGCCGTGGGCGTCGAAGAGGTCCCGCAGGGCGCCGACGTCGCGGATCAGGTTGTCGAAGGCCTCCTCGAACTCCGGTGAGGTCAGGGACCCGAACAGCGGGGTCATGTCCCAGCGGGGCAGCTGCGTCTCGGTCGTCGCCATCAGATCCTCCTCGGCGCCTTGGATGAGGCCTCTATCCTGCCCTACCCGTTGACACTCCGGCCGCCGCCGCCCTACGCTGCGTTCGCATCGCGACTGGCGTTCGAGGTGGAACCGACCACCGGGGAGCGATCGCGGGACCGCAAGCCGTACGCCTGGGCGCCTCGGCGGTCCTTGAGGAAGGCCGAGCAAGGAGGCGTCCATGAGCACCGAATCGCTGGTCGGCACCGCGCTGGCCACCACCGATCCCGAGATCGCCCGACTGGTGGAGGCCGAGGAACAGCGCCAGGCCACCAAGATCCGGCTGATCCCCTCCGAGAACTACGTGTCGAAGGCCGTCCTCGAGGCCACGGGCACCGTCCTCACGAACAAGTACTCCGAGGGCTACGCCGGCCGCCGCTATTACGAGGGTCAGCAGCTCATCGATCAGGTCGAGACGATCGCGATCGAGCGGGCCAAGGCGCTGTTCGGCGTGGAACACGCCAACGTCCAGCCCTACTCCGGCTCCCCCGCGAACCTCGCGGTCTACCTCGCCTTCCTCGACCCCGGCGACACGGTGATGGGGATGGCCCTTCCCGCCGGGGGCCACCTCACCCACGGGTGGAGCGTGTCGGCCACCGGGAAGTGGTTCCGTCCGGTGCGCTACGGCGTGCGCAGGGAGGACGGGCGCATCGACATGGACGAGGTCCGCGACCTCGCGAAGGCCGAGCGTCCGAAGCTGATCTTCTGCGGCGGGACGGCCATCCCCCGCACCATCGACTTCCCGGCCTTCGCCGAGATCGCCCGCGAGGTGGGGGCCGTGCTCGTGGCCGACATCGCCCACATCGCGGGCCTGATCGCCGGCGGCGCCCACCCGTCCCCCGTCGGCCACGCGGAGGTGATCTCCACCACCACCCACAAGACGCTGCGGGGGCCGCGCGGCGCGATGCTCATGAGCACCGCCGAGCACGGGCCGGCCCTCGACAAAGCCGTCTTCCCGGGCCTGCAGGGCGGCCCCCACAACCACACCACCGCCGCGATCGCCGTGGCCCTGCGCGAGGCGGACGGCGACGACTTCCGCACCTACGCGCAGCAGATCGTCGCCAACGCCCAGGCGATGGCCGAAGAGCTGTCGGCGCGGGGCTTCGACCTCGTGTCCGGGGGCACCGACAACCACCTGATCCTCGTGGACCTCAGTTCGAAGGGCATCCCCGGCAAGCCCGCCGCGCAGGCCCTGGACCGCGCCGGGATCGTCTGCAACTACAACACCGTCCCCTTCGATCCCCGCAAGCCCTTCGACCCCTCCGGGATCCGGCTCGGAACCCCCGCGGTGACCAGCCGCGGTATGGGTCCGGCCCAGATGCGGGAGATCGCCCGTTGGATCGACGAGGGGTGCGAAGCGGCGAAGGCGGACGACACCCCCGCACTCGAGCGGATCGCCGGCGAGGTGCGGGAGCTCACCGCGCGCTTCCCGGCCCCCGGGATCGGCGCCTGACACCGGTCTCCTACCAGCCGACGGACCGCGTAACCGTCTACGCTATGAAGGCAGGCGCGGTCCATCGGCTCACGAGGAGGACGTCGGCAGCATGAAGACCCGGCCCCAGGGGAGCGTCCCCGAGCGGCGCTCGCGTCCGTGGCTCCTGGAGTTCTGGGGTTCCCAGCTCGGCAAGAAGTACGTGATGGCCCTCACGGGCATCGTCATCTTCGGGTGGGTGTTCATGCACATGATCGGCAACCTGAAGGTCTTCCAGGGGGCCGCCCACATGAACGACTACTCGGCCTGGCTTCGGGAGTTCGGCGAGCCGGCGGCACCGACCACCGGGCTGCTGTGGCTGATCCGATTCGTGCTGCTGGGAGCACTGGTCGGGCACATCGTCGCGGCGGCCCAGCTCACCCTGACCAACCGCAGAGCGCGCACCGGCCGCTACCGGAGCCTGGACTACACCGCCGCCGACTACGCGTCCCGGACGATGCGGTGGTCGGGCGTGATCGTCGGCCTCTTCATCGTCTACCACCTGCTCGACTTCACGACAGGCACCGTCCACCCGGACTTCGTCCTGCACGACCCGTACCACAACGTGGTCGCCGCCTTCCAGAGGTGGCCGGTATCGGCGGTGTACATCCTCGCGAACCTCGCGCTCGGGCTGCACCTGTACCACGGCCTCTGGAGCCTGTTCCAGTCGATGGGATGGAGCAACCGCCGCTTCAACCAGTGGCGCCGCTACTTCGCCGTGAGCTTCGCCGCGATCGTGACGCTCGGGTACATCTCCGTCCCGATCGCCGTGATGGCCGGGGTCGTGACCTAGAGAGGGGTTGATCCGATTTGTCCCTGGACGCACCCGCACGCCTGGACCCCAAGATCCCACCCGGCTCCCTGCAACAGAAGTGGGACGACCATCGCTCGTCCGTCCGGCTCGTGAACCCCGCGAACAAACGCAAGTTCGACATCATCGTGGTGGGCTCGGGCCTCGCGGGGGGTTCGGCGGCCGCCACCCTGGCCGAGCTCGGCTACAACGTGAAGTGCTTCTGCTTCCAGGACTCCCCCCGCCGGGCGCACTCGGTGGCCGCCCAGGGCGGCATCAATGCCGCGAAGAACTACCGCAACGACGGCGACTCGATCTGGCGGCTGTTCTACGACACGATCAAAGGCGGCGACTACCGCTCGCGCGAAGCCAACGTCTACCGGCTTGCCCAGGTCAGCGTGGAGATCATCGACCAGTGCGTCGCCCAGGGCGTCCCCTTCGCCCGCGAGTACGGAGGCCTGCTCGACACCCGGTCCTTCGGGGGCGCGCAGGTGGCCCGCACCTTCTACGCCCGCGGCCAGACCGGCCAGCAGCTCCTGCTCGGCTGCTACCAGGCCCTCGAGCGGCAGATCGCCGCCGGCCGGGTCACGATGTACCCGCGCACCGAGATGCTCGACCTCGTGGTCGTGGACGGCCACGCGCGCGGCATCGTCGTCCGCGACCTGCTCACCGGCGAGATCAGCTCCCATTCCGCACACGCCGTGGTGCTGGCCACCGGCGGCTACTCCAACGTGTTCTTCCTGTCCACGAACGCCATGGGATCCAACGTCACCGCGGCCTGGCGGGCCCACCGCCGCGGAGCACTGTTCGCCAACCCGTGCTTCACGCAGATCCATCCCACCTGCATCCCCCCGGCCGGCGACCACCAGTCGAAGCTCACCTTGATGTCGGAGTCGCTGCGCAACGACGGGCGGGTGTGGGTGCCGAAGAAGATGGGCGACACGCGCTCCCCCGACCAGATCCCCGACGACGAGCGCGACTACTTCCTGGAGCGCCGCTACCCCGCCTTCGGCAACCTCGTCCCCCGGGACGTCGCCTCCCGCGCGGCCAAGGAGGTCGTGGACGCCGGCCGCGGCGTCGGGCTCAGCGGCATCGGGGTGTACCTCGACTTCTCCGACGCGATCCAGCGTCTGGGACGTCGGATCGTCGAGGAGCGCTACGGGAACCTGTTCGAGATGTACGACCGGATCACCGGTGAGGATCCCTACGCCGTCCCGATGCGGATCTACCCGGCCCCCCACTACACGATGGGCGGCCTCTGGGTCGACTACAACCTGATGTCCACGATCCCGGGGCTGTTCGTGATCGGCGAGGCGAACTTCTCCGACCACGGCGCCAACCGGCTGGGGGCCTCGGCGCTCATGCAGGGCCTGGCCGACGGGTACTTCGTCCTGCCGTACACGATCGGCGAGTATCTGGCCGACTTCCTCAACGTTGCCCCGCCGCCCCCCGACGACCCCGCCTTCCGGAGCATCGAGCAGGAGGTGGCCGATCGGGTCAACCGGCTGCTGTCGGTGAACGGCCACCGCACCGTCGACTCCTTCCACCGCGAACTCGGCAGGATCGTCTGGGACTACTGCGGGATGGCCCGCGACGAGACAGGACTCCAGAAAGCACTGTCGGAGATCCCGGCTCTGCGCGAGGAGTTCTACCGCAACGTCCGCGTGCTCGGGGAGAACGAGTCGCTGAACCAGACCCTCGAGAAGGCGGGCCGGGTCGAGGATTTCTTCGAGCTCGCGGAGCTGATGTGCCGGGACGCCCTCGTACGCGACGAGTCCTGCGGGGGCCACTTCCGCGTCGACCACCAAACCTCCGAGGGCGAGGCGCTTCGCGACGACGAGAACTTCGCTCACGCCTCCTGCTGGGAGTACACCGGCGAGGGCCGGGAGCCGGCCGAGCACCGGGAACCGCTGGTCTTCGAGAACGTGACACCGACACAGAGGATGTACAAGTGAGATTCACGCTGAAGGTATGGCGCCAGGCCGGGCCGGACGCGCCCGGGCACTTCGAGACCCACGAGGTGGACGACGTCTCCCCCGACATGTCCTTCCTCGAGCTCCTCGACCTGGTCAACGACCGCCTGACCCTGGAGGGCCGGGAGCCGATCGCCTTCGAGTCCGACTGCCGGGAGGGCATCTGCGGCACCTGCGGCGTGATGATCAACGGCCGTGCCCATGGGCCGCTGCCCGCCACCGCCACCTGCCAGGTCCACCTGCGCCACCTGCCCGACGGCCAGACGCTCATCATCGAGCCCTGGCGCGCCAACGCCTTCCCGGTGATCAAGGACCTCGTCGTGGACCGCACCGCCTTCGACCGGATCATCGCCGCCGGGGGGTACGTGTCGGTGAACACCGGGAGTGCGCCGGAGGCCAACGAGACCCCCGTCCCCCGGGACGCCGCCGAGAACGCTCTGGACGCCGCCGCCTGCATCGGCTGCGCCGCCTGCGTCGCCGCTTGCCCCAACTCCGCGGCACAGCTGTTCACCGCGTCGAAGATCGCGCATCTGGCCCTCCTGCCCCAGGGCCAGCCGGAGCGCGAGCGCCGGGTGGTGTCGATGGTCCACCAGATGGAGAACGAAGGTTTCGGGTCGTGCACGAACCACGCGGAATGCGAGGCGGTCTGCCCGAAGCACATTTCGATCGACTTCATCGCGATGATGAACCGCGACTACCGCAAGGCATTGTTCACCTCCCGGCGCAACAGCTCGTGAAGAGGATTCCATGCGACGGCTACGGCGCTCGCCCTGGTTCCTCGGTGTAGTCGTCGTAGCGGTTGTTGCTCTGGCTTCACTCTACCGGGCGCAGAGCAAAGAACTTAGAAAGGGAGTGGCGGTGAATGCTCGCTGGTCAACAGGCCTCATCATCTCCCGTTCTCTTGGCAGACCGGCGCTTAGTCTGCCTCTCGTACCCCCTCGGCAATCTCTAGAAGGATCGGGAGATCCAAGCCGGCTCCATCGACCGCCACGCGGACTCCGGGCTCGTGAAGCCAACGGATGGACGCCCAGCGAAGACCCGTCGCCGCGCACCATGGATCAGACGGTGGGTCTGAGCACGGCCGCGACAAGATCTCAGCCTCTCGTCCCTGGACCTGGGCGTACGAGACGGTGTCCTCGAAGAGCGGCGACAACACCGGATCAAAGTCCGGTGAAGGCAGATTCCAGCGACTTCTCCGGGTACACGAGGAGCGTGGACACGATGAGGTTGGCAGGCCGCTCTTCTTCGAAATTCGGAGTGCCTTCGTAGTAGCGGAGATCGTGATCCAGCCCGACCTCCATATCCATCGTCTGCATGTGACTGTAAGACCATCCCGGCGGGAGCCAACTAGCGTAGAGTGCCCCTTCCGGAAGGTCGGGGGGTGGCGAGGCTGCCGCCTGCGATGATGGCTCGTCCCCCGAGGTCACCTCCAACACCGTCTCACTACAAGCCCCGAGAGCCAGGACCCCGCAGAGCGCGATCGAACATAGCTTCCGCATGAGCGCCCCTCCTCCCTCACAGCTCGGCGCATCCTACCCAGAAACGAAATCATGAAGAGACCGTCGAAGGGTCAGGCCCCCGGGCGGACGACGCCGTCGGCTCGGGCGGCGTCGCCCACGGCGGCGGCCACGAGTTCGACCACGCGCTTGTTGAACACGCTCGGGATCACGTAGCCGGGCCCCAGCATCGCCTCCGGGACGGCCTCCGCGATCGCCTTCGCGGCGGCGAGCTTCATGTTCTCGGTGATGTCGGTGGCGCCGGCGTCCAGGGCCCCCCGGAAGATCCCGGGGAAGGCCAGGACGTTGTTGATCTGGTTCGGGTAGTCGCTGCGTCCGGTGGCCATCACCGCCACGAGACCCTCGGCCTCCTCGGGCATGATCTCCGGCGTCGGGTTGGCCATCGCGAACACGATCGGGTCGCGGTGCATCACCCGCAGGTCGTCGCGGGTGATCAACCCCGGCCCGGACAGGCCCACGAACACGTCGGCCCCCGGCATCACCTCGTGGATCGCGCCGCGGCGCTGCTCGGGGTTGGTGTTCTCCGCCATCCACATCTTCGAGGCGTTCAGGTCGTCGCGGCCGCGCCAGATCGCCCCCTTGCGATCGACGCCGATCACGTTCTCCACCCCGGCGTCCATCAGGATCTTGGTCGTCGCCACGCCCGCCGCGCCCACGCCGGCGATCACGACCTTCAGATCCGACATCTGTTTGTCCACGAGTTTGAGCGCGTTGCGCAAGGCGGCCAGCGTCACGACCGCGGTTCCGTGCTGGTCGTCGTGGAAGACCGGGATGTCGAGGCTCGCCTTGAGCCGCTCCTCGGCCTCGAAGCAGGCGGGGGCCGAGATGTCCTCGAGGTTGATCCCCCCGAACACGGGCGCGAGCCGCTCGACGGTCTCCACGAGCTCGTCCACGGATCCGGGGCGCAGGCAGATCGGGAACGCGTCCACACCGGCGAACTCCTTGAACAGCAGCGCCTTGCCCTCCATCACCGGCAGCGACGCCTCCGGCCCGATGTCGCCGAGCCCGAGGACGGCCGTCCCGTCGGTGACGATGGCCACGGTGTTGCGCTTGATCGTGAACTTGTGGACGTCCGCCGGGTCGTCGAGGATCGCCTTGCACACCCGCGCCACCCCGGGCGTGTAGGCCATCGACAGGTCGTCGCGGGTGGCCAGCGGGATCTTGGAGGTCACCTCGATCTTGCCGCCCAGGTGCATGAGGAAGGTGCGATCGCGGGCCGAGATGCAGTGGACGCCGTCCAGCTCCTCCACGGCGTCGCGGATCTTCTGGACGTGGACGTCGTCGGCGGCGAACACGGTGATCTCGCGGACGATCTTCTCGCCCGTGACGTCCACGATGTCCACGGCCGAGATGTTGCCGCCGGCCTCCCCGATGGCCGTGGCGATGCGTCCGAGGGAGCCGGGACGGTTGTCGAGCTCGACCTGCAGAGCAACGGAATAGGACGCGTTCGGTGTCGACATGGTTGCTACGGGATACCTGAATGTGCGCCGAGGCACAAATGCCCGCGCGGCCCGGTAGGCTCGATGCGGATGCTCCGGTTCGCGCTCGCCCCCCGATGGCTCGTCGCCCACGTCGTGGTGCTCGCGATCGCCGCCGTCTGTGTTTCGCTCGGTTTCTGGCAGCTCCGCCGCCATGACGAGCGGCAGGCCTTCAACGCGCTGGTGACCGAGCGCACCCGGGCCCCCGAGCGGCCGCTCGAGCAGGTGCTCATCGAGCACCGTCCCGACGAGCTCGCCTACCGGCGCACCGAGGCCACCGGCACCTACGACCCCGACCACGAGGTGCTGCTCGTGGGCCGTACCCACCGGGGACGGACGGGCCACCACGTGCTCACGCCGCTGGAGACCGAGCGCGGCGACACCGTCCTCGTCGACCGTGGATGGATCCCCTACGACGACCCGGACCGGCGCCCGCCGGCGCTCCCGGGAACGGTGACGGTACGTGGCATCCTGCTGCCCTCCCAGCAGGCCCCGCGCTTCGGCGCCTCGGCGCCACCCCCGGGTCCGGTCCGGTCCGTGGCGCGTGTCGATCTCGTGCTGCTCGACGAGCGCATGCCCCACGACCTCGCTCCCGCCTACCTGCTCCTCACGGAGCAGGATCCGCCGTCGGGTGAGCTGCCGCTGCCGGCCGAACTCCCCGAGCTCGAGTCTGGCCCACATGTCGCCTACGCGGTGCAGTGGTTCCTGTTCGCCGGCGTGGCGCTGGTCGTCTACGGCGCGATCCTCCGCCAGACCGCGCGCAAACGGCCGGCCTGAGGGCGGATCAGCCGAAGCGCGCCTTGTCCTCGGCGGCGTAGGAGCGCACCGAGTCGTCGGTCTCCAGGGCGGAGCGGAGCCTGTCCACGACCTCCGCCAGGCGGGGGGCGGGGATCGTGCAGGTGAGCTCCGACGGCGCCATGCCGGTGCGCACCCGGCTCAGGGCACAGCCGATGCTCGCGGCCACGGCTCCGTCCTCGACGGCCGCCGGGACGATGTGACACTGGGGCTTTCCCCCGATCCGCATGTCGGGGATCGCGTCCTGGATCTCCATGAGCTGCTTCCCGTTGACCCGCAGCAGCACCACATCGGGATCCACGGGCGTGTCGATCAGCGGCGCGTAGGTGATCGCTCCCGGCCGCTCGGACACCGTCGGGATCTCCGGGAAGACCTCCTCGGACACCCATCCCGTGTTGACGAGCTCGGCGACGTCGGCGCGACCGGCGGCCTCCTCGAGCCCGAGCAGTCCGTGGGTGAGGGCACCCACCGAGCAGTTGCCGTGGTCCTCCGGCGCGGTCGTGAAGGCTCCCTCGGCGGCGTGCATCCAGAACACGCAGCTCGCGGGGGCGCGTCCCGTCCGGCCGTCGGGGGTCGGCTCGGGCATCGGTGCGTCGAAGGCCGGGACGCCCTCGGGGGCCTGGTCGGTGAAGGCGATGGCGACCGGCGGAGCGTCGAGCTCCAGGAGACGCACGAGGTCGATCGCGAGATGACGCCAGCCGTTGTCACTCATGAGTCCTCCGGTGCCTCGAGAGAGCCGAACTGGCCCTCGGTCGGTTCCGCTCAACAGAACCACGGCTCGGTGAGCCGCGGCCTCCCCTCGCGTGACCCGGTGACGAGAGCGAGGTCGCCCCGGATGCCCGCCGCCCGGTGGACGGCCTCCCTGACGTCCATGAACGTATCGAACAACCCGACCCCCTCACCGGTTCGGCGCTCCACCAGCGCCGACAGCTCCTGCTGGAGCTCTCCGGTCCGGGGGTCGGCCGGGCGCCAGGTGTAGGTCAGGCGCTCGTCGTCGTAGGGGCCGAGGTAGGGCAGGATCTCCGGGAGGTCCAGAAGCAGCGACCCTTCGGGGATCAGGAGCCTGATCGTGTACTGCACGGGATCCACGTTGGAGACGAGGTCGTGCCGGACGACGAAGTCGAGGATCGTGTGGACGTCCTCCACCGTGGTCCACGGCATGAACGGGAGCCAGGACGGTCGCACTTCGATGCCGTGGGAGCGCAGGATCTCGACCGCACGGCCGGCCTCGGCGGCGGTGTGGCCCTTCTCGAGGTAGCCGAGGATGTCGTCGTTGAGGATCTCGAACGCCGACACGGCGAACAGGCAGCCGGTGGCGGCGAACTCCGGCCACAGCTCCTGGTAGCGCAGCACGTGCTCGACCTTGGTGGTGATGTCGTAGGTCACCTCCGGATGCGCGGCGTGCAGCCCATGCACCACCTCCAGGGCGTGCCGCCAGCGGTTCAGGAAATCGGGGTCGCCGAACGTGATGTGCCGGGCCCCCATCGACACCAGTCGGTCGACGTCGGCGAGGACGACGTCCGCGGGGACCTTCCGGGTCCGGCCGTCGTAGACGGCGGGGACCGGGCAGTGCCGGCACCGGTACGAGCAGCCGTGGGACGCCTCGACGTAGCCGGCGAGCCGCTGCTCTCCGGCCACCTCGAGACGGGCGTATCGCTCGAGCGGTGGAAGGCCGGCGCGCACCGGAAGGCGGGCGGGGGCCCGGTCGAGGTTCACCGTGGCCGAGCTGCTGCGGGCCCCCCGCTGGAGGTCGTCCACCCATGCCACGAGCTCGGAAACGTACTCGCCGGCGATCAGCCGGTCGGCGAGGGGGCCGAGCGTCCGGTCACGGCTCACGGTCGCGTAGAGGCCGTAGAAGCAGACCGGCAGGTCGCTCCGGCGCGCCCGGACCGCCTCCGCACCGCGCATCGCCAGGCGCATCGCGGTGTGCATGGGGACGGAGAACGCGACGACGTCGACGCTGTCGAGGAGCGCCGGATCGAGCCGGTCGACCGCCAGGTCCACGGTCGTCACCTCGTGCCCGGCGTTCCCCAGAGCGGCCGCGGGGGCCGCCAGGTGCACCGGTTGATGGCCCATCTCATAGGTGGACACGAGCAAAACACGCATGGCCCCAACCTATACCGCGGTCACGCGAGATGTGACCGGCCGGCCGCGCAGCGCCTACTCGATCACGACGTCCAGGCGGCGGTGACCCTCCCGCAGGGCCGCCTCGACCTCGTCCGGGCTCGCGCCCCGGGCGAACAGGAACCCCAGGTAGCGGTCCGCCTCGGGGTAGGACCGGATGGGCTGCCCGACGGTTGCGGTGACGTCCAGGCCTACGATGCCCGGGACGGCCAAGGCCTCCTCGCGGCCCCCGACCGCCCGCAGGACCCCGGAGGCGGGGATGGGCAGCATCATCACGCCGGCCGCCTCGAGGCCCCGCAACAGCCGTCCGACGGGACGTCCGAGGGCGTGGCGCAGGATGAGCTCCTCGAGGCTCACCCCGAGACCGAAGGTGAGGGTGCGGGAGCACAGGCCCCCGATCGAGCGACCGGCCAGCTCCAGCACCCACAGCTGCTCGGAGCCGATCCGCAGCTCGGCGTGGACGGGGCCCTCCCGCAGTCCCACGGCGGACACGGCCCGCCGCACCTCGGCGGCCACTCGCTCCTGCGTGCCGGAGGTGAGCCGCGACGGCGTGACGTAGATGGTCTCCTCGAAGTACGGCCCCTCGAGGGGATCCGGCTTGTCGAAGACGGCGAGCGTCTCGAGGTCCCCGTCCCGGAGCAGGCCCTCCACGGCTACCTCGACCCCCGGGACGTAGGTCTCCACGATCACCGGCGCGCCGGCGTCGAGGCCGGCGTCGCTCATGATCCGCCGCACCCGATCCGCGGCGTCGGCGGCCGCGGACGCGTCGTCGGCGCGGATCACGCCGCGGCTGGCCGACAGCGACGGCGCCTTCACCACGCACGGCAGGCCGACCTCACGGGCCAGGGCGGCGACATCGCTGCCCGGGCGGGCGAGCCGCACCTCGGGCTGGGCCATACCCGTGGCAGCCATGGCCGCGCGCATGGCCGCCTTGTCCCGCGTACGGCGCACCGCCTCGGGGGGGTTGTGGGGCAGGCCGAGCCGCTCGGCGGCCAGCGCCACCGGGATCACCCCCTGCTCGTCCACCGCGACCATGGCGTCCAACGGGTACCGGGACGCCCGCTCCACGATCGCGGACGCGGCCGCCTCGGGGTGCTCCAGGTCGATCACCAGAGCCCGGTCCCCCATCTCACGCTGCAGGGTCTGGGCCTGCTCGGAGGCGATCACCACCTCGGCCCCCAGCCGCCGGGCGGCGTCCAGGAAATCGGGCGCCCGGTAGGTGTTGGACGGCAGGACCAGAAGCACTCGCGACATGCCGCTATCATGGATGGTGCGAGAGCGTCCGCGTGGGCGCCGTGTCCGCGAGCAGGTGGGAGCACCCCCATGACCAGCCAGAACGACAAGATCGTGACCGTGACCGAACGTGCCCGCAACAAGGCGGTTGCGGTGAAGGCCGAGGAGCCGGACGCCGACCGTCTGGCCCTGTTCCTCGAGGTCACCGAGTCCCAGGGGTTCGAGTACGGCTACGACCTGTACTTCGACCTCGACGACACAGCACGGCCGGGCGACGTCGTCCAGCAGGAGGGCGACCTCAAGGTCGTGGTCCCCGAGGGGAGCGTCGACGCACTGCGGGGCGCGACACTCGACCTGTCGAAGAACCTGCTCAACCCGGGCTGGGTCGTGGACAACCCGAACAGCCCCTCCCCGGCGGTGGGGAAGTCGATGGATCCCTCGCAGCTCACCGGCACCCTGGAGGAGCGCGTCCAGCAGGTCCTCGAGGCCGTGATCAACCCCTCCATCGCCTCCCACGGGGGCCGGGCCGACCTCGTGGCCGTCGAGGACGACAAGGCGATCCTGCGGCTGTCCGGTGGCTGCCAGGGCTGCGGGATGGCGAAGGTCACCCTCAGCCAGGGCATCGAGGTTGCGCTGCGGGACGCGATCCCCGAGATCACCCAGGTCGTCGACGTCACCGACCACGACTCGGGCGAGAACCCGTACTTCGAGCCCGCCAAGAAGTAGCGTCCGCTACGCGGGGGCCCGGAACACGAGCCGGACCCCCTCCCATTGGGGGCGTGGGACGGGATAGTCGGCACGCAGGTGCGTCCCGCGACTCTCGGTGCGCAGGCCCGCGGCCCGGCAGATCAGTCCGGCCGTCACCGCCGCCAGGCGCAGCGAGGCATCCGGTGTGGCCTCGGCGATCTCCGCGACGACGGCTTCGGCCTCCGTCACCGACTGCCCCGTGCGTGCCAGCCCCACTCCCGTGGACATCGCCCGACGCAGCCGCGACCAGCCGTCGCCCGCCGCTCCAACCCCGGCGCCCGGCAGGGCCGGCAGGTCGAGGTCGGCCGGGGGTGGGTCGTGGGCGTCGCGGACCGCCGCCGACGCCGCGCGGCGCCCGAACACCACGGCCTCGGTGAGGGAGTTGCCGGCCATGCGGTTCGCTCCGTGGACACCGCTGGCGGCGCACTCCCCGACCGCGTACAGCCCGTCCAGCGTTGTCCGGCCGTGGAGGTCCGTGGCCACGCCCCCGAGGAAGTAGTGTGCCGCCGGTGCGACCGGCACCGGGCCGGCGGCGAGGTCGAAGCCGGCCTCCAAGGCCGCGGCGTACACGTTGGGGAAGCGTTCCTTCAGACGTCCGGTACCGATCGGACCCGCGTCGAGGAACGCCCCTCCCCGCTCGGCGATCGCGCGCGCGACGACGTCACGGGGGCCGAGCTCGCCGTCGGGGTGGATGTCGAGCAGGAACCGGTGCCCGTCGCCGTCGACGATATGCGCGCCGTCGCCGCGCAGCGCCTCGGTGAGCAGAACCCGGCGATGCCCTTCCGTGGCCAGAGCCGTGGGATGGAACTGGACGAACTCCAGGTCGGCCACGGCGGCCCCCGCCTCGTAGGCGAGCGCCGCCGCGTCGCCGGTGGCCACCGGGGGGTTCGTGGTGGCCTCGTACAGGGCGCCGCACCCGCCGGTGGCGAGCACGATGCTGCGCGCCAGCACCGTGGTCGGCCCGTCGGGCATGGCCACCGTCGCGCCCACGCACCGGCCGCGGGCGACCTCGAGCCGCACCGCCGAACCCCGGATCCGCTCGGCCCGCGTCCGCGCCCGCTCCAGCACCGCCCGCATGAGCTCCCGTCCGGTGGCGTCGGCCACGTGCACGGAGCGGGCGACCGACTGCCCTCCCTCGCGGTGCAGGTCGAACGAACCGTCGGCCGTGCGGTCGAACCGGCACCCGGCCTCCACGAGCCCGTCGAGAGCCGCGGGACCCTCGGAGGTGAGCACCTCCACCGCGGCGCGCGAGCAGGCGCCGGCACCGGCCCGCAGCGTGTCGGCGGAGTGCCGGGCCGGGCTGTCGTCCGCCCCGATGGCCACGGCCATCCCGCCCTGCGCCCACGGCGAGGAGCCCGTGTCCTCGCCCGGGCCCTTGTCCACGACGGCGATCCGCCAGTCCTGCGGGAGGTGCAGGACGGCCCACAGTCCCGCCAGACCCCCGCCGATCACGAGGGCGTCGACCACGCGGCGTTCGGCTGTCATGCGGGCATCTTCGCCGCTCGGGTACCGCGGGCGCCAAGCCCCTCCCTACAGTGGTGCCGTCGCGACACTTCACGAGGAGGACGACGTGAGCTACGAGCAGATCGCCTACGGGGTCTCGGAGGGCATCGCCACCATCACTTTGGACCGCCCGGACGCCCTGAACGCCTTCACCCCGACGATGCGCGAGGAGATGGTCGACGCCCTCGACCACGCCGACGGCGACGACGACGTCCGCGCGGTGATCGTCACCGGGCGCGGACGGGCGTTCTGCGCCGGCGCCGACCTGTCCGGCGGCGGCGGCACCTTCGACAACCGGCAGCGCGGCGGAGCCCAGGACATCGACGAGCACCGCGACGGCGGGGGCCTGGTCGCCCTGCGGATCTTCGAGATGCGCAAGCCGGTGATCGGCGCGCTCAACGGGCACGCGGTGGGCGTGGGGATCACGATGACGCTGCCGATGGACGTCCGGGTAGCCGCGGAGGACGCGAAGATCGGTTTCGTGTTCTCCCGGCGGGGCATCGTCCCCGAGGCGTGCTCGACGTGGTTCCTGCCGCGGATCGTCGGCATCTCGCGGGCCGCCGAGTGGTGCTACTCGGGGCGCGTGTTCCGGGCCCCCGAGGCGCTGGAGGCGGGCCTGGTCCGCAGTCTGCACCCCGCGGGCGAGGTGGTGGAGGTGGCCCGGGGCATCGCCCGCGAGATCGCGGACAACGCTTCGGCGGTGTCGGTCGCCCTCACCCGCGCGATGCTGTGGCGGATGCTCGGCGCCGGCCACCCGATGGACGCCCACGAGGTCGACTCCAAGGCGATCTACTGGATGGGGCGCTCCCCCGACGCGCACGAGGGCGTGAGCGCGTTCCTCGAGAAGCGACCGGCCGCCTTCCCGTTGAAGGTCTCCACGGACATGCCAGACTTCCATCCCTGGTGGCCCGAGCGCCGGTTCGGGCAGGGACGGACGGCCCGTGCAGCGGATCCGTCGGCGTAGCCGATCCCCACGCCTCCCGGTCCGGATGGCACCATGGAGGCATGCAGCCGACCGTCGTGCCGGAACGGATCGACCGGCCCGGTTCGGACGAATCCCTGGAGCCGGACCGGCCCTGGCTGGTCGTGGTCTGGAACGATCCGATCAACCTGATGACCTACGTCACGTGGGTGCTCCAGAAGCTGTTCGGGTACTCGCGGGACAAGGCCACGAAGCTGATGTTGGACGTCCACCACCGCGGGAAGGCCGTCGTGTCCTCCGGCCCCCGGGAGAAAGCGGAGCACGACTGCTTCCGGCTCCACGCCTACGGCCTGTGGGCGACGATCGCGAAGAGCGACTGACGTGCCACGGTTCGAGGCCGAGGAGGGTGCGGGGCTGCGTATCCGCCTCGACGACGACGAGGCGGAGCTCCTCCGCAATCTGCTGGCGGAGATGGCCCAGCTCCTCGAGGCGGGGCCCGGCTCCGGCGATCCGGTCCTCGAGCGCCTGTTCCCGCGGGCCTACGAGACGGCATCCGACGAGCGCGCCTACCAGGAGATGGTGTCGAGCGAGCTGCAGGAGCACCGTCTCCAGACCCTCGAGACGATCGCCACCACGCTCGGCCAGGACGGGCCCGTCGACGAGACCATCTCGCCGCCGGACGCCGACGCGTGGCTGGCCTTCCTCACCGACATCCGGCTCGCGATCGGCACCCGGCTGGGTGTCGACGAGGAGCGCATGGGGGCCGAGGTCGACGCCGAGGACCCCGAAGCGGCCGCGCTGTCCGTCCTGCACTGGCTGGGCTGGCTGCAGGAGGGGATCCTGCGCCGGCTGATGGAGCAAGACGAGGCGTAGGACCAGCGGACCGCGCGGGTGGTCGCCGCTCCCGCACGCTGCTAGGCTGGGCCGGCCGTGAGTCCGACGAGCGCCCCACCCACCACCACGCCCTACGACGACCTGCTGTCGCTCGTGCGGGAGGCGTCCCTGCTGTCCACGACCGCGGGGCTCCTGTCCTGGGACCAGGAAGCGATGATGCCGTCGGCCGGGGTCGAGTACCGGAGCCGGCAGCTGGCTCAGATCGCCGGGATGACCCACCGTATGATCACCGATCCCCGGGTCGGCGAGCTGCTCGAGGCGTGCGAGACCGACACGGAGCTCACCGCGGACCCGGTCTCCGACACCGCCGCGAACCTGCGGGAGATCCGTCGCCGCTACGACCGGGCGACCAAGCTGCCCGGCGACCTCGTCGAGGAGCGGGCCCGGACGGGCGCGGTGGCCAAGCACGAATGGGCGGAGGCGCGCAAGGCCGCCGACTTCTCCCGCTTCGCCCCCTGGCTCGAACGCAACCTCGCGCTCGCCCGGCGGACGGCCGAGTGCTACGGCTGGCCGTCGGACGGCGAGCCCTGGGACGCGCTCGCCGACGGATACGAGCCGGGGATGACAGCGCGGCAGATCGAGACGGTCTTCACGCCGCTCCGCGACCGGCTGCAGGGGCTGGTCACCGAGCTCGCCGCGGCGCCACGCAGGCCCAGCACGGCCTTTCGCGAGGTGGAACTGCCCGTGGAGCAGCAGCGGGCGTTCGTACGCTTCGTCGCCGAGGCCATCGGCTTCGACTTCGACCGCGGACGGGTCGACGAGTCCACGCATCCGTTCTGCTCCGGGATGCACCCCGGCGACGTCCGGATGACCACCCGCTTCGGCCCCCGGGACGTCGGCGACGCGCTCGGCTCCACGATGCACGAATCCGGTCACGGCATCTACGAGCAGGGCCTGCCCTCCGCACACGCCGACACCCCGCTCGGGTCCGCGGTGTCGCTGGGGATCCACGAGAGCCAGAGCCGGATGTGGGAGAACCAGGTCGGCCGCTCGGAGGCGTTCTGGCGCTGGTGCTACCCGAAGCTGCGGGCCTTCTTCGGCGACGCCGTGGCGCACCTCGACTTCGAGGACGTCTACGGGGGCATGAACCTCGTCGAGCCCGGGTTCATCCGGGTGGAGGCCGACGAGGCCACCTACAACCTGCACATCATGATCCGCTTCGAACTCGAACGGGCGCTGATGTCCGGGGACCTCGACGCCGCCGACGTCCCCACCGAGTGGAACAGCCGCTATGCCGAGTACCTCGGGATCGAGGTGCCCGACGACGCGCGCGGATGCCTCCAGGACATCCACTGGTCGATGGGTGCGTTCGGGTACTTCCCCACCTACACCCTCGGCAACCTGTACTGCGCGCAACTCTTCGAGAAGGCACAGGATGAGATCCCCGGCCTCCACGAGGATTTCGCGGAGGGCGACTTCTCGGCCCTCAAAGCGTGGCTGAACGGCAACATCCACGCCCACGGCTCCCGTTTCCGGCCCGCCGAGCTCTGCGAGCGGATCACGGGCGAGCCGCTGAGCGCCGACCCGCTGCTGCGCCACCTCGAGGGGAAGCTCCGCCCCCTCTACGGGCTGTAGCGCACAGGCCGGCGGCTCCGACCGACGTCTCAGCCCCCCGGTCTGATGTTCTGGTTGAAGCGGAACACGTTGTCCGGGTCGTACCGGCTCTTCAGGTCGACGAGGCGCTGGTACTTGGCGTCGCCGTAGGCCGCGCGCACCTGGTCCTGCGACTCGTCGGACAGGAAGTTCACGTACACCCCGGTGGCGTAGGGACGCAGGTCGTCCCACAGGCCACGCACCCAGGCGATGTGGCGGTCGGGCTCGGGGTCGTCGGGCTCCCAAGCCGCCACGATGTTGATGTCGTGGGCAGCGTCGCGGCTCGAGTAGGCGGTGGCATCGTCGGCTACCCGCGACACCGCACCCCCGAGCGTGAAGATCGGGATCGAGGAATGCGGTGAGGTCACCTGCGAGGCGTGATCCACGATCACGCCGATGAGGTCGTCGGACAGCGGCGGCAACGACCGCGACTTCCAGTAGTAGTGCCGTCCGTGGGGCAGGGCCGCGTCGAACATCGACTGGTGGGCGAGGTAGGGCTTCGGCACCACGGCGTTGACGGCCGGGCTCCGGAACGACGTCACGGGAGCCAGCGCCTCGCGCCCCTCGTCCACGTCGCCCGCGTAGCAGACGACCAGCGCCACGACCGGCTTACCGTGGAGCTCGGGCGGGACCACGGGCAGCGCGGGAGCGAGCCGGAGGTTGCCCAGGATCCCGACCCCGTCCGGGGCGTCGGCCGAGAAGTCACGAAGCAAACCGAGCACGTCCGGGGCTTCGTCCATCGGGTACATCACGAGACCCGCCAGCACCGTCGGGCCCACCGGGTGGATGTCGTACTCGAAGGACGTGACGATCCCGAAGTTCCCGCCCCCGCCCCGCAGCCCCCAGAACAGGTCGGCGTTCTCGTCGGCGCTCGCGCGGAGGAACTCGCCTTCGGCGGTCACCAGATCGCACGACCGCAGGCTGTCGATGGTCAGTCCGTATTTGCGCATCAGGTGGCCGATGCCGCCGCCGAGGGTCAGTCCACCGATGCCGGTGTGGGTCACGATGCCGCCGGTGACGGCGAGGCCGAAGGCCTGCGTCTCCCGGTCGAGATGGCTCCACAGGGCACCGCCCTGGGCCCGCGCGACGCGGGCCCCCGGGTCGACGTGGATCGCGGTCATCGGCGACAGGTCGACGACGATCCCGTCTTCGCACAGGGCATGCCCGGCGACGGCGTGCCCGCCGCCGCGGACGGCGACGCTCAGGCCGCGCTCGCGCGCGAATCGCAGTGCCGCGAGCACGTCCGCCACGCCGGTGCACGAGGCGATGAGCGCCGGCCGACGCGCGATCTGGCCGTTCCAGATCTTCCGGACGTCCTCGTAGCCGGGATCCTCGGGCCGGGTCAGCGGTCCGCGGAAGCCCTCACGCAGCTTCTCGACATCGGCATCGCGCACAACGAGCTTGGTGGCTGTCGCTTCGGTCATGGCTCATCTACCTCTCGCTCGACTTCACTCGCATCCTGCCACCCTTCGGCGTGACCCGACGAGTCCTGGAACTGGACCGCGCCGCGAGGAGAGGGATAGGGTCGGGGCATGTCCAGGGGGTACGGCCAGTTCTGTCCGGTGGCGAAGGCTAGCGAGGTCGTGGCCGAACGCTGGACCCCCCTCGTGCTGCGGGAGCTGATCGGGGGCAGCCACCGGTTCAACGATCTGCTCCGCGGCGTTCCGCTGATGTCGCGCAGCCTGCTGTCCAAGCGGCTCAGGGAGCTGGAACGAGCGGGGGTCGTAGAGCGCAGGCCCTCCCCCGGGGGCCGGGGACCCGCGTACCATCTCACCCCGGCGGGCGAGGAGCTGACACCGATCATCATCGCGCTCGGCGAGTGGGGGCAGCGCTGGGCCCGCGACGACCTCCACGAGGACGAGCTCGACCCGACGGTGCTCCTCTGGGACATGCACCGCAACATCGCCATCGACCGGCTCCCCGCACACCGCGTCGTGGTGCAGTTCTTCTTCCCCGACGCCCCCCGGGTGGCCACCCGCCGGATCTGGCTGGTGCTCGACCGGCCGGAGGTCGAGGTGTGCTTCAAGGACCCGGGCTTCGAGCTGGACCTGGTCGTCACCGCATCGCTGCGTACGCTCACTCAGGCGTGGATGGGCGACATCCCACTGGCGGACGTGCTGGGCTCTGAGGAGGTGCGCATCGAAGGACGGCGGGAGCTCGTCGAGGCTTTCCCGGGATGGCTGAAGCTCAGCATGTTCGCGGGCTTGGAGCGGCCGGGGCCTCGGACTACCGTTGTGCCCGCAGTTCGTCCCTGATCGCCTCGAGTCGCGACTGCACGAGACCGCGGCGGACGTCCATGTAGAGGTAGGCGGGTCCGGCGAAGACCTCCACGAGGTTCACGATCGTGCGGTCGGAGACGTCACCCGTGCGCTCGAGCTCCACCCGCATCGTCTCGGTGTAGGCCTCGAGCTCCCAGCGCGCCCGCATCGTGACTCCGACCGGTGGCACGAGCAGATAGGACACGGGGAACCATGCCGGGTGCCGGCGGAACTGCTCGACGTGGACCCGCTCGTGGCGCAGCACGGCGGTCCCGCCCTCCGGGTCGGCCCGCACGGACGCGGGCATGTAGACGCGGTGACCGATCGTCGTCGTATAGGCGGCCAGGAAACGCGGGTTGAACCACCGGACGAGCAGGTGCAGCACCCGCATCAGCAGGCTGGACTCCTTGGCCAGCAGCCTGAACCGTGGGATCTCGCCGCGGATCCATACAGCCAGGGACGCCACCTCGGGCGCCGTCCCCGGGGGTACCGTTGGGCTACTCATGCCCGCAGCGCCCCTACGAGCACGTCGATCGCCGCACCGAGCTCGGAGCGGGTGGCGGCGGGATCGGGAGCGTGGGCCAGCAGCATCCCGGCTTCCACGAGCGCGCCGAGCAGAACGTGGGCCATCGGCTCCACCGGGAGCGGCCGCACCGCTCCCGCGTCCACCGCGACCTGGAGGGCGGTCTTCATGAGCCCGAGCCCGTAGGCCTGGTCGATCTCACGCCATCGGCTCCAGCCGAGCACCGACGGTCCTTCGAGCAGGACGATGCGCTGCACATCGGGCTCCAGGCACGCGTCGAGGAAGGCCGCCGCCCCGGCCCGCAGCTGTTCCAGCGGCCCCTCCACCTCAGCCAGCATCGCGACCACGCGGCCCGTGAGCTCCTGCTCGACGGCTTCGTAGACGGCACGGAAGAGGTCTTCCTTGTCTCGGAAATGGTGATAGAGCGCCCCGCGGGTCAGGCCGGCGCGCTCGACGATGGCCGTGGTCGCCGTGGACGCGTACCCGTCCCGGGCGAACAGCTCCCGAGCCGCGGTGACGAGTGCGGCCCTGGTCATCTCCGAGCGTTCGGCTTTGGGGGTTGACATACATACAGCCTGTATCTTAGCTTGATACATACAGTCTGTATCTATCAACTGCGCCTGCGGGAAGGAAGCAACATGGACGACCTCGCCACGCTGATCCCTCTCACCGAACTGCTGGACATCGAGGTCATCGGGGCCTCCCAAGAAGAGGTTTCCGGGCGGATGGCCTGGGCCTCCGAGCGCTGCACCTCGGCCGGGATCCTGCACGGCGGTGCCATCATGGCCTTCGCCGACACCCTTGGCGCCGTGTGCGCCGCGCTCAACCTCACCGAGGGAGCGACCACCGCCACCATCGAATCGAAGACGAACTTCTTCCGGGCCGTACGCGACGGCCACGTCGACGGCGTCGCCCGTCCCCTCCACGCCGGACGGAGGGTGATCGTCGTCCAGACCGACGTACACGACGCCGGCGGACGCCACGTGGCCCAGATCACCCAGACCCAGGCAGTGATCCGACCACAGGAGGGATGACATGCGCAGCGATCTGCTCCGCCGCACGCTCGCCGTGAACGCCGCGACCTCGATCGTCCTCGGACTGGTGGCCGTGGCGGGCGCCGGACCCCTCGGACGGCTCATGGGGGCCGAGCCGATCCTGCTCGCCGTGCTCGGAGCCGGTGTCCTGCTCTTCGGTCTGCTCGTGGGGCGGAACGCGCGGCGGCCCATCACCGACCGGCGCGAGGCCGTCGCGACGATCGTGCTCGACACCGGCTGGGTGGCCGGCTCGGTGGCGGTCCTCGCCGCCGGCGTGCTGACAACCGCGGGGGCATGGATCGTGGCGATCATCGCCCTCGACACGATGCTCTTCGCAGTCCTGCAGGCGGCCGGGCTCGGAGCGCCGTCCCTCGTGGCCGGACGCGCCTGACTCAGAGCGTCACGTCGACGCGCGGGGTGGCCCGTACCCCCTGGAACAGCGTCGCGGACACGCTGACGCAGCACGTCTGGCTCGGGGAGACGAAGCTCTCGCCGGCGAAGTCGCCCGATGTCTCGTAGTTGAACCGGCGCAGACCCGCATTCGTGGACGCCCGGGCCTCCGCCTCTCCGGTGGCCTGGTCGAACCAGACGTTGGGGGCCGGCTCGTTCGGGCCGGGAACCACCAGGAACGTGCTCCCGGGCCGCGAGGCGGTGAAATCGAAGTCGTAGTCCTGGTTCGTGCTGCTCGTGAGCGACATGGATACGACCACCTCGTTGCCGACCGGGTCCACGACGAACGCGGTGGCGGGCAGGTCCTGCTCGGGGAACGAAGCGGACTCGTACGTCTGCTCCTGGTTGTCCCACCGGTCGAAGAAGCCCTGGGCCCGGACCGAGGTCACCGGACCGGGCACGCTCGCGTCGAGCCCGCGCGTCACCTTGACCGTGAGGTTGCCGAACATTCCGGCGTCGCCGGATGGATCGAAGGTTTCGATCCACATCTCGAATTCCTGGACGTGGGCGAGCTGACCGGAGGCGGTCTGGGCCCCCGCGGCGGGGACGCCGAGCGACGCGGCGACGGCGATGACGGCTGCGACTGGCGCGATGCGGCGCATGGGTGGAACTCCCAACGGTCGGGGCCCTCCGACGGGGCCCGTCACGGGTAGGGGTTCGACGCCGGCCGTGGGTCCTCCTGCTACCGGCGGCCCACGAGCCTGACGGCGTCGGAACCCACGAACCGGCCCTCAGGCGGTCCCCCACGAACCACGACGTGCATCGTGTCCGGAGTGAGCCCGAGCTGCGACACCCGCACCTGGCAGAGCAGGCCCGCCCCCGACGCACACCGTTGGAAAGCCGTCTCCCAGCCCGTCGCTCCGACGGTCAGCGTGGCGGGATCCACCCCGGCGGCGTCGAACCCGGGCCCGGAAACGACCGCGACCGGGGCAACGCCACCGCTGCGGGCGTTGAGGCCCGGCAGCACCTCGACCGTGACCACACGCAGCACCCGCACCTCCAGGAGCTGCGGTGCCTCGACGTTCCCGTTGACGTCGACGGCGTGGAACCGCAGCGTTCTCGGGCCCGCCTCGGTGAGGACCACCTCCGCGCGATCGCCCGCGACGACCTTCTCCGAGGCGTCGTCCACCTGCCACCGGACCTCCGCGACTCCCTCGTCGTCGGTGGCGTGGAGCACCACGGTGACCGGCGGCTCGTACCAGCCGTCGGCACCGGGGCCGGGTGTCACGGTCGCGGCGCTCGCCGGCGGCGTGGTGTCCCCACCGCTCGGATACACGATCATGCCGCCGATCATGTCCGTGGCCCAGCTTCCGGAGTCGAGGTCCCCCAGGGGCTGATCGCCCTGGTTCCAGAAGCGCGCGAAGAACCGTCCGCTGGGATCACCCGCGTTGGTGTGGACGAGCACCTGTCGGCAGAACGGGTCCCGGTAGGTCCCCGGCGGCGCCGCCCCGAACCCGACCGCGAGTCCCCCACCGCCGAAGGTGAAGTCGGTCTCACTCCGGTAACGGAGCTCGTAGTCGCCGACCACCGTGTTCCCGCGTGGCTCGTCGGGCACCTGGTCATCTGAAGCGACGCGGGTCCAGCCGAGCGCCCGGACGCCGCGGGTGCCGTCGACCGGGTCCACGTTCGTGGGAGCGAGGTAGATGTCGCGGCGGACGTCCACATCGTTGAGGCCGCCGAGGTCGAACGCGATCACGTCGCCGGGCCGCAGCGAGAACGCCGGGATGTCCCGATACACGAAACCGCTGAACCCGAACCGCGTGTTCGTGCCGAACGGGATGCACCCACCGACCCCCCTGGGCGACGCCGGGACGATCTCCACCGCAGCCGGGGAGGACAGCGCACCGACGGGTACGAGCAGAGCGCCGGCCACGAGGACCCCCGCCGCCATCGACGCCGCACATCTGCGCAGGAGGCGCCCTCCACACGTGTCGACGCCCATACCACTCACTCCCTTGAGGGAAGATCTCCTACCCCCTTCGGCGGGAGGGCGGGGTCACTTGACGGGAGGAACCGGTCAGTCCGTGACGATCCCGGCACAGCCGTCGACCCTTGCGCGGATCCGCGGATTCGGTCATGATGCTCAGCGGTTCCCACTCCGGGGGCCACGGGAGCGCGAAGGAGGTGAGTGTCCATGGCCGGAGTTGTCGCGACGCTCGCCCGCGCCCCGCTCGCCTGACCAGCGCGCGCCGCGCGGGCGACCGTCTTCCATCCATCCACTCGATGAGGAGTTCGGTATGCCATCGCGAGACGACGCGCGGTCCGGCCACGCCTGGACCGAAGAGGAAGAGTTCGGTGTTCCCGCCGAGACGGTCCGCAAGCTGCGGCCCGACCTCGGTGAGGACTGGCAGCAGGCCCCCGAGGGGCCGGATACCACCGAGGTCCGGATCGACGACCCGGACCTCTGGCAGTATGCGCGCCGGGAACCCGACTGGGTGATCCGGAGCCACTACCACGACGAGGAACTCGGAGAGGTACGCAGCGGCAAGGAGGCCGCGGTGGTGCTCGTCCGGCGAACCTCGGGGGAGCGCTCCTGCCTGCTCGCCTGCAAGCGTTACCGGCCACGGGCCATGCGGGCCTTCCGCCGCGAGGAGACCTACCGTCAGGGACAGGGCCTCGGGGACGAGCGCGTGGACCGCGCCGTAGCCAAGCGCACCCGCTTCGGACGGGAGATCCTCGAGTACGCCTGGGCCTACCGCGAATTCCCGCTCATGCGGACGGCCTGGGAGCTCGGTCTCACCGTCCCCTATCCCGTGGAGGCGCTGGACGACGGGGTGGTCATGGAGTACGTCGGCGACGACGACGGCCCGGCCCCCAGGCTGGTGGACGTCCGCCTCACGGCCGGGGAAGCCGAGGCCGCCTTCGAGCAGATCGTCGAGGACGTCCGCAGGCTCCTGGACGGCTACCTCGTCCACGCGGACCTGTCCGCCTACAACATCCTCTGGTGGGAGGACCGCACATGGATCATCGACTTCCCGCAGGTGGTGGACCTCACGCACCCCTTCGGGATCGACTTCCTTCGCCGGGACCTCGACAACGTCTGCGCGTACTTCCGTCGCTGCGGACTCGACCCGGACCCCGGGGTGCTGTTCGAAGACGTCCTCCGGACCTCCCCGCTGCAGTGGCGGTCATGATCAGGGCCGGCCGGGTCGCCCCCTTCCGGGAGCGAAGCCGATTACCGTACAGGGATGACCTCCGAGCACCACCCGGAGCTGGCCGCCGAGCAGGCGTACATCGACCGGGCCTACGAAGCCCTCGAGGAGATGCGCCGGCGTGCCGAGCGGCTCCGCGACGATGCCCTGTCCCACGATCGCGGGGGCACGCACGCCGCACGCTACGAGCGCGACGTGTTCATCCGGACCAGCCTCCACCGCCTCGAACGCCTCGAGCTCGGACGCGAGTCGCTGGTCTTCGGCCGCACCGACCACCTCGACGGGGAGACCTACTACGTGGGCCGGCTCGCGGTATCCGGTCCCGAGCGCGAGCCGCTGGTGATCGACTGGCGGGCCCCGGCGGCCGAGCCCTTCTACCGCGCAACCGGACTCCACCCGATGGGCCTGCACCGCCGCCGCCACCTGATCTGCGAGAGCCAGCACCTCACACGGGTCGAGGACGAGACCTTCGGGGGCGAGGGCGCCATCGGCATCGCCGGCGAGGGCGCGCTGATCGCAGCCCTGGAGCGCGCCCGGACCGGCAGGATGCGCGACATCGTCTCCACGATCCAGCGCGAGCAGGACGAGATCATCCGGGCCCCCCTGCCCGGGATCCTCGTCGTCCAAGGGGGGCCCGGAACGGGAAAGACCGCCGTCGCGCTGCACCGCGCCGCCTACCTCCTGTTCACGCACCGCTACCGTCTCGAACGCGACGGCGTCCTGGTGGTCGGTCCCAACCAGCTCTTCCTGCGCTACATCGACCACGTCCTCCCCGCGCTCGGGGAGAGCGGCGTCGCCCTGTCCACGATCGACGGACTCGTGGAGGGGCTCCGGGTCCGCGCCACAGAGGAGCCCGAGGTGGCCAGGCTCAAGGGCGACCCGCGGATGGCGCGGGTGATCCGCCGCGCCGTCCAGGACCGGCAACGGCCCCTGCGCGAGGAGGTCACCGTCCGGATCGGCGAACACGACATCACCCTGACCGCCGAGGCGTCCGCGCAGATCATCGGATCGGCGAAGCGCCGCGGACTCCCCCACAACGACGCTCGCGTCCACGTGCAGCGTCTCGTCGTGAACCGGCTCTACAGCCAATTCGAGAAGGCCTTCCGCCACCCGGCACGGGTGGACCGCAGCAAGCAGGAGTTCCTGCTCGAACTCAACGAGGACCCGGCGATCCAGCTCGCCTACACCCGCATGTGGCCGCGCCTGACTGCGCCGGAACTCGTCCACGACCTGCTGGGAGCGATGCCGCTGCTGCGCTCGGCCGGACGCGGGATCCTCTCCGCCGACGAGTGCCGCCTCCTGCACCGTGCCTGGAGCGACGATCCCGCCGACGCTTCCTGGACCTCGGCCGACGCGCCACTGGTGGACGAGGCTCTCGTGCATCTCGGCCCCCGGCGGCGCCGGGGAGTGCCCGCCGACGAGATCCCGCTCTACGGTCACATCGTCGTGGACGAAGCGCAGGACCTGTCCCCCATGGCGCTGCGGATGCTGGCGCGCCGCTCACGCTCCGGATCGATGACCGTCGTCGGCGACATCGCCCAGGGGACGGGTCCCTGGTCCCCGAAGAGCTGGGGAGACGTCCTCGCCTACCTGCCGGAGGACCACCCGCCGCGCACGGTCGAGCTCACCGTGAACTACCGGACCCCCCGCGAGGTGATGGATCTCGCTGCGAAGGTCCTGGCGACGGCGGCGCCCGGCATGGTCCCGCCGACCTCCGTCCGCGAGGCCGGCGAGGACGCGGCGTTCCGGCGGGTGGGGGCTGGGGAGCTTGTCCCGGCGTCGGCGGACGCCGCTCTCGCCCACAGGGACCGGGCCGCGGAAGGCACGGTGGCGGTGATCGTCCCGGCCTCGATGGCCGACGAAGCCGCGACGGCGCTCCGGGAGCGCGGCGTCCCCACCGACGAGGCACTCGCCGACCTCGACGCCGCGGTGACCGTCATGCCGGTGGACGTCGTGAAGGGCCTCGAGTTCGACGTCGTGGTCGTGGTGGAACCCGCCCGGATCGTCCGCGAGGCCCCGCAGGGAGCGCACGCGCTCTACGTGGCGCTGACGCGGACGACCAAGCGCCTCACGATCGTCCACGCCGAGGACCTGCCTCCGGGCCTGCGGTAGCAGGCGGTCAGCGCTCGAGATCGTCGGTGGTCGAGCCGTGCAGGGGGCGCGTCCGGCGGACGGTTTCGGGCGGCGGCGGTTTCGGACGCTCCCCCGGCCGCCGGCGGTTGGCGACCACCGCCCGCTTCAGGAGCTCGACGACGAACGCGACATCCTCGGGATGCTGCAGCCGGATGAGCACCCAGTCCCGGCGGATCTGGAGCACGCGCGGATCCTCACGCAACGACGAGCGGCGTTCGCGGATCACGTCGTGGGTGAGCCGCACATCCACGTGGCCTGACGGGACATGGGCGACCTCCCGGCCGTCCACCCACAAGGCGGGCAGCGGCGAGAACTGGGACGGGTGCTCGACCACCCCGGCGATACGCCGGGCGGCTTGAAGGACGCGCTTCTCCAGCGGTCCGGGTTCGGTGGATGTCCCCTCGCTCACAGCCTCCAGTGTCCCATCCGCAGCCTCCCGGCGCCGGTCGCGCTACAGGAGGTCGAGCACGCGCTCGGGTGGGCGGCCCACAACCGCGCGGTCCCCCACCAGCACGATCGGGCGCTCGATGAGGATCGGCTCCGCGACCATGGCCGCGATCAGCTCGTCGTCGCTGAGCCCTGGATCATCCAAACCGAGGCGTGCGTAGGCCTCCTCGCCTTTGCGGACCAGGTCGCGGGGGCCGAGGCCGAGCCGAGTGAGCATCTCACGCAGCTCTGCCTCGCTCGGGGGCCGGGCCACGTAGTCGAACACCGTGGGTTCGATGCCGCGCTCGCGCAGCAGGTCCAGGGCGCCCCGTGACTTGCTGCAGGAGGTGTTGTGCCAGATCGTGACGTCGTCCATGGACGCGATGGTACGCGCGACGGGCCGGTGCGTCATCCCGCGAGAACACTCCTCTACGTCGTCGGCTCGAACCGCGCCGTGAAGTGCCGCAGCATCTGCGGCTGCCACACGATCTTGTAGCCGGGAAGCGTCCCGGCCCGGCCCGCGACCTCGCAGATCACCTCCGCAACGTAGTCGATATGCGACTGGGTGTAGACGCGACGTGGGATCGTGAGCCGGACGAGCTCCATGGGGGCCGGGTCCTCGCCCCCGTCCGGGCGGGGTTTGCCGAACATCACGCTCCCGATCTCCACCGCCCGGATCCCGCCGGCGCGGTACAGCTCGACCGCGAGGGACTGGCCCGGATAGCGCTGTGGCGGGACGTGTCCCAGGAGCGCTTTGGCGTCCACGTACACGGCGTGACCCCCCGGAGGCTTCACCGTCGGAACACCCGCCGCGTCGATCTTCTCCCACAGGTACTCGATCGAGCGCACCCGATAGTGGAGGTAGTCCTCGTCGAGCACCTCCTTCAGGCCCACGGCGATGGCCTCCATGTCGTAGCCGGCGAGGCCCCCATAGGTGGGGAACCCTTCTGTGAGGATGAGGTCGGCACGGCAGCGGGCTGCGAGGTCGTCGTCGTTCACGGCGAGGAACCCGCCGATGTTCGCCAGGCCGTCCTTCTTCGCGCTGAAGGTCGCTCCGTCGGCGAGCCGGAACATCTCCATCGCGATCTCACGGGGGCTCCGGTCGGCCATCCCGTCCTCGCGCTGCTTGACGAACCATGCGTTCTCTGCGAACCGGCAGGCGTCGAGGAACAACGGAACCCGGAAACGGTCGCACAGCGCACGTACGGCGTGCAGGTTCTCCAGCGACACCGGTTGGCCTCCACCCGAGTTGTTGGTGACCGTCACCATGACCAGCGGCACGCGCTCGGTGCGCAGCACCTCCTCCAGTTGGCCCAGGTGCACGTTGCCCTTGAACGGATGGAGGGCGGCGGGCTCGCGTCCCTCGGGGATCAACACGTCCAGCGCCGCGGCCCCCGTGTGTTCGACGTTGGCCCGGGTGGTGTCGAAGTGGGTGTTGTTCGGGACGACGTCGCCCGAGGTGGCCACGGCTGCGAACAGGATGCGTTCGGCGGCCCGGCCCTGGTGGGTCGGGATCACATGGCGGAAGCCGGTGAGCTCGCGCACCGTCTCCTCGAAGCGGAAGAAGGACCGCGACCCGGCGTAGGACTCGTCCCCGCGCATCATCCCCGCCCACTGCTCGGAGGACATCGCTCCGGTCCCCGAGTCGGTGAGCAGATCGATGATCACGTCCTCGCTGTGGAGCGCGAACAGGTTGTAGCCGGCCGCCTCCAGCGCAACCTGCCGCTGTGCAGCCGTCGTGAACCGGATGGGCTCGACGGCCTTGATCCGGAACGGCTCGATGATGGTCCGGAACCCGAACGGCATCTGCCCTCCCTCGCTCGTACCCGGGGAGCGTACCCTCTCGCGCCGGACCACCGTGCCGGGCGTGTACGGGTCCCGTACTCCGGCACGCTAGCGAAGACCTGGCGAAGCGGATCCGTCAGATCCGCCCCGCGGGGCCCGACGGTCCGTTACCCTTCCCCCGGACCCGTCCCCAGCTCAGGAGCAGCCGTGAAGAAGTACATCGCTCTGGCCGTCATCGGGGGCCTGTGGCTCTCCGTGGAGCTCGTCGCTCCGCGTGTCGCCGAAAGCAGGATCGAGGAGCGCGCCGCCCAACGCACGGCGGACGTCGCCCGTGTCGACGCGGACGTGCGTTCGTTCCCCATGGTGACGCGGCTGCTCCTGACGGGCCGGGTGAACCGGCTGGACGTCACCCTGGAGGAGGTCAGCCGTCAGCGACTGACGTTCGCCAGCATCCGCTTCGAGTTCCACGGCGTGCTGATGGACCGGGGGGCACTCGCCCAGCGGGAGGCCCGCATCGAGGACATCGACCGTGGGAGGATCGTCGGCGAGCTGCTCGAGGGCGACCTCGCCGCTGCGCTCGGAGCGGCGTTCGAGTTGCTTCCCGGTGAGGTCGCCGTGGGCATGGAGGACCGCCGGCTGACGATCGGGCGGGAGGGGCGGCCGGGTTTGAGCGTGCCCATCCCCGACGACCTCTTCCCCTGCGACCCCTCTGCCGAGCTGCAGGACGGCGCCGTCGTCATCTCGTGCACGATCCACGAGGTGCCCGCCCAGTTCGCCGACGCAGCCCGCGCCCGGCTCTAGTACGCTGCGCGAGCCTCCTGCCGCGCAACGCGCAGCCGACTGCGGCGTAGTCCCGGTAAGAACGGCTTGTCCGCACTCACACCAAGGAGGTCACACCATGCGGAAAGCGATGATCGCAGGAGCGTCGGCACTCGTGTTCGCCGGCGCCGTGCTCGTGTCGGTCCCGGCGTCGGCACAGCCGTCCCGGGCGTGCGCCAACGGCGAGCTTCCACCGGCGGAGTCGCCGGTCGGCATCGGCGCCGCCGTGGTGGGTGAACCGGGAGCCGGGCCGGCGTCACTGTTCGTGTGCAACGACGGAAGCACCGTGCCGCCGCCCGCGAAGGGATCCGTGCGGGTCACCGTGGATCCCGACGACCCGCACGCACTCATCGTGGTGGACGGAGACAACGACAATGCTCCCCCGGCGTGTACCCGTGGATTCATCGGGGTGAAGGTCGATGCCGCCGGGCCCCATCTCCACGGTGAACCGACCGGCGACTACAGCTCCGGAGCACGCGACCGGATCCCGGAGGGCATCGCCTTCGACCTGGTCGACTGCGCCGAGGGCGAGGCCGGCGAGGTCCCGGAGCTTCCCCTCCCGCCGCTGCCCGACGTTCCGGAGCCGTAGAAGCTCCCAGGGACGGATCCGCTGGTGGGCGCCGGGGCTCCGGCGCCCACCGACGGCGGAGTGATCGGCTTGGCTGTGCCGGAGCGACCCGGCGCACTGCTGCGTTCCTCAGGGGGCGAGGTCGACCCGGATGAGCTGCGGCTTCGAGCGGGTGGTCGAGTCGCTCGCCTCGGCGGCCTGATCGGTGTCCGGCTCGGGAGGACGCTGCAGGATCCCGGCCTCCACCGACGGGACCTCGGACAGCAGCACGGCGCCACCGTCCTCCTCGCCGTCGACCTGCAGGTCGACGGACAGCAGCCCGGTGTCGCTGTCACCCTGACGGCCTCCGATCGCCAGGCGGGCCCGCCATACCGGCT
Organism: uncultured Actinomycetes bacterium; assembly: GCA_964560135.1. Classification (GTDB taxonomy): domain Bacteria; phylum Actinomycetota; class JAICYB01; order JAICYB01; family JAICYB01; genus CAZLKN01. The sequence continues at coordinate 10,077 of CAZLKN010000026.1, read as the reverse complement.
CGGTGATCCCGTCGAGATCGGCACCGTCGGGGGGCACGAGAGATGAGGACAGCGCGTCGAGCGTCGCTTGTCCGTCGAGCGCACCATCAGCCGTGTGCTGGTCGGCGCCGGCGTCCGGATCGACGGCGAGGGTCTCCGCCGCAGGCGGTGACACGGGCAGCGGCGCGGTCGGGCCCGGATCGGCCACGAAGGCAAAGGCCGCGACGACGGCGGCGACCTCGAGGCCGAGCGCCGGCCGGGAGGTCAGGGAGGGGACATGCTCCCGGATCCAGGCGATGGCCTTGCGTCCGAACAACGCCGGACCCCCGACGAGGCCGAGCCCGCCGGCGGTGGCGATGGCCTCACGGAGGGAACGGCGCGCCCGGAAGAGGAGCGCGCGGGCCCCCTCGAGCGTCACCCCGTGCCGGACGGCCAGCGACTCGTAGGGCTCGTCGTTCACGTCCCGGGCCAGCAGCACCTCGACGTGGCGTGCAGACAGGGTGCGGAGGGCGCGCCGCACCGCGACCTGGTCCTCCTGGACCGCCAGACCGCGGGTGGGATCCGCGTCGGGATCGGCCGCATCCGGGAATTCGCCCAGAAGACTCAACCGGCGGCGTGACCGCACGACGTCGACACACAGATTGCGGGCGACCCGCCACAGCCACGGCGCGATCTGCGCCTCCTCCGTGAAGCGGTCGCGATGCTTCCAGGCCCGCAGCAGGGTCTCCTGGACGACGTCCTCGGCGGCTGCGTCGTCTCTGAGGGTACGACGGCACCAGCCGTGCAGACGGTCGTGGTACAGCGTGTACCAGCGCTCGAACTCGCGAGAGTCGTCGGATCCGGATCCCGGGTCCACGGTCTCGGCTGCGACGTTGGCTGCGATACGACTCATGGTCACGATGTCTCCCCCACTGGCTCAAAGCCTTGGTGATGCATCTCAGGGTAAGCGGGAAAACGTAACGCGGCAACGCGTGATCCGTAAGGAAGGTGACGGTCGGGGCATTTCGCCCGCCGTCTCCCCCTCAGGGGACGCACCCCACACGCGGCAGGACGCTACCCCTCAGCGTCCTGCCGCACGCCCAAAGCCGGTAGGATGCTGCCATGGGGGCCGCCGGCGAGCCGGGCGAGAAAGTGATCCGCCGGGAACGGACGGACCTGGTCGAGTTGGTGCGGATCGAGGCACCGCCGCTCCACCTGATCGGCCAGCAGCTCACTGGAGCCCTCCGGGAGACCTTCGAGGACCTGCGCCGCGACCCGCCCCGGGCGGTCGCGCTCCAATGCTGGGGCGGCGGAGCCGACGTCCGGGAGATGGTCGAGCTCACGCCCGCCTCCGCACGCACCTTCATCGGCGACCTCCACGCCGCTTGCGCGGCCATCCGGAACCTCGACGCACCGGTGATCGCCGTGATCGACGGACCCTGCCTCGGGGCGTACCTCGAGGTCGCGGCCGCCTGTGACCTGCGGGTGTGCTCGCCGGACGCCGTACTCGGGATGCCGGAGGTGAGGGTGGGCATCCCGAGCGTGATCGACGCCTGCTGGCTGCTGCTGCACTGCGGGGTGGCCGAGGCGACACGGCTCGTGATGGACGGCGAGGTGGTCGACGCGGCCGAAGGCCGGCGGATCGGGCTCGTGCACCGCGTGGCCCCCGCCCCATGGGACGAGGCTGTTGCGTGGGCCCGGACGCTCGCGCGCCTGTCCCCCGTGGCGCTGCGCCAACAGAAGCGGGTCCTCCGTGACTGGACGCAGGCCTGGTACGAGGAGGCGGCCCGGACGAGCATCGACCGCTTCGTGGAGACCTTCGAGCACGGCGAGGCCCAGGAGGCGATGCGCGCGTTCCTCGAGAAGCGGGAGCCGACCTTCTAGCGGAGGCGTAGGACCGCGGTGCCCGTCTCGACGGACTCGAGGAACCCCTCGCCCGGGAAGGTGGTCTCGCGGCCGTCGGTGAACCGCACCGTCGTCTGCACGGGCTCCGGGCCGCAGCCGCTGGCCTGCCCGGTGGTGACGCCGGCGACGGCGGTCCCGGCGGGGATGGCGATCCGCACCGTGCCCTCGGCGGGCTGCGGGGCCTCGATCGTCTCGGTCAGAGCCTCGAGGCGGAGGTTGCGCTCGCTGGCGCAGTCGGCCACGGCACTCACGCGGGCGAGGATGCCGTCGGTGGCGTCGAACAGGCCGCGGGCCTCGGCGCCGGCGGTGCCGAGCACCATCACGATCGGGATGAGCAAGCCGAGCAGCCTCGCGGACATATCATCCGTGAAACGCCTCCACACGCGGCCCCCGTCGGGCCCGCTGGAACGCCCCCGGTCGGGGGCCGCCTATGATGCGGGGCGACGCGAGGAGCGGGGATGACCGGGGACCGGACCGACGAGGCGAGCGTCTCGCCGTACATCGACTTCACCAGAGCCGAGTGGGCCCGCCTGCGCGCCGACACACCCCTCACCCTCGACGCGACCGACCTCGAGCAGCTCCGGGGGCTCGGCGAGCGGATCGATCTCGACGAGGTCGCGGAGGTCTACCTCCCGCTGTCGCGCCTCCTCAACCTGTACGTCTCCGCCACCCAGGAGCTCCACGGGGCGACCCGCACCTTCCTCGGCAACCACGCGGCCAAGGTCCCCTACGTGATCGCGGTGGCGGGCAGCGTCGCCGTCGGCAAGAGCACGACCTCCCGCATCCTGCAGGCCCTGCTGTCGCGGTGGCCCGATCATCCCCGGGTCGACCTGGTCACGACCGACGGGTTCCTGTACCCCAACCACGTGCTGGCCGAGCGCGGCCTGATGGAGCGCAAGGGCTTCCCCGAGTCCTACGACGTCCGACGCCTCGTCCGGTTCATGGCGGATCTCAAGTCGGGCCACGAGGAGGTACGGGCCCCCCTGTACTCGCATCTGACCTACGACATCCTCCCCGACGAGGAGCTGGTGATCCACCGTCCCGACATCCTGATCCTCGAGGGGCTCAACGTCCTGCAGACGGGACGGCCGGAGGCCGGCGGGCCGCACGTGTTCGTGTCGGACTTCTTCGACTTCTCGATCTACATCGACGCCGACGAGGCGGACGTCCGCGGCTGGTACGTGGACCGGTTCCTGATGCTGCGCTCCACCGCCTTCCGCGACCCCGCATCCTACTTCCACCGCTACGCCGACCTGACGCCGGACGATGCCGTCGAGATCGCCACCGGGATCTGGGAGCGGATCAACGGCGCGAACCTCCGCGAGAACATCGACCCGACGAAGACGCGGGCCCGCCTGGTGCTGGAGAAGGCCCGCGATCATGCCGTCCGGACCGTGCGGCTGCGCAAGCTGTAGCGGCCCGCGCCGGGTCAACGTCGCTGCTAGATTGACCTCTGTCGTTGCGGAGGCACCACGATGACGAGCGCGAACGAGATCAGGCAGCGGTTCATCGACTACTTCGTCGAGCGCCACGGGCACACCTTCGTGCCCTCCGCTCCCCTGCCCGTCCCCGACGACCCCACCCTGATGTTCATGAACTCCGGGATGGTGCAGTTCAAGGACGTGTTCCTCGGGACGGGCAGCCGGCCCTACACGCGGGCCGCCAACACCCAGAAGTGCCTACGGGTGTCGGGCAAGCACAACGACCTCGAGGACGTGGGCCGGGACACCTACCACCACACCTTCTTCGAGATGCTCGGGAACTGGTCGTTCGGCGACTACTTCAAGCGCGAGGCGATCGCGTGGGCCTGGGACCTGCTCACGAACGTCTGGGGGCTGGAGAAGGACCGTCTGCACGCGACGTTCTTCGAGGGCAGCGAGGCCGAGGGGCTGGAGCGCGACGACGAAGCCGCACGGCTGTGGACCGAGGTCACCGACATCGATCCGTCCCATGTGCACGCCTTCGACCGGAAGGACAACTTCTGGGAGATGGGCGAGGTGGGGCCGTGCGGGCCGTGCAGCGAGATCCACGTCGACCTGACCCCCGACCGCTCGGGCGCGTCGCTGGTGAACGCCGACGACCCGCGAGTGATCGAGATCTGGAATCTCGTGTTCATCCAGTTCAACCGCAACACCGATGGGAGCCTCACCCCTCTGCCGGCGAAACATGTGGACACCGGCATGGGCTTCGAGCGGATCTGCGCGGTGCTCCAGGGAAAGACCTCGAACTACGACACGGACCTGTTCACACCGATCTTCAGCTCGCTCCGGGACCTCGCGGGAGCGCCACCCTACGGCGCGTCGCTGGAGGGCCGCACCGATATCGCCTACCGCGTGATCGCCGACCACCTCCGGTGCCTGACGTTCTCCATCACCGACGGCGTGATCCCGTCAAACGAGGCGGAGGGCTACGTGCTGCGGCGGGTCCTGCGGCGGGCGGTCCGCCACGGCCGTCAGACGATGGGGATCACCGAGCCCTTCCTGCACCGCCTCGTCCCCACCGTGGTCGACCTGATGGGCGACGCCTTCCCGGAGCTCAAGCGCAACGCGCAGGGCGTGATGGACGTGATCCAGTCCGAGGAGGAGTCCTTCGCCCGCACCCTCGACCGGGGCATCGAGCTGTTCGAGCGGGTCGCGAGCGCGCAGCGGGACGAGGGCAGCAACCAGATCCCCGGCGACGACGCCTTCCGCCTGCACGACACCTACGGGTTCCCGCTCGACCTCACCCAGGTGATGGCCGACGAGCGCGGGATGACCGTGGACATCGAGGGCTTCCAACGGCTGATGACCGATGCCCGCGAGCTGTCCCGAGCCGCCGGGGGCAAGGCGGACGTCACGACCTCACTGGTGGAGATCGTGCAGCGCGAAGCCCTCCCCAAGACCGAGTTCCGCGGCTACACCGAGACGGCATCGTCGGTGGCCTCACCTGCGCGCGTACTGCGGATCGCCGAAGGAGCCGCCTACGAACTGTTGCCGGAGGCGTCCGAGGGCGAGCGGGTCGCCGTGGTGCTGCAGGCGACTCCCTTCTACGCGGAGGCCGGGGGCCAGGTCGGCGACACGGGCGTGATCGAGTGGGCCTCGGGCCGGATGCGCGTGGACGACACCCAGAAGCAGGGCGACGTGTACTTCCACCTCGGCGTGGTCTCGGACGGGGCGCTGCGCAGCTCGGAAGAGCCGCAACAGCTCACCCTCCGCGTGGACGAGCCTCGTCGCGCGGCGATCCTCGGCAACCACACCGGCACCCACATGATGAACCTGGCCCTGCGCAAGGTGTTGGGCATGCACGTGGAGCAGAAGGGGTCGCTCGTGGACGACGACAAGCTCCGCTTCGACCTGTCCCACCCGGGGGCCATCACCACCGACGAGATCGGACGAGTCGAAGAGCACGTCCGGGCGGACATCGTGAAGGACCTCACCGTCCACGACGACGTCGTGCCGCTCCAGGACGCCTTGCAGATCCGGAACCTGCGTGCGGTCTTCGGCGAGAAGTACCCGCAGATGATCCGCGTGGTGTCGATCGGGGTCCCGGTGACCGATCTGCTGGAGCGGCCCGACGACCCCGCGTGGGACGACTACTCGATCGAGCTCTGCGGCGGCACCCACCTCGCCAAATCCGGCGAGGCCGGCACCTTCACGATCGTGCACGAGGAGGCGGTGGCCAAGGGGATCCGCCGCGTGGTCGCGCTCACCGGCGGCCCGGGCCGCGCGGCCGTGGAACGGGGCCGGGAGCTGCTGTCGCGGGCCGAGGCCCTGGTCTCCGCCGGACCGGGGGAACTGGCCGCCGGGGTGACGGAGCTGAACGAGGCATTGACCGCCGACGCGATCCCCGCGGTCGTGCGGGCCGAGCTGCGGAGCCGCCTCGCCGAGCTCCAGCGCCGGGTGAAGGAGCAGGACCGCGAGCGCGGCCGGGAGCGCTCGGGCGAGGTCGTCGAGCTCATCCTCGAGATCGCCTCCGCCGCCGCAGGACCGGTGGCTGTAGGATCGCTCGAGGGCGTGGAGGCGGGCGTGCTGCGTTCGGCGGTGGAGGCCGCAAGGGGCCGGATCGGCGAGCAGGCGATCCTCGTCGGCAGCGTCGACGGCGACAAGGTGTCGCTCGTGGCCGCGGTCCCCTCCTCGCTCGTGGAGCGCGGGTTGGCCGCAGGCGAGTGGGTGCGTGAGGCCGCCGCCGCGGCCTCCGGCCGCGGCGGCGGCAAACCCGACATCGCACAGGCGGGGGCCCGGGATCCCTCGAAGCTGCCCGACGCCTTGGAGGCGGCACGGCGCTACGCCGAGCAGCGCCTGGGCAGCTGACCGCCGGAGGCCGGTAGGCTTGTCCGATGCGGTTCCGGACCTTCGTCGTCCTCGCCTTCGTCACCGCCGCTTCGTGCACGTCACCCGAGGTGGCCGTCCCGAACCTCACGCCGAGCCCGCAACCACCCGAGACCCCGGCCCCCACCGAAGCGCTGAGCGTCGAGGAGTTCGACCTCCCCGCCGGCAGCGGCCCCCACGACGTGGCCCCGGCCCCCGGGGGCGGGGTCTGGTACACGGCACAACGCAGCGGGGATCTCGGGCTCCTGGACCCCCGCGACGGATCCACCCACCACATCGAGCTCGGCGCCGGCTCGGCCCCCCACGGCGTGATCGTCGGTCCGGACGATGCCGCGTGGGTCACCGACGGTGGACTCAACGCCGTCGTCCGCGTCGATCCCGACACCGAGGAGGTCGAGGTCTTCCGGCTGCCCTCCGAACGTGCCGGCTCACGGATGAACACCGCGACCTTCGACGCCGACGGCGTCCTGTGGTTCACGGGCCAGGCCGGGGTGTACGGCAGCCTGGACCCGGCGACGGGCGAGATGCAGGTGTTCGATGCCCCGGGGGGAGCCGGCCCCTACGGGATCACGACCACCCCCGGCGGCGATGTCTACTACGCGTCGCTGGCGGGCAACCACATCGCCCGGATCGACGTGGCCACGGGCCGGGCGACGAGGATCGACCCGCCGACCCCGGGCCAGGGGGCGCGACGCGTGTGGTCGGACTCCAGCGGACGGATCTGGGTCAGCGAGTGGCGGTCCGGACAGGTGAGCGTGTACGACCCGGACGAGGACGGCTGGCAGGCGTGGACGCTGCCCGGTGAGGGGCCGCAGCCCTACGCCGTCTACGTGGACGACCGGGACATGGTCTGGCTGAGCGACTTCGGCGCGAACTCCATCGTCGGGTTCGATCCGGGGGCCGAGGAGTTCACCGCCTTCGAGCTGCCGAGGGCCGGATCGAACGTCCGGCAGATCCTCGGCCGGCCCGGGGAGATCTGGGGCGGGGGCTCCGGAGTCGACACCCTGATCGTCGTCCGCGCCGAGACGGGCACCGCGTACTGATGAAGCTGGACGTCGAAGGACCCCACGGCGGACAACCGGTCCTCACCGCGGGAACGCCGCTCGCCGGGGCGGACGCCGTCGGGGTGCTCGTCCACGGGCGCGGCGGCACCGCCGAGGACATGCTCGCTTTCGCCCGCGCCTTCGAGCAGCCCGGCGCCTGCTACCTGGCCCCCCAGGCCAGCGCGCAGACCTGGTACCCGCGGAGCTTCCTGGAACCCCTCGAGGACAACGAACCCTGGCTGTCGTCGGCGCTGGCGGCCCTGGGCGACGTGGTGACGAAGACGGAGCTGCCTGCGGGCCGGGTGATCCTGCTCGGATTCTCGCAGGGCGCCTGCCTCGCGCTCGAGTACGCGGCCCGCAACCCGGCCCCCTTCGGGGGCCTGGTGGGATTCAGCGGGGGCCTGATCGGCCCGGTGGGCGACCCGCTGACCCACGACGGCTCGCTGGACGGCGTGCCCGTGTTCCTGGGGTGCAGCGACGTCGACCCGCACATCCCCGTGGACCGCGTGCGGGAAACCGCGGAGGTTCTCGAGGGGATGGGCGCGTCGGTGGAGACGAGGATCTACCCCGGGATGGGCCACACCGTGAACGACGACGAGATCGCCGCCGCCCGGCAGCTCATGACGCGGGTGCTGGGGGCCGGGTAGGTCCGCATTCACCACATCCTGCGAGCTCATCGGGGAGGTCCCGCGCGTGGACGACGACCAGCCGCCGGGTCGGACGGGTGAGCGACACGTAGAGGGCCTGGAAGCCGTTCGGCGACTCCTCGACGAGCGCCGCCGGCTCGACGAGCACGACCACGTCGAACTCCAGACCCTTGGCCTCCTGGGGGTCGAGCACCGCCAGAGGCGCGTCGAGGATCTCCTCGGCCTCGACCGACGCCGTCCCGAGCCACCGCCGGAGGTCGCCGACCATCGACGGCGGAGCGATCACCGCGAGGGTGCCGTCGTCGAGCGCGGCACGCTCGGCGGTCGCAGCGCGGGTTGCCCTGGCGGCCAGCCCGCCGGCGGTCGTGCGGACGATCGCCGGCGGGCCGCCGCGACGCACCGAGCGGGGAAGTCGCGCGCCGGGCGACACGCGGGCCAGGACGCCTCCCGCGAGCTCCATGATCTCGGCGGGCGTGCGGTAGTTGACGGTCAGCTCCACGACCCGCGCGCCGGAGAATCCGATCCGGTCGAGCACCTCCGGCCAGCTCGTCGCGCTCGAGATGCCGCTGGCCTGCGCGAGGTCGCCGACGACCGTCATCGAACCGGACGGACACCGGCGGGCGAGCATCCGCCACGCCATGGGTGAGAGTTCCTGGGCCTCGTCGACGAGGACGTGACCGAAGGTCTCCCGCTCGAAGGGCTCCGGTTCCGGCGCGTCCAGCGACGCCCGGGCCTCCAGGTACCGACGGGCGAGCTGCTCGCGCTCGGCCCGGATGATCGGCTCGACCTCGGCGAGGTCGTCCAGCATGCGCTCGATCGCCCACCGCTCCTCCTCGTCGACGGAGTCCTCTTCGGCGGGCGGACGCTCGCGGGGGCCGAGCAGGACGGCGGCCTCGTCGATCAGCGGGACGTCGGCCGCGGTCCATCCATCCTCCGTGTCGGCCAGCATCTCCAGCTCGACGGCGGTGCAGGTCCCCTCTCCGTGGACCGCCAGTGCACGCACGACGTCGTCCGGGACGGTCTCCGGCCACATCGCCTCGAGCGCTTCGGCGAGCCGCGGGTCGGCGAGCATCGCCTCGTAGAAGCGGACGCGCTCCTCGCGTCCGAAGGCGTCGTCGTCGACCGGCCCCCGGTCCCCCGCCTCGGCCGATCGGCGCTGGGCGTGGCCGTAGAGATCGGCGAGGTGCTGCAGGACGAGACCGCGCAGGACACGTCGGCGGGCATGATGAGTGCCGGGCTCGGAGTGGACGAAGTCGATGATCCGCCGCGAGGCATGCTGCGTGAGCGAGAAGACCTCGCCGTCGTAGCGGAGCCGGACGGGTTCGGGCACGGGCCGGGGAAGCGCCTTCACCGCGCGCGCCACGAGGTCGGCCATCCTTGCGTCGCCCTTCAGCCGCGCGACCGCGGGGGGCTCGGCCCGCGTCACGTGGACGCCGTCCACCAGGTCGGTCAGGGTCGCGAGGCGCACCGCATGCTCGCCGAGGGACGGCAGCACGTGCTCCACGTAGCGCAGGAAGATCGGATTCGGACCCACGAGCAGGACGCCGCGGTGCTCGAGGGCTGTGCGATGGGTGTAGAGGAGGTAGGCGGCGCGATGCAGCGCCACCGCGGTCTTGCCCGTGCCCGGCGCACCCTGCACGACCAGGACGCCTTCGAGGGGGCCACGGATGATCTCGTCCTGTTCGGCCTGGATCGTGGCGACGATGTCGCGCATGCGTCCGGACCGGCTCTGCTGGACGGCGCGCAGCAGCGCGGCCTCGCCGACGAGCACGAGATCCCGGGCACCTTCGGTGTCGAGAATCTCGTCGTCGATCGCGACGACCCGGGGGCCGCGGCACATCAGATGACGGCGGCGCAACACCCCCATGGGGTCGCGCCCGGTGGCGCGGTAGAAGGGTTCGGCGACCGGGGCCCGCCAGTCGACCACCAGCGGTTCGTGGTCGCGGTCGGTGACCCCCACCCGGCCCACGTGGAGTCGCTCGCCGTCCGCACGATCCAGACGCCCGAGGACCAGCGGTTCGTCGCCGATCTGGAGCTGGCGGACGCGGCCGGTGCTCGCAGCCGCCAGGCCCTCCCGCTCCGTCCGGGCCGCGTAGGAGGTGGTCTGGGACGCGAGCGCCCGGGCCCCCACCGCCCGGGCGTCGGATCGGATCTCCTCTAGCCGCCGGTAGGCCCGGTCCACGTGGGCCTGCTCGATCTCGATCTCCCGCTGCATCT
>CAZLKN010000025.1:0-47582 GCA_964560135.1 uncultured Actinomycetes bacterium | reverse complement strand
GCCGCACCGACGCCCACAACGTCGTCTTCCTCTGCCTACCCGAACACCAGCTCCTCCACGAAGGCGGCTGGAAACTCGAAGGCAACCCCTACACCGGACTCACCCTCCGCGCCCCCGACGGACGCATCTGGAAGACCGGCCCCAAGGGACTACGCGAAGAGATCAAGAACCGGTTCTTCGGCAAGGACCCACCCAGCGGGCTCCCACCCGGTTACCCCGACACATCCTGAGAGCTACAGCGGGTATGCTCCCGTGTTCGCCCTCGCCTCGACGACCGCCTGCCCTTCGCTCGGCACCGTCACCTCGACCCACAGGTCGGTGACGCCGTCGGCGGAGCGTGCCCCCACGACCGTCCCGCCGTCCACGGTCACGCTGCCGGCATCCGGTGCGGCGACCGATACCAGCACCACGGTCCGCAGGTCGACCAGGAGCCGGCTCGTGATCGCCACCCGCACGCGTCCCGCCGTGCCGTCGTTCGGGCCCTCGACGGCCTCATCCAGGTAGTACGAGGGATAGGAGAACACCCCGAGGGGGGCATGGTCGGCGTTGTAGTTCTCGGGCCGTTCCGCGTGGGCCTCCAGGAACTCCTCGGTGGCCGGGTAGCCGAAGTCCGCAGGGTCGTAGCCGCCGTCGCGCTGGTCGAGCACGCCAAGGCGCCATCCCCAGTAGCTCCCGAGTCCCCAGTCGGGCCCCTTCAGACCGGAGGCGGCTGTCGTGGTGTCCACGAAGACCGGCCCGTGAGACGGGTCGCGAATGATCGCGGCGAGCTCCTCCTGCGTCCACGAGTCGTCGAGGAGGTCGTCGCGGTCCATGTAGTGCAGCTCCCGGCGCGGGAAGTCGTTGTTGCCGTTGGTCTCCACGATGTCGCCCTCGTGGTACCGGGCGATGCGGTCGTCGTGGGTGTGACCGGCGAAGTGGGCACCCGCCCGCACCTCGGCCAGCAGATCACGGAGCTCGAGCCGATTCAGGCCGGGCCACGGGTGCCGGCGCGCCCGCCAGGACGGGTTGTGGTGGGCGAAGGTCACGATCGCCCCGTCCGTGTTGCCGTCGCGCCAGCCCCGCAGATCCTCAGCGACCCAGTCGAGCTGCTCGTCGGACACGTATCCGCCGGAGCGCGTCCGCTGGCTGCCGTCGTCCCGGAAGTAGAAGGGGTTGCGTTGGTCGTCGGGCCAGTCGAAAGAGTTGATGCTCATCAGGTGGAGGTCTGGACCCACGTCCACGGCGTACTGCAGCGGCCCGAAGTACAGCGGCCAGAGCTGTTTGCCGTCGGTGGTGTGGGGCCGGTCGGCGTGGTCGTAGTCGAAGTGGTACAGGTCGTGGTTGCCGGGCGTGAGGAAGGTCGGCACCCGGAACCGGTTGATCAGCCGGTAGGCCTCCTCGAACTCGTAGTTGATGGGCCGTGGGTACAGGCCGAAGGTGAGATCGCCGGCCACCAGCACGAAGTCCGGCGCTGCGAGGTTCACCTCGTCGACCACTTTGTTGAACGCCGCCCACATGCGTTCGTCCGGCGGCATGCCGAGGGTCTTCAGGGCCTTGTCCGTGAGCGAGTCGGGTGATCCGGTGGCCACCAGATCCTCGGCCCCCTCCTGGACCGGGCGTGGATCCCCCACCGATGGGTCGGCCACGATCACGAACCGGGGCTTGTCCGGGTAGGCCTCCACGACCTTCACCGCACGTGGCTGCTGGTCGGCTCCGGTGGCCCAGGAGACCCGCAGGTCGTATAGGTCCTCCGCCACCCCACCCAGGGACGGCACCGCGGCGGTCACGAGAAGTGCGCCGCGGTCGCGCCACAGGGGGCTCGTGATCTCGCCGCCGACATCGAGCAGCACGAGCTCCGTTGGCGCACGCACGGCCCCGAACCGGGGGACCAGCGACAGCCGCAGGTCGTGTGCGGCACCCACCCGCCGCGGATCCAGCTCCACCGTGAGCGTGGTCCCCGCCTCCACGATCGCGGGGACCGAGGCCAGGGGCGCGATGATCGCGCCCACCTTCGGGAAGGCGTCGGGAAGCACGGGCGGACGCCGCAGTTCGTCGGAGACATCTCTCGGCACCGCTCCCGCGGCGCGCGCGATCACCGACGGGACGCACATCGCCGCCGCGAAAGCTCCCGTGTTCCGGAAGAACTGCCGTCGATCCATAGGCCGCATACCAACCCCCGATCCATCGCCGAGCGACGTCGACGCGGTATTCGCGGACGTACGGACGGAATCCTCCCGGGTGTGACCCAGGTCACAGCGCCATGCGTGATCGCAGCCTAGGCTCGGCCCACCTTCCCCACCGTTGACGAGCGACGGGGGTGAGGAGGATGTCGAACGGATGCCCGGTGTGCTACGGGGTCGGACGGTTGCTGGTCTTCGCGGGTTTCGGCCCCCTGACGGTGGTCTGTCCGGAGTGCGCGGGCCTGGAGATCACACCGGCGTCGGCGGACCGGCCGCCCGTGGCCGTCCTGCGCCAACGGATGGTTCGGGCCTCGACCGACGGGCAGCCCAAGGAAGCCGAAACCGACGAACGGGAGAACGACCCGCCGGGACTCAGACCTGGATCTCGTTGAGCTTGTCGATCAGCAGACGGAACCGGCCGTAGGAGGCCCGGTCGTACACGAATCCGATCCGCTGCATGTCGAGCGCGTCGTCGTCCTGCTCCTCGGCCTTCGACGGCTCGACCCGCTCGATGGCCCCGGACACGATGATGTCCGCGAACTCCTCGGAGAGGCGTCGGCATTCCTCGTCGTCGGGGGCCCGCTTGAGGCGGAGCACCAGCCGGTCGCCGACGAACCGCATCGAGTCGAAGTTGCGGTAGAAGCGGTCGAGTTCGGCCATCGCGTCTTCGGCGGAGTCGGTGAGCTTGAACAGCCGGAGGTCCTCCGGGGAGATGTAGCCGCTGTCGAGGAGGCCTTCCTGCACGAAGCGCATCCAGCTCTTCCAGAACGTGCCCCCCGGGGGGTCGAGGAGGATGATCGGGTGGAGGTCGCTCTTGCCGGTCTGGGTGAGGGTGAGTAGCTCGTATGCCTCGTCCATCGTGCCGAACCCGCCGGGCAGCAGCACGAACCCGGAGGCCTCCTTGATGAACATCAGCTTGCGGGTGAAGAAGTACTTGAAGTTGATCAGCTTCGGATCCTCGGCGATGAACGGGTTCGGCTCGGCTTCGAAGGGCAGCCGGATGTTCACCCCGAAGCTCCGCGCAGCGCCGGCCCCCTCGTTGGCTGCGGCCATGCTCCCCGGACCCGCTCCGGTCACGACCATCCAGCCCCGCTCGCCGGCCGTCGTGCCGAACTTCAGCGCCTGCTCGTAGTCGGGGTGCCCGTGCGCGGTGCGCGCCGACCCGAACACGCTCACCTTCCGCACGTGGCGGTAGGGAGCGAAGATCTTGAACGCGTAGCGCATCTCCTTGAGGGCCGCGTTGATGATCTTCAGGTCGAGCCTGGAGGCACCATCGCGGGCCAGGAGCAACCCGGTGGTCACGATGTGCGTGATGAGCTCCGCGGTGCGCTCGTCGGCACCGGAGACCTCGACCAGCTCGGCGATCTGCTGGTCGAGCGCTTCGTCACCGGTGGTGTACCGGCGACGCGCGGGACGGGAGGGTACGGACTGCGCCATATCCCCATTGTCTCACGCCCCGCCGACCCTCAGGGCGCGTCGCCGGCGGTGCGGACGGCGTGCATGAAGATCCCCCGTCCCATCAGGGACGGCTCTTCCTCGGCCCGCCGGCCGTAGAGGTCGCGCATGCACTCGCGCGCGGCGGCGTCCGCCGGGTCGGCCTTCACCGCCCACGACGCCAGGTGGCAGGCCAGCGGCAGGTCGGTGTCCGCCAGCTCCCGGGCCCTGGCGACGAGCACGCCGGTCCCGCCGGCGATGCGCGCGATCTCCGCCGCTCGGGCCCCCGAGGGGGCCGGCAGCAGATCCTCGGGCTCGCCGTCCCACCAGCCGCCATGGAGCCGGATCAGGTTGCGGACGATGAACTCCGGTCGGTCGTAGACCGGCTGCAGGTACGGCTTGGCCGCCAGGTGCTCCGGCGGCCGCACCCGCGCGACGATGTCCTCATGGGTCAGCCCCGCGTTCAGTGCGTCCAGGGTCTGCTCCACGATCGACCGCAGGTAGGCTGCGGCGTCGGTGAGCGCCTCCCGCACCACGGCCACGCCCTCGATCGCCGGACCGTGTCCCGGCAGGAGCACCTCGGCCCCCAGAGCGGCCATCGTCTCGAGCGCCGCCGCCCACTCCTCCGGGTAGCGCTGCACCTTCTGGGGGTTGCCGCAGTTGGGTGCGCAGGAGATCCAGAAGTCGCCGGTGCACAGCACCCCGCGGTCGGGGGCCCAGATCCAGGTCGCGTCGTCGGTCTCGCCGAGCGCGTGACGCAGCTCGAAGCGCTCGCCGCCGATCGTCAGGGTCAGCGCGTCGGTGTAGGTGGTGTCCGGCCAGTAGAACTCCTGCGGCCACATGGCGTCCTCGATCCCGAACTGGACGCGGTTGATGTGCTCGTTGAGCCCGGCGGTGCGCAGGTACCGGTTGAAGCGCCGCGGGACGTTGCGGTGCGCGACGATGCGCGGCATGCGGCCCGCCTCCTGGAGCCACGGGTCGAGGCCGAGGGTGTGGTCCACGTGGCCGTGGGTGAAGACCACCGTGTGCAGCGGCGCCTCGGTGAGGGCGCGGGCCTGTCCGTGGATGTGGGGGCCCATCGCCTTCAGGCCGGCGTCGACGAGCAGCAGCCCCTCGTCGGTCTCCAACACCGAGGCGTTGGCGAAGGCCGGGACGAAGAACGTCCGGGGCGCCACCTCCCGCGCGTCGCCCCCGCCGAAGAACCCGCGGGCTCCGGCCGTCGCGCCGACCACCTTCCGTGTCTCGTCCACGTCCCCGCCTCCTCGCTCGGTATCCTCACTAGGATGCCGCGAACGACGACCACCACGGAGCGCGAGGGGCGGGCGTGACGCGCCCGTTCGTCGTCGTCGGCGCCAACCTCGCCGGGGGCCGGGCCGTGGAGGCTCTGCGCGACGCCGGCTACGGTCCTCTGGTGCTCGTCGGCGAGGAGCCCGACCGGCCCTACGAGCGTCCGCCGCTGTCCAAGGAGCTACTCCGGGGCGAGACCGAACCCGATGCCGTGTTCCTGCGGGAGGCGGCGTTCTACGAGGAGCACGACGTGGAGCTGCGGCTCGGCGTCCGCGTCAGCGCCCTCGATCCGGAGGGCACCGTGACGCTCGACGACGGCGACACGATCGGCTTCGAGCGGTGCCTCATCGCCACCGGGGGCCGGGTACGCCGCCTGGAGGTGCCGGGAGCCGGGCTCGAGGGGGTCCGCTACCTGCGGACGCTGGGCGACGCCACCGGCTTGGCCGAGGAGCTCGGACGCACCCCGCGCGTGGTGGTCGTCGGCGCGGGCTTCATCGGCGCCGAGGTCGCGGCCTCGGCCCGCACGCTCGGCTGCGAGGTCACGATGATCGAGATCGCTCCGGTGCCGCTCGGCCGCGTGCTCGGCGAGGACCTCGGCCGCGCGTTCGCCGACCTGCACCGGGACCACGGCGTCGACCTGCGCCTCGGCGAGGGGGTGGAGCGCTTCGAGGGGGCCGGGCGCGTTGAGGCCGTCGTCGGGTCCTCGGGCACCCGCTACCCCGCCGACCTCGTCGTCGTGGGGGTGGGCATCGCGCCGAACACCGAGCTGGCCGAAGGGGCGGGCATCGACTGCGACGACGGGATCGTCGTGGACGAGCAGTGCCGCACCTCGGCCCCCCGGGTGTTCGCCGCCGGCGACGTCGCCCGGTGGCCGGACACCTTCTCGGGACGGCGGATCCGCGTGGAGCACTACCAGAACGCCCAGAACCAGGGGGCGCACGCGGGCCGGGCGATGCTGGGCTCCGAGGAGCCCTACCGGGACCTGCCCTGGTTCTGGTCGGACCAGTACGACCTCAACCTCCAGATGCTCGGCCACCCCGACGACGACGCCGAGCGGATCGTCCGGGGCAGCATCCCCGATCGCGACGCCACCGTCTTCTGGCTGCGCGGTCCGCGGATGGTGGCCGCGGTGGCGCTCAACCGTCCCCGTGACATCGGCGCCGCACGGCGGCTCATCCAGCGCGGCATCGACGTCGACGCGACGACGCTGCAGGACGCGGAGACCGACCTGCGCGAACTCGTCCGCGGCTGATCGACGTCAGGGCAGCAGGCCGGTGAGCGTCAGCTCGCTGTGGAGCAGGTACGCCTCGGGATGCTTGAGGGCCGGGTGGTTCCAGTACCCCGGATGCTTGTCGGCCACAAGCCTCAGGAACCGGGACTCGCGCCCGTCCAGGCCGTCCACCGCGAAGGTGTGCGGCGTCCCGTAGCCGACCTCGACGGTGGCGATCGTCTGCCATGCCTCGCCGTCCAGGCTCGACTGGAGCAGGACGGGCCCGTCGAGGATGCCGCTGCGGGTCTGGCCGCAGCAGGTCCCCGGGTCCTCGGGGCGGAAGTAGGCGAACACCACCGTCGCCTCGACCCGGTCGAGCCGCGCGTCGCCCAGAGGGTAGGTGTGGAAGAAGCTCGGCGTGTCCCACCGGTTGATCCCGCCGAACCAGCAGGGGTGGGCGGCCCAGACTGCCTCCATGATGTGCTCGGAGCAGTTCCGGGCGGCGTTCTCCTGCCGGGTCACGACGGGGGCCGGGACGAGCCCGGCGTCGCCCACCTCCAGGGTCATCCGGGATGCGTCCAGGTAGCCGGACAGCCCCTGCGCGGCGGACAGCGGCTGGCGGACGCGGATGAACCGGAAGGGCTCACCGGCGGCGGTGAACGTGAACAGGATCTCCTGGCGCGTCGCCGTCCCACCGGACTCGAGCCCCGCGAACCGGTACCCGGCGTCCGCCACCCTCGTCCAGGTGATGCCGTCGAGGCTGACCTCCACGGGCATGGAGCTGACCACCTGCGGGGGCGAGGTACGGGGGGCCGCGAACTCCACGGGCGGGGAAAGCTGCTGTTCCACCGAGAACAGCCGCCCCGCACCGCCGTGCAGCGTGTAGGCTCCATCGCCACCGACGAAGTAGTGATGGATCCCGACATGCCCCCAGCAGCCCTGCTCCAGGTAGGTGTGCTCCATGGAACCGACGTCGGCGGAGGGGTTGCTGCAGTCCAGCTCGAGCGTGAACGTGGTCTGCTCACCCGCGGACGCGGACGTCGGGAGGGCAAGCACGAGGGCCACGAGCAGCGCCGCCGGCGAGCGCGGTCTGGACATGAACCGATGTTCGACGCACGCCGAGGAGTTTCCTCCCGCCGGTCTACCGTTCCGCGAGCCGCTTCAGGCGTTCGAGAGCCTGGGAGACGTCACGCTGGGCCGACACCGACAGCGCGGTGCCGACGAGCCTGCCCACCCGGCCCCCGGGAAGCTTGAAGCGCTGCCGCAGCTCGACGAGCGTTCGCTGACCGACCCGGCCGAAGGTGAAGGCGAGCTCCATCTCGCCCGCGGTGTCGGCGAGCACGAGACGCTCCGGGAAGTAGTGATCGGCCACCTCGAGGGTCGACTGGACGAGCACCGCGTTCATCGGCGACAGCCCCAGGTCGCCGCGAAACCGGGCCCCCAGACCGCGGTCCGGGCCGTCGTCCACGGGACGCAATCGCAGACGGGGATGGACGCTGGTCAGCTGTTCCCACTGATCGACCAGCTCGAAGACCGCCTCCGCGGTCGCATCCACCGTGGTCGAAGCCGAGACCTCGTTCATCGCAACCTCCTGGCACCATACCGGCTCCACAACGCGGGACGGGCGCCCGAAGGCGCCCGTCCCACACCCCCCAGGTAAGGGCTCGCTCCGACGCTCAGGACCCGGGCGTGTAGAAGGTCACCGACTCCTCCCAGCCGTCGGGCAGGATGATCGTGGCCGTCAGGGCGCCCTGCGCCGTCGGGTTCGGGATGTCGATCGACTCCGTGTCGTAGACCCAGCCACCCAGATCGTGCTCCATACGCACGAGCGTGATCGGGGCCTCCTCGAAGCCGAGACCGTCGAGGACCCCTTGCAGCTCCGGTTCCGACTCGCCCCAGTCCTCCGTGTACCGGACGGTCACCTGGGTGGCTCCCGCATTCAGGAGGGGCTTTTCCCAGACCTCTTCATCGGGGTCCGCGATGCAGAGCAGCGCGTTGCCGTTCACGGCAGGCGGGGTGACATCGTTGCCACCGACCGACGCCGAGGTACGACTGAAGATCACGATGTTGCCGCCGCAGTGATCGGCCTGTGCGCCGCCGGGCACCGCGAGGAGTCCGGCCGCGAGCGCGACCGCAACGAGCAAACGAACGCTTGTGCGCATCCCCTGCCTTCCTTTCCTCATCCTTGGTGTGAATAGGACACGCAGACAAGGTTCTCCACCGGATCCGTGTCTCCTGCCACGGGTTCGACGCCGGGGGGCGCGGTGGGTAACGATGCGTGGAAGCATCGGCACGACCGACAAGGAGGAACCATGGCCGACGATCCGCAGCAGATGCTCAAGGATGCGGTTGAGGGAAAGTCCGACGACGAGATCATCGCCTTCGCCGAGCAGCTCGGCGGCGTCGAGACCCTGCTCGACATGACCTTCCAGGGCATGACCCAGGCGGTGAACCCCGATGCCGCGCAGGACTGCGTGATCGGCTACGAGCTCGGCCACGGCGGCCACACGCACAACTACGCCGTGATCATCAAGGACAAGCAGGCCTCCTACGAGAAGCGGGAGCCCACCGACGCGCGGGTGACCCTCGGCCTCGCGGTACCCGACTACCTGCGCCTGATTACCGGCAACCTCGACGGCATGCAGGCGTTCATGCAGGGCAAGCTCAAGCTCAAGGGCGACATGATGTTCGCCCAGCAGATCCAGCGCATGTTCCAGACCTGATGGATCCCGGGGAGCTCGCCTCGGCGCGGCGCCGTGACCTCAGACGGTGGTTCCGCGCCGGGTCGGCACCCGATCCCGACGAGATCACGGGCTGGGAGTACCGGGGGTCCATCCCCGGAGCCGTCCCCCGGGCACTGCGCTTCACCAGGTTCGTCAAAGGCATGTACGCGGGCCCCCGGGGGCCGGAGGGCTACAACGTGTTCTGCTCCCAGCGCGACTGGCGCCGTTGGAGCTGGCGCGGCCGTCCGCTGCGCCACTCCCACTACGACATCCGGCCCACGGTGTGGCGCCGCCGCGGGTGCGTCCTCCTCGACTACGGGTCGTCGCCACGCAACCCGCGGCTGCTGCCGACGCGCCTGTTCCGGGACCTGCTGGTCCATCCCGATCCGGGTGACCCCGGCCTGGTCCTCGGGAAGGCGTACCTCAAGGTCGGGGTCTGGGTCCCGCTGGCGTTCTTCGTGCTGGAACGCGACCGTCCGATAGGCTGAGCGGGACCATGGAGCTCCCCGGAAACCTCTCGAAGCTGGCGAAGCGCGTGCCGAACCTGCTCGACCCGCTCGCGGACCTCGGCGTCCTCGTGCGTCGAGGTGCGATCAGGCCGCTGGGGCCCAGGGCCCTCGTCGCCCTCGGACGGCAGGTGAAAGCCGAAGGGGCGAAGGCGCACCTGATCTACACGATCCACGGCACGAACACGCCCGACGCGCCGGCGCTCGTCTTCCGGGACCGGGTGACGAGCTGGGGCGAGCTCAACGAGCGCCTGAAGCGGCTCGTCAACCATCTGCTCTCCTCGGGGCTGCGCCCGGGGGACGCGCTGGCGGTGCTGCTACCGAACCGCCCGGAGTTCATCGAGACGCAGGCCGCCGCGCTGCGGGCGGGCATGGTGATCTCCTTCATCAACCCCCGGGCCCCCGTGGAGGACGTCGCCTCGCTGCTCGAACGGACGGGC
Organism: uncultured Actinomycetes bacterium; assembly: GCA_964560135.1. Lineage (GTDB taxonomy): Bacteria > Actinomycetota > JAICYB01 > JAICYB01 > JAICYB01 > CAZLKN01. The sequence continues at coordinate 37,823 of CAZLKN010000025.1, read as the reverse complement.
GCCAAGCTCCTCGTGACGCACCGAGACGACCTCGACACCGGCGTGCCCGTCCTGCGGGCCGGGGACGATTTCGAGGCGGCGGTCGGCGCCGCGCCCTCGGACGAACCCCCGATCCCCCGGGAGGCCAAGGGCAAGATCGTCATCTTCACCTCGGGGACGACGGGGCGCCCCAAGGGTGCCGTCCGCAGCCTGGACGACGGCGCGTCGCTCAAGACCCTCGCGGGTTTCCTGCGCACCATCCCCTTCCGCGCCGACGACACGCACATGGTCGTGTGCCCCCTCTACCATTCCTCGGGTTCGGGGTTCGCGACCGCGGCCCAGACCCTCGGCAACGCGGTCGTCCTGGTGGAGCACTTCACGCCCGAGGCGTTCTGCCGTGAGGTCGAACAGCACCGCGTCACCACCACCGCCGTGGTGCCGACGATGCTGCACAAGCTCGTGGACTGGGACGGCGCGCGCGACCACGATCTCTCGTCGCTGCGGGTGGTGGTGTGCACCGGCTCGCCACTGCGCCAGGACTTGCGGGACCGGGCCCGGGACCTGCTGGGGGACGTGATCTACGACCTCTACGGGTCCACGGAGATGGCGTGGGTGTCGGTGGCGGGCCCGGCCGACCAGCGCCAGAAGCCCGGCTCGGTGGGCAAACCCGTCGGCGGGGTGAGCGTCCGCGTCCTCGATCCCGAGGGCCGGCAGCTCCCCCCGGGTGAGATCGGTGAGATCTGGTCGTCGTCCGGGGCGTTGATGGAGTCCTACCTCGACGATCCCGAGCTCACCGACGAGCGGATGCGCGACGGGTACGTGTCGGTGCGGGACCTCGGCTACCTCGACGCCGACGGCTACCTCTATGTGGTCGACCGTGCCGACGACATGATCATCACCGGCGGGGTGAACGTGTACCCGGCCGAGACGGAGATCGCTCTGAGCCGCCACCCCGCCGTGTCCGAGGTGGCCGTGGTGGGCGTCCCCGACCCGTCCTGGGGACAGCGGATCGTGGCCGCCGTGGTCCCCGCCGGCGAGGTCGGCTCCGACGAGCTCGTCGCCTGGTGCAAGGAGCGCGTCGCCTACGCGGCCGTGCCCAAGGAGGTGCGCATGCTCGACGAGCTGCCGCGCAACGACATCGGCAAGGTCGACAAGAAGCGCATCGTGCAAGGATGGGAACCATGACGACACCCGCGGAGATCCTCGACGACCTCGAAGCGGAGTGCGCCGCCCTCGACGAGCTGCTGTCGTCGCTGTCCGACCCCGAGTGGTTCGCCCCGACGCCGGCGGACGGGTGGGACGTCCGCGACACCGTCGCCCATCTCGCCGACACCGACGACCTCGCCTACGACTGCGCCACCGGCGGCCCCCGCGACCTGCTGACCGAGGCCGCAGCAGCCGGATCGGGCGACGCCTTCACCCTCGGACAGGTGCTCAAGGGCCGGGACAAGCCCCCGGCCGAGGTGCTGGCCTGGTGGCGCGAGGCCACCTGGAAGCTCCGCGACGCCGTCCACGAGCTCGACCCCGGCGCCCGGATCCCCTGGGGGCCGAACCGGATGAGCGTCGTCTCCTTCGTCACGGCCCGGCTGATGGAGACCTGGGCCCACAGCCTGGACTGCTTCGCCGCCGTCGACCGTGAACCCGCGGACACCGACCGCCTGCGGCACGTGGCCTTCATCGGGCTGCGGGCCCTCCCCTACGCCTTCGCGCAGGCCGGCCTGCCGGCACCCGGCCCGATCCGGCTCGAGCTCACGTCCCCGGGCGGCGAGACGTGGACCATCGGCCCGCAGGACGCACCGACGGTGATCCGCGGGGCCGCGTCGGACTGGTGCCGCGTGGCCACCCAGCGCGACCGCGGGGACGAACGCTCGCGGCTGGAGACCTCCGGGCCCGACGCCGAGGCCGTGCTGCGCCACGCCCAGGCCTACCTGTAGCCGTGGCCGGTCGGATCCGCGTCGGCACCTCCGGCTTCTCCTATCCCGGGTGGGTCGGCTCCTTCTACCCGCCCGGCACCCGGCGCGAGCAGATGCTGGCCCGCTACGCGGAGCGGCTTCCGGCCGTGGAGGTCAACATGACCTTCCGGCGGATGCCGCAGCCGGCGCTCCTGGAGCGGTGGCGCGACCAGGTGCCCGGCGGGTTCGTGTTCGCGTTGAAGATCCATCAGCGGATCACCCACACCAAGCGACTGTCCAGCACCGAGGAGGACGTGGCCGACTTCGTACGGGCCGCGCGGACGCTCGGGGACGCGCTCGGCCCGATCCTCGTGCAGACGCCGCCCAGTCTGGCTTTCGACCCCGAGCATCTCGGAGCGTTCCTCGCCGGGCTCCCGGGGGGCACGGCGTTCGCCTTCGAGCCCCGGCACCCCTCCTTCGCGAACCCCGAGGTGAACGAGGCGCTGGCCGCCCACGGCGTGGCGCGGTGCCTCAACGACGACGAGACGGATCCGCAGACCTACCGGCGCACCGCACCCTTCGCCTACCTGCGGCTGCGACGCGAGGACTACACCCCAGGCGAGCTCGCCTCACGTGCCGAAACCGTCCGCGCCCTCGCAAGCGAGGGCGCGGACGTCCACGTCTTCTTCAAGCACACCGACGGCCCCGAAGGCGCCGACGCGGCGGTGGCATTCCGGGAGCTGGTCTGTTAGGGGGTGGTTTCCGTCGCCGGGGCCTCGGGCGCGGGGGCCTGGGTGAAGCCGTTGGCGTCGGTGGTCTCCCAGGGGTCGGGTCCGCCGTCGCCACCGCGGCCGATGAGCTGCGAGATCGCTCCGCGGGCCTTCTCATTGGTCGCGATGAACACGCCCGCGCCGACGGCGATGCCCATCTTGAGAAGCTTGCGTCCACGCTTCCGGGCGGGCTTCGACTCCTTCTCGAGGCGCTGCCCCGCCTTCTCCACGGTCTCCATCAGATCCTTGGCCGCCTCGAAGGCCGTGTGAGCGAACTCCTTCGCCGCCACCCCGGTGGTGGACGCGAAATCCTTCATCGCCTCCCCACCCTCGTCGGCGAGCACGCGGGCCTGGCCCTTGATCTCCGCCGCCCGATCGGCGACGGCCTGCGCTTCTGACTTCTTCCGGTTCTTCCGACCCATCGCGCCCTCCTCGTCTCCTGTGATGCCGTGCCGTCTCCAGGCTACCGCGAGGATCGATGGCTGCGTCGAGACGCCCTCAATCCCGCAGGTGCCAGCCCGCCGGACCCGGCAGGTCGTCCGCCTCCGGCGGCCCCCACGATCCGGCGGTGTAGTCCCGCAGCGGCGGGGGGGCCTTGATGATCGGTTGGAGCACCGTCCAGGCCCGCTCGACCTCGTCTGCGCGGGGGAACAAGGTGTGGTCGCCGGCCAGAGCATCGCGCAGCAGCCGCTCGTAGGCCTCCGGCGGATCCACGTCGAAGTACCGCGCGTAGCTGAAATCCATGTCGACGCGCTGCGTCCGCATCCCCGGGCCCGGCACTTTCGCGTCGAAGGACAGGCAGATCCCCTCGTCGGGCTGGATGCGCAGCGTCAGGTGGTTGGTTTCCGGGGTCGCCTCCCGGAACAGGGCGTGGGGCGCGTCGTGGAAGGACATCGTGACCTCGGTGACCCGCCGCGGCAGCCGCTTGCCGGTGCGCACGTAGAACGGGACACCGGCCCAGCGCCAGGAGTCGATCGCCAGCCGCATCGCCACGTAGGTCTCGGTCTCCGAGGCCGGGTCGACGCCCTCTTCGGCACGGTAACCGGCGACGTCCTCCGTCCCGACGCGACCGGCGGTGTACTGCCCGCGGACGACCTCGGCGGGATCCACCGGGCGCAGCGCGCTCAGCACCTTCGCCTTCTCGTCGCGCAGCGTCTCGGGATCGAAGGACACCGGTGGCTCCATGGCCAGGAACGTGAGCACCTGGAAGATGTGGTTCTGCACGATGTCCCGCAGGGCCCCCGCCTCCTCGTAGAAGCGGCCCCGGTGGCCCACGCCGCCATCCTCGGACACGGTGATCTCGACACGGGTGACGTAGCGGCGGTTCCAGATCGGCTCGAACATGCCGTTGGAGAACCGGAACACCAGGATGTTCTGGACGGTCTCCTTGCCGAGGTAGTGGTCGATCCGGAAGACCTGCTTCTCGTCGAAGACCTCGTGGACGAGCTCGTTGAGCTCACGGCCGGAGTCCAGGTCGCGACCGAACGGCTTCTCCACCACGATCGCCGACCCCTCGTGGGGCCCTCGCCCACCGAGGGCCCGGACGATGTCCGTGAACGTCGACGGCGGCGTCGAGCAGTAGTACAGACGGCGCTGCGGGAAGCTCCCGGCGGACAGCTCCCCGACGAGGTCCGCGAGCGCCCCCTCGCCGGCGTAGGGTCCCGACCGGTAGTGCAGCCGCCGGGCGAAAGCCGACCATGCGTCCTCCGAGACCTCACCGTGGCGCTGCGCGACGCTCTCGCGCATGCGGTCGCGGAACTCGGCGTCGGACATCTCCGTCCGCGCGTACCCGACGACCTCCCACTGCCCGGGGAGCAGCCCGTCGACGTGCAGGGCGTAGAGGGCGGGGACGAGCTTGCGGGACGTGAGATCCCCGGAGGCACCGAAGATCACGATCGTCCGGTCGGGCGGACGCTCGTCGGCCATCGGTCACTCCCCCGGGCGCACGCCGTGGCCCCCGAAGGCCTCCCGCAGCGCGGCGATCACCTTCATCCCGTAGGAGTCGTCCTGCCGGGAGGCGAACCGGGCGAACAGCGAGTGCGCGATCGCCGTGGCCGGAACCCCCCGGCGGACGGCGTCCTCCACCGTCCAGCGGCCCTCGCCGGAGTCCTCGACGTAGCCGGCGAGCCGGTCGAGGGACGGATCGGACTCCAGCGCGGTCTCCAGCAGATCCAGCAGCCAGGAGCGGACCACGCTGCCGTTGCGCCACAGGCCGGCGACCCGGTGGAGGTCGAGCGAGAACTCGTCGGCGGCGTGGAGCAGCTCGAAGCCCTCGGCGAAGGCCTGGAGCATCCCGTACTCGATGCCGTTGTGGACCATCTTCGTGAAATGCCCGGCCCCCGAGGGTCCCAGCAGCGCGTACCCGTCGGGCGGCGCGAGGGTGCGCATGGCGGGTTCGAGGACCGCGAAGGCCTCCGGGGTGCCCCCGGCCATCAGGCAGTAGCCCTCATCCAGGCCCCAGATGCCACCGGACACACCCACGTCGAGGTAGCGCAGACCGCGTTCGGCGACGGACTCCGCACGCCGGATCGAATCGCGGTACATGGCGTTGCCGCCCTCCACGATCACGTCGCCGGACTCCAGCACCCGCGCGAGGCGCTCCACCATCTGCTCGGTGATCTCACCCGCGGGCAACATCGACCACACCACGCGCGGCGGGGCGAGCGCTTCGCGCAACTCGGACACGTCCTCGACGACCTCGGCCCCCTCGGCGGCGAGCTCGGCCGCCGGCTCCGGGGACCGGTTCCAGACCACCACCTCGTGGTCTTCACGCAGCAGCCGCCGCGCCATGTTGCCGCCCATGCGTCCGAGGCCGACGATCGCGAGTCTCATGTCTGCACCAGCCTCTCGAGCTCGTCCAGGGTGAGGCGCGCGGCGGGCCGTCCGGCCTCCCGCAAGGCTCGGAGGTCGCCGTCGGCCTGGGCGTCGATCAGTCGCGCGAAGGAGTACCCGGCTCCGGGGACGTCCACATTGGCCGGGTGGTCCTGGGTCACCTGCAGGAAGACCCCGGTCGGCGGACCCCCCTTGTGCAGCTGGCCGGTGGAGTGCAGGTACCGGGGGCCGAACCCCACGGTGGCGGCCACCTGGTGGCGGTCGCGCAGCCTCATCCGCACGGCCTGAAGCCGGGACGCCGTGTCGTCGGTGGGGGTGAGGAAGGCCTGGATCGCCACGTAGGACGGCGCCGCGACGCCTTCCAGGATCCCGGACGCCGACCCGGCCTCGGGGGCCCCGGGGGCCGCCGCCTCCAGCGCCTCCCGGGCGGCCCGCTTCGCCGACTCCACGTCTGGCTGGTCGAAGGGATGGAGCTCGAGGAGATGCCCGAGGACGGCGGTGGCGATCTCCCACCGGTAGATCTCGGCCCCCACCGACGCCGGGCCGGGGGTACGGATCCGGATCACCGGATGGTCCGCCTCCTCCAGGGCCTTCAGCGCCTCCGGGAAGGCATCGTCACCGAGGGCGTAGGCCACGAAGACCCGGTCGGCGCCGTAGACCTCCGGGCCGCCGAGCTCCTCACCGACCACCGGCAGCAGGCCCTTGCCGTCCTTGCCCGTGGACTCGGCGACGAGCTGCTCGATCCACGCCCCGAGCGAGGCGATCTCCGGCGGCAGCAGCAGGGTGAGCTTGTCCCGATCTTCGGCCGAGGCCGCCTCGGCCAGCGCCGCACCGAGCCTCGTGCCCGGTGCGCGCGACGGTGAGACCGAGGGAGCGTGGCGGCCCTGCATCCACAGCCCTCCGGCGAGCAGCGCGTCGAGGTCGATACCGACGAGCGCGGCGGGCACCAGACCGAAGTACGACAGGGCGCTGTAGCGGCCCCCGATGTCCGGCGGGTTCTCGAAGGTGCGGGCGAAGCGACGCTCCGAGGCGAGCTTGGCCAGAGGCGAGCCCGGATCGGTCACCGCGACGAACCGGTCGCCGCGTCCCGATGCCGCCCAGAAGAGCTCGAGCTGGGACCGCGTCTCCACCGTGGTCCCAGACTTCGAGGCGATGCAGAACAGCGTCGTGTTCACGTCGATGCCGTCGCGGACGGCGGCCACGTGGGCGGGGTCGGTGGTGTCCAGGACGGTGAGCGGGATCTCGCCGCCGAGCAGCGCGTGGAACATCTCCGGGGCGAGCGACGACCCACCCATGCCGCACAGGACGACGTGCCGCACACCGCCGCCACGGACGCGGCGTCCCCAGTCGGCCAGCTCACCGGCGTGGTCGCGCATCCGCTCGGCGACGTCCAGCCACCCCAGCCGGTCGGCGATCTCGGTAGGATCCTCGCTCCAGATCGTGTGGTCCCGCGCCCACAGGCGCTCGAGGAGGTCGCCGCGCTCGATCTCGCCGACCCGGAATCCCGCGCCGCGGGCGAAGGCCTCCGGCTCGTAGGCATCCTCGTTCACGGGGCGACGGGCACGGTCGGCGAGGCGGCGGACGGCGTCCTCGCGGCCGGCCCGCTCGGCCTCCGGCGACAACGGCAGCCGTGCGGAGGGTCCGTCCCGGCCGAGCACGGAGGTCTCGGTGGTCAGGTCGACCCCCCGCAGCGCGTCCTGTTCGTCTCCGGTGTGCGGGGAGCCGAGGAGGAACACGGGAACGTCGGCGATCTGCTCCGCGATGCCCTCCTCCTCGTGCTCGGCGGCGACGTCCTTGCGGAGCCGGTCCATGCCCTTCACCCAGGCGCGCCGGACGGCGGCCACCGTCTCGGGATCCTTCACGCCCGACACCGCGACGGGGAGTCCGTCGGCGATGATCGCGGTCAGGGCGCCGGCGCGGGCGCCCGTCCACGCGAAGGCCGCCACGACGTTCTCCCGGTCGAGCTCCGCCAGCAGCGCGTTGGCCGCGGCCAGCGCGCGAGGGGCGTCCACCATCCGCTCGGGATCGATCCACACGGCCACGTAGCCGTCGAACTCGTCGCGCTCGCGGAACTTCCACTTCAGGGCGTCGGCGGCGGCGCGGATGTCGGGGACCGACAGGTCCCACAGCAGTTCGGCGTCGGCGGCGGCTCCCGCCTCCACGATCCGGACCAGCGCCGGCGCGGCGTCGTCCGCCACCCAGGAGGCCGGCGTCCACACGACCCCGGTCACCCCGTGGTCGGACGTCCAGCGGTCGAGGGCCGTCCCGAGCACCCACGAGCGCCGGAGCCCGACGACCCAGCGCGCGCGGCTCTCCTGCATCCCGACCTCCTCCTCGACGCGGTTGGCGTCCCTGACCTGCAAGAACGGCTACGCTTGAAGACGCATGTCGAACGAGCCTAACGGAAACCTCGAACGCCCCACCGAGACGGGCCCCCGGGTGGGCCTCGTGCTCGGCGGCGGTGGCGTGCTCGGCGCCGCCTGGCTGATCGGCGCGCTGCACGCCCTCGGTGAGGAGGCAGGCTGGGATCCGGCGACCGCCGACTATGTCGTCGGCACGTCCGCAGGATCCGTGGTGGGGTCGCTGGTGGCATCGGGGCTGCCCACCTGGTTCCTCGTCCACCACCAGGGCGGAGGCTCGGTCGAGGGGATGGTGGACCGCTACGGCGAGCCGATCCCCAGCGCCGAGGAGGACTCCGGCGGGTTCTTCCGCCGTGCCGCCGGCATCCCGCGCCTGGCGCTCGGCTCGCCGCAGCTCGCCCTGCGTACGCTGATCCAGCCCTGGCGCTTCCCACCCACGGCGGTGGCGGTGGGGTGGATCGGCCGCGGGTTCCTGTCGACCGAGGAGATCGGACGGGTGGTCCGCAGCGTGGTCGCCGAGGGCTGGTCCGAGCATCCGAACCTGTGGATCGTCGCCGTCGACTACGCGACCGGGCGCCGCGTGATCTTCGGTCAGGACGATGCTCCCCCGGCCCACCTGTGGCGGGCGGTCGAGGCGTCCTGCGCGATCCCCGGGTTCTACAGCCCCGTGGAGATCGGGGGCCGCATGTACATCGACGGCGGCGCCTGGTCGCCGTCCAACCTGGACCTCATGGCCCGCACCGACGCGGACATCGTGATCGGTCTCAACCCGATGTCGTCGCTGCATCCCGGCATCCCCACCACCTTCCTCGAGCGGGTCGAGCGGCGCTTCCGGTCACTGTCCGGGCGGCGGCTCGGACGGGAAGCCCGCAAGGTCCGCGAAGCCGGCAAGAAGGTCCTGCTGGTACAGCCGCGAGCCGACGACCTGGCGGCCATGGGCTGGAACCTGATGAATCCCTCCCGCCGGTCGCTGGTCCTGGAGACGGCGATGCGGAGCACGGCCAAGCGGCTGAAGGAACCCGACGCCCAGGACGTGATCGCCAAGCTGGCGGGATGAGATCCCTCCAGGCGCTCCGCGGCGTCACACCACCCCGGTAGACTCCGGTCAGTGAGCGAGGAACGCCTGATGCGCTCGGCATCGCGCGGCGACGGTGTCGCCTTCGAGGAGCTCGTCCGTGCCCTGGCCCCCGACGTGTTCGGGTACCTGGCGGGGATGCTCGGCGACGTGCACGAAGCCGAGGACGCCCTGGAGGAGACCTTCGTGCGCGTGGCCCGGTCGTCGGCGCGCTACGAGCCGGGGACGAGCATCCGCACCTGGATCCTGGGCATCGCCCGCCGCGTGGCCGCCGACCTGCGTCCCACCCCGTCGGCCGCCCCGGGCCCCCTTCCCACCGAACCCGGGGAGGATGTGGTGTGGGCCCGGCGCGCGCTGCGCGCGCTGCCCGTGGAGGACCGGGAGCTCATCGTGTGCCGCGAGGTCCTGGGCTGGGACGTGCGGACGATCGCCGGCGCGCTCGGGATGGAGGAGGCCGAGGTGATCGAGAGTCTCGCCGGCGCCCGCGAGATGCTGCGCATCCGGATGAACGAGGCGGTGTGATGGACCACGAAGACGCCCGCCGGATCGCTTCCCTCGCGCTCGACGAGCCCCTGTCGCAGGCGCAGGAACGCGAGCTCGCGATGCATCTGATCTCCTGCGCCGAATGCAAGACCTACTACGACGACCTCGCGCGGGCCCGGTCGGCGTTCCGGAGGGTCCGCCCCTCGACCGTCCGGTCCGAGGTCCTGGACACCACGGTATGGCGGGCCACCACCGTCCTCGCCGGCGACGCCGACCCGGGCTCGGTCCGGGACGGCGAACCGCTCGAGCTGCAGCAGAACGACGAGGACACCGGGCCGATGGTCGCCGTCGGGGAACCCGAGCCGCCCGTGCCCCCGCCCCACGACACCGAACCCGTCCTGATCGAGCCACCCGCGGAGCAGGAGCCGGAGCCCGCCGAGGCCGCACAGGAGGGATCCCCCGAACCCGAACCCGAGCCCGAGTCCGAGCCAACGCAAGACATCCCGGCTGCGTCACGCGAGACCTCGGTGGTCCTCGTGAACACCGGCATCGCTCCACCGGAGCCGGCCACCGAGGAGGTCTACGAGGTTCAGTCGCCGGCCGACCAGCCGCCCATCGCGCCGGACCACGAACCGATCGGGCGCGAGCGCCAGGGTGCCGGGCCCTGGATCGCAGCGATCCTCGTGACCGCGCTCGTTGCCGGCCTCGCCGGGTTCCTGTTCGTCCGGGGGCCCCAGCTGTTCGAGGGGGCGCCGGCCGACCTGCCCCCGGCGCAGCAGATCCAGAGCCGCGTCGGCGCCGCCTTCGACGACCTGCGCTCCTTGAAGGCCTCCTACAGCATCACCCGTCTCAACCTGTACCGGCTGCGGCGGGAGGACGACCGGCTCGTCTACAGCTTCTCCAACGGCACCCTGACCGGACGCGCCGTCTACGAGGACCCCGACCGGTCCCGGGACGAATGGGCCCTCGAGGTGGGGGGACGCCAGCTCGACCGGCAGCAGGTCGCCCGGACGCCGGAGGAGACGCGGACGCTCATCGGCGAGGGGGAGGAGGCGAGGATGCTCGTCCTGGCCAACCCGCCGCTCGGGCCCCCCGACGGTCCCCTCGCCACCCACCTCGGCTCCCTCGAGTACGCCGTGGGATCGGCGGTCCGCCTGCTCGTCGACGCCCGCGACGTCCGGGTCATCGAACGCGCGGAGCTGGACGAGCGCGAGGTCTACCGGATCGCCTTCACGGTTGCCCCCACCGCATTCACGAGGGCCGATCGCATCGAGATGCTCATCGACCCGGTCACCTCCTTCCCCGTGCAGATCCGGCGCTCGATCGAGCGGGCAGACGCGGGGGTGCTCGGCCCGTCGGAGCTGCTGGACGAGGATGCGATCGATCAGGCCTTCGGCGACCGGGACCGGATCACGACCGAGACGGTGGAGGTCGCCGGTGTGGTCATCAACGACGTGGTTCTGCCCGGCGAGTTCGCCCTCGATGCGCCCTCGGGGGCCGAGGTCGAGACCCAGGACGCGGCCTTCGCGGAGGTGACCCTCGCCGAGCTCGACGAGGAAACCCCCTTCGCGCCCCTGCTCCCGACCAACCTTCCGCAGGGATTCCGCGAGCGGGCCTTCCAGGTCTACACGGGCGAGGAGCGCGCGTGGGGGCCCGAGGACACCTACCCCGCCCCCGAGGGCATCGTGCAGATCGCCTACTCCGACGGCAAGAGCACGATCGTGGTTTCGCAGCGGCGCATCGCGGACGGAGCATTCGAGCTCACCGAGTCGCCGCTCGCCGGCGTCGGGCTGCCCCTCACCACCGCCGAGGAGGTCCGCGGCGGACGCCGCTTCGTCTACGCGATCTCACCCGAGGTCCCCCCGCACGTCTACGGGTTCGTCGACGACGTGTTCGTGATGGTGTCCGGCTACGTCCCCCGGGACGACCTGCTGCGCATCGCCGGCTCGCTCAGCGACCAGGACCGTACCGCCGACGTCGAGGAGTCCCCGGAGCCGGACACCGAGTGAGGCGCGACGGTCACCGGGTGGCCGCCGCTCATGTCTGGCCGGCGGGCGGGGGCTGGTCGCGGCCCGGCATGTCGGAGAAGTCGACCTGGACCGGCTGCCGCGACGCCTCCTCGATCTCCAGGTACGGACGGGCGGCGAACCCGAACGGTCCGGCGAAGACCACCCCGGGGAAGGTCTGGATCGCGGTGTTGTACCGCAGCACGGTGTCGTTGTAGATCTGCCGGGACACGGCGATCTGCTGCTCGGTCGAGGTCAGCTCGTCCTGGAGGGCGCGGAAGTTCTCGTTGGCCCGCAGCTCCGGGTAGGCCTCGGACACCGCGAAGAGCTGCCGCAGTGCCTGCGTGATCATGTTCTCGGCCTGCGCCTGCTCCTCGACGCTCTTCGCCTCCACCCCCGCGGACCGGGCCCGGATCACACGCTCGAAGGTCTCCCGCTCGTGGGAGGCATAGCCCTTGACGATCTCCACGAGGTTCGGGATCAGGTCGTAGCGCCGCCGGAGCTGCACGTCCACCTGCGCCCACGCGTTCTCCGACCGGTTCCGCAGGGTCACGAACCGGTTGTAGAGCATGATCCCGACGACCACCGCCAGGACGATCAGCACGAGCACGAGCAACAGCAGGATCTCCATCACCAAGCACCTCCTCCGCCACCGCCGCCACCGCCACCGCCGCCACCGCCGGAGAAGCCACCACCGAATCCCGACGACGAGCTGGCCGGGGCGCCCGCGGATGCAGCGCGACCGATTCCGGACATCAGACTTGCCAGACGCAGGGACGTGAGCCCGCCGCCGAGACCGGTGCGGCTCCCGTCCACCCAGTACAGGTTGCTCCGTTCCACGAGTTCGTGCGGCGCGTAGAGCTGCGCGGCCTCGAGCACGCGGTCGGCGACGCCCAGCACGATCCCGTAGACGAGCAGGCGCTCCCACAGCGCGATCGACGCCGGCGGGGCGTCCTTCATCGCCGAGAAGTCGTCGAGGAAGCGGCGCAGCCCGTCGTAGCCGGCGGCCAGTTCCGCGCCCTCCCGCGAGCGGCGCGTGAGCAGCCGCGGCATCACGCTCCCCAGCACGGCGAGCGCGAAGGCGTTGGTGAACCCGCCGACGACCAGCGGGATCGAGAAGAACGGCGACCCCCGGCCCGCCTCCCACATCCCCAGCGCGAACCCGAGGATGAAGATCACCGCGAAGATCGCCACGGCCGTTCCCCAGACGCGCCGGCCGGTACGGTCGATCCACCTGCGGGCCTTGACCTCGGACCGCACGTCGGATTGGAACGAGGTGAACCGCGTGTGGAACTTGCTGGCATGCTCCTTGAGGACGTCCGCGAACCGCGAGAGCAGCTCTCCGGCCTCCGGGAGGATCCACTCGACGGCGTCGTACACGTCGCGCTCGTGGCCGGTCAGATCGTCCCCTGATCGATCCCCTTTGCGGACCCGCAGATCGGAGACCGTCTCGTTGCGCAGGCCCATCCAGGTGCTGCGCTCGCTCAGCTCGTGGGCGACGGTGAAATACCCCCGGCGGACGAGGTCGAAGAGGGTGGCGACGAACTCCTTGGTCCCGACCTCACCCCCCTCGGTCATCAGCGCTCCCACGAGCGCCGGTCCGTCGGAGGACGGCGGCTCGCGGACGTAGTCGGAGAGCATCTCGACGCGGGGGTCACGGCCGTACCGCCACGCGACGAACGCGAAGATGCCGGCGGCGGGGCCGAACAGGCCGAGCAGGGAGAGCAGCAGCAGCCACCACAGGTTCCGGCGGACCCATTCGGCACGCTCGGCGGCCCGCCGGGCCTTCTCGGCCGAGGCCATCTCCTCGGCCAGGATCCGGTCGAAGCCCGGCTCGCCGACGACCTGTGCACCGCCGGTGCTCGACAGCAGGTCGCGGGGGAAGAGCATCCGGATCTCGACCCACCGCTCGGAGGGGATCGCGGTGGCCTCCAGCGTCGCGCCCATGAGGTCGGGCATCCGGTTCACGACGCCGCGGACGTCTTCGGGGTGCCCCCAGACCCGCAGCCGCTCCTGCTGGGCCTCGGGGACGGCACCGGGGAGCCGGACGGTCGCCCGCAGGCGCTCGAGCCCCACCGGCCAGTGATCGCCCCAGACCCTCAGGTTGAGCTCCGCGGTGTCCTCGTAGACGCGCACGAGCCGCAGCATCCGGTAGTCGACGGTGAACGTCCGCCGCTCGTCGGAGGCGTTGTAGCGCCACACGATCCGCACCCCACCCTCGTGCGGGCCGACCGCGAAGGTGTTCGGGGGCCCGGGCTCCCCGAGCGTGGTCGTGCCCCCGGGCTCGTACCGGAAGTCGTCCTCCTGCACCTGCACGGAGTCGGGGGGGACCTCCTCGCCAAACCGGGAGGGGATATCGCGGAAGGCTCCCGAGAACGCGCCGTCGAAGGCGAAGGTGATGTGCTCGCTGACGGCCACCGACCCGTCGGGGTTGACCTGGACGAGGATCTCGGCCTCCGGCAGCGCGTAGCTCCGGGCGGCCGCGGGGGCAGCCGCGACGAGCACGGCGACGGCGGCCAGACCGGCGACGACCACTCCCCGGCGGCGCGCCGTCATCAGCTGTCGTCGGCTCCCAGGGTCGAGACCTCGTTGACCTTCCAGCCGTCGGATGTCCGGAGGAGCTCGAGCTCGATCACCCGGACCACCGTGCGGCCGTCTGGGGTCTCACTGTTCCGGATCTGCTGCTCCGCGACCACCACCGCGGTGGCCCGGTCTCCGGCGATCTCGGTGACGGCGGCACCCTGGACGGTGCCGGAGGACTCCGCGGCGGCTTCGCGGATCGCCTCGCGGAAGACGGCGACGTCGCCGCCGAGCGCGCTGTCGAACTGCCGTCTGAAGGTCCCGGTGGCGTCCTGCTGGATCCGCTCGATGTCGGCGTCCAGGGTGCGGTGGTCGAAGGTGACGAGGTTCTGCGTGAAGCGCTCGGCCACGGCGGCCACGGCACGCTCCTGGCCGGTGGGTGCCGCCCGCCACAGCAGGACCGCCAGCGCGATGTTGGATGCCACCAGCAGCAGCACGACCGCCGGCACCAACCACCGCCGCCGCCGGGTGCCGCCCTCGGTGGGCGGGGACTCCGGGGCCTGCTCGGGCCCGGCGTCCTCGGGAGGATCCGACGGCCCGACCTCGGGGTCGGGTTCCCGTTCGCGGTCGACGAACGCCGCGGTGAGTTCGCTGAAGCCTTCTTCCCTGTCGTTCACCCGGTAGGCAGCGTATCAGTCAGCAGGTCCAACCAACCGATCTCCGGGTCCGCCCGTCCGGACCCCCGGGCCCCCGGCCCGGCGGCGGGATCAGCCGCCGCACCGGCGGACGAACCGCCGGCGCCCTCGCACTCGAAATCGATGACCGGGTGGTGGGGGGCGTTCCCCGTCCGCTCGTCGGGGGCACGCCGGGGCGTGCCGTAGTCGCAAGGCTCGCTGCCCTCGGCCAGCGACAGCCCGAACCGCAGGCGGTTCGTCTCGGGATCGTAGATATCGATGATCGTCTGGAGGAACAGCGGGAGCCATTCGAGCGTGTCCCGTACCGAGTCGATGTGCTCGAAGTTCATCCGCGTGAGCTCGGCGAGGTTCGCGATCGTCGTGTTCAGCTCCGCCTTGCGCGCCGCGAGCAGTCCGGCGAGATCCGGCAGGCCGGACGCCCCTGCGGCCAGCAGCCGCTCGATGTCCTCCGAGCGGCTCGCGAACGTCTCAGCGACCGTGGCCAGGCTCCCGACCCCGGAGACGAACTCCCGCGACGTCCCGGAGAAGGCGGCGCCGGCCCGATCGGCGTTGACGTTGATCCGGTTCAGCTCCGCCGTCCGCCGGGCGAGGACCTCGCTGACCGGGTCGAAGGCAGCGAGCAGCCGGTGCAGCTCGCTGCCGCGGCCCCCGAGGCCCGTGCCGAGTGTGTCGACCAGGTTGCCGAGCGCCTCGGGCGGCACCCCGTCCAGCACCGCGGAGAGCAGCCGCAGCAGCTCCTCCTGCTGGACGGGCACCTCCGTGCGGTCGAGCGAGATGAGGTCGCCGTCCTCGAGGAACGGCGGTTGCCGGGTCTGCGGGAGCAGATCGACGAACTGCTCTCCCACCGCGCTCTTGAACATGATCCGGGCACGGGTGTCCCGGGGGATGCGATCGAAGGAGCTGTCGATGATCAGGTCGAGCTCGACCCCCTCGGAGGCCACGCGCATGTCGCCGATCCGGCCTACCGTCACCCCCCGGTAGGTGACCTCCTGTCCGGTGAAGGCCCCGCCGGCGTTCGGGAAGGCCGCCACCACCGTGTACCGGGGTTGGATACGGAAGATATTGACCATCAGCACGGCGATGAGGACCGCACTCAGGGCCAGGAAGGCGACCACGTTGATGACGACACGGCGCTGGATCATCGGGTCGCGCTCCAGAGGATCGAGGCCACGGGAGGCTCGGGCTCGCCGGACGAGGCCGAGGCCGCCCCGACCGGCAAGGGGCTCTCCGTGAGCACGTCGAGCTGGATGTAGTCCCCGGGAGCGACCTCAGCGAACAGGCGCGTGAAATCGGGCAGCTTCCCCAACGCGCCGCCCAGCGCCTCGCGGCCCTCGTGCACGGCGGCGACGATCTCCAGCAACGCCTTGATCTGCCGGTCCACGTCCTCGCGGTGGTCGCGCATCAGCCGGGCGCCGGACTGCCCCAGGCGGTCGAGGTTGACGATGACCTCGTCGAGCTGCTGGCGCTGCCCGGCCAGCAGCTCGACGGCGTCGTCGCTGGTGCTCAGGAAGGCCTTGACCGTCTCGTCGCGGTCCGCCAGGGTACCGGTCGTGGACCGCAGGCGGTCCAGCGCCTCGGCCAGCGCGTCGCGCTGCGCGGACAGCGACGCCACGAGCTTCGCGGAGCCGTCCAGGACACGGCCCAGCTCCTCTTCCTGCCCCTCGAGGATCATCGCGGAGGCGGTCGTCAAGCTCCCGAGATCCTGGAGCGCGCCGGAGGCCAGGATCCCTCCGAGCTGCACGAAGGCGTCCTCGAGCTCGGGGGCCTTCGAGGTGTCGTCGGCGGAGATGACCGCATCGTCGGGAAGGTTCGGCGTCGCGGACGTGACTTCCGGGGGCGGCACGAGATCGATGAACTTCTCGCCGAGCAGCGACGTGGACCGCACCACGGCCCCCGTCCCTTCGGGCACCGGGGTTCCCGGCTCCAGGCGCATCGTCACCCGGGCGAGCCAGCGGCCGTTCTGGACGAGCTCGATGGAGGTGATGGTGCCGACGACGGCGTCGGACTGCTGCACGTTCGCGCGCACGACCAGGTCGCCGACGTTCTCGAACTCGGCGACGAGGGTGATCGGATCGCCGGACGCGCAGGCGGCGCCTCCGAGCGCGAGGACGCATGCGGCGAGGAGGGCGGTGAGCCGCATCAGTCCTCCCTCACCTGCTGGTTGTCGCGGACGATCACCCGGTCGTTGGCGTCGTCCTTGGCCCGGGCGGCCCCCTCCGCGAGCACCGGCAACCAGATGATGTTGCGCAGGACCTCGTCCCGGCGGCGGATCACGACGTCGGTGGTATCGGCCAGCACCGTGAGATCCGCTTCGAGCCGGGAGCGGTGCGTGCGCACCAGGCGCCCGATCTCGTCGACCATCAGGCCGAGGTTCACGATGCCCGACCCGAGCGATTCGCGCTCCTCGGCGAGGGCCGAGAACACGCTGGCCAGGCCACGGTTGGTTGCGGCGATCGCCGCATCCCGCTGCGCGAGGGATCCGAAGATGCGATCGAGCGAGACGAGGGTGGCGTCGAAGCTGTCCGCGTTGCGCCCCAGCGTGTCGAGCAGGGAGCCGAGGCTCTCGATCGTGGTGCCGAGGGCCTCTCCCTGTCCGTCGAGGGCCGCGTCGGCGTTGACCACGAAGCGTCCGAGCGCACCCGGCTCATCCACGGTCCCCGGCTCGAGCGCCTCGAGGAAGTCCTTGAGCGTGGCCAGCAGGTCGTCCAGCTCGGCGGGCACGACCCCGCGCTCGACGGGGATCTCGTCGCCGTCGGTGAGGGCCGGGCCGCTCGTCCAGACGGGTTCCAGCTGTACGTACCGGTCGGAGATCAGCGAGATCGGGATGATCAGCGCACGGGCGTCCTCCGGGATCCGTACGTCATCGTGGATGCGCATCCCGACCCGGACCCGGTCCCCCTCCGGAACGACCTCGGTGACCCGGCCCACCTCCACGCCGAGCACACGCACCGTCGAGCGCGGGAAGAGCCCGATCGCGCGGGTGAAGTGGGCCGTCACCTCGTAGGTGTCGTCGGGCTGCCTGGTCACCACCCCCGCCACCCCGGCGATCAGGGTGAGGACGGCGACGATGGCGGTGATCGTCCGGGCCTGGGAGCTCACGGCGCCCCACCCCCCGCGGCGCTGAGGACGCCGGTCAGGTCGCTGCCCACGGGAAGCGGTGTCCCCGCGATCGTGGCGGTGAAGATGTCGGCCCAGGGGCCCTTGTTGAACACGCGGGCGAACGCCTCCCCGGTGGGCCCGAGCGCGAGCAGGGTGGCGTCCAACTCGTCCTGCCGGCCGCCCACCACGGTCAGGATCTCGTGGAGATCCCGCAGGGCGGGGTCGAGGGAGTCACGCGTGGACCGCAGCAGATCGCCGAACTGGAAGGCGACCCGGTCGGTCTCCCGGACGAAGCGCTTGAGGGCCGTCCGGCGCTCGGAGAGCGCTCCGAGCAGACGGGCGGAGTTGTCGATGATCCGTCCCAGCTCCTCGGAGCGGTCGGCCAGGGTGCCGAGCAGATCCTCGGACCCGCGGATCAGCTCCTCGAGGTCGGCTTCGCGCTCGGCGAGGGCCTCGGTGGCCTGCGCCAGGCCGCGGAGCGCCCGCCCGAGGTTGCCGTCGGGGTCCTCGGTCACGTCGGCGAGCACCTTCAGGAGCTCGTTGAGCGCGTCGGCGTCGAGCTCGCCGATCGACTCCACGGTCTGGTCGGTGGCCTGGTAGAGCTCGAAGGGGATGACCGTCCGGTCCAGCGGGATCAGGTCGCCCTCCTGGAGGAAGGGCTCCGCGCCGAGCGGGGTCAGGTCGACGAACTTCGCCCCGAGCAGCGTCTTCAGCTTGATCTCGGCGTTGGTCGCGCTCCCCATCATGATCCCGCCGTCGATCTCCATCGTGACCCGGACCCGGTCGTTGGCCTCGTCGCTTCCGTCGGAGGCGAGCTCGATCGTGCGGACCTTCCCGACCCGGAGCCCGGCGACCCGCACCTCGTTCTCGGGGGTGAGGCCCGCCGCGTCGGCGAAGTCGGCCTGGACGGTGTACACCCCGCGCAGGAACGTCAGCCGGTCGAGGGAGAAGGCGAAGGCGATCAGCGCGAAGATCACGAGGATCGACACGCCCCCGACGCCGATCGGGTTGCGCTCGCGGAACGGCGTCATCGCCGGCCCCCGATCGCCGCTCTGAGGATGTCCGGGAGGCCGCCACCCCGCACCGTGGCGGAATCGAAGCCCGACTCGCAGAACCCGTCCACGCAGACGGCGTTCAGATTCGCCCACTCGCCGTAGGTGGTCGCCCGGTTCAGGCCGTGGGTGTTCCCGGGCAGGTTCGCGAGCGTCGCGTCGAGGTCGTCCTTGTGGCTCTCGGCCACCGCGAGGATCGCCTGGAGCTGGGCGATGGCCTCGTCGAGCCCCGGACGATTCTCCGCCAGGATGTCGGCGAACGCCTCGGAGACGAACCCGACGTCGTCCACGGCCCGGGCGAGCTCCACGGACCGGCCGCCCAGCGTCTGCATCAGGAGATCGAAGGAGGAGAGCAGGGACCGCAGCTCGGCGTCCCGTTCGTTGAGGCTGCCGACGACGCTGTTCAGGTTGGTGACGAGGTCCGCGGCCACCGGGCCCCGGTCCCCGAGCGTCTCCGCGAGGTCGGCGAGGTCGGCGATCATGCGCTGTGTCTGCTCCTCGCGTCCGCTGAACGCGGCGACGAGGGCCCGGGCGACGATGTTCGCGTCGTCGGGATTGAACCGCTCGAGAACGGGCTGGAGGTTGTTGAAGACCACCCCCAGGTCGAAGGCCGGCGAGGTCTGCTGCAGCGGGATCACGCCGGATCCGTCCTTGGGCAGCGGCGGCGCGTCCGGCTCGTCGGTGTCGCGGGCCAGCACGACCATCCGCTGCCCGACCAGGTTGCGGAAACGGATCGACGCCCGCACGTTGCGCGGGAGGGTCACGTGACGTTCGACGAGCAGGGTCACCGCCGCCTTCGCGCCCCCGCGTCCGGACTCCACCTCCGCCCCCGCGACCTTGCCGATGGTCACGCCCGCGACCTTCACGACGTCGGTCTCCAGCAGGCCCGTGGCATCGCTGAACTCCGCCTTGACCTCGTAGAAGGGCGTGAAGGGCTGGAGGTTGCCGATCACCGCGGCGAGCAGCCCCGTGACGGCGAGGGTGAATGCGGCGAACACCAAGAGCTTGACGACGATCACGCGCAGGCTGCCGGTCACGGGAGGTCCACCCCCGGCCGCTCGCGTCGCTCCAGACCGAGGTCGCCGAGGATCTCATCGAGTGCGCCGTCGGGGACCGGCGCCAGCAGGATGTCGGTCAGCTCCGGCGGCGGCGAGTCGGGGTCGCCGGCCAGTTCACGCAGCGCCCGGTCACGCAGTCCGGCGGCGTCGGCCGTCCGGGGGCGGGGCTCCTCACCGGGAGCGTAGGGGGGATCGGTGGCGAAGCCCTGGGTCAGGGTGATCCGCCACCACGGCCCCTCGGACAGATCGAGGATCCACACGCCGAGGAAGGAGTCGAGGGTGTCGAGGATGCCCGGCAGCTCCGGCGCGAACTCGGCGACGAGTTCGAGTACGGCCCGGCCCTGTTCGGACAGGTCCGACAGATCCTGCTCCCGTTCGACCACGATATCCCCGAGATCGCGGGTGATGTCCGCGAGCGCGCTCAGGGTCGTCCGGAGCTCCGTCGAGCTGCTGTTGAGCGCCCGTCCCGCCGTGGTGAGGCCGTCCATGGCACGCAGCAGATCGTCGTCGGCGTCGTCCAGCGCCACGGCGAGATCCCGCAGGTGGCGGAGGTTGTTCTCCAGGTTGGGCAGCGTCCGCTCGGTCTCGCCGAGGGCGGTGGCGCCCTGCACCGTGGCGCGGCGCAGAGCCTCCTCGTTGCCGACGAAGCCCTCAGCCAGGGCCCGGAAGGCGGCCCCCAGCATCTCGGGGTCAATCGCCCCGAGGAGCGGCACGGCCTTCTCCAGGATGGTCTCGACCTCGAAGGGTCCCGTCGTCCGGTCGAGCGGGATCCGGTCCCCGGGGCCGAGGCGGCCCTCCGGCTCGTCGGGCATCTGCAGCTCGACGAGCTTCTCCCCGAACAGCGTCTTGGCCCGGATCGCCGCGTTGACGTTGGACGGGATGTCCTGGTCGGGGAAGATACGCATCGCCACGCGGGCCGAGCCCTCGTCGGTCACCCGGATCCGTGTGATCTCGCCCACCAGGACGCCCCGGAGCTTCACGTCGCTGCCGGCCCGCAGCAACTGGCCGGCCCGGTCGAACTCGCCGGTGACCTCGAAGCCGGGCCGGAAGAAGCCGCCGAGGTACAGGTACACCCCGAAGCCGAGCCCGACGAGCGCGAGCAGGGAGCCGAGCCCAACGACGGCGTTGCGTCCGCGAGCGCTCACGCCGTACCCGTCACCCCGCGATCCTCACCGTGTCGCCCGGCCCCCAGAAGATGGCCGACAGCAGGAGGTTCACCAGCAGGATCACCACGATCGACGTCCTGATCGCCCGGCCGACCGCCACACCCACGCCGGCGGGACCGCCCGAGGCGTTGAACCCGTAGTAGCAGTGGATCAGGGCCACGAGCACGGCGAAGGTGAGGGCTTTGATCAGGGAATAGAAGACGTCGATCGGCGGCAGGAAGATCGTGAAGTAGTGGTTGTAGGTGCCGCCCGATAACCCCAGGTAGTACACGACGATCGCTCTCGTCGCGAGGTAGGAGGAGAACAGCGAGATCAGGTACAGGGGGATCACGGCGACGATCAGGGCGATGATCCTCGAGGACACCAGGTAGGGCACCGGCCGGACGGCCATCGTCTCCAGCGCGTCGACCTCCTCGCTGATGCGCATGGCACCCAGCTCGGCGGTGAATCCCGCGCCGACCTGTGCCGCCAGGGTGATCCCGGCGATCAGGGGTGTGATCTCCCGGGTGTTGGCGAAGGCCGACACGAACCCCGTGAACGCCTCCGCGCCGATCAGCTGCAGCCCCTTGAACCCTTGGAGGCCCACCTGGGTCCCGGTGAAGAAGGCCATGAAGAAGATGACGCCGGCGGTGCCGGCCCCCACGATGAGCGCACCGGCCCCGATGGTGATGTCGGAGACGTGCCGGAAGATCTCGGTGCCCCGGCGCACCGCGGCCGGCATCTCGGCCAGGGACCGCGCGTAGAACCCCATGTGCTCGCCGATCACACCCAGACCGCGGACGACCGCGTCCCCGATCCCTCGCACGGCCCGGCCCGGCACCGACGGCGCCCGGACCTTCACCTCCGCCTGTGCCACCCCGGCATCCCTTTCCTCGGAATCACGCGAACTTCGGTGGGACCAGTGCGAAATAGATCGCGGTCATCACGAAATTGGCCACGAAGATGAGCAGGAACGTGACGACGACCGCGCGGTTCACCGCGTCCCCCACACCCTTCGGCCCCCCGCGGCAGAACATCCCGAAATAGGTCGCGACCATGGCCGCGATCAGGCCGAAGACCCCGGCCTTGACCATGGAGACGTACAGGTCGGCGGGTTGCGCCAGCAGTGAGAACGACGCGATGTAGGCGCCCGGCGTCCCGCCCTGCACCAGCACGTTGAACACGTAGCCGCCCCCGACCCCCGCCACGGACACGAACCCGTTGAGCAGGACCGCCACCACCACCGCCGCGCAGATCCGCGGCACGATCAACCGGTGGAGCGGGTCGACCGCGAGGACCTCCATCGCCGACAGCTCCTCGCGGACCTTGCGGGAGCCGAGATCGGCGGTCATCGCCGAACCGCCGGCCCCGGAGATCAAAAGTGCCGTGGCGATGGGGGCCGCCTCCCGGACCACCGCCAGCACCATCGCGGCCCCCGTCTGCGACTGCGCGCCGAGCTGGCGCGAGACGTTGCCCACCTGGAGCGCGATCGTCGCGCCGAAGGCGATCGAGACGAGGATCACCGGCACGAGCGAGACGGCCACGATGAACCACGAGACCCGCAGGAATTCGGCCATCGGCCACGGGCGCCGGAAGAAGACGCGAAAGGCGTCGAGGGTGAGCGAGAACATGTTGCCGGTGGCGACGAAGCCGGTGCGAACGGCGGTGACCATGGGCTACGAGGCTCTCGTCAACGCGGCGGTCTCCTCGGACGGATCCTCGGCGGCGTCCTTC
The DNA here is from genome assembly GCA_964560135.1 of uncultured Actinomycetes bacterium. Lineage (GTDB taxonomy): Bacteria > Actinomycetota > JAICYB01 > JAICYB01 > JAICYB01 > CAZLKN01. Next base: position 15,123 of record CAZLKN010000025.1, on the reverse strand, counting down.
TCCTCCGACATGCCGATCGGGCCGTCGGTGGACCCGTGGAGGAACTGCTGGACCACCTGCTCCTTCGACGCGAACATGTCCTTGCGTGTCGCGAACTTCACCAGCCGGCGCGCGAAGATCAGGCCGACGTAGTCGGGGACCTCCCGCGCCGTTTCGATGTCGTGGGTGACGATCACGATGGTGGTGCCCAGCCGCTTGTTCAGGTCTCTGGTCAGCATGTTCAAGTAGGCCGTGCGGACGGGGTCGAGCCCGGAGTCGGGCTCGTCGAAGAGCAGCAGCTCCGGCTCCAGCACGAGGGCCCGGGCGAGGCCGGCCCGCTTCTTCATCCCCCCGGAGATCTCCCCGGGGAACTTCTTCTGGGCCCCCGACAGCCCCACCAGCTCGAGCTTCTCCTGGACGATCTGGCGGATCGTCCCCTCGGAGAGGTCGGTGTGCTCGCGCAACGGGAAGGCGACGTTGTCCTCGATGCTCATCGAGCCGAAGAGGGCGCCGTCCTGGAACAGGACGCCGAACTTCTTGCGCACCTCGAACAGCTCCTTCTCCTTGAGCGTGGGGATGTCGAGCCCGTCGATGTAGATGTGCCCGGCGTTGGGCTTCAGGAGGCCGACGAAGTGCTTGAGGAGCACGCTCTTCCCGGTGCCCGAGGGGCCGAGGATGATCGTGATCTTGCCGCGCGGAACGTCGAAGCTGACGTCCTCCCAGATCGTCTGGGTGCCGAACCGTTTCGTGAGACCGACGACCGATATGGCCGTGTCTTCAGGCACGAACCCTCCTCACCCCGATGCCACGCGTCGCGCCATTCTACCGGTGGGGGCGACGTCCGCTGCCAGGAACCGGCTCAGGCCAGCGCTTCCAGGAGCCTCGTCCGCGTGTCCCGGGGCTCGATCACCTCGTCGACGTGGCCCCCGGCGGCGGCGGGCCACGGGGAGCAGTGCCGCTGCCGGTAGTCGGCCTCGAGCTCGGCCCGGAGCGCCTCGGGATCCTCCGCGGCGGCCAGCGCGCGCCGCTGGAGCACCTTAACGGCGCCGCGGGCGCCGAGGACGGCGATCTCGGCGGTGGGCCAGGCGAAGGTGTGGTCCGCACCGAGCTCCCGGGCGTTCATCACGATGTAGGCGCCGCCGTAGGCCTTGCGCAGCACCACGGTCACCTTCGGCACCGCGGCTTCCACGAACGCGGACAGGAACCCCGCGCCGTGCGGGATCACACCACCGAGCTCCTGCGCCGTTCCGGGGAGGAACCCCGGCGTGTCCACGAGGACGACCAGGGGCAGGCCGAAGCGGTCGCAGAAGCGCACGAAGCGCTCGCCCTTCCGCGACGCCGTGACGTCGATCGCGCCGGCGAGCACGTGCGGCTGGTTCGCCACCACCCCGACCGGCGTACCGCCGAGCCGCGCGAGACCCACGACCAGGTTCGGCGCGAATCCCCCGTAGAGCTCCAGGAACGACCCGGCGTCGGCGACGGCACCGACCACCTCCCGGACGTCGTAGGTCGCGCGGGCATCGGAGGGGACGATCGCGCCGGGGTCGGCGCCGGGCTCCACCCAGCCGCCGCTTGAGGGTGGCGGATCGCCGATGCGGGACGGCAGGTAGGCCAGGGCGTCGCGGACGAGGGCCATCGTCGAATGGTCGTCGGCCCCCACGAGGGCCGCGAGGCCCGAGCGTCCGGCGACCTCGGCCCCCCCGAGGTCGGCGAACCCCACGTGCTCCCCGGTGACCTCCCGCACCACGTCGGGCCCGGTGAGGAACACGTAGGCACCCTCCGCGGGCATGGCCACCAGATCCATCAGCGCCGGGCCGTAGGCGGCGCCGCCGGCGCAGGGCCCGGAGACCACGGCGAGCTGGGGGACGCGCTTGCGGAGGCGGACGTGGCGGGCGAAGATCCGCCCGTAGCCCGCCAGCGACCCGACGCCCTCCTGGATCCGTGCCCCTCCGGAGCGGTGGATGCCCACCACCGGACGGCCGAACCGGTCGGCGAGGTCGAGCACCCTGCAGATCGACGCGGCGTGCGTCTCACCCAGCGACCCGCCCAGCACCGACGGGTCCTGGGCGAAGCAGAAGACCGGCCGTCCGTCGATGCGCCCGGATCCGCACACCACGCCGTCTCCCGGTGGAGCATCGGGGAGGTTGGGAGAGCGGACGTGGGTGCGGACCGGGGCGAAGGTGCCGTCGTCCAGGAGCCCGGAGACGAGTTCCAGGGTGGGGATCCGTTCGGCCGTCGTGGTGGTCACGCCAGCAACCCCGCCCCGCCGTCGACGACGAGCACCTGCCCGCGCACCATCTCGGCGGCGGGCGAACACAGGAATGCCACGGCCTCCGCGGCGTCCTCGGGGGTGGCCAGGCGCCCCGCCGGCGTGCGGGCGGCGGCGCCGGCGAGTAGACCCTCGCGGTCGGGGAAGTGCCGCAGGGCGTCGGTGTCCACGACCCCGGGGGACACGGCGTTGACGCGCACGCCCGACGGTGCGAGCTCGACGGCCAGGTAGCGTACGAGCGACTCGAGGGCCGCCTTGGCCGCCCCCACGGCCCCGTAGCCCGGCAGCACCCGCACCGAGCCCGCGGAGGTGAGGGCCACGATGCTCCCACCCTCCTTCATGAGGCCGGCGGCCCGCTGCGCGCCGAACAGCAGGGCCCGGGCGTTGACGTCCATCGTCCAGGCCCAGCCGCGCTCGTCCACCTCGGTCAACGGCTTGAGCACTCCGGATGCGGCGTTCGAGACGAACACGTCCAGCGCCCCGAAGGCGCCGGCGACGGTGTCGAAGGCCCGGTCGAGCGACGCCGGGTCGCCGACGTGCACCTTCACCGGCACCGCCTCGGCTCCCGCCGCCTCCAGCTCGCCGCACACCTCGTGGGCGGCGGTGCGGTTGCGGAAGAACCCCACGGCCACCGACGCGCCGTCCCGGGCCAGGCGCTGCACCGTGGCCCGGCCGATCCCGCGGGAGGCACCGGTGACGAACGCCTTCACGAGGCCCTCCGGAGCACCAGGCAGGCGTTGTGGCCGCCGAACCCGAAGGAGTTCGACAACGCCGCGTCGACGGGTGTGGCGCGCGCGGCGTTGGGCACGACGTCGAGGTCGCAGTCGGGGTCGGGGGAGGTGTGGTTGATCGTCGGGGGCAGGACCCCCTCCCCGATCGCCCGGACGCACACCGCGGCCTCGAAGGCGCCGGCAGCCCCGAGCAGGTGCCCGGTGCACGACTTCGTGGACGATACCGGCGGCACGGTCTCGCCGAACACGGTGCGGATCGCTGCGGACTCGACCTTGTCGTTGAAGGGCGTCGATGTGCCGTGGGCGTTGACGTAGCCCACGGCCCCCGGCTCCAGGCCCGCGTCGGACAGGGCCGCGCGCATCGCCTCGACGGCGCCGGTCGCCTCGGGGTCGGGCTGGGTGAGGTGATAGGCGTCGGCCGTGGCCCCGTACCCGGCGACCTCGGCGAGGATCGTGGCACCGCGGCGCACCGCGGCATCCCACTCCTCGAGTACGAGCACCGCAGCGCCCTCGGCCATCACGAACCCGTCGCGTCCGGCGTCGAACGGACGCGAGGCCGCGGCCGGGTCGTCGTTGCGACGCGACAGGGCCCCCATGCAGGCGAAGGCCCCCAGCGCCAGCGGCGTGATCGCCGCCTCCGCCCCGCCGGCCAGGACCGCGTCGGCGTCGCCGGTCCGGATGATCCGGGTCGCCTCGCCGATCGCGTGGGCGCCGGTGGCGCAGGCCGACACGGGGGCCACGTTGGGTCCGCGGGCTCCCAGGCGCATGGCGATCGCGCCCGCCGCGCCGTTGACCATCAGCAGCGGCACGCAGAAGGGACTGAGCTTCGACGGTCCCCGCTCGGCGAGCACGGTGTGCTGCTCCTCGAGGGTGGCCAGGCCGCCGACCCCGGAACCCACCACCACCCCCACCCGCCCGGCGGCGTACGGGAGCCCGGACCATCCGGCGTCCTCGACGGCCATGGCCGCAGAGGCCACGGCGAACTGGCAGAAGCGGTCGGAGCGCCGGGCGTCGCGGGGTTCCATGTGGTCCAACGGGTCGAAGTCGCCGGCTTCGCAGGCGATCTTCACCCCGTAGTCGGACGCGTCGAACCGGGTGATCGGCCCCGCCCCGGAGACGCCGTCGGCCAGCGCCTTCCAGGAGGCGCCCATCCCGACGCCGAGCGGGGTGACCGCACCGATCCCGGTGACGGCCACGCGTCTTCCGGCGCCCATCACGTGCGCGCCGCGGCCTTGCGGACCACGAGCCGGGCCGCGTCGCCGACGGTCACGACCTCTTTGAGGTCGTCCTCCTCGATGTCGATGCCGTAGGCGTCCTCCACCTTCACAGAGAGCTCGACGAGATCGAGCGAGTCGAGGCCGAGGGCCTCGAAGCTGGCCTCCGGGGTGACGTCGCCTTCGTCGACGTGGAACGCCGCCAGCACCTCACGCAGGGTGCCGAGCACCTGCTCGTCGGACGCGATGATCTCCTGTTCCATGCTTTCCTCCTTCGTTCATGCGGTCATGCCGCCGTCCACACACAACACGTGTCCCGTGATCGCCGACGCATCCGCGGAGGCGAGAAACGCCACGGCGGCGGCGACCTCGCCGGGTTCGACGGCCCGCCGCAACGGCGTGGCGTCGGCCAGCGCCGCGAGCTGCTCGTCGCCCAGGCCCTCGGTCATGGCGGTGCGTACGAGCCCGGGGGCCACGGCATTCACCGTGATCCCGCGCTTGGCGACCTCGAGGGCCATCGAGCGGGTCAGTCCGATCAGGCCCGCCTTCGCGGCCGCGTAGTTGGCCTGCCCCGCGTTGCCCCGCACCCCCACCACCGAGGCGACATTGACGATGCGCCCGGAACGCCGCACGAGCATCCGCTGGAGAGCCCGCTGGGACACCAGGAACGGTCCGTCGAGATTCGTGGCGAGCACCGCCGACCAGTCCTCGTCCTTCATCAGCATCGACAGCCCGTCCCGCCGGATGCCGGCGTTGTTGACGAGCACCACCAGCGGACCGGCCTCCTCGGCGGCGGCAACCACCACGTCGGCGCCGCCGGCCGTCGACACGTCGCCGGGGGCCGGCACGGCGTTGCCGCCGGCCTGGCGGATCCGCGTCACGGTTTCGCCCGCGCCCTCGGCGTCAGAGCGGAAGTTCACGGCCACCGTGAGGCCGTCGGCGGCAAGCCGGAGCGCGATGGCGCGTCCGATCCCGCGGGAAGCGCCGGTGACCAGGGCCACGTCCGGGCTCATCGATGCCCCCAGCGCAGGAGGGTGGCCGACCAGGAGAACCCGGCACCGAAGGCCACCAGCAGCACCTCCATGCCGTCGCGCAGACTGCCGTCGGCGACGGCTTCGGCCAGCGCGATCGGGATCGAGGCCGCCGAGGTGTTGCCGTAGGCGGCGATGTTGCACACGACCCGATCGGATGGGACCCCGAGCCGCTCGGCCAGCGCGGCGACGATGCGCGCGTTGGCCTGGTGCGGCACCACGAGGTCGATACCGCCCGGATCGCGATCGCCGAGGACGGCGCGGGCGGCCTCCTCCATCCGGTCGACGGCGTGGCGGTACACGTCCTGTCCGCGCATCTGGAGGGTGCCCGCCTCGGTGGTGCACAGCCAGGCGGCGCGGGAGCCGTCGGTCCCGGACGCCGACGGCCCGAGACGCGACGGTCCGTCGCTCGGTCCGAGCACGACGGCGCCGCCGCCGTCTCCGAAGAGCACCGCGGTGGTGCGGTCGGCGGGGTCGGTGATCCGGCTCAGCGTCTCCGCCCCGCACACGAGCACGTGGCGGGCCCGTCCGGAGGACACGAGGCCGTCGGCGACGCCGAGCGCGAGGACGAATCCCGTGCAGCCGGCATTCAGGTCGAAGGCCGCCGCCCGCCCGGCCCCCAGCTCGGCCTGCACCAGGGGGGCCGCTCCGGGCACCGGCAGATCGGGAGTGCAGGTGGCGACGAGGACGACGTCGAGGTCGTCGGGGGTGAGGTCGGCGCGCTTCAGGGCCTGCGCGCCCGCGGCTACGGCGAAGGTCGAGGTCGACTCGTGCGCCGCGGCGATGCGGCGCTCACGGATGCCGGTGCGGGTACGGATCCACTCGTCGGTGGTGTCGAGGGTCCGCTCGAGGTCGGCGTTGGTGCGCCGGATCTCGGGCACGGCCATGCCACAGCCGAGGATCGCGGTTCCCACGCTCACAGCGCCCGCAGATGGACGAGGGGACGGCCCGGACGGACACGCTCCCCGGGCCGGACGAGCACCGACATCACCCAGGCGTCGCAGGGCGCGAGTACCGGCTCGGTGCCCTGGGCGCTCTGGATCTCGCCGAGCACCTCACCCGCCGCCACGAGCTCGCCGTCCGCGGTGACCGTGACCGGGGGCCGGGCGACGAACGTTCCCCAGGCGGGGGCGACGACGAGGCGGTCGGGCAGCTCGGTGAAGGCGGTGTCGACGGCGAGCATCGTCATCGGGCGCCCTCCGCGAGCAGGTCGGAGCCCGCGAGCACCTCGGCGCCGGGCACGATGCGCCGGATGAGCCCGGTCACCACGCGGCCGGGGCCGGCGTCCAGGAAGGCGCGCGCGCCGGCCTGCCAGATCGCCTCCACGGTCTGTCTCCACCGCACCGGCGAGGTGAGCTGGGCCACGAGCACGTCGCCAACCGCCTCGGGGGTGGCCATCGGGGCTGCGAGCGTCGGCGACCAGATCGTCCGTGCCGGCGCGCGGAACGGGATGGCATCGACGGCGGCCCGGAGGTGCGGCTCGGCACCGCGCATGGCCGGCGAGTGGAAAGCCCCCGCGACCTCGAGGCGGATGGTGCGGACGTCCATCTGGTTCAGGGCGGCCGTAGCCGCGTCGATCGCGACCGAAGGACCGGAGACCACCTGCTGGCCGGGGGCGTTGTCCGCGGCGACGACGACACCGGTCTGCTCGCAGATCTCGGTGAGCCGGTCGGGGTCGCAGCCGAGGACGGCGGTCATCGTGCCCGGGGTGGCGCGGGCGGCTTCGTCCATCGACCGGGCCCGGACGTCCACCAACTGGAGCGCGTCGGCGAGGTCGAGGCTTCCGGCGGCCACGAGGGCTGGGTATTCGCCGAGGCTGTGCCCGGTCACCGTGTCGCAGGGCCCCTCGCGGGCCTCGAGCGCGGCCAGCGACGCGACGGCGCATGCCACCAGGGCGGGCTGGGCCCAGCGGGTGGATGTCAGGTCGGCCTCGCCGGAGCGTCCCTCGCGGCAGAGCTCGGCCATGTCCACACCGAGGACGTCGGAGGCCTCGGCGATGACCTCGGGGGCACGGTCCGCGGCGGCGGCGTACGCCTGGGCGGGGACCCCCTGGCCCGGGAAGCAGGCGACCGGCGGGGTCACGCCGCGCGCTCCGTCCGGGGGATCTTCAGCCGTCGCCAGCCGAAGGCGGCCCCCACCGCGATCGCGGCTGCTCCGACGACGGCGCCGCCGACGTAGCCGACGTAGACGATGATGCGCCGGCCCGACTCGGAGATGAGGATGGCGTCGAGGTCTTCCGGACCGGTGCCATCGATCAGCATCGTCACCCGGGCCCAGATCCGCTCCCGGTCGGCCGTGTCGAGCACGGGCCGCGGGAGGCGGACGCTGAGATCATCTTCGAGCTCGGTCATCGCTCAACCCCTTTCTCCTCCAGGCGCCGGCGGAGCCGGCGCAGCAGCCTGTGCAGTCGCACCCGGATGGCGCCGGGGGACGCGCCCACGACGTGGGCGATCTCCTTGGATCCCAGGCCTTCGACGAACCGCAGCACCACCAGCTCCCGGTCCCCGGGGGCCAGCTCCTGCACCACCCCCCACAGGACGACCGCCTCGGCCCGGTCGGCGGCGCCGCAGGCCACGTCGTCGCCGTCGGCGAGCTCCGGGAGCTCGGGCAGGGGAACGGCGGCGTTCGCGTTGCCGCGGTGGTGGGAGATCAGGGTGTTGCGGGCGATGCGGAAGAGCCACGAGCGGTAGGAGGACTCGGCCCGGAACTGGTCGCAGGCGCGGTAGGCGTGGAAGAAGACCTGCGCGGTGAGGTCCTGGGCGTCCTGCTCTCCGGCCCGGTAGCGCATGAAGCGGTAGATCGCGTCGGCGTGCCGGCGGTAGATCTCCGCGAACGCCTGGCGGTCCCGGGAGGAATCCCGGGCCAGGTCTTCATCGGGGACATCATCGAACCCGCGAGGGGGTCGAGCATGGGCGGATAGCTCGGTCACGCCCTACCTAGACGCAGTTCGTGCCGAAACGTTACCTATCGGGCTCGTGGCCGGGGGTGTAGAGGGACAGATGTATCCCGGTGACGTCGCGTCCCCGCCGCATCCCGTCGCGATACTTGACGAAGTATCCGCTCATCTCGAAGCGACCCTCTTCGAGGAGCGTCACCTCGGCTACGACCATCCACCCGTCGCTGGAACCCGCCGGGTGCAACGTCATGTCCTCCACGGGCCGGGTTGCTTCGCAGATGTCTTCCAGGGGACCAGGGGCCAGCCCGAAACCGCCCGAGCTTCCGCGCAAACAGCCGACGAAGGACACGCGGGCGTCGGCTCCGGACGGTTGGTGAGGATGGATCGACGTGATCGTCACCGGACGCTGCGGATCGACCGCATGCGTCGTGAACCTCGGTTCGCCGACCGATACCGATGCTCCGATCGCACTGCCTGCGGGGCGGAACACCCTGGGAGAGAACGCCCACCAGATCGCGCCGCCTATAACCAGCGCAACGACGACAAACCAGAACCATAGGAACCGCCGGGACGCCGTAGCCCGACCCGATCGTCCGGGCTGCTGACCGATTCCCTCATGGAGAGACACTTCAGCCGAGTCCCCTATCCCCTCGCAACAACTCCCACCCTAGGCAGGATACCCGGCTCCCAGCATCGACGTCGGTCCGGACCGCATCGATCGGGCAGGGGACCGGATAGAGGCCGTCGAACCCTTGGACGTCGGGGGCCGAGTGGAGGAGGCGGAAGCGTGGGCAGGCTGAACTGGGTTCGGAACATCGTCGCATTCGCGCTGGTCGTCGGGTTGCTGGCCCCCGCTCCCGCCTCTGGGTCGAGCATCCCGTCCCGGGCCGACATCGGGACCGCGGCCTACATCGTCTATCTCCGCGACACCGCCGACCTGCGTCCCTACGCGGCGATCCCCGACCGGGCCGAACGGCGGCGGGCGATCGTCGAAGCACTGCAACAGACCGCCGAGGCCTCCCAGCGCGGCCTCCTCGCGTCCCTCGAGCGGGCCCGCCTCGCCGGCGATGTCGCGTCCTACCGGCCCTTCTGGGTGACCAACGCCGTCGCCGTCCGCTCGTCCGCGTCGGTGCTCACCGCCGTCGCCGCCCGGCCCGAGGTCGACCGTGTCATCGCCGACCACGAGGTGCGTCTGGTGCCCGCCGTCGACGGCGACGAGGACGACGCCGATCCCGAGTGGGGCGTGGAGCGCGTGAACGCCCCCGAGGCATGGAGCCGGGGCGTGGACGGCACCGGGGTCGTGGTGGCCAGCATCGACACCGGCGTCGACCACCGCCATCGGGCCCTGCGCGACACCTACCGCGGCACCGAAGGCGGCGGCCACGACCACAACTGGTTCGACGCCGTCAACGGCAGGCCCGTCCCCTACGACGACCACGGACACGGCACCCACGTCACCGGGACCATGGCCGGAAGCGACGGGTTCGGCCCGGAAGCTCCGGACATCGGCGTCGCTCCGCGGGCGCGGTGGATCGCCGCCAAGGGCCTGAGCGGTTCGGGGAGCGGATCCCGGTCGGGGCTGCTGGCCGCGGCGGAGTTCATCGCCGCCCCGAGCCGCGCCGACGGCACCGATCCTCGGCCCGAACTCGCGCCCGACGTCGTGAACAACTCCTGGGGAAGCCGACCCGGATGCGACCGGTGGTTCGACGAGACGCTCTCCACCTGGCGGGCGCTGGACATCCTTCCCGTGTTCTCCAACGGCAACAGCACGATCGGGCCCGGCAGCCCCGGCGACTCGCCCCTCGCCTTCTCCGTCGGCGCAACCACCCAGTCCGACGGGCTCGCCAGCTTCTCCAGCCGCGGCCCGACCTGCGACCTGCGCACCAAACCCGACATCTCGGCCCCCGGACAGGGCGTCCGCTCGAGCCTGCCCGACGACCGGTACGGGAGCTGGTCGGGCACCTCGATGGCGGCGCCCCACGTCGCGGGGGCCGCCGCGCTCGTCCTCCAGGCGTCCCGTGGCGAGCTCGGCGTGGACGAGGTCGAGGACGGTCCTGCGCCGGACAGCCCGCGACCTCGGCCTCCCGGGAACCGATTTCGAGTACGGCTCCGGACTGCTCCAGGCCGATGCCGCCGCCGCGCAGGCTGCCCGGGGCGGGCTGCTCACCGGCCTGGTCACCGATCCCGGCGGCGAACCCGTCCGGGCCCGGGTCGCCGTCGATGACACCGATCCGCCCTACGTGGTCTGGACGCGCGCCGACGGTTCCTACGCCCTGCGCCCGCCGGCGGGCCCGGCCGAGCTGCAGGTCGAAGCCTTCGGCTTCTTCGACCAGACCACCACCGTCGCGGTCCCGTCCGACGGAACCACCGAGCAGGACGTCACCCTCACCCCGCTTCCCGAACGGACGATAAGCGGGACCGTCCACGACGAACTCGGGTCACCCATCGAGGACGCCACCGTCGCGGTGCGGGACACCTCCTTCACCGTCCTCACGGACGCGGCGGGCGGCTACAGCCTGGTCGTCCCCGCCGGGGAGTACACCCTCGGCGTCCGGGGCCCGTCGGCGTGCGTCGAGTCCGCGTCACAGGACGTCGACGTGACCGGCGGCGACGTCCTGCTCGACGTCGAGCTCGCAACCCGGGCGGACGCCTTCGGCTACCGCTGCACCCCCGTCCCGCTGTCCCTCGAACCCGGCACCGAGCGGCTGAACCTGGGCGCCTTCAACAGCTCCGTCCGGGTCGACCTGCCCTTCCCGTTCCCCTTCTACGGCGGCAACGAGGACTCGGTGTCGATCCACACCGCCGGCTACCTGTCCTTCATCCACGGGCCCTCGTCTGCCGGGAACGGGCCGATCCCGAGCCAGGACCTGCCCAACGCCGCCATCTATCCCCACTGGGGCGACGTGTGGATGGACTACCTGCCGCTGCTCAGCCCCTCACCCGACCAGGGCATCTACGTGGGCACGCACGGGACGGCCCCCAACCGACACTTCGTCGTGGAGTACCGCGACGTCGACATGGGCTCCCCCGGCACCTTCGCCGCCGTGCTCCACGAGGACGGCGCGATCGAGTTACACTACGAGCGCGTCCCCGGACAGGGCCAGCGCGCCACCGTGGGCCTTGAGAACCACGGGGGTACTGCCGGCTTCCAGTACACGTTCGGGGAACCGGCCTTGCTCGACGGGCTCGCGCTGCGCTTCACCGCCGGATAGCGGCTCAGGCCAGAGTGGTCTTATCGGGGTCGCCAAAGTCGAAGCCGCAGCATACAGTGACCCTGGGAAACCCACAGAGTGATGGGAGGAAAGCGTGCTGAACCGCCTCGTATTCTGTCTGGTTCTTACGATACCGATTCTACTACCCCAGAGTGCTTCTGCCCTTGTTACTTCTGCCCTTGTTAACTGCACCCAAGAGCAGCCCACCGAGGGTGGCTACTCTATATCGTTTAATGTCGGAACCAAGAGCTTCTCAGGAAAGTACCAGTGCCCCTCAAACGTGACGAACATCTTTGAAACCATCTACGTCGTTGGTGAGGCGCCTGCATATAATTCCGGGTCTTCATCGGGTGGATCGAACGAGTGCCCCAACAGCAGTAGCTGCTCAGCCACAGCGCTAGCCGCCTTCGCATGTCCGCCTGAGGAGGTCCACGGAGACTTCCCCGTGAGATTTACGTGGAGAGCCAGCGCGGGAGGACACCATCAGGAGGGCAACAACTTCTCTCCGCCAGCAACGGCTGGCCCGCAGAGATTCCACGAGGACATTCCGACTTGCGACTACATTCCCCCTCTGACTCCCCCTTTCGAGCCGTAGAGGCGTCTTGAGCAATCAACGCGTCTGCGCCATATGTGTTGTCTTGCTTGGCGTGGTCGCCGCCGCCTGTTCAAGCGACCCGAGCTCGGGGGGCTCGTCCATTCGAGAGCCGGGTATGAGCACTTCCCCCAGTTCCAGTCCCACCGCCTCACCCACCGAGTTGGCGGTTGCCGACGACCGTCGTGGCTCTGAGGGACAGGCCCCTGGCGTCAAGCCCCGCACGGGAACGCCTCTGAGTAATCCGGCCGACGGGGCGTGCCCGGTCGAGACATCCGGCGGAACCCCGGGCGGCGTGGGGTCCAGCCGCGAATCGATAACTACGACCCAAGCACGCGGCTGGATGCCTCACGGACCCTTCTACATACATCACCCTTGCGAGCCGCAGGAATCAGGCCGCCTCTTGCTGCTTGGCCTGGGTGCCGACGAGTGGGATGACACGAAACCTCGCGTTCGTGTCGCAGTCTCAGTCTGGCAGGATACATCGTTCGAATTCGCCGAATACCGGAGTCTCGATCTTCTAGACCGAGGTGCCGTCTTATTCGAATCAACTATCAATACATCTCATGTTCGAGGAGACCGTCCCTTCGATGAACACTATAAGCAGATAGTCGTACGTGGCGACACCCAAGCGTATCTCCAGGAAGGCTACACCGACTGTGAAGACATCGAGCACCGAGAGATCTGGCAAGTGTGCAGTAACCGCAACGTTCGAGAGGTCATCTGGTCGATAGATCTGAACACAGGAGGACAGATTATCTATAACTCGTTGTCGAATCCGACCATCCATGAATTGGCCGAGATCCTGGATGCTATCGACCGCCTCATCGAGATCGAATGAACAACGAGTGGCCAACACTTCGGGCGCGATGGAATGATCCACGGCCGGGGACGGCCGTTAGCCGTCCGGGTCGATCCCGAACGCCCTGATCGCATCCTGGACGGCCTCGGGCTTCACCTCTCCGGCCTGGGCCAGGCTGTACAGGGCCGCGGCCACCATGTGGTCCACGTCGATCTCGAAGTGGCGGCGCAGCGCCTCCCGTGTGTCGCTGCGGCCGAAGCCGTCCGTGCCCAGCGGCAGGAACGGCGCCGGGACCCACCGTGCGATCTGGTCGGGGACCATCTTCATGAAGTCGGTCACCGCCACCACCGGACCCTCGGCTTCCTGGAGTTGCTCCGTGACGTAGGGAACCCGCGGAGACTCGGTGGGATGCAGGCGGTTCCACCGCTCGCAGGACAGCGCCTCGTTGCGCAGGTGCTGGTAGGAGGTCGCGCTCCACACGTCGCAGGCGACGCCGTGGTCGTCGCCGAGCCGCTGCTGGGCCTCCTGTGCCAGCGGCACCATCGGGCCGGAGGCCAGGAGCTGCACGCGCGGGCCGTTGCGCTTCCTCGATTTCTTGAACGGGTACAGGCCCTTCACGATCCCGTCCTCGACGCCCTTCGGCATCTTCGGCATCACGAAGGCCTCGTTGTACAGGGTCAGGTAGTAGAAGATGTCCTCGCCCTCGTCGTACATGCGCCGCATCCCCTCGCGGATGATCGTCGCCACCTCGTAGGCGAAGGCCGGATCGTAGGCCTGCACGTTGGGGACGGTGGCCGCCAGCACGTGGCTGTGGCCGTCCTGATGCTGGAGGCCCTCACCGTTGAGCGTGGTGCGGCCGGCGGTGGCGCCGAGCAGGAACCCGCGTCCGCGTTGGTCGCCGAAGGCCCAGATCAGGTCGCCGATCCGCTGAAAGCCGAACATCGAGTAGAAGATGTAGAAGGGCATCATGAGCTCGCCGTGGGTGGCGTAGGACGTGCCGGCGGCGGTGAACATCGCCATCGACCCGGCCTCCGTGATCCCCTCCTCGAGGACCTGCCCGTCGGTGGCTTCCACGTAGGGAAGGAGGGTCTCGACGTCCACCGGTTCGTAGGTCTGTCCGAGCGGGTTGTAGATCTTCACTTCCTTGAACAGCGACTCCATCCCGAAGGTGCGCGCCTCGTCGGGGATGATCGGCACCACGCGGGCGCCGACCTTCTCGTCGCGCAGCAGGTTGCGCAGCAGGCGGACGAAGGCGGCGGTGGTCGCGGCCTCGAGCCCCCGCTCCTCGGTGCCGGCGAGGAACTCCTCGTAGGTCTCCTTGCCGGGCAGCTCGGGGGCCTCGTACCGGACGACGCGCTTCGGGAGGGTGCCGCCGAGCTCCTCGCGACGGTAGCGCATGTACTCGATCACGTCCGCGTCCTCGCCCGGGTGGTAGTAGGGCGGCATCTCCTCCTCCAGCTGCGCGTCGGACAGCGGGAGGCCGAGACGGTCGCGGAACTTCTTCAGGTCGGTGACGGCCATCTTCTTGGCCTGGTGGGTGACGTTGCGGGCCTCGATCGACTCGCCGAGCGTCCATCCTTTGACGGTCTTGGCGAGGATCACCGTGGGAGCGCCCTGGAGCTCGGTGGCGACCTTGTAGGCGGCGTGGAGCTTGCGGTAGTCGTGGCCCCCGCGGCGCAGCCGCCGCAGGTCGGAATCGGCGAGGTGCTCGACCATCTTTCGCAGGCGGGGATCAGGGCCGAAGAAGTGCTCGCGGATGTAGTCCCCCGACTCCACGGCGTACTTCTGGAAGTCACCATCCTTGGTGGCGTCCATCTTCTGCACGAGCACGCCGTCGACGTCGCGGGCGAGCAGCTCGTCCCACTCGCTACCCCAGACCACCTTGATCACGTGCCAGCCGGCGCCGCGGAACATCGACTCGAGCTCCTGGATGATCTTCCCGTTGCCGCGCACCGGACCGTCGAGGCGCTGCAGGTTGCAGTTCACGACGAGGACGAGGTTGTCGAGCATCTCGCGGCTGGCAAGGGTGAGGCCGGCGATCGACTCGGGTTCGTCCATCTCGCCGTCTCCGGCGAAGCACCACACCCGCTGCTCGGAGGTGTCCTTGATCCCGCGGGCCTGCAGGTAGCGGTTGAACCGGGCCTGGTAGATCGCGTTGATCACCCCGAGCCCCATCGAGACGGTGGGGAACTCCCAGTAGTCGGGCATCAGCCGCGGATGCGGGTAGGACGACAACCCCGGCTTGCCGAGCGTCTCGCGGCGGAAGTGGTCGAGGTTCTCCTCGGTGAGGCTCCCCTCGAGGAAGGAGCGCGCGTAGATGCCCGGGGTCGCGTGTCCCTGCACGTAGATCTGGTCGCCACCCCCGGGATGGTCCTTGCCACGGAAGAAGTGGTTGAA
>CAZLKN010000024.1:36989-48071 GCA_964560135.1 uncultured Actinomycetes bacterium | reverse complement strand
CGCGCAGCGTTCGGGACGCTGAGGTCGCGGGTTCAAATCCCGCCGTCCCGACTCATCACTCGACCACCTGGGATATCCGCTGGTGGGAGAGATCAAGAACGTGCGCGATGTCGCGCATGGACAGTCCTGCGTCGACGAGTGCCCTGGCCGCCTGGGCCGTCGCGATCGTCACCCGGTTGCGCGCCTCGTCGAACTGCTCCCGCGCCGACTCGAGCTCGTACACGTGCTTACGGACGTCTCTGGGCAGACGGATGTCGTCATCGATCTCGAGCGACGATGCGTCGACGTCCAGCCAGAGCGCGAGCGCGTCGCGGACATTCGCGCGCGCCTGGGCCAGCCGCGTCCCGAACGTGTGGACACCGGGCGCTCCCTCGACCCAGACATTCCATGCGGGCGACCATGGATCACGCTCGTAGACGGCTACGTATACAGGTGGCGCCAGGTCTTCCGCCTCCCACCGGACGCTTGGAGCGTCTTTGCGATCGTCCTCAGCGTAGAGTGCGGAATCTCGCCCTTCAGCATCGGCACTGTCACGAAGCGATCGCCGTACTCCATCAGGACGTGGTGCTCGCTGCGACGGACGACGGTGCACCCACCGAGCCTCAGGACGTTGCGCAGCCCCCGCCCGGTGAGCAACCTTCCGGGATTTCGCGAGGCACGTCGCCCCTTCGTCACGATCCCGCGCCCGCCCGATGGAGAACCCCGACACCCGTCACACATTTAGGCTAACAGGCTAGCCAATCTTTGAGACGCCTCCGGAGGATCCTCTCGCCGTCCACGAAGGTCGTCCTTCGAGCTCTACGCCGCCCAGGAGCTGGCCGACCATCTCGCGATGCTCTACCGCTACCCGTCGGTCGTTGGCTCAGTCTCCGACCTCGGTCCCGAAGTACGCGTAGGTCCCCTGTGACTCGACCGCCGCACCGATGCGGTGCAGGGCGTGCGAGTACGCGGCCATGCGGAGGTCGGCGCCCGACTCCTCCGCGAGATCGAGCACCCGATCGGTCTCCCGTCGCATGATCTCCCCGAGGCGCTCGTGCACCGTCTCCCGCGTCCAGTGATAACCGGTGCGGTTCTGCACCCACTCGAAGTAGCTGACGGTGACTCCGCCGCCGTTGGCCAGGATGTCCGGGACCACTGTCTTGCCGGCAGCGCCGAGGATCCGGTCGGCTTCGCTGGTGGTCGGACCGTTCGCAACCTCCACGATCACCGGCGCCTCGACGCGAGCCGCATTCGCTTCGGTGATCTGGCCCTCCAGAGCGGCGGGGATGAGCAGCTCGACGTCCAGTTCGAGCAGCTCCTCGTTCGTGATCTGGTCGGCCTCCACCAGCTCGCAGACCGATCCCTCGCAGTACACCGCCTGCAGCTCACGTGAGTCGTTCTTGACCTTGATGAGGCTCGGCACGTCGAAGCCCTCTTGCCGATAGATACCGCCACGGGAGTCACTGACGGCGACGACCCGGTACCCGTCAGCGTGCAGGAGGCTCGCCACGTGCTGGCCCGCGTTCCCGAACCCCTGCACGGCCACACGGGTGTCGTGCGGTCGCCAGCCGCGGCGCCTCGCGAGCACCTTGATCGTCTCGTACGCGCCACGGCCCGTGGCGTCGTCGCGACCAACGCTGCCTCCCAGGTGGAGAGGCTTCCCGGTGATGGCGGCCGGGGTACGGCGGCCGCGGTGCTTGGAGTACTCGTCCATCATCCAGCCCATGATCATCGGGTTCGTGTAGACGTCCGGGGCCGGGATGTCGATCTCCGGACCGATGAACGGCCCGAGCTGCGCGATGTAGCCGCGACTGAGCCGCTCCAGTTCGAGCTTGGAGAGCCCCTTGGGGTCGACAACGACGCCGCCCTTGCCGCCTCCGAAGGGGATGCCCATCACCGCGCACTTCAGCGTCATCCACAGCGCCAACGCCTTGACCTCCGGCACCGTGACGCCGGGGTGGTAACGGATGCCTCCCTTCGCCGGACCACGGGTGTCGTCGTGGCGGACCCGGCATCCCTCGAACATCCGCAGAGAGCCATCGTCCATGCGGACCGGGATCGCCACCTGCAGGATCGCCTTCGGATATCGGAGCCGCTCCAACGCCTCCGGGTCGATCGGGCGGAGCTCGGCGGCACGCTCCAACTTGTGGAGTGCATCGCCGAAGACGTCTTGGTTGGCTGCCATCTGCACTCTTCTTGGGGGGCCCGACGAAGCTGAGGATACCGGCATTTCGCGCCCAGCGATCCTCAGGGGTTCTCGCAACCGCAGGAGCTCGATCTAGCGTCGCCTCCCCTGCGGTAGCATCCCCGCAGGCGAACAAGGAGGCGCGAGTGGAGCTCGGGGACTTCCAGCGGCGGATCGAGGCGATCTATCTCGAGCGCGACCGCGAGCGCGGTGCGGCCCGGACCTTCGCCTGGCTCGTGGAGGAGGTCGGCGAGCTGTCCCGCGCCCTGCGCGGTGAGGATAAGAATGCCCTCGAGGAGGAGTTCGCCGACGTCCTCGCCTGGCTCGTCTCCCTGGGCTCGATCGTCGGCGTGGACGTCGAGCAGGTCGCGGCCGCCCGGTACGGCGACGGCTGTCCGAAGTGCGGCGCCGTGCCGTGCGCCTGCCCGCCGGCCTGAGGAGCCCGATGCCCACCGACCGTTCTGTGATCGGCCTCCCGACGGGCGACGACGAGGTCCGCACCTTCGCCGAGATCCTCGACCGCACGTACCTGCGCTCACGCGAGGAGGGCGAGGCGTGGCTCAAGCACGCCGATCCCGCCCAGCTCCGGGTCGTTCGCCGTGGGGGCCGGGTGGCCGGGGGGCTCCGGCTGATGCCGTCCGGCCAGTGGTTCGGCGGACGCGAGGTCCCGATGACCGGGGTGGCGTCGGTGGCCGTGGACCCCGAACACCGGGCTGGCGGGCTGGCCACCGAGCTGATGCGCATCACTCTCGAAGAGCTACACACCGCGGGGGCGGCACTCTCGGTGCTCTACCCGGCCACGCAGCCCGTCTACCGGCGCGCGGGCTACGAGCTCGCGGGGAGCTGGATCCGCTACCGGATGGCATGCGCGGCGATCGACATCCGCGACCGCGCCCTCGAGATCCGGCGCCTGGATCCGGAGACGGCGCGCCCCGTGCTGCAGCAGGCCTACGACACCCGCGCCCGCCGTACCGCAGGCCAGCTGGCCCGGCGGGCCGAGCGCTGGGAGCGGGTGCTGTCCTCGGAGCGCGACGAGGTCCACGTCTACGCCGCCGGACCCGCCGGCGCCCCCGAGGGCTACGTCGTGTTCTCCCAGCATCGCGAGGGCGCCTGGAAGTACGACCTGCAGTGCCGGGACCTCGTGGCGCTCACCCCGTCCGCCGGACGCCGGCTCCTGACCTTCGCCGCCGACCACCGCTCCTTCTCCAAGGATCTGCTCTGGACGGGCGCACCCGCCGACCCTCTGCTGGTACAGCTCCGCGAGCAGGACTGGGAACGGGCCCGGAGCTGGGAATGGATGCTGCGGGTGATCGACGTGCGGGGAGCGCTGGAGACACGCGGCTACCCGTCGGGCCTGGAAGCCGAGCTACATCTGGAGGTCCGCGACGACGTGCTGCCCTGGAACAGCGGCCGCTTCGTGCTCACCGTCGCCGGTGGGGAGGGCAGGGTCCGGAAGGGGGGACGCGGCCGGCTGCGCACCGACGTCCGCGGGCTGGCGTCGCTGTACACCGGCTACCTGGGGGCCGAAGAGCTGCTCGCGACCGGCTACGTGGAGGGCCCCGGCAAGGACCTCGCCGTGGCAACGGCGACCTTCGCGGGCCCGGCCCCCTGGCTGGCCGACTTCTTCTAGACGCCGAGGACGAGCTCGGCGATCTCGACAGCGTTGAGCGCGGCGCCGCGGCGGAGGTTGTCCCCGCAGCAGAACAGCGACAACCCGTTGGGCAGCGCGGGGTTGCTGCGGATCCGTCCGACCAGGACCTCGTCGAGCCCCGCCGACTGAAGGGGGGTCGGGTAGCGGGTGGCATCGGGCTCGTCGAGAACGCGGGCGCCGGGGAAAGCATCGATCAGCTCCCGGGCCTGCTCCGGCGTGAGCTCCCGCTGGAGCGACACCGAGAGCGCGATCGAGTGCCCGACCACGACCGGTACGCGGACCGCGGTGGCGTGGATCACGAGCTCGGGCGCCGTCAAGATCTTGCGCATCTCGAGGGCCATCTTCTCCTCCTCGGTGGAGGTGTCGGCCCCCGGGGGGAAGGTCTCGCACTGCGGGATCAGGTTGAAAGCCAGGGGGTGGGTGTACACCTGCGGCTCGGGGAGGTCCAGCGCCTCGTGCCCGCGCAACGCCTCGACCTGGTCGACGGCCTTGCGCGTCTGGTCGATGAGCTCGGTGATCGCGTCCCGGCCCGTGCCGGACACCGACTGGTAGGAGGAGGAGATGACCGATCGCAGCCCCACCTCGCGGTGCAGGGGGCCCAGCGCCATGAGCGCGGTCGCCGTGGTGCAGTTGGCGTTGGCCACGATGCCCTGGTGATGCTCCACCGCCGATCCGTTGATCTGGGGGATGACCAGCGGCACCTCGGGGTTCTGACGGTACGCCGACGAGTTGTCGACGACCACCGCGCCGGCGTCCACCATGCGCGGGACGAATTCCCTGGCCAGGTCGCTCGAGGTGGCGTTCAGGACCACATCGAGCCCGTCGAAACGGGCGTCGTCGAGCGCCTCGACGGTGACCTCGCCTCCGCCCCACGGCACGCGTCGACCCGCCGAACGGCTCGACGCGTACAGCCGCAGTTCGTCGACGGGGATGTTGCGTTCCGCGAGGATGCGGAGAGCAACTTCGCCGACGACGCCCGTGGCGCCGGTGATCCCGATGCGATAACCCACCCGATTACCCTACCGGCTCTTCGGACTGCGGGTGCTCGGCGCGGTACACGACCTCCTCCGACAGCCGGAAGCGGTCGTGGACGGCCTGGACCGCCGTCTTGACCTGCTCCTGGCGGACGATGCACGAGATCCGGATGGCCGAGGTGGAGATCATCTCGATATTCACGCCGGCCGTCGACAAGGCCTCGAACATGTCCGCCGATACGCCCGGGTGGGACTTCATCCCCGCACCGACGAGACTCACGCGAGCGATGCCCTCGTCGCTCGACACGCCTGCGGCCCCCACCCGTCCGGCGACATCCTCGGTCACCGCCACGGCGGTGGCCAGGTCGTCGCGGGGGACGGTGAAGGAGATGTCGGTGCGCCCCGACTGCGAGACGTTCTGCACGATCATGTCCACGTTCACGCCCCGGTCCGCCAGGGGCCGGAAGATGGACGCCGCCACCCCGGGTTGGTCGGGGACACCGAGGAGGGTCACCTTCGACTCCGAGCCGTCGTGGGTCACGGCTGAGATGATCGCCTTCTCCATCATGCGCTCGTCTTCCTTCCGTACGAACGTCCCGCCGGCCGCCTTGAACGACGACCGGACGTGGACCATCACGTTCTGATTCCGCGCCAGCTCCACCGAGCGGGCCTGGAGCACCTTGGCCCCCGTTGCGGCCATCTCCAGCATCTCCTCGAAGCTGACCACGTGCAGCTTGCGGGCGTCGGGAACGATCCGCGGGTCGGCCGTGTAGACACCGTCGACATCGGTGTAGATCTCGCATATCTCGGCCTCGAGAGCAGCGGCCATCGCGATCGCGGTCAGATCCGAGGCCCCCCGGCCGAGAGTCGTCACGTCCAGGGTCTCGGTGGACACCCCTTGGAAACCGGCCACGATCGGGATGCACCCGCGCTCCAGCGACTCTTTGATCCTGCGGGGCCGGATCTCGGCGATCCGTGCCTTGCCGTGCAGCGCATCGGTGATGATCCCGGCCTGGGAGCCGGTGAACGACTCGGCCCTGTGGCCCAACCGGTCGATCGCCATCGCCAGCAGGGCCACCGAGATCCGTTCTCCCGAGGACAGCAGCATGTCGAGCTCCCGGGGCGGGGGACGGTCGGTGATCTCCGCGGCGAGCTTGCGGAGTCCGTCGGTGGTGTCCCCCATCGCCGACACCGTGACCACCACCTGGTAGCCCTGTTCCGAGGCCTTCACGACCCGTTCGGCCACGTTCCGGATGCGCTCCGCGTCGGCCACGGAGGTTCCGCCGAACTTCTGCACCAGGATCTTCATCGCGGACCAGCCTACCCGCCTTACGGGGGCTCAGACGTCACGACGACCCTGGAGGGCGCGTCCGAGAGTGACCTCGTCGGCGTAATCGAGGTCGCCGCCGACCGGCAATCCGGACGCGATCCGCGTGACCCGAACCCCGAGCGGCTTCACGAGCCCCGATACGTACATCGCCGTCGCCTCGCCCTCCACCGTCGGCGACGTTGCGAGGATGACCTCCTTCACGCCGTCCTCGCGGACGCGGTCGAGCAGCTCGCGGATCCGAAGGTCCTCCGGGCCGATCCCGTCCAGCGGCGAGATGCACCCGCCGAGGACGTGGTAGCGGCCCTTGAACTCGCCGGTGCGCTCCAGCGCGGCGAGGTCCTTCACGTCCTCGACCAGGCACACGAGGGTCTGGTCCCGTCCGGGGTCGGCGCACACCGGGCAGCGCTCGCCCTCGGCCAGGTTGAAGCACGTCCGGCAGAACGTGACCCGGGCCTTGACCTCGCGCAGCGTCTGGGCGAGACGCTCCACGTCCTCCGGGGACGCACGCAGCACGTACAGGGCGAGCCGCTGGGCACTCTTCGGCCCGACACCGGGGAGGCGGTTCAGCTCGTCGATCAGCCGCTGGACGATGGGGGCGTAGCTCAGCTGTCCACCTCTTCGACCACCTCGGCCCCCAGGCCCCGCTTCACGAGATCCACGGGGGAGTCCGAGTTCTCCGCGGGAGCCGGGGCCTCCTGCACTTCGGGCTGGGTGCCGGAGCCTTCGGCCCGCAGCTCGCCCTTGATCTGCAGCTTGCGGCCGAACACCTCCGCCACGGCCTTGAGCACCGACTGGAGCTTGTCGGGGCGGCGGAGGATGCCGTCCAGATGGATCTGGCGGTCGAAGCCGATCACGAGGGCGTCGTCCTCCTCGGCGATCGGCCAGGCGGTGACGAGGTGGGCGTGAGCCACGCGGCTCTGGCCGCGGATGTCCTCCAACAGTGCATCCCACTTGGCCTGCAGGTCGCCGGTGACCGGTGTGCGTGGCGTGGGTGGGGCAGCCGGCGGCGGGGGAGCGGGCTCGGCGGCGGCCGGCTCGGTCGGGGGGGTGGTCTGCGCTGCGGGCTCGGCGGGCACGGCGTCCTCCGTCCGCTCCAGCACCATGCGTTCGAGGCGTTCCAGGCGGGCGAGGAACGCCCCGTCCTCCGGCACCTCCAGGCAGGCCGCGCGGGCCAGGGCCACCTCCAGAGTGAGCCGCGGATGGGTGGCCATCCGCATGTCGGCCTGGGCCTCCCCGAGCACCCGGAGCGCCCATTCGAGGCGGGCCACCCCGAACCGCTCCGCCACGGCGACCAGCCGGTCGCGGTGGGCGTCGTCGACGTCGAGCAGGCCGTGCGCGCCACGGACGGCCAGGAACAACCGCCGGACCTCCTCGAGGAGCTGGCGCAGGAGCTGGCGCGGGTCCCACCCCTGCTCGGTGAGCCGCTCCACCTGCTCGAAGCAGGCCAGGATCTCCCCGGAGCCGACCGCCTCCGCCAGACCCAGGAGCACATCTTCGGGAGCGTCGCCGAGGATCGCCAGGATCACGTCGCGGGTGACGTGACCGTCGGCCGTCCCGGCGGCCTGATCGAGCAGCGACAGCGCGTCGCGCACCGAGCCGCGGCCGTGACGGGCGACCAACATGAGGGCATCGGCGTCGGCCTCGATCTTCTCGTCGGTCGCCACCCGGGCCAGGTGGTCGGCCACGAGCTGCGGCGACAGGCGACGGAACTCGAAACGCTGGCACCGGGAGACGACCGTGGCCGGGAGCTTGTGGGACTCCGTCGTGCACAACACGAAGATCACGTGGGGCGGCGGCTCCTCGAGCATCTTCAGCAGGGCGTTGAACGCCGGGGTGGACAGCTGGTGCGCCTCGTCGATGATGTAGACCTTGGCGCCGCCCCCGGCGGAAGCGAACGGGATCCGGTCCCGGATCTCACGGACGTCGTCCACCGAGGTGTGGGAGGCAGCGTCCATCTCGAACACGTCGAGCGACGACCCGTCGGCGATCTCGCGGCAGCGCGCGCAGACCCCGCAGGGGGACGGCGAGACACCCTCCTCGCAGTTCAGCGCCTTGGCCAGGATCCTGGCGGTGGACGTCTTCCCGGTGCCACGGGGGCCGGAGAACAGGTAGGCGTGCGAGACCCGGTCGTCGCGGACGGCGCTGACCAGCGTCTCCGTGACGTGCTCCTGTCCCAGGACCTCCTCGAACGTCCCCGGGCGCCAGCGACGGTACAGGGATAGGTAGCTCACCGTCAGCGCTCCTCACACGGCTTCCACGGCGCCCCGTCCGGATCAGGAGCGGCGACCAGGCACCCCCACGGCACCCGGAGTGCTCCGCTTACCGTTGCTCCCTCCCGGGCCTGGCGGGATTCACGGGCCCTCCGTCGCGTGGGACCCGACCGCCGCTCCTGATCCGGACGGGGTCCGAACCAACGCCCCCTATCCTAGCGGCAGGACCGACGTTCGCCGCGGCCCGCCCGCGGAGCGCGGATGATACCGTCGCCACGACGACGATGGACATCGCCTTAGGACTCGGCGCCGCACTCCTGCTCATCGGGGCCAACGCGTTCTTCGTCGCCGCCGAGTTCTCCCTGGTGGCCGTCGACCGCAACCGGATCGACCGCCTCGCTGCCGAGGGCAACCGCCGGGCCCGCGTCGCCGCCGGACTGCTGAAACGGCTCTCCTTCAACCTGTCGGGGGCCCAGCTCGGGATCACCATCACCTCGCTGGTGCTCGGGTTCGTGGCCGAGCCGACGATCGCCAGGGCCCTGCAGCCGCTCCTCGACCGCACGCCGCTGCCGTCCGAGACCACCCTGGGCGTCTCGATCGCGCTGGCCCTGTTGCTGGCCACCGCGACGCAGATGGTGCTCGGCGAACTGTTCCCGAAGGGCCTCGCGATCGCCAGGCCCGTCCGCCTCGCCCTCGCGCTGGCGATCCCCACCCGCGTCTACGGCGCGGTCTTCGGCCCCCTGATCGTCTTCCTGAACGGAGCCGCCAACTGGACGGTCCGTCGCCTGGGCATCGAGCCCCGGGAGGAGCTCCTCGCGGTGCGATCCGTTGAGGAGCTGGAGCTCCTGATCCGCTCCTCGGGAGTGGAGGGCACCCTCGACGAGGACGCCGTTTCGCTGCTGACCCGCTCGATCCGGTTCGGGGACAAGACCGCGGCGGATGCGATGGTGCCCCGCGGCTCGGTGACCAGCGTCGCCCGCAACGCGACCGTCACCGAGCTGGCCCGTACGGCGCTGGAGACGGGGCACTCGCGGTTCCCGGTCCGCGGTGAGGACATCCACGACGTCGTGGGGGTGGCCCACGCGAAGGACGTGTTCGGTGTCCCGCCGCAGGCCCGGTCGTCCACGCATGTCACCGGGATCGCCCGCGAGGTGCTCGCCGTCCCCGAGTCGCAGGACCTGGAGTCGCTGCTCCTCCGGATGCGCGCGGAGGCCCAGCAGCTTGCGGTGGTCGTCGACGAGCACGGCAGCACCGCGGGGATCGTCACCATCGAGGACCTCGTCGAGGAGATCGTGGGGGAGATCGAGGACGAGTACGACCTCACCGAGATCCAGGCGCCCCCCGACGAGCAGCCCGGCACCTTCGTCCTGGAGGGCAGCCTGCATCCCGACGAGGTCCTCGAGGCGACCGGCTTCGAGGCTCCGGAAGGCAGTTACCACACGCTGGCCGGGTTCCTGCTCTCCCGCTTCGAGCGGATCCCGGAGCCCGGCGAACGGTTCGAGCACAGCGGCTGGACCTTCGAGGTGCTCGAGCGCGACCGCCTCCGGATCTCGCTCGTCCGCGTGATCCCGCCCCCACAACACCCGGCTGCCGACGCATGAACCTCTGGGCCCTCGTCGCCTCCGTACTTCTCCTGGCCGCCAACGCGTTCTTCGTGGGGGCCGAATTCGCGCTGATCGCGGCCCGGCGTACCCGCATGGAGCAGATGGTCGCCGAGGGCAGCGCCCTGGCCCGCCTGGCTCTCGCCTCGATGCGGGAGCTCAACCTGGCGCTGTCGGGGGCCCAGCTCGGCATCACGATGGCCTCGCTGGGCCTCGGCTTCGTGGCCGAACCCGCCGTGGCCCACGGCCTCGAGGCCCTGATCGGACCGCTCACCACCCTGCCCGCCGGTGTCGTCCACAGCATCGCCGTGGTGATCGCCCTGTCGATCGTCGTGTTCTTCCACATGGTGCTGGGCGAGATGGTTCCCAAGAACATCGTCATCGCCGAACCCGAGCGCAGCGCCCTGGTCCTGGCGGCGCCGGTCCGCATCTACGTCACGACCTTCCGGCCGGCGATCGCCGTCCTGACCGGCCTGGCCAACACGTGCCTGCGAGCGGTCCGCGTCGAGCCCCGTGACGAGCTGCGCATCGCCCACTCGGCCGAGGAGATCGCGACGATGCTCGGCGCGTCCCGCGAGGAAGGCCTGATCGAGGAGTTCGAGCACGAGCTCCTCAGCGGCGCCCTGCGTTTCCGGGAGCGCGACGCCGCCTCGATCATGGTCCCGCGCGACGAGGTGGTGGCCCTGCCCGTGGGGACCACGGCCGCCGACGCCGAGCGCATCGCGGTGGAGACCGGCCACTCGCGGTTCCCCGTCCACGAGGACGACCTCGACCGCGTCCTCGGGTTCATCCACGTGAAGGACCTGCTGCGCATCCCCGCCCGCAGACACGACGAGCCGCTGCCCACGGACCTCCTCCGGCCGATGCTGCACGTCCACGCGCGCTCCAACCTCCAGCAGGTGCTGCTGCGGATGCGCCACCGTCAGACCCATTTCGCGCTCGTCGTGGACCGTCCCGGTCATGTGGCCGGGATCGTGACCCTCGAGGACGTCCTCGAACAGCTCGTGGGGGACATCGCCGACGAACACGATGTTGAGCCGGCGGCCGCCGAACGGCGGCGGCGCCGGCGTCTGGTCCGCCGGCGCCGCTAGGGCGCACCTGCTGGGACGACGTTCGAACCCTCCCACGGCCAGGCGAACCTGAAGTACTCCC
>CAZLKN010000024.1:0-36889 GCA_964560135.1 uncultured Actinomycetes bacterium | reverse complement strand
TTTAGGCACGCCGTAACGTCCTTCTTCACCTTGAACGCCGCCATCTATTCCGATTCCGCACGTCTAACACGGACATAAGAAGCGAACTGATCTGCACAATGACTTGAGGTATAGCTCCCTTGTTCAGAAGATCCCCCCTGAACCACACCTATCAGCACCGATAGCACGGAATCCTCAATTCCATGAGTCTTAAGGTTCTGTCTGCTCGCGAGAGCATACTCCGCAATCCGTTGACGACTATCAACACACCTAGACTGAATTGCATCCAGCGCCTGGGAGTAAGTATCGAGACCATCTGAGCGAGACCCGAGTCCGTCCACTGAAGCCAACAACTCTTCCGGCAATTCCTGGCTTTCATTCGCCGCTTGGCCCTCCTCTGGCGCAATATATCGCATCGTCGCCCTGACCCCAGGGAACACGGCGACGAGAACAAGGATCGCAAACAGCGCGCGAGCCGCTTGCCGCCGGCCCGAGCCTCTGGAACCACTTTCAGCCAATCGCGTCATGAATATCCCTGGGTAGGGAGGACCATTTCCTTCAGCTCACTGGCCTGAGGCTTCCGGTGGAACGCATCTAGCTCCGGATCATCAAGATCCGCACGCCGGAGCTTGTTCCGACTCCGGATCCCATGCACCCTCAGCGATAAGGCGAGATAGGCAAGACACCCGTTCTCTCACTCGGGACTTCGCCGAACGTTTCTCAACCCAAATGAGTCGCTCCTCGTCTCCCTGCAAACAAACCGTGATCTCCCAGCCGCGACGCGACACCGAGCTAAACAGCCTCGACAAAAACCACACTGCCAATCCAACTTCGTCCCAGCCTCCGCGAAGAACACCCGGTCGCCTTGCGGATACCACAAATTCCTTTCCTCTTGGAAACGCCACCAACTCCTCTATCATTCAGGCGCTCCTTGCAGTCTCACTCGCCAGTCGACCAATCGCAGCTAGGCGATTCACCTCCAACTCACCATGGACCACGCCAACCAGACTCCGGTGTTCTTTTTTCGGGATCCACCCAGTCTCCAGTATGAGCCATCACACGCCTGGAGCAGTGAGTCCCAAAGAACCGGCTAGTGCATTGGAACCCCACCGCCGAGTGGCACCCCCAGTTTCTAAGCACCCCATCCAACTTCATGGGCACTGCCGAAGAACCCTGAGGACCTGGAAGCGCGCCTCGCGCGTGAGGCTGAGCAGGTGCTGGGACGCACGGGGATACGTCGGGGCAGACCGGCAAGGCCTACCATCGAACGTGGCCCCAAGGCCTTCTCGCGTTCGAGTCGGCCAAACCCTGACCGCTACTTCTCTCGGCCGGGTTCGGCCTGACCAACCTAGCGGAGGAGGTGGGATTCGAACCCACGTGGGGACTTCCGCCCCCAACACGCACTCCAAGCGTGCGCACTAGGCCGGGCTATGCGACTCCTCCGCCCCCAATGGTAGCGACCTCGGAACGGCTCCGCCCGGGGGCGGCGGGTGCCGTAGACTGACCGGCGGAGGAGTACCAAAGCGGCCGAATGGGCGCGCCTCGAAAGCGCGTGAGCCTTCACGGGCTCCGTGGGTTCAAATCCCACCTCCTCCGCTCAGGGCGAGGCGTGTGCGCGGCGGCGCAGAAGCAGCGCCAGGGCGATGAGGACCCACGCCCCCACGGGTCCACCCCCGGTGGCCGGAAGCGCGACGCCGGCCGCGACGCCGGACTGAGCCGGCGAAGGAGCGGCCACCTGTGCCGACGCCACCGGGAGGCGCAGGGAGACCGGTGAGCCGAGCGTGACCTGGTCGGCCAGGTCGGTCCCGAAGTAGGCGGCATCGGTGGATGCGACGACCAGGCGGAACCGGTGTCCGGGGGCGAAGGTGTGCGAGAAGCCGGCCATGTCCAGTGTGAGGGTCTCCCCGGACGCCGCACGTATCGGTGTCACCAGCCGGTTGATCAGGCTGGCGGTGCCGTCCGGAGCCACGTCGAAGACCTTGAAGAACAACGAGACCGGCTGTCCGGACGCAGTCGTTACCGCGAACGTCGCCACCGGGTTGCCGAGCACGGGCAGGGCGGAGTCCAACGGTGGGGTGTCCAGGGCGACGAACGCGCCGGGCGGATCGTAGGGGGGTTGGTCGGCGAAGGGTTGACCGGGAGAGGAGAAGTTCGAGGTCTCGGTGTACGAGCAGGTGGGGACGCCCAAGGGCGGACAGGTCCGGCCCGGCGGCTTCAGGAACGTCTCTCCGCCCTCCCCGAGATCGAGGGGGACGGTGGCCACCGGGGGCGGCGCGTCGGCCGAGCGCAGCACACCCGCCTCGTCGAAGTACTCGAACGCGGGTCCGGTGTCCACGGTGACGTCGCCGCGCAGGTGGCGGTCCAGCCACGCGATCTGACGCGCCTCCAGCGGGTCGTCGGGGGTCCAGGCCTTCGGCTGGTCCGGGTACATCGGGTATCCGCCGTGCCCGCCCCAGTACCAGAAGAGCTTGGTGGGGACACCGTTGGCGACGAGCATGTCCAGGTTGCGCTGCGACTCGATCAGGGTGAACAGCGTGTCCCGCTCGCCTTGGAGGATGAAGGTCGGCACCCTCACCCGGCCCGGATAGGCGACGTGGGACCGGATGCGCAGCTCCTCGAGCACCTCCGGGGGCGCGGTGTTGGTCGCCACCGCCGTCGCCAGCCACTCGGCCAGCTCGGGGTACAGGTTGGCGACGGTGGCCGCCTGGCCTCCGACGAACAACAGCGAGACGAACTGGAACTTCAGGATGTCGTTGGGGAACAGCGCGTGGCGCAGGTCGTGCCACGTCTCCCGGGCCACCAGTGCATCGATACGGTCGTCCAGGGCCGCAGCCAGGAACTGGATGCTGCCCCCGTAGGACTGTCCGTACATCCCGACCCGGGGATCGCCCGGTCCGTCCAGCTGCACCTCGGGCAGGGTGGCCAGGTGGTCGATCAATCGCGATACGTCGGCTCCCTCGTAGTCGGGATGGTCGAGCATCACGTAGCCCTGCGAGGTTCCGAAGCCGCGGGCGTCCCACGTGAGCACGACATAGCCCTGCGCGGCGAACATCTCGGCGGCCTTGCGCACGTACTCGGCCCCCCGGTCACCCGGGAATCCGTGCTGCATCAGCAGCGCCGGCGCGCGCTCGCCGGGCGGGGGATCCGGGAGGAACAGCGTGGCCGAGAGCATGCAGTCCCCGTCCTCTCCCGTGCAGACCCGCTCCCCGATCGGCGGTGCCGGGCCGGGTACGCCTGCGATCGAGAAGTCGGTGGCCGTGAAGCCCTGCGCCGAGGCAGCGGGGGCCGGGACGGTCGACGCGAGTAGGAGAAGCGTGACCAGACAGGTCAACCTGAGAAGCTTCACTGTGGCCATTCTCCCACGCCCAGCCCCAGGCCGTAGGAGTAGCTGCTCCAGTCGGGCCAGGTCCGCGCGATAGCAGGGCTGGGATCGCCTGTGATACATTCAATCACATGCCAACCGAACAGCGGTCGTTTCGACTCTCACAGAGAACGCTCGCCCTACTCGACGAGGCCGCCGAGCAGACGAGCCAATCCCGCAACGCCTTGGCGGACCGGCTACTAGGAGAGGCCCTCCGGCTCGAGCATCACCCGCTGATCCGATTCCACCAGGGAGCGGCGGGCCGGCGTCAGCCGGCGCTCGTCGGAACGCGCCTGTACGTCCATCAGGTGGTCTCGACCGTCGGTGCGAGCGGTGGGGATGTCGACGACGCAGCCGAGTACCTCAGCATCCCGCCTCGGCTCGTCCGCGCCGCACTCGACTACTACGCCGATTTTCGGGACGAGGTCGACGTTGACCTCGAGGCAGCGGGCCGGGTCGAGGAGGACGAGCGCTCCCGCTGGGAGCGCCGGCAGCGCGCGCTCTCTTGAAGCTCGCGCTCGACCACCACTACTCGCCGAAGATCGCCGAGAGGCTTCGCGACAAGGGACACGACGTGCTCGCCGTCATCGAGCGTGGGTGGGAGCTCGAAGAGGACGAGGCGCTTCTCGCACTGTGCCACGAAGAGAAGCGAGCCCTGCAGACGAACAACGTCGCCGACTTCAGCGTCATCGCCCGCCGGTGGGCTGCGCAAGGGCGGTCCCACGCCGGCCTCGTGTTCACCTCCGACGCGAGTGTGCCGAGGAGCCGCAAGACGATCGGTCGGTACGTTCAGGCGCTTGATCGGCTGATGCGAACGCTCGCAGGCGACGAAGCCTTGTTCGACCAGGTCCGGTGGCTGTAACCACCGATCTCATATCAACTCGATGCGTGTCCGAAAGGGGTGATCGCCCCTCCGACACAGCGCTCACCCCCCATGGCGCTCCTCTGAGGTCCCCCTGGGCCGTGCTACGGGAGGAGCTGGACGCCGCCAAGGCGGACGTTGCGCACGAACCAGCCTTCGTCTTGACCCCAGACACTCGATGCGAACAGGAACCGGATCCTGACGGACGGTGCATCTGCGAGCGCGGAGAGATCCGCCGTGCTGGTCGTGAACCCCGTCTTATCGCCGGTGTCAACGGGCCGCCACGTCTCGCCGCCGTCGACCGAGGC
Source organism: uncultured Actinomycetes bacterium (assembly GCA_964560135.1). Taxonomy (GTDB): domain Bacteria; phylum Actinomycetota; class JAICYB01; order JAICYB01; family JAICYB01; genus CAZLKN01. The sequence continues at coordinate 32,379 of CAZLKN010000024.1, read as the reverse complement.
CACAACGACGGCGCCGTCGCGGGGGTCGCCTATCGTGCGCGATCAGGAGTTGACGATGGGCGATATCGGGTATTAGGTTTGTGCGAAAGTGGGATGTCGTCGTGGGCGGAAGTGGGAGACCAACAGATGGACCGGCCAGCGGCCGATGGATACAAGCAACGGTCGATCGAGCCGCTCATCGTCGAAACGCTGGGACAGCTACCGGCTTTGCTAATTGTGGGGCCCCGGGCGACGGGGAAGACCACGACCTCTCTGCGGCACGCGGCGTCTGTGTTCCGGTTGGATCGCCCCGAGGAGGCCGCTATCTTCCGAGCCGATCCCGACGCGGCGCTTCGGGGCCTCGCCGAACCCGTCCTGCTCGACGAATGGCAGGACGTACCCGAGGTGCTCGGTGCCGTCAAGCGGGCTGTCGACTCGGACCCTCGGCCGGGCCGTTACCTGCTCACCGGATCCGTGAGGGGGGACCTCCGGGCGGGGACCTGGCCGGGCACCGGACGAGTGGTCCGGCTCGTGATGTATGGCATGACGGTCGCCGAACAGATCGGTCGAGCCGACTCGACACCTCTGGTGGACCGACTCGTCAGAGGCGAAGAACTCTTGGTTCCTCGGGATACGCCCGACATCCGCGGCTACCTAGAGCTCGGGATGCGAAGCGGGTTCCCGCGCGCGGCGCTGTGGCTCTCAGGAAGGCCGCGTGCACAGTGGCTCGAGGGGTACCTGGATCAAGTGCTCACGCGGGACGCGTTGGCGCTACGAGGGATACGCGACCCCGACCGACTGCGTCGCTACTTCGAGGCGTTCGCCCTGAACTCCGCCGGAGTGGTCGACGACCAGACCCTCTACGAAGCCGCCGACATCGATCGCAAGACCGCCCTGGCCTACGAGCAGCTCCTGATCAACCTCCTCATCGTCGAACGCCTGCCCGCATGGACGTCGAACCGACTCAAGAGGTTGATCAAGTCACCGAAGCGTCATGTCGTCGATCCGGCGCTCGTCGCCAGCACGCTCCGACTGGACGGCGAGGGGATCGCACGTGACGGTGATCTGCTCGGGCGTTTCCTCGAGTCCTTCGTGGCCGCTCAGTTTCGCGCTGACGCTGTCCGGGCCGAGTCTCGGCCCCGTCTGTACCACCTCCGACAGCGCGACGGGCGCCACGAGATCGACGTTGTGGCCGAGGTCGGGGGACGCGGACTGGTCGCGATCGAGACAAAGGCAGGGGCCGCGGTTCACAGAAACGACGTCCGGCACCTGCGGTGGCTGAGAGACGAAGTCGGGGAACGCTTCTTGGCTGGGGTCGTACTCCACACCGGGTCGCACGTCTATGAGGTTGCGGACCGAATCCTCGCCGCTCCGATCTCTACCATCTGGGCATGACCTCAGCTCCGGTGCCTACCGACTGGCTCCTCGATCAATCGCCGCCAGACGGCGTCGTCGATGCATCGTCGTCCGCGCTGGGCGATGTCATGATCTCGAAAGCGCCGAGTACCAACTGCAGGTGGCGCTCGAGACGGACGCCGTCGCGACGTGCGCGCAAGTCCGCTTCGAAGTGCTGTACTCGGCCGGTTCGGCCGACGACAACGACCGCATCTCCGCTGTCACCGCACAGCCGACGGAGTGGGTAGTGCCGCGAGGCACGCTGTAGGCGCACGAACTTGGCTCGAGGCAGGTGGCCCACCCCGGGCTCCCTCCGCGGCGCATGTTCGTCAGTAGGCGCGGAGATCCCCGAACAGGGCGGACAGCGGCTCGGCGCACGCCTCGGCGAGCACGCCGCGGACCATCTCGACCTGGTGGTTCAGGCGCGGGTCCTCGGGGATGTTGTAGAGCGACCCGCAGGCCCCCGCCTTGGGGTTCCAGGCTCCGAACACGAGCCTCGGCACCCGGTGGCCGACGATCGCCCCGGCGCACATCGGGCAGGGCTCGACGGTGACGTAGACGGTGCACCCGTCCAGACGCCAGGAGCCGAGCCGCTCGCAGGCCAGCCGCAGGGCGTTGATCTCGGCATGGCGGGTGGCGTCCCCGTGCAACTCGGGGGTGTTGTGGCCGCGGGACACGACCTCGCCGTCGCGCACCACGGCAGCTCCGATGGGGACGTCCCCGTGCTCCAGAGCCACCAGTCCCTCCTCGAGGGCCAGGCGCATGAACCGCTCGTCGCTCATCGAAGAAGTGTACGCCCGGGTGGTTTAGCGCCACCGTCCGGAGGGTAGGAGGCCGCGAGAACCGGAGGACCCTCCGGTCACAGGAGGTGACTGCGCGAATGGCAGACGACACGAAGATGCGTCTGGAGGGCCGCTTCGACCAGATGAAGGGCCGCCTCAAAGAAACCTGGGGCACCCTCACCGACGACGACCTGGACCGCACGGAGGGGAAGTGGGACCAGGTGGTCGGCACGATCAAGCAGAAGACCGGCGAGTCGATCGACACGATCGAGGAGAAGCTCGACAACCTCCTGAACCGCGACTAGACGAACCCGCCTCGAACCCCAGCAGGACGAGGGCGCCCGTCCCCCGCGGGCGCCCTCGTCATATCTACAGGAGGGTTGTCCGGGCCCCCGTGCCGGCGATAGGGTCTCGCCCGACGCCGTGGCCTTCACGGGAGGACGGACATGAAGCTCTCCGATCGCATCGATTCCGCCGGACTCGAGACGATCGGCTCATTCGAGCCCGACGAGATGCTCACGGATCTCGACGACATCACCCGGGCCCCCGACGTCTCCCTGCGCGACCTCTATTACCGCTGGGAGCGGCAGAACTGGTCGGTACACGACCTCGACTTCACCGCCGACGCCGCCGACTGGCGGGGGCTCGGGGACGAGGTCGTCGAGCGGCTCCTTTGGGTGATGACGATGTTCTTCCACGGCGAGGAGTGCGTCACCCAGAGCCTGGCCCCCTGGGTGGCCTCGGCCCCCGACGAGGAGATGCAGATCTTCCTGTCCACCCAGCTCGCCGACGAGGCCCGCCACACGGTGTTCTTCGACCGGTTCTACGGGGAGGTCGTGGGGGCTTCGGGAGGCCTGTCCGAGCGTCTGTCGTGGTGCCGTCCACGGCTGAACGCGGGGTTCGAGGCGCTGTTCTTCGACATGCTTCCCGCCGTCGCCGGGGAGGTGCGCGACCACCCGGGAGATCCCGTGGTGTTCGCCCGTGGCCTGGCGATGTACCACCTGGTCCTGGAGGGCACCCTGGCCGTCCCCGGGCAGAAGTTCATCCTCGCCTTCTGCCGCGACCGGGACGTCCTGCCCGCCTTCCGGTCGGGGTTCACCGCGGTGGCCAGGGACGAGTCCCGCCACGTCGGGGCGGGCGTACGGATGCTCCGGCGGCTGATCGCCGTTGATCCCGACTGCGTGGCCGCGGTGCAGGACGTCGTCCTTCGGGCGCTGCCGCACGCTACCCGGCAGTTCCAGCCCCCCGACGCCGACTTCACCTATCTCAACGTCCTCGGCTACGACTCCACCCAGCTCTTCGGTTTCGGTCTGCAGTCGCTGGCAAAGCGCCTGCGCGCCGCGGGGGTCCCGTTCCCGCGCACCACCCCGATCCGGCTCCCGGAAGTGGACGCAACCCCGCGCCTGCCCGACCGTGCGCTGACCCCCGTCCAGCAGATGCTGCAGCCGATGAAGGACCAGCTCACCCCCGCGCTGATCTTCGAGGGTCTGCCCCACGCTTTCAACCCGCAGGCCGCCGACGGCGTGAACGCCGCCTACCGCTTCGACATCACCGGCGAGGGTGGCGGCACCTGGACGGTACGCGTCGCCGGAGGATCCTGCGAGATCAGCCAGGGCGCCTCCGAGCAATGGGACTGGCGCTTGGAGATGACTGCCGACACCTGGATCGGGATGGCCAGCGGAGACTTCATCGGCCAGGAGGCGTTCCTGCTCGGCAGGGTCACGATCGAGGGTGACCCGCTGGCGGGGATCCGTTTCGACGAGTTCTTCCGTCCGCCCTAGGCTGCGTAACCGGGCGGGCTCGACCAGACAGACAAGGAGACGGCATATGGCTGCAGGCGTCGCTCTCGTGACGGGCGCCCGGCATGGGATCGGCAGGCAGATCGCCCTCAGGCTCGCCGCCGAGGGGTTCGACCTGGGCCTGACGGCCGAGGCGCCACTGGATGAGACCGCGGACCTCGTGGAGAAGGAAGGCCGGCGGGCCGTCCCGGTGGTCGCCGATCTCCGGCAGCCGTCCACGGGGGCCGAGGTGGTGGACCGGGTCGCCGGCGAGCTCGGCCGGCTCGACGTCCTCGTCAACAACGCCGGGTTCACGCTGTCCAAGCCCATCGAGCAGACCTCGGAGCAGGAGCTGCTCGACACCTTCTCGATCAACTTCTTCGGGGCCTACCTCGCGGCCAAGGCGGCGATCCGCCACATGCGCGCCAACGGCTCCGGGGTGATCGTCAACATCTCCTCGATCCACTCCCGTCTCGGGAAGACGGGGCACTCGGCCTACGCGGCCACCAAGGGCGCGATGAACGCCTGGACCCGTGAGCTCGCCATCGAGCTCGCTGGGGACGGGATCCGCGTGAACGCCATCCTGCCCGGGCTGATCGAAACCGAACGGTATTTCGACAACCCCGACTACACCTCGGAGAAGGGCGGGCGCCTCGTCCCCGCCGGACGGCCCGGAGTCCCCGCCGACGTGGCTGCCGCGGTGGCCTTCCTCGTGCGGCCGGAGGCGTCGTTCATCACCGGAGCGTGCCTGTCCGTGGACGGAGGCTCGGGGGTGGAGATGGCGATCCGCATCGAGGACATCTTCGGCGACGAGGGACCCTAGACTACGCTCGGACCTCCTGGCGCATGAACGACACGTAGGCCACCGCGAAGGCGACCACGGTGAGGGCGATCAACCCGAGCATCTGCGGCCAGGCCAGCCCGAGGCTCTGCTCCAGGGTCAGTGGGTTGGCAACGACCTGGTCCACCTGGTGCGGGAACAGGATCCCGAGCGACCGGACCTGCGGGTTCAGCAGGACCACCGTCGCCTCCTCGTAGAGGGTGGCCGGGGACAGCCGGGAGAGCGTCTGCTCCATCTGAACGCTGCGGATTTGCTCGTCGACGGTGGGATCCGCGGGCACCGGGGCCACCAGGTCCGTGAGCAGGCGGATGATCAGCCCGAAGAAGATCGTCAGCACGAGCCAGGACGCCAGTGTCGCGAGGGCCGAGGTGGCCGCCCGCTCCAGCCACACGCTGAACAGCGACGCGAGCGACAGCCAGAACCCGATGTAGACGAGCGTCACGACGAGGAAGGCGGCCAGACGCACCACGTCGCTGAAACCCGGGACGACACCGATCCGGATCATGCCCATGGCTCCGACGAAGACCATGAGCGCGGTCAGCACCATGCCGATCGTGGCCAGCCCGGCGACGAACTTCCCGTTCACCACGTCGTCGCGGTAGATCGGCTGTGAAACGAGGCGGGGAAGCGTCCCCTGAGCCCGTTCGCCGTTGACGGCGTCGAAACCGAAGGCGATGCCGAGCAGGGGGCCGAGGAGCCCGATGAGGGCGAAGAACGGGGGGATGGGCTGGGTTTCCGGGGCTACCGTGAACAGCGCCAGGAACAGCGCCGGGACTCCCGTTGCGCTCTCCGCCGCTTCACGGATCCCGCCGGCGGCGGCCAGAACGGCTCCCACCCCCGAGATCCCGAGCAGCACCACGACGATGATCAGCCGCACCGAGCGCAGGTGGTCTCCAAGCTCCTTGCGGGCCACGACGATCCAGCCTCGTCCACGCGGCTCCGGACGGGCGGTGGTCCGTTCAGGCGCCAGCGCCATCGCCCTCACCTCCCCCGGACTGGAAGTAGCGACGGTAGATCTCGTCCAGCTCGGCCCCCCGCAACCGCAGATGGACGAGGTCCGGGCCGTCTCCGGCCAGCGTACGGACGACATCCGAACGGACGTCGCGTTCGGCCCCCAGCACCCAGATCTCACCCTCCCGGGCGACCGACTCCACCCCGGGGATGGCGCGGAGCCGCTCCTCGACGCCGTCGTCGGCCGAGCAGCCGACCTCGACGGTGACCCGGGGGCCGGTCATCCTCGCTGCGAGCTCCCCGACCCGACCGTGGGCGACCACCCGGCCACGCACGAAGATGGCGACCCGGTCGCAGATCTCCTGCACCTGATGGAGCAGGTGCGACGACAGCAGGACCGCGACCCCACGCTCGCGCGGCAACGATCGGATGAGGTCGAGGGTCTCCTGAACCGCCTCCGGGTCCAGCGCGATCGTCGGCTCGTCGAGGACGAGCACCTCGGGATCCTTCACGAGGGCGTCCGCGACCCCGAGCCGCTGCTTCATCCCCTTCGAGTAGGTTCCGACCCGGCGGTCCGCGGCGTCCGGCAGCCCCACCCTGGCGAGGAGATCGTCGATGCGCTTGGCGGCTTCGTCCTCGGGGATCCCGTTGAGACGGGCCGTGTACGCGAGGTTCTCCCGTCCGGTCATGTTGCCGTAGAAGCCGACGTTGTCGGGAAGGTAGCCCACGAGCCGCTTCACCTCGAGGGGGCGCCGGGTGGGATCGAGCCCGACCACCCGGGCTTCCCCACCGCTGGGCTCGGACAGGCCGAGCAGCATCAGGATCGTGGTGGTCTTGCCGGCGCCGTTCGGACCGAGGAGCCCGAAGATCTCGCCCCGGCCCACCTCGAGGTCGAGGCGATCCACGGCGGTGAAGTCGCCGTAGCGCTTCGTGAGCCCCCGTGCCCTGATCGCCGGCCCGTCGGTGGCTGCCCCGGGCATCGTCACCTCCGACCGTACCGCTGGAACACCTGCCGCAGGGCCACGACCGTGCCCAGGATCAACAGGAGCCCGACCACGATCCAGAAGCGGGACGGCTGCACGGTGGCCCGGAGCTCGAATGTCTCACTTCCCTCGTCGGAGGAGGCGGTGAAGGAGATCCGGTAGTCACCCGCCACCGCGTCACCGGAGGGTGCGATCCGGGCGGTGACCGTCTCTGCCTGCCCGGGCTCCACAGCGTCTACCGTTTCCGGGGAGAACTCCACTTCCCATCCCGAGGGCGGGGTGGCCTGCAGGGAGATCTGCTGCAGCGGTGTGGTGCCGTCGTTGCGGATCTGCAACTCCACCTCAGACCCGCGTCCCGCCCGGACGTCCCGGCTCTCGCGCTCGTCGGAGGTGGTGAACAGCATCTGGAAGCTGCCGGTGATCTCCACGGTCAACTCGGTCTCGGCCCGCTGGTCCCCGGGCCCGTTGGCACGGACGAGGATCGGATACTCCCCTGCGGTCGCGTCGTCGGGCGGGTCGACGGAGACCTCGACGTCCGAGGTTCCACCGCCTTCCACCGTGACGGTCGCCGCCCGGGCCTCCACCGTGGGCCGGGCCTCGACGAGCCAACCCTGGGGGCCCTCGGCGGCCAAGCTGAAGGACGTCTCCTCGGGCGTGTTGTTCTCGAGGCTGAGCCGGAAGGTGAAGGACTCGTTGGCCGCTCCCCGGAAGCTCGGGAACTCGGCGGTCAGCGCCACGGCGCCGGGAGCGGAGTCCGACACGCGCAGGGTCAGGTTGAGGGTGTCCGAGCCGCCGGGCGCGGTCCCGCGGACGGCCACCCGATGGTCGCCGGCCTCCGCATCCGGCGGGATGCGGATATCGAGCTCGACGGACGGCGGGGTCTCGGGGTCCCCGAAGACCCCGTCGATCACGAACCCGCCGCCACGCAGCGTCGCCTGCCAGCCCTCAGGGATCTCCGCGACCGCGAGATCGACCCGGCGCGGGGAGGCGGTGACGACCTGGAGGTCGAACTTCACGCTCTTCCCCGCCTCCACGACCACGGCGGGGTAGGGCGTCTTCACCTGGACCGCGGCCTGCTGGGCCACCGACGGGGCGGGGGAGAAGGGAAGAAGGATGAGGGCGGCCATCGCGAGGGCCACACAGATCCGGAACATCCTCACGTCGATCCTCCTCGTCATCTCCGGGGTACGCATGCGCCTGCCAGGCCCACGCGTGAGACGCGACACCATTCGCGTAAAGAACCTAGCGTGACCTGGCGGGTTCCGTCGACGCGCTAGACTCGGCCCCCGCGACGAGGAGGTGTCACCGATGGCGGCGGACGCCCGCCCGCCGGCTGCGACGTTCACCTGGGAGGGCGGCGTGGTGTCCGCGGGCTGGCACGGCCCGGCGGGGGCCGGTACCGCCGTGGTGCTCGCCCACGGTGCCGGCAAGGATCTCGACGACCCGCTCCTGGTGTCCGTGGCCGGGCACCTCGCCGAGGCTGGGATCGCCGCCGTCCGCTTCAACTTCCCCTACCGGGAAGCGGGCCGGGCCGCGCCCGGCTCCCAGCGTGAGGCGGAGGCCTGCTACCGGGCCGTGGCCGCCGAGGTGGCGACGCGACATCCGCGCCTGGTGCTCGGCGGGAAGTCGTACGGGGGCCGGATGGCGTCCCACATCGTCGCTGACGGCGTCCCGGCCGCGGGCCTCGTCTTCCTCGGCTATCCGCTCCACCCGCCGGGCAGGCCGGAGAAGATCCGCGACGCGCACCTCTACGGGATCGAGGTCCCGATGCTCTTCTGCCAGGGAGCCCGAGATCCCTTCGCCACCCCCGAGCTCCTCCGGACGGTCCTCGACCGTCTGCCCCGAGCGACGCTCGTGGAGGTTGCCGGGGGCGGGCACTCCTTCGAGGTCCGCGGACGCCGGCCCGCCGACGTCCGGACGGAGGTCGCGGGGGCCGTGGCGGGCTTCGTCCAGAGCCTCGGCTGACGTTTGCCCCCGGCCGTCGGCGGGGAACGTGCCCTCGGCGACGCTGAGAGAAGAGGTGATGCCCATGGCGACCTGTGAGACCTGCGGCAACGAGTACGACAAGGCGTTCGATGTCGTGAAGGACGGCGAGTCCCACACCTTCGACAGCTTCGAGTGCGCGATCCACGCGCTGGCGCCGACCTGCACCCACTGCAGTTGCCGAATCGTCGGCCACGGCGTGGAGGCCGACGGCAGCATCTTCTGCTGCGCCCACTGCGCCCAGAAGTCCGGCGTCGAGGCCCTCAAGGACCGCGTCTAGCCACCTAGGCCAACCCGAGCTCCAGCACGGACGGCCCCACGATCAGGGCCAGGCATGCCGCACGCCCGCGGTCGGGGCTGCACAGCGGCTCGGGCTCTTCGATGTACGGCTCGGGTTCCTCGACGGCGGGCTCCTCCACGGCCGGGGTCGGCGCGGGTATCGGGGTCGGTTCGGGCGCGGGCTCATCCGGGATCTCGGGCTCGGGAGAGGGCTCGGGAACCGCTTCCGGCGCGGGTGCCGTTCCAGGCATCGAATGGTCGCGGACGATGATCATGCTCATCCAGACCGTGAACCCGCCGTCGCCGTGCTCGACCTCGTGGAATCCCACACCGGCGACCGAGAACCGTCCCCCGTACTCGTCGAACATGCACCTCCGGTGGGGCTCGGAGTCGCGGAACTGATCGAGCAGGGTGCGGACGATCCGGTCCTCGGGCTGCGGGCCGCTGCCGCGGAACCATCCCGCGTTCTCGCAGTAGGCACCGTTGAAGCCGTCGTCGGGGGCCGCGTTGTCTTCAGGCGGGTCCGGCTGTGCCGTATACACCCGCCGCCGGAGCTGGTCGTGACTGAGCCTGCCCTTCTGGGACATGTACACCGCGTGCTCCCGGGCCCGCTCGCGTAGTCCCTCGTGCGCGACCAGGGGAGCCGAGCTGCCGAGCCGATTGTCCTCGCCGCTGCGGGACTCGTTGAGGAGGGTGAGCATCCGCTCCTCGAGCGCGGGAAGGTCCTCGCCCTGCGAGGCCGACGCGGTCGCGACGGCCGTCGTCACCAAAGCGACGACGAGGAAGACCCCAGCGTGGAAGCGCACCGCCCGCATGGATAGGAGTGTTCGACACGGACCCCCCCACTCCTCCCGGTCGGTGGAAAACCGGGCGACGGGCACCGTCGTGCGTCATCATGTTCGTATGACCGTGGGTACTCAGGTCGACCTTCGTCGCTCTTTCGGTTGCTCTTCACCGATCGTCGAGGTCAGCGTAGGTTGGGCCGTGGCGAGGGCCGTCGCTGCCGTGGTCGTTGCGGCCTCCATCGTCGTCCTGGGTTCTGCGGGCCCGGTGATGGCTGCTGGATCGGAGGCGCTCGTGATCGAGGGCCCGAATCTCGATGGTCCTCTCGAGATCGACTTCGTTGATCCTCCTCCGGACCTGCGCGTGAACCAGTTCGAGCTCGCCGCCCAGCTGGGTGCAAGATTCAACTCACGCGGGGGGGACATCGACCGGCTATCTCGCGCCGCCCCGACCGACGACCTGGGACCCCAATGGACGGTGACCTGGATCGCGGCGGGACCTCAGACCGCGAGCCGAGAGGACCGCTCGACCCGGCAGGAGTTGTACCCCGACGCCGCCGGCGGCCCGGTTGCCCACACGCCCGCTGGTCAGGGCCTGGTGGACGGCAATGTTGGATGGTATCGGGCACCTCCCGAGCTCAGAGATACGCTCCGTTCGCTCGGCGTGCCCATCGATCGCGCCGACTCCTCGGACAGGACGATCCTCATACCCGGACTCGCCATCGTTTCTCTGGTTCTGCTTGTGCTGTGGCGAGTAGCTACTTCCCGCAACCGAGCGAGGTCTTCCAGCACCAGGAGTTCTCAGCTCGATACACACCCGTGAACCCGATCTCGCGCGCCCGGAGGGACTCGAACCCCCAGCCTTCTGATCCGTAGTCAGACGCTCTATCCATTTGAGCTACGGGCGCAGGGTTTCATTATGCCCATCATGCTCACCGTCCGCGTGGCCCTCCCGTCGTATCCGCCCGGGGCACGAACACCGCCACCGGGACCCGGTTCTTGCGGATGACGAACTCCTCGGGGCCCTCGAACACCTCGCCGTCGCAGGACAGCCGCAGGGGACCGTCGAGCGAGCGTACCCTGAGCTCCCTGATCGGCCGGCTCTCGTAGGTCGATGAGCCGGCCAACGTGCCGGTGAGCACCGCCCGGAACAGCCGGCGCGACCGCGGCTCAGAGGCGTCGATGATCCGGACGTCGAGTTGCGCGTCGTCCATCCGGTCGCGCCCGCCCGCTGCGAGCCTCTCCTGCCGGTACCGGCAGTTCCCGACGAAAACCAGCCAGACGAGTCGCTGCTCCCCGTCGATCTCCACCCACAGGGGTCGGGCGCGGCGCAGCACGCGGGCCAGCGCGACGAGCAGCGCCGGCCACTTGCCGATCCTGCCCTCGAGCCGCTCCCGGATGCGGACCAGGTCCACGTACGCCCCGAAGCTCGCGGAGTTCACGAACGGCCGGCCGCCGATCGTGGCCACGTCCACGGCAGCGGTCCGTGAGGCCCGCACCGCCGTTGCGGCATCCTCGAGCCCATAGATCCCCAGATCCTTGGCGAAATGGTTCATGGTGCCCGTCGGGAACACCGCCAGCGGCTTGCCCTGGACCCGTGCGATTTCTACCGCGGCGTTCACCGATCCGTCACCTCCGGCGACTCCGAGCGCGCGGTATCGGGAACCCTCTCGCTCCAGTACCTCCTCGAGCCGGTCCCCGTCGTCCACGACCACGACATCAGCCGCGGGCAGGAGCTCCCGCAGCTGCTCGGCCCGGTCCTGGAGGATCGCCGGACCGGCGGACGGGTTCACCGCGATCAGGAGGCCGTCCCCGTCGGGGAGTGGGGGCTGGAGGGGCTGCGAGGTCATCCGTGCCGGGGCGGGATGCTCGGGGGCCGCCGGCCACCAGCGCAGCGTGGCGAGCGCGAATCCGGATCCGAGGGCGGCCCCCACCACCACGTCGCCCGGGTAGTGCACGCCGGTGTGCACCCGCGAGTACGCGACGGCGCCGGCCAGACCGTACAGCGGGAGGCCGATGGTGGGCTTCTCCAGCGACATCCCCGTCGCGAAGGCGAACGCGGACGCCGCGTGGCCGGACGGGAACGAGGTGGAGGTGGGGATACGCGCCAGGAGGCGCACCGCAGCCGGCTCCGGGCGGACCCGGCGGATCATCCGCTTCAGCACGCCGTTCACCAAACTCGACGTCCATACGACGGCGAGCAGCCCCCGGAGAGCGCCCCGGCGGCCGAACCGTCCACCTCCGGCGGCGGCCGCCAGCGCGATGCCCACCCACAGCTTGGAGTGGTCGGCCGCGCGGCCGAGGAGCGGCAGCGTTGCGTCGAGGACGTCGTTGTCCAGCCGCACGGCACGGCTGGCCAGCCTCTGGTCCAGGCGGAGCAGCCGCTCGGGGACGGTCAGTCGTCGCTTCAGGGCGCGGGTCCGGAACCGGTGAAGGGACATCGTGACAGCTATACCCGCAGGGCCCGGACGTGCACCGGCCGCCGTGGTCACGGCAACCGGGGAGCGGAGGAGGCGGGATTCGAACCCGCGAGGGAGCTTTCACCCCCAACCCGCTTAGCAGGCGGGCGCACTAGGCCGGACTATGCGACTCCTCCGTGTCCGATGATTGTACCCCGCCGGACAGGCGCACCCCGCCGCGAGCGGAGGAGGTGGGATTCGAACCCACGGCACCCTTCCGGGTGCACCCGCTTTCAAGGCGGGGTCCTTCGGCCGCTCGGACACTCCTCCGCCCCCAGCCTACGCCCCGCGTAAGGTTTCGCGGTCTCGCACGTATATGAAGCACAGGGGGGAGAAGCCCCGAGCCGGGGCACGTCACAGAAGGAGGTCGCAGATGATCCGGTTCGTGTCGGTTCTCCTCACCGCGGCACTCGCCGGGGTCGTTTCGCCCCCGGCCGGCGCGATCGAGCGGCCCGGCCCCCAGCAGATCCTCGTCCAGTTCGATCCCCTGCTCCCCGGCGTCGCCGCCGATACCGCGGTCGCCGCGCTCGGCGGTCGCACGCTCGGCCGTGTGTACGGCACCGACGTCCGTATCGTCCGGATCCCGGGCGTGAGCGCCGAAGCCGCTGCGGCCAGGGTCGGCGCGCTCCCGGTGGTCGGCTACGCCGAGCCCGACTTCGAGCTCTCTCTGCTGCTCGACGCTCCGAACGACTTGCGGTACGGCGACCAGTACGCCCTGGAACGCATCAGCGCCCTGGACGGATGGGCCCACCACCCCGGCTCCTACACCTCGACCGGCGGCCCCACGATCGCGATCATCGACACCGGCATCGACCGCAACCACGAAGAGTTCGGCGGTCGCATCGACACCCAGAACTCGAACTGCTTCATCGGCCTGCTCTGCGTGGTGGGCGGCTGGAGCGACGACCACGGCCACGGTACCCACGTGGCCGGGAGCGCCGCAGCGTCAACGGACAACGGCAGCGGGATCGCAGGCGTGGCCTACGACACCCGCATCATGGCCCTCAAGGTCTGCAACGTGATCGGAAGCTGCTCCACGTCCGCGGTGGCCGGAGCGATCAACTGGGCCACCGAGCGCGGCGCAGCCGTCATCAACATGTCGCTGGGGGGCCCGGGCGACTCCTCCACACTCCGCAACGCAGTCAGGAGCGCCTGGGCCACCGGCGTCGTGCTCGTCGCCGCCGCCGGCAACGACGGCAACACGTCCTACAGCTACCCGGCCGCCTACGACGAGGTCGTCTCGGTGGCCGCAACCGACGGCGGCGACGAGCACGCGTCGTTCTCGAACCGCAACGACGACGTCGAGGTCGCAGCCCCCGGTGTGGGCGTGCTGTCGGCCTGGCCGGGCAACCGCTACCAGAGCCTGTCCGGCACCTCGATGGCCAGCCCTCACGTGGCCGGCCTTGCGGCGCTGCTCATCGGGCAGAACCCCGAATGGTCGAACAGTCAGGTCCGCTCGCGGATGAGCGACTGCGCCGACGACCTCGGCGAGGCGGGCCGCGACGACCGGTTCGGCCACGGACGGATCGATCTCGGCAGGGCCCTCGGGTCCTGCTGACCCTTCCCCTCGCGGGGTCCGGCTCCCACCCGGGGGCCGGGCCCCCACCTCTTTGACGCCGAGTCAGCCTCGCTGCCACGGGATACGGGTGCATCCCGGCGGGAGGTAGGGGTGCAGGACCTCGGGGATCGCCACCTCACCGGAGGTTGGGTCCTGGTGGTTCTCGAGGATCGCCGCGATGGTGCGACCGATGGCGAAGGCGGTGCCGTTCAGGGTGTGCACCGGCTGCTTGGCCCCCTCACCGCGGAACCGGATGTTCAGCCGGCGGGCCTGGTAGTCGGTGCAGTTCGAGCACGACGTCACCTCACGATAGCGCTCCTGCCCGGGGAACCATGCCTCGATGTCGATCTTCTTGGCCGCGGGAGCTCCCAGCTCGGCCACGCACACGTTCATCGCGCGGTAGGGGATGTCGAGCGCCTGGAGCAGCTCCTCCTGGCGGGCCACGAGGAAGTCGTGCTCGTCGGATGACGTGTCGGGATGGGCGAAGCTGAACATCTCGACCTTGTCGAACTGGTGGACCCGGAAGATCCCGCGGGTGTCCCGCCCCCAGGTCCCCGCCTCGCGCCGGAAGCAGGGCGAGAACGCGGTGTAGCGTCGTGGAAGCTGGCCGGGGTCGAGGTCTTCCTCGGCGTGCAGCGCGGCCAGCGCCTGCTCCGAGGTGCCCGTCAGGTACATCCCGTCCTGCACGACGTAGTACTGGGCCTCGTCCCCGGGCAGCGCCCCGGCGCCGAACATCACCTCGCGGCGGACGAGCACCGGCGGCACGACGGGGACGAAGCCGTGGGCGACGAGCCGGTCGAGGGCCAATCGCACCAGCGCGAACTCGAGGAAGACGGCCTCGGACATCAGGTAGCCGAAGCGTGTCCCCGACGCCCAGGACGCGCGCTCGGTGTCGATGACACCCCACAGGCGCCCGAGCTCGAGGTGGTCTCGCGCGTCGGAGATCTCGCGGGGCTCGCCCCAGCGGTGCGACTCCACGTTGTCGTCGTCGCTGCGCCCGTCGGGCACCGACGGATCGGGCAGGTTCGGCAGGCCCGCGGCGAGCATCTCCAGGTGCTCGTCGGCCTCCTTGAGCTGCGGCTCGAGCGCATCGACCTCGGCCTTGAGCTTGCGGGCCTGCTCCAGGAGCCCCTCGCGGTCCTCGGGCTCGGCCCGCCCGATCGACTTCGAGATCCGGTTCTGCTCCTCCCGCTTCGAGTCGACCTTGAACACGAGCTCCCGGCGGCGCTCGTCGGCGGCGAGGACGTCGTCGAGGGTCCGCTCGGCCCCCCGGCGCGCGAGCACGGCCCGGATCCCGTCGGGGTTGTCGCGCAGGAGTTTGAGGTCCAGCATCGTCAGGCGCCCGGACGGGCTTTGGCCGACCGCGCCCGCCGGGCGAGCCGTTCGGCGTCCAGACGGCCGATCGCCCGCGGGTAGGAGCCGAGGAACCGCAGGCTCGCGATCTGGGGGCCGAGCCCCTCCAGCGCCTCCGCCACGACGGGGTCGTCCCGGTGACCCTCGAGGTCGACGAAGAAGCAGTACTCGCCCAGGACCCTCTTGGTCGGACGGCTCTCCAGCTTGGTCAGGTTGATGTTGCGGTCCGCGAACTCCCCGAGGATCGCCATCAGGGCCCCCGGACGGTCCTCGGCGATGAAGATCACCAGCGAGGTCTTGTCGCGGCTCGTGGGCTCCTGCGGCTGCTTGCCGAGCACCACGAAGCGCGTCTCTGCCTCCGGATGGTCGGTGACGTCGCGGACGACCACCTCGAGGGCGAACAGCTGCGCCGCCAGATTCGGGCCGATCGCCGCCGCGGCGCCCTTGTCGTAGGCGACCCGGCCTGCGGCCTCGGCGGTGGAGTTCGCCGCGTGGATCTTCGCCTCCGGCAGATGCTCGCGCAGCCACCGCCGGCACTGAGCGGTGGCGTGGGGCATCGAATAGACCTCCTTGATGTCCTGAAGGCCCGAGCCCGGGCGGGCGAGCAGGTGCAGCCGTATCGGGTGGATGACCTCCCGCTGGATGTAGATGCCCTCGGTCTCGAAGCCGAGCGCGTCCACCGTGGCGTTGACGGTCCCCTCCACGGAGTTCTCGATCGGCACCATACCCCGCTCGACCTCCCCGTCGGTGACGGCCCGGATCACGTCCTCGATCGTCGGGTAGTAGATGAGCTCCACCGACTCGGGGTCGACGACCTGGAGCAGCGCCTCCTGCGTGAAGGTTCCCGGGGGGCCGAGGAATCCGAAGGTCGGTTCGGTCATGGGCTCACCTGGCCCGCCAGGGCCTGCCGGATGGCCTCCTGCTCCTCGGGCGACAGGTTGTACTCCGACCGTGCCGCCTGGATCGGCTTCGCATAGGTGCGGGCCTCCTGCCTTCCGTTGATGCACGAGATCACGACGCCGTCCCCGCGGTCGTTCAGGAACGCCGCGGAGAAGGACATCTTCCCACCCATGTCCTCGAAGGCGTCGTAACGGTAGACGGAGAACCGCTGCACGGCGCCCAGCAGCGCCTCCCGCAGGGCGGCGAGCTGTTCGGACAGGTGCCGGATCTCGCCCCGCAGCGCCCGCACCTCCTCCACCTGGACGGCCACCGCCTCGAGGATGTCCTGCTGGCCGGAGCGGCCCTGGAGGATGATCAGGCGCTTGCGCAGGGAAGCGAAAGACAGGAACACGGCCACAGCGACCCCGAGAGCCAGGACGCCGAGACCGATCGCGATGAGCCCGCTGCCGTTCGCCATAGCGTCTCGGATACTACAATGACGGGCCCGGGTGCCTGCCCGGCCCCCCATCCACCGGAGGACCACCGTGGACGACAGACCGGCGATCTCCGACCTCGGCTTCGCCCGCGTCGACCACGCCCGGGAGGCCCGGTGGGGTCTGCCGGAGGCGGTCTTCGGGATCGGCAAGACCCCGGAGCAGGTGGCGGCGATCGTCGCGCGCCTCCGCGAGCACAACCGGGGGCCGGTGCTCGTCACCAAGACCGACCACACCACTTTCGAGGCCGTAGCGGCGGTGTCCCCCGAGGCCACGTGGCACGACGAGGCCCGGATCATCCGGGTGATGCGTGAGCCGATGGTGGCCGCCGGGCGCGTCGGGGTGCTGGCCGCGGGCACCTCCGATCTGCCGATCGCCGAGGAGGCGGCTCTCACGGCCGAGGCCGGCGGCGCCACTGTCGACCGGATCTACGACGTGGGCGTGGCCGGTCTGCATCGGCTGCTGGAGCACACCGACCGGATCGGTACCTGCGGGTGCCTCGTGGTCGTGGCGGGGATGGAGGGGGCGCTGCCCACGGTGGTGGCGGGTCTGACCGGAGCGCCGGTGGTGGCCGTCCCGACATCGATCGGCTACGGCGCCTCCATGGGGGGCCTGGCGGCGCTGCTCGGCATGCTCAACTCCTGCACGCCGCAGGTGGTGTGCGTGAACATCGACAACGGTTTCGGAGCGGGATTCTTCTCCGCCCTCGTCACCCGGACGGACTGATGGGGCGCATCGGCTGGCTCGATCCGGCCTCGGGCGCAGCGGGCGACATGCTCCTTGCCGCCGCCGTGGACGCCGGCCGCAGGTGGGGGTCCGACGAGGCGGAGAAGGCCGTCCTGGAGTGCGTAGGCGCGCTCGAGCTCGGTTGCGAGGTCGCCTTCGTCGAGGACACACGGGGTAGCTTGCGCTGCCTCCGGGCCGAGGTGTCCGGCGGCCACCGGAAGATCGGCGTGAACGGCCTGCGCGACGCCATCCTCGGCGCCCGGGCCCCCGAGCGCGCGACCGCCCGTGCCCTGGCCGGCCTCGACGTCCTCGTCCACGCCGAGGCCACGGTCCACGGCGTGGAGGCGGGCGAGGTCCATCTCCACGAGCTCGGCGAGGCGGACACCGCGGTCGACCTGCTGGGGGTCGCGGTGGCCCTCGAGGCGTTGGGGGTGGAGGAGTTCGGAACCGCGCCCCTACCCGTACCCCGGGGGTGGATCTCCGGCGCCCATGGAGCTCTGCCGCTGCCCGCCCCCGTCACCCTGGAGCTCGCCCGCGGGCTGGCTCTGGAAGGCGTGGACGCCGACCACGAGCTGGTGACACCCACCGCCGTGGCCTTGCTGCGCGCCCACGGAGCCTCGTCCGGTCTGCTCCCGCCGATGCGCCTGGACGCCTGCGGGGTGGGGGGCGGGAGCCGCGACACCCCCCGGCCGAACATCTGCCGGCTCCTCGTCGGCGAGGCGCAGGCCCCCGGACCACAGACCTCCGCCCGCCTCGAGCGGGACGTCCTGCTGGAGACGAACATCGACGACCAGTCGCCGGAGGCCCTGGCCTACGCGACGGAGCGATTGTTGGCAGCGGGCGCCAAGGATGTCTGGGTGACGCCGGTGGTCATGAAGAAGTCCCGCCCCGGCTTCCAGCTCTCGGTGCTGGCCGACCCGGGGGCCGAGCCCGCACTCCTCGACGTCCTCTTCCGGGAGACGACCACCCTGGGGGTCCGGCGCCGGGACGCGTCGAAGTGGACGCTCGACCGCGCCGAGCTACAGGTCACGGTGGCGGGGGCCGGGGTCCGCGTGAAGATCGCCCGGCTCGGTCCGGACGTGGTGAACGTCGCGCCCGAGCATGACGACTGCGCCGCCCTTGCCGCACGCACCCGACGGTCGCTGAAGGAGATCTACGCGGAGGCGACCGAAGCGGCCAGACGCGTCCTGTCGGATTAGGATCGCCTTAGGGTCGCCGCATCACGAACTTGTACTCCGAGGTGTTGTCCAGCAGGTTGCGCTCGCCCGCCACGGGACCCACCGTCACCCGGAGCAGGTTCACCACCCCTCCCGCCGTCGGCGACGGGCCCGGCAGGGTCACCGACGCCTTCTCGCCGGGGCCCAGGGCGTCCACCCGCGCCTCGGTGCTCTGGGGACGGGGGTCGGCCTCGGAGGTCAGCACCGCCGTGAGCGGCGCCGCGGGGATGCGCTGATTGCCGGTGTTCTCCACCACCACGGTGATGCTCAGGGACCGGGTGAAGGGCAGGACATCGAGGTCGCCCTCCTCACCGGCGGGTCGCGGAACGACGGTGACTCCTGCGACCGCCAGGTTGTAGGTCTCCTCGAGCGCGGGCTGGTCCCGCAGGTCGGCCACGAAGGCCCGCACCCCCTCCACCGTGGCGGCCTCGTCGGACACCCACCGGCCCTCCGCCGGCTTGGGCTCGCCGGGCCACGCGGCGCGGAAGAGCTCGTGGGCCCGGTCGCCGAGGGCCAGATCGCGGAAAACTCCGGTGAGCTGCCCCACGGCGACCTGCAGGTCGCGATCGGACAGTGCGTTGCCCACCGCCGGCTCGAGACGCCGGAGGGCGTCGGCGCGGATCCCAACGGCGGTCACGAGGTAGCCGTGCGGGAGCCTGTGGTCCGATGTGGGCTGCAACTCGGCCACGCGGTCGACGTGTTCGACGGCCGTCCGCGCCCAGGCCCGCAGCTCGCGGAAGAGCTCCAGCCGGTCGAGGTCGCCGAGACGCTCCGGCAATCCCGAGAACGCCTGCCCGAGTTCGGCGGAGGCGGCGGCCACCGGCAGGGCCCGCTCCTGGTAGGGGTCGCCGGACCCGCAGGCCCGGGCCGTGAAGACCACGAGCACCACCGGAACGAGGAGGATCGCCCACGCCATCGGGTTCGGTCGTCTCCGGCTCGCCATCGGGTTCCTCTCGCTTCGCGCCACGACCCACCCCCCATTTCCGGCGGGAGCCTAGCAGCCGATAGCGACGCTGCCGGTTGCCCCCGGCGCCACCCCGGCGGCACCCTTGCGGTCATGCTCTTGCTGATCGGTGCCCTCATCCTGGGGCTCGCGCTGCTGACGAAGGCCGCTGACGAATTCGTGGTGGGGGCCGCACGCCTGGCCATCACCCTGCGGATCTCGGCCGTCGTGGTGGGAGCGCTGGTCATCGGCTTCGGGACCAGTACCCCGGAGTTACTCGTCTCGGTGCTCGCCGCCGGCCAGGACTCGGTCGACATCGCCATAGGGAACGTGATCGGGTCGAACGTCGCGAACCTCACGCTCGTCCTCGGGATCGCGGCGCTGATCACGCCCTTCACCGTGGCCTCGGTGACCCTGCGACGCGAGGCGCCCATCGCCACGGGGGCGGTGCTCATGTTCGCGATCCTCCTCCAGCAGGGCCTCGGCCGCGGGGAAGGGTCGGCGCTCGCGGTGGCTCTGGTCCTGGCGGTGACGTGGATCATCTTCACCGCCAAGCGAACCGACGGCGACCCGCTCACCAGCGAGGTCGAGGAATTCGTGGAGACCACGGCGACCCATCCCCTGGGTCGCGAGATCACACGCACGCTCCTCGGCATGGCCGGGACGCTGCTCGGCGCCCAGATGCTCGTCTACGGGGCCCGCGGGATCGCCCGCGAGATGGGGCTGGCGGAGGGGTTCGTCGGCTTGAGCGTCGTCGCCGTCGGCACGTCGCTTCCCGAGCTGGTCACCGCCATCCAGGCCGCCCGGCGCCGCGAGCAGGATCTCGTGATCGGCAACCTGCTGGGCAGCAACATGTTCAACAGCCTCGCGGTGGCGGGCTCCGCCGCGCTAGTGCGTCCGGGCATCCCCGACCCGACGCTGGCGGGGGCCGCCACGGTCGTGATGGTCGGCGTTGCCGTGGCGACCTGGGTGTTCATGATCACCGGACGCCGCGTGCAGCGCTGGGAAGGCGCGCTGCTGCTCGCCGCCTACCCGCTCACGCTGGCGCTGGCGGCCGGGTGAGCAACACGTCGTGGGCGCGGGGGGAGTCGAACCCCCACCCTGTTTCCAGGACAGGATCCTGAATCCTGCGCGTCTGCCAATTCCGCCACGCGCCCAGGTTCGGTGAACCGCTCGTCAGGGTACCGATTCTATGGGTACGCCGGGGGTGTTGCGGGCCGGAATGGCGGGGTGGATGGCCCGTATACTGTCCCTGCCCCCCTATGGACACGTCGGAGCGGAGCGACCGTGAGCCTTCTAGCCGGATTCGAACAGCGATTGGAGCGTGCGGTGGACGGGTTCTTCGCCCGGGTCTTCCGCTCGGGCGTCCATCCCGTTGAGATCGGCCGGCGACTCCTCCGCGTGATGGAGGACGGAAGGTCGGCCGCCCTCCGGCGTACCTACGTTCCGAACGTCTACCGGATCCATCTGTCCCGGAAGGACTACGACCGCCTGGCCCCCCTGGAACCCCGCCTGGTCGAGGAGCTGGAAGTGTTCATCAGCGAGGCCGCCAGGCAACGCGAATGGGTGTTGGCCGACTCCCCGCGGGTGTCCTTCCTCAGCGACGCCCGTCTGCAGCCTGGGGAGTTCAAGGTCGAAGGGGAGACGGTCGCTCTCGGCGACTCCCGCGAGCGGGATCGCGGCGACATCTCCCCCCGCCGGGAGGCCCTCAGCCGTCCGTCCCTGATCGTCCTGGTCGACAACGAGGTAGTGAAGACGGTGCCGATCTCCGGGCGGGTCCGGATCGGCCGGCTCGCCGACAACGACCTCGTGATACCGGACCCCGGGGTGTCCCGGCACCACGCGGAGGTCGTCGAAGACAACGGCCGGTACCTCATCCGCGACCTCGGCTCCACCAATGGAACCGTCGTGAACGGCTCGCCGGTCACCTCGCACCGTCTCCAGGACGGCGACCGGATCGCGTTCGGCCGCAGCGTCGTCGAGTTCAGGAGGGCCTAGGCATACGTGACGGACCTCCTGATCGGCCCTCTGGGCAAGGTCGTCCTGCTCGGGGCCATGTATCTCCTGCTGGCGGTCGTGGTGTGGATGGAGGCCCGCGAGCTCGCCCACGCCACCACGCAGCGTGTCTCCCCGGTCGCGCCGCAGCGCGGACGCCGGACGCCCACGCGGCTCGTCCTCCTGGAGGGCGTCGGTCCCGCATCGGTGGAGCTCGTGGCACCCGAGACGCTCCTGGGACGGGATGCCTCCTGCCACGTGACCATCCCCGACTCTTCGGTCTCGCAACGCCACGCTCGCATCTACCACTCGGACGCCGAGTGGCACGTGGAGGATCTGGGGTCCACCAACGGAACCTTTCTGAACGACCGGCCTCTCACCCACCCCGTGATCATGCGTCCGGGCGATAAGGTGGCCATCGGTCGTTCGATCCTCGAGGCTCGTCCGTGATGGAGATCCAGGTCGCCGGGAAGACAGACAAGGGACGCGTCCGCGCCCAGAACGAGGACGCGTACCTCGCGGACGCCCCACTCGTTGCCGTCGCCGACGGGATGGGGGGCCACGAGGCGGGCGAGGTCGCCTCGGCGACGGCGCTGGAGGTGATCCAGGGCTTCAAGCAGCGCCTGGAACGCGACGGGCCCGACGTGCTGCGGGACGCCGTCCTCGAAGCGAACAGGACCGTGTGGTCGAAGGGTCGCGGCGACCAGAACCTCCAGGGCATGGGGACCACCCTCACCGCCGCCTGGCTGCACGAAGGCACGGCGACCCTCGCCCACGTGGGAGACAGCCGTGCGTACCTGCTGCGCGCCGGCACGCTTTCGCAGCTCACGGAGGACCAGACGATCGTTCAGCAGTGGGAGAAGGAGGGCATGATCGGCCCGGGCGAGGCCGCCACGCATCCGCGCCGGCACATCCTGCTCCAGGCCATCGGCAGCGACCAGGACGTCAACGTCGACATGACGAGCGTCGAGCTGCGGCCCCGCGACCGGCTCCTGCTCTCCACCGACGGCCTGCACGGGATGCTGGTCGACGAGGACCGCATCCGCGACATCCTGCTGGCCTACCCCGATCCCGAGGAGGCATGCCGGGTACTCGTCGACGCAGCCAACGAGGCCGGGGGCGAGGACAACATCACCGTCCTCCTGCTCGACGTCGTCGCCGAGGCCGCCGAGGACAACAACCCCGGGCCCGTGATTGTCTCCAAGCCGACCTCCTCGCCCCGGCCCAAGTCGCGCCGGGTCCGGCCGCTGTACGTGATCCTCGGGGTGCTCACCGTCGTCGTGCTGGTCGCGGTCGGACTGCTCGTCACCGCCCAGCGGCAGACACAACTCGTCGTGGGCACCAGCGACGGCCTCGTCGCCATCCTCGAAGGGACCCCCGGACGCAACGGACAGGCGGCCACCGGACGTCCGATCAAGGTCTATCGTGATGCACCGCTCGAGCGGTTCCCGCGCCACGTGCAGCGCGACCTGCGCGCGGGCATCCCCGTCGGCTCCCAGGCGGAGGCCGAGCGCGTCGTCGCCACCCTGCCGCAGATCCTCGGCCCCGAAGAGACACCGGCTCCAACCCCCGTCCCGACCCCGACGCCCGCCACGCCCACCCCCGAAACGGAACCGTGAACAGGCCGCGCCTGCGGGAACTCGTGCTTCTCGCCGCCGTCGCGGGGACCTTCGCGATCGGAGCGCCACAGGTGGACGGGTACGCCTCCGTCGCCCTCCTCGGGTTCGTCGTGATCTTCGCCGTGATGCACCTGGCGGTACGGATCCTCGCCCCCCAGTCAGATCCGATCCTGCTGCCCGTCGCCGGATTCCTCGTCATGATCGGTGCGCTCCAACTCGCGGCCATCGATCGCGTGCAGGTGTCGGCCGTGGACGGATGGCGGCCGCTCGGCCCCCTGCAGACCGGCTGGCTCGCCGTGAGCGCCTTGGGGATGATCGCCACGCTCTGGATATTCCGCCGAGGATTGGGGAAGGCCTGGGAGGTCCGTTACACCCTCGCCCTTCTCGGCGTCGCGGCCATCCTCGCCCCCCTGCTGCCCGGCCTGGGCCACACCGTGAACGGGGCCCGCCTGTGGCTCAGGATCGGCCCACTGTCCTTCCAGCCCGGCGAAGCCGCAAAGATCCTGCTCGTCCTGTTCCTGGCCTCCTACCTGGCCGAGCGGCGTGAGCTGCTCACCCTACCCACCCGGCGCATCGGGCCGCTGAAGCTCCCCGATCCCCGGTACCTCGCTCCACTGCTGGGGATCATCGGGGTGTCGATGCTGGTGTTCGTCCAGCAGAACGACCTGGGGTCGCCCCTTCTGTTCTTCCTGACCTTCATGTCGATCCTCTGGGTGGCCACCGGGAAGGCGTTCTACCCCCTCGTCGGGGTCGGGCTGTTCGCGGGCAGCGTCTACGTCGCGCTGAAGGCCTTCCCCCATGTAGCCGTGCGGTTCACGGCGTGGCTCGACCCCTTCTCCGACCCGGAGCACAGCGGCTTCCAGATCCTCCAGGGCCAGTACGCGCTGGCTGAGGGCGGACTCACCGGCGTCGGTCTGGCCAGCCCCGAAACGCAGCCCCACTTCATCCCCTTCGCCTGGACCGACTTCATCTTCGCCTCGCTCGGTCATACCCTCGGACTCGCCGGCCTGGTCGCGGTGCTCATGGCGTTCGTGATCCTCCTCACCCGGATCTTCTTCATCGGATTACGGTCCCGCAGCGACCTGCACGCTCTGGGGGTTGCCGGGTTCGGGATCGTGGTGGGGCTCCAGGCGGGGATCATCGCCGCAGGTGTGACGCGGGTACTGCCGCTCACGGGGGTGACCCTCCCGTTCGTGTCCTACGGCGGCTCCAGCCTGCTCGCCAACTTCGTGATCCTCGGCTGCCTGCTTGCCGTGTCGAACAACGAGGAGACGACCCACCGTCTCGAACGGGACCGCGAGGAGGTGCCGGTGTAGATGGACCGCCGGATACGCCAGATCGCCGGGCTGCTCACGCTCCTGCTGATCGCCGTCTCCTTGAGCGCCGGCTGGATCCAGGGATTGGCGGCGGAGCGCATCGCCACCCACGAGCCGGTCAACCCGACCAACCCCGACGAGCGCGCACGGAACCGCTTCCGCATCTTCCAGGAGTGTCGATGGGAACGGGGGCCGATCCTGTCCATCGATGGCCAGACACTGGCCGACGTACAGGACGCCCCGCCGGGGCGACGCTGTCTGTACGAACGCATCTACCCGATGGGTCCGCTCGCCGCGCATGTCGTCGGTCAATGGTCTCTGCACTACGGCAAGAGCGGTCTCGAGGCCGCCTACAACGCCGCCCTCGTCGGTGATCCCCAGCCCCCGGAGAGCCTCACGGACCTCTTCAACCAGCGGCCGCGGGTGGGCAACATCCTCGTTTCGACCATCGACACCCGGTTGCAGGAGGTGGCCATGGAGGCGCTCGGGGATCGGCGCGGCGGCGTCGTGGCACTGAACCCGAAAACGGGCGCCGTGCTGGTGGCGGCGTCCAACCCCACCTACGATCCGAATGCGCTGGCCTCCAACGACCGCCTGATCGCCGACATCGCCCGCTGCGAGATGGGGATCGGCTTCGAACGCGGAGAGGACGGTACCTTCGTACGGGCCGAGGACGGAGAACTCGTCCCCTGCCGGAACCCGCACACCCCCATGGTTTCGGTGGCCCTGCAGACCCGGCGGCCCCCCGGCTCGACATTCAAGGTGGTGACCGCGGCCGCGGCATTGGAGTCCGGCGAGTACACCCCCACCGCCCCCAGCGTCCCCGCCTCGTCCGCCTACACGGCCCCCGGGGATACGCGGGCGATCCACAATTTCGGCGGTGGCACCTGCGGCGGGAACCTCACCCGAGCGCTCGCCGTCTCCTGCAACACCGCCTTCGCCCGGATCGCCGTCGACATCGGCGCGGACGCGCTCCTGGCCACCGCCCAGGCGATGGGACTCTCGCAGCGGGCCGGGGAGGACTTCGTCGGGTGCGAATCGGGTCCGTTGACCGACATCCGCGAGACACACACGGGATGCGTCCCGGAGAAACACGAACGACCGGCGAGCGAGGACGAGAACGGGAACCTGACGTGTCCCGCCGGAGGGAGCCTGGACCGCGACCGCGAGATGTGCGTCCAGGAGGCCGAGAGCGCCGGGTTCCGGGCCCGTGCCGGCTTCGGCCAGTGGGTGATCGAGACTTCGCCGTTCGGGATGGCCGCGGTGGCGGCGACCGTGGCCAACGACGGGATCGCGCCCAGACCCCGGTTCGGTGAGCGGGTGATGGATCGCCGTACGCAGGAGACAATCGAGGAGATCCGCACCGGCCTCGGCGCGTCGGCCATGTCGCCGGAGTCGGCCGGGCAGCTCAAGGACATGATGCGCGGGGTCGTCACCGCCGGGACGGCGTCCCGCGCCTTCAGCGGGTTCCCGATCCCGAGCGGCGGGAAGACCGGCACCGGGCAGCAGGGGCCCTTCTGCAGCGTCCAGGAGGCCGAGATCTTCGGCTTCCTCCAGCCCGGAGAGGAGCTGACCGACGACGCCCGGCGGACGCGCCTCAACCGCTGTGGGCGGCTCCCACACGCCTGGTACATCGGGTTCGCTCCCATCGACGATCCACAGGTCGCCATCGCCGTCCTCGTCGAGCGGGGTGGGGGGACCTCGGAGTCGGCCACCGGAGGCGGGATCGCGGCCCCCATCGCCCGGACCGTCCTGGACTCGTTCTTCCGGTTGTATCCGGCCGCAGCGGGACCATCCGGAGGGATCGATTGAGCGAGAAACCCGACCGACGACGTCGAGTGAGCGAAGATGGACCTCGAACGATGACCAAAGTGCCCACGCTACTCGCCGATCGGTACGAGGTTGTCCGCCGGGTCGGGACCGGGGGCATGGCGGACGTCTACCTCGCTCGCGATACGCAACTCGGCCGCCAGGTCGCGCTCAAGATCCTGCATTCCCGGTACGCCGGCGACCAGTCCTTCGTGGACCGCTTCCGGCGGGAGGCCCACGCGGCGGCGAACCTGCAGCACCCGAACATCGTCCAGATCTACGACTGGGGCCGCGAGGACGACTACCACTTCATCGTCATGGAGTTCGTCGAGGGGAGCGCGCTCAAGGACCTGATCGCGGCCGAGGCGCCACTCGATCCCCGGCAGGCCGTGGAGATCGCCGGCAAGGTCCTCGCAGCCCTCGCCTACGCGCACCGGTCGGGGCTCGTCCACCGGGACGTCAAGCCGGGCAACATCATGCTGGGCATCGACGGCAAGGTCCACGTCACCGACTTCGGGATCGCCCGGGCAGCGTCCGGCGACACGATGACCCAGACGGGCACGATCCTCGGAACCGCGTATTACTTGTCCCCCGAGCAGGCGCAGGGGCTCCCGCTGGACGGGCGATCCGACCTCTACTCCCTCGGCATCGTCCTGTACGAGATGCTCACCGGGAAGCGGCCGTTCGAGGGCGACACCCCCGTGGCGATCGCCTACAAGCACGTGCGGGAGCAGCCCCGACCGCCGTCCCACCACCGGCCCGGGATCCCGAGCGGCCTCGAGGCGATCATCCTGACGGCCCTCACCAAGCGTCCGGAAGACCGGTACAGCTCCGCCGCGCAGATGCGCCGGGACCTCGAGGCCTTCCTGGAGGGCGGGAAGGTGACCGCCGCCGTCCCCACCCCGCAGACCAGCGACGACACGCAGGTGATCCGCTCCGTCGGACCGCTGGAGCGGGTCGCGGCCAGGCGGCCGGGCTGGTTGGTGGCTCTCGCTCTCGCGCTGCTGGCCGGAGGGCTGGCGCTCGGCACCTGGTCGCTGATCACCCTGCTGCGTCCGACGCTCGGCGGGGCCGAAGTGCCCTCGGTCGTCCGGCGCACGCCGACCCAGGCCGAACGGCTCCTGCGACAGGTTGGACTCGAACCCTCCTTCCAGGGCGACGAACCCTCGGACACGATCGCTGCCGGGCTCGTGACCAGACAACTCCCGGACCGCGGACATCGCGCCCAACGGGGCTCGTCGGTGCGCTACTGGGTGTCCTCCGGCAAACCCTTCGTCGAGATCCCCTCCCTCACCGGGCGCAGCATCAACGACGCCCGGCGGGTCCTGAGCCAGTTCGGCCTCGAGCTCGGCGAGCGCACCGACGTCTTCGATCCCAGCCCCCCGGGGACGGTGACCGGCCAGAACCCGCGAGCCGGCGAGGAGGTCCGGTCGGGGACGCCGATTGACCTCACGGTCTCCCGGGGGCCGGAGACCGCGACGGTGCCCGACGTCGTGGGCCAGAGCGAGGCCGATGCCACCGCGATCCTCGCGAACCAGGGGTTCCGTGTGGCGCGGATCGAAGACTTCAACGACGAGTTCCCCCAGGGGCATGTGTTCGACCAGGACCCGGACGCCGGCGAGACGCGGGAGTCCGGGTCCACGGTGACGATCTTCGTGTCCCGCGGGCCGCAGACCTTCGCCATGCCCGACGTCAGGGGCATGACCGAGGCGCAGGCCGTGGACGAACTCGAGGATCGCGGGCTGAACGTCCAGGTGATCCGACGTCAGACCTTCCGCGCCGACGAGCGGGGGGTCGTCATCGACCAGAATCCGCTGCCGGGAAGAACGGTCCGACGGGGGCAGACCGTCCAGATCACCGTCGGGGCCGCGTCGAGCGACTAGCCGGGCTCGCCCGCTGCGCCGGCGGGCTCGCCGCACGAGGTGAGCAGATTGGCGAGGATCGCCGGTCCGTGGGTCGTCAGGACGGACTCGGGGTGGAACTGCACCCCCTGCAGCGGCAGCTCACGGTGGGCCAGGGCCATCACGGTGCCGTCGTCGGCGCGTGCGGTCACGACCAGCTCCCCCGGCAGGGAGGCCTCCTCCACCACGAGCGAGTGGTACCGGGTGGCCTCGAACGCGTCCGGCAGCCCGGCCAGCACCCCCTCACCCCCGTGGCGGACCATCGAGGTCTTGCCGTGCATGACCTGGTTCGCAGCGACCACCCGGCCCCCGAAAGCCACGGCGAGCGCCTGATGCCCGAGGCACACCCCGAGGAGCGGCACGCGGTCCTCGGCGCACCACCGGACCAACGCCAGTGATATCCCGGCGTCCTCCGGACGCCCGGGCCCGGGGGAGATCACCACGGCGCGGGGGCCGAGCGTCTGGATCTCCGCGATGCCGATCCGGTCGTTGCGGGCCACCTCCACCCGCGCGCCCTGCGCCCCCAGCTCCTGAACGAGGTTGAAGGTGAACGAGTCGTAGTTGTCGAGGACGAAGATCACTCAACCGGCCGGGTCGGTGAGACGCTCGAACAGGTCCCGCTCGATCCCGTCTCCGGAACCCACGATCGAGTGGACGAGCACGAATTGCTCGTGGCCGAAGACCTCGCTCCGCAGCTCGTCGGGCACGCTCAGGAACGCGACGGTGGTCCCGAGCTGCGTCCGGTGGGCCTCGATCGCGGCGATCTTCCCCGGCACGTACGCCCGGACGTCCAGGTCGGTGGTCACGAGGTGGTCGTCGGTACCGATCCGCTCGATCTCCTCCTCCGAGAACCTATCGTCGTCGCCGAGCGGCCCCTGGGAGAACAGCTCCCGGGCCCGGCGGAGGCGTTCCTTCGGGATCGCGGTGTGGTAGATCTTCGCGACCTCGTGCGGATCCGACCCCGGGTCATATGCGGGATCGGCTGCCGCGGCGACCGCGGCCATCGCCGCATCGTGGGCCCGGATGTGGTCGGGATGCCCGTAGAACCCGTACTCGTTGTAGGTCACGAGCACCTGGGGCCGGACCTCCCGCAGGATCGCGGTGATCCGCCCCACGACCTCCTCGAACGGCTGCTGCACGAAGGCCGCCGGGTCGGCGTTGCCCGGGGTGCCCTCCATCCCGGAATCGCGGTATCCGAGCAGCCGGAGGTCCACCGGACCGAGCGCTTCGCACGCCGCGTGAAGCTCCGCCACGCGGATCTCGGCCAACCGGGCGCGGAGGCTCTCCGGGGGGCCGAGCTCGGGAAGCTCCGCGATCTCCCCCAGCTCGCCGTTGGTGCAGGTGATCAGGCACACATGGACGCCTTCGGCGGCGTAGCGGGCGATGGCGCCACCGGTGCTGAGGCACTCGTCGTCGGGATGGGCGTGGACCAGCACCAGGCGACGCGGCCGCGCACCGTCATCACGGTGGTGGGGCGTGTTGGGAGCGGTCCGACCCGACAAGGCGCCGACAGCTTATCATCGGGGTACCGCTACGAGATCCTGGGGAAGGGAGCAACGTGCCGGAATCGAAATCGAAGCGCAAGAAGAAGGGCCGCAGGCAGCGTCCGCCGGCGGTGCAGACCCCGCCGAAGCGCAAGCGCACCGCCCGTTGGGTCCCCTGGGTGTTCTTCAGCACGATGGGGGCCGGGATCCTGCTCATCATCACCAACTACATGGGCTTCTGGGAATTCCGGAACGCGTTCCTGTTCATCGGCCTCGGCCTCATGGCGATCGCGTTCGCCGTCTCCACCCGCTGGTACTGAACCGGGTAGACTGGCTCAGTACCCCACCCGGGTAGGGTGGGGTGGGAACCGCCCGGAGGCGACGATGGCACATCCCTACGCGAACGACCGCGATGAGCTGGTCTCGCGTCTGCGCAAGATCGAGGGCCAGGTGCGTGGCATCCAGCGGATGGTCGAACAGGACGCCTACTGCGTGGACGTGCTCACGCAGATCTCGGCCGCCGTGTCGGCGATGGAGAAGGTCGGGCTGAAGCTCCTGCGGGAGCACGTCCAGGGATGCGTGCGCGTGGCGCTGCAGGAGGGCGGCGGGGACGAGAAGGTCGACGAGCTCGTGAAGGTCGTCGAGCGTTTCATCGCCTCCTGACAGGGATGGAATTCCACACCTGTCATTTATCCCCAGTCCATCCCCAGGCTGTGGACAACCGCCCGGACGCCCTGGTCACCGGGGGCCGGGCCGCGCCCGTCCGGGCCGGGTAGACTGTCCCGATGCCCGTCTACGAGTACCGATGCGAGGACTGCGAAGCCGACCACGAGGTGATCGTGCTCCCACCCGAGCCCGCCCCCGAACGCTGTCCGGACTGCGCGGGGGCGCTCCGGCGTCGCTGGAGTCGCGTGGGCGTCCAGCTCGTCGGCTGGGGATTCAGCAAGAACGACGGGCTGCTGTCGGACAACGGCCCGCGCCGCGACTTCAAGCAGGTCCGGGACAAGGCGTCCGAGCTCTTCGACTAGAACCGCCGGAGGCTCCCCAAGCCTCCGCATCCCGCCCGCACCGGGACATTCCGCACATGCCGGACCCAGCACCCCAATCGCGACCGCCGAGGCGCCGGCACGCTCCTGCTTCCCCCTTCTGACCTGCGGAAACGGGCCAAGAACTACGCGACCTAGACCGTTGGGCGTAGGCACGCTTCGTGTGTACTTCTTGCGATTTACGCCCCTTCCGGCGCCCACGACGATGGCCTCCCACCAGAACCTCCAGACTGCAGGGAGACCCGCCATGCTCGCGCGAACACGCAGCCATCATCACCCCCGTCAGGACCCCGCTTCCCGACCGGCTCGAACGGCCGAGGTCGCCGTCATCGCCTCCACCCTGATCGCGGGCCTGCTCACCTTCGGCAGCGCCGGGGCCGTGACGGTCGGCACCGGCATGCTCGGCGGGTTCGAGGTGGACGGGAACCTCGTCTCGGGCACACCAGCCAACCTCGACTGGGACACGGTAGGTGCCACCGTCGTTGTGGACGACACGGCGGACAGCGGCTTCACCCAGGGCTCGAAGGAGCTGAAGCCCGGCGAGTGGGGCTGCGGCACGGGCGGGGCGAGCCCGAACAAGGCCAACATCGTCCGCAGCTACATCTCCACGAGGATCATGGAAGATCGTGCCTACCTGGACCTCTCCTGGGTCCGTGAGGGCGTGTCCGGGCAGGGGGACGTCCACCTCAATTTCGAGTTCAACCAACTCGGGACGGTGGAGTCGCCCGACGACTTCACTCCGGGCGCCTGCCCGATCCTCCGCACGGCCGACGACCTGCTCGTGACCTACGACTTCCCCGGCGGCAGCGCGGAACCGCACATCAATCTCTACGCGTGGGAACCGCTGGCGTCACCCACGACGAACGAAGACGGCGTTTGGCGAAGCCTGGACCTCCAGGCCGAGGCCGCTCGGGCGGCCGTGAACCAGGAACCGGTCACCGACCCCGTCGAGGACGGCACGATCGACACGCTCCGCTTCGGCGAAGCCACGATCGACCTGCTGGCCGCGCTCCCCCCGGGATTCCTCACCGAATGCAACACCTTCGGATTCGTCAACATCCGTTCGCGCTCCTCGGGAGAGTCGATCACCTCCGCCCTCCAGGACAAGCTCCCCACCACGGCGATCGATCTGGACGTGTGCGGAGAGATCCTCCTCCGGAAGCTCGACGACCACGACCCCGCCCGGCCGCTCGCCGGCGCGCTGTTCGGGTTGTTCGACGACGCGGCGACGACGGGGCAGCCCGTCGGCACCTGCACATCGGGTGCCGACGGCCTCTGCGCCTTCGGCGACGTGAAGCCCGGGACCTACTGGGCCCGGGAGATCCAGACTCCGGCGGACCACACCATCGATCCCCGCATCGAAGGACCGATCACGGTGGCCTTTCTCGAGTCCGTCGATCTGCGCGGACGGCCGTTCGTGAACCCCCGTGACACCGGCCACATCCGCATCGTCAAGGAGCTTGGAGACGAGACGGGTTCCGTCGTCACCCCGGCCGACCCCGGCGTGCTCGACGGCACCACATTCCTCGTCTACCGCGATACGGACGCCGACGGCGCCTACGACCTCGGCGAGGAGACCCTGCTCTGGCCGGCCGAGACCCGGACGGCACGGTGCACGATCACCGGGGGGACCGGCGCCTGCGACGTCGGCCCCCTGCCCACGGGCAACTACCGGGTCACAGAGACGATCGCTCCGCCGTTCGCGGCACCCCGCGGCGACGTCGAGGTGGTGGTCACCACCACCTCGGCCTCGTCGCCGGTCGTCGTGGCCTACGTCAACTCGCTCAGCCCCCTGAACATCCAGCTGTCCAAGGACGGCCCGGCCCG
>CAZLKN010000023.1:47403-49057 GCA_964560135.1 uncultured Actinomycetes bacterium | reverse complement strand
GTCGTTCGTCCGAGCGTTTCGCCCGTGACGTCGAAGGCGCACACGTCGCCGTCCCGTTCGATCACGGTGAGGCACACCCCGGACACGGCGACCGAAGCCCCCACCTCCGCGTCGTGCAGCACGGGGGCCCGGACCCAGAGCCGCCTGGCTCCGTCCTGCTCCTCGACCTTCACGACCTCGCCGCCGGCCTCCACGATCCCGGTGAACATCTCAGCCCGCCTCCCCCGGAACGGCGTCCACCCGGAGGTCCGCACCGACGCGGACGACGCCCTCGATCCTCACTGGCCACGCGTCGTCCAGAGCCTTGGCCCCGGTGCCGAGCATCGCCAGGGCATCCGCACCGAGCAGCCTGGGGGCGAGATAGAGGCGGTAGCGGTCCACGAGACCCGCGGCCACGAGCGTGCCCGCGAGGGTCGGGCCCCCCTCGGCCAGGACGTGACACAACCCCAGTTCGCCCAGGGCCTCGAGAGCCGCCTTCGGGTCCACGCCCCCCTCCGCCGCGGGGAGCACGAGGACCTCCGCACCGGCACGCTCCCACGCGCGACGTCGCGTCGCGGCCACGGTCTCGGTGGTCAGCACGATCGCGCGGCGGTCGGCAGCAAGGACACGAGCGTTCGGGGACGTCCGTCCGGATGCGTCGGCCACGATCGGCCGGGGATGACGACCCGTGTATCCGGGAAGGCGCACGTCCAGGGCCGGATCGTCGGCTTCGACGGTACCGGCCCCCACCAGGATCCCGTCGACACGTCGCCGCAGCTCGTGTACCTCGAGTCGTGCCTCCGGACCGGTGATCCATTTGGAGGTGCCGTCCGGAGCAGCCACCTTGCCGTCGAGGGTGGCGGCCATCTTGAGGGTCACCAATGGCCGGCCGGTGGTCACCCACCGGGCGAACGGAGCGATCATCTCCCGGGTGCGCTCACGGAGCACGCCGACCCGCACGTCGATACCGGCATCCTGCAGGATCCTTATGCCCCGGCCGTGGACGACGGGGTTCGGATCGCGGGTCCCGATCACGACGCGCCGAACGCCGGCGGCGACGGCGGCGTCTGCGCAGGGTGGCGTGTCGCCGGTGTGCGAGCAGGGCTCCAGCGTCACGTAGAGCGTGGCGCCAACGGCGCGCGGCCCGGCGTTCCGCAGCGCCGTGATCTCCGCGTGCGGCCCTGGGAGCGGATCGGTGAAGCCCTCACCGACCACCCGACCCTGCTCGTCGACGATCAGGGCGCCGACCGGTGGGCGCGGAGCAACATTCCCTTCCGCCGCGGCGGCGAGCTCGAGGGCTCTGCGCATGTACCCCGTGTCGGCCATCCGTCCTCCACACCGGGGCGAGGACGGCACGGCCACCCCGCCGCCCATGACTGGACGCGGGGTTGCCGACCGCCTTCTCCCATCCGGACTTTCACCGTCGGCCCCGGGATTGCACCGGGTCGGGCCCGGACGAACCGGGCTTCGCGGGCTGTCACCGCCGGTGGGGAATTTCACCCCGCCCCGAAGGCGATCGAAACAGTATCGCTGTCACGATATCACGGGTGGTCCCGGGGGCGTGCCGGGCTCAGGTACCTCGGCGGTCCACGGCCCAGGCCGAGCCTGCCGTGCGCTTCGCGATGCCCTTCACCTCGGCGGCGATCTCCGCGACCTGGGCCGCCGTCTCGAAGTG
>CAZLKN010000023.1:0-47303 GCA_964560135.1 uncultured Actinomycetes bacterium | reverse complement strand
CGATGCCCTTCACCTCGGCGGCGATCTCCGCGACCTGGGCCGCCGTCTCGAAGTGCCGGCGCTCACTCACGACCACACCCACGGACACCGAACACAGGGGTGTCCGCACCCGCTGGCCCTTGCGGTCCTCCACCTCCACCCAACCCCGGTCCCGGTCCTCGGGGTCGTAGAATCCGGGCACCCCGGCGTCGAATTCGCGGGTGATCGCCTCGGCGGCCCGCTCCGCGTCCCCCGGGGCGCTCAGAACCACGAAGTCGTCGCCGCCGACGTGGCCCGCGAACATGCCCTTCGGCCCGATCTCCTCGAGTGCGGTGAAGATGCAGCCGGCGAGTCCCCGGATCACCTCGTCGCCACGCGAGAACCCGTAGTGGTCGTTGTACGCCTTGAAGTTGTCCAGGTCCACGTACAGGCAGGCGAAAGGCGTCCCTGCCTCCAGGCGGCGCGTGATCTCCTCGGCGATCACGGTGTTGCCCGGGAGCCCCGTGAGGGGATTGAGCCCCCGCAGCGCCGCGGAACGCCGCAGGGCCACCTCCACCCGGACGACGAGCTCCTGCATGTCGAAGGGCTTCACGATGTAGTCGTCCCCCCCGCCCCCGAGGTGCTGAACCTTGTCGTCGAGCATCGACTTCGCGGTCAAGAAGACGACCGGGATGAAGGCGGTCCGGAAGTCGGCCCGCAGGTCGGCGAGAGCCTCGGTGCCGGACCGGTTCGGCATCATGATGTCCATCAGGATCAGGTCGGGGCGCAGGCGGATCGCTGCCTCAACCGCCTCGTCCCCGTCACAGGCCTCTTCGATCCGGAACCCCTCCAGTTCGAGGAAGGTGGCGATGAGGCGCCGGATGTCCGGGTCGTCGTCGACCACCAGCACGAGCTTGTCGCGCTCCTTGGATGACGCCGTCATGGCCGATCCCCCACTGCACTCATCGCCGTACGGCCTCCCCGAAGGACGCTGCGAGGCGCGCCGCCATGGCGGCGGGGTCCTCCGCCCCGAAGATGGCCGAGGCGGACACGAGCACGTCCGCGCCGGCATCCACACACGCGGGAGCCGTCTCGAGATTCACGCCGCCGTCGATGATCAGCTGGACCCCCGAGGCATCGGCTTCGATGCGTTCCCGGAGTCGGCGCAGCTTCGGCAGCACATCGGGGATGAAGGTCTGTCCCGAGAACCCCGGGTACACACTCATCACCACCAGGTGGTCGACGAGCTCGAGGTACGGCTCCACCTCCTCGGGCGTCACGTCCGGGTTGACCGCCAGACCGGGACCGAGCCCCGCCCGGCGGAACTCGGCGAGCAGCCCGGCCGGGTCGTCTACCGCGTCCGGATGAAAGGCGATCCGCGCGGCCCCCGCCTCCCGGTACCACTCCCATGTCCGGTCGGGATTGGTGATCATCAGGTGGACGTCCTGGGGCAACGGAGACACGGCGGCGATCGCCGCCACGATCATCGGCCCGATGGTCAGGTTCGGGACGTAGTGGCCGTCCATGACATCCACGTGCCACCGGCCGGAGTGCGGGGCGACCGCTCGCAGCTGGTCGGCCAGACACCGGAAGTCGGCTGATATGACCGAGGGAGCGAGTTCACCCACGAGATCGATCCTCCTTCCGGAAGGCCGCTATGAACATGCCGTCCGTCCCGTGCACGTGTGGCAACATCTGCAGGTACGGCCCTCCGGCCCTGTGGCGCGGCACCTCGGGGAGAACCTCCTGGGGGCCTGCCCCAGGCACCCGGTCGAGGAAGCGCTCCACCACCTCGAGGGTTTCCGCGCGCGTCACGGTGCACACAGCGTACACGAGCACACCTCCCGGCCGGAGCAGCGGCCACGCGCCCACGAGCAGTTCCTCCTGCAGGCGCGCGAGACCGTCCACCGCGGCGGGCTTGATTCGCCAGCGAGCCTCGGGTCGACGGCGCAGCACCCCGAGGCCGGAGCATGGCGCATCCACCAGGACGGCGTCGACGCTTTCGTCGCGGACCGGCGGAAGGCGCCCGTCCGCCTGCACGGCCAGCGTCCGGGCCGTGCGACCGAGGCGCTGGAAGGTCTCCTCCACCAGCCTGGTCCGGCGCTCGTGCAGCTCGAGGGCGACGAGCCGTTCGCAGCGGACGGCGAGGTGGGCCGACTTGCCGCCGGGCCCGGCGCAGAGGTCGACGACCGTCCCGCCGGCCGGGACGGCCTCACCGGTCAGCACACTCCCCTCGTCCTGGACCGACAACCACCCGTCCGACCATCCCGGCCACTTCGACGGGGCTCCACCACCCCGCACCAGGAGAGCGTCCCGGCTCCACCGGCCCTCCTCGACCTCGAGGCCGGCCTCACGCAACCGCGCCGCGGCGTCCGCGGTCGTGGTGCGGGCGGTGTTCACCCGCAGGCCGATGCCGGGAAAGATGTTGTTGGCGGCGCAGAGCTGCTCGGTGTCGCGGGGGCCGAGCTCCTCCAGCCACAGGCGGACGATCCAGCCCGGATGCGAGTACCGCACCCGGAGGAATGCCTCCAGATCGCCTTCCCGGCTGGGCCACGGGATCGCGTCCTTCTGGTCGGCAACCCGTCGCAGGATCGCGTTGGCGAACCGCTGCGCTCCCGCCGCGCCCACCAGCTCGACCGTCTCCGAGACGGCGGCGTAGGCCGGAACCTGGGTGAACAGCAGCTGATAGGCCCCCAACCGGAGCCGGTCGAGCACCGGCGGGTCGACCTCCGACAGCGGCCGGTCGGCGTGCAGCGACAGCACCCAATCCAGGGCAGCACGCATGCGCAGCGTCCCGTAGACGAGCTCGGAAGCGAGCGCGGCGTCCCGAGGTTCCAGACGTGCGTCGGTCACCGCCCGCGGCAGCACCAGGTTCGCGAACGCGTCCCGCTCCCGCACGCGGTCCAGGACCCTGGCGGCCACCAGGCGTGACCCCTCGACCCGGCGGGCCGCCTGCGCCGGCGGCGGACGGGGGCGCGGCGGTCTGCGCTCGCTCATCCGCCGGCCGTCCCGAGAGACTCCCCGGGGGCCGGACGGTACCCGCGGGCGAACTCCTCGCCGCTCATCCGCCGCTTGCCCTCCGGCTGCACCTCCAGCAGCCTCAGGCGCCCCCGGCCGCAGGCGACCACCACCCCAGGGCCGGCGGCTTCCACGATCTCCCCCGGAATCCCGTCGCCGGCCTCGGAGACCGCGGACCAGACCTTGAGCCGCTTCCCCCGGAAGGACGTGTGGGTGCCGGGGTGCGGGTACAGCGCGCGTACCCGGCGCGCCAGATCCTCGGCGGGCTCCGAGAGGTCCAGTTCACCTTCGGCGGCTTCGATCTTCTTGGCGTAGGTGGCGCCCTCGTCCGGCTGGGGTCGAGGAGTCAGGGTGTCCGCGGACAGCCCATCCAGGGTCCGGACGAGCAGCGCCGCGCCCAAGGTAGCCAGGCGCGCGGTCAGGTCCCCGCCGGTGTCATCGTCCCGGATCGGCTCCGAAGCGGTGAGGAG
Source organism: uncultured Actinomycetes bacterium (assembly GCA_964560135.1). Lineage (GTDB taxonomy): Bacteria > Actinomycetota > JAICYB01 > JAICYB01 > JAICYB01 > CAZLKN01. The sequence continues at coordinate 43,857 of CAZLKN010000023.1, read as the reverse complement.
CACCGGTCCGGTGTCGAGGCCGGGGTCCATCAGCATCGTGGTGACACCGGTGACACGGTCCCCGGCGAGGATCGCCCGCGCTACCGGGGCGGCGCCGCGCCATCTGGGGAGCAGGGAGAAGTGGACGTTCACACAGCCCAGTGCGGGCACCTCGAGGATGGCGGGAGTCAGGATCTGACCGAAGGCCACCACCGCCACCGCATCGGGACCGTAGGTACGGAGGCGCTCCACTTCCTCGGGGGCACGCAGGCTCGCCGGCTCGACCACCTCGACACCGAGATGCTGCGCCGCCACCTTCACCGGGGACGGCGCCGCCCGCCGTCCCCGCCCCTTCGGACGGTCGGGCTGCGTGTACACCGCCACCACGTCGTACGCATCGGCCACCGCATGAAGGGACGGAACGGCCGCCTCGGGCGTCCCCATGAACACGACGCGCATCTAGAGCTTCGCTGCCGGGGACCGGCCGGTGAACACGGGCTCGCCGGCCAGCGCCCGCTCACGCAGGGTCCGAAGGGCGTCCCGGCGCAGCTCATCCGGGATCCGGTCGATGAACAGGAGCCCGTCGAGATGGTCGATCTCGTGCTGGATCACTCGCGCCTCGAGATCCTCCGCCTCGTACTCGACCCTCTGCCCGTCCGCGTCGAGGCCCTGTACCCGGACCTCCAGCGCACGGGACACGGGGTAGACGAGCTCCGGGATCGACAGACAGCCTTCCTCGTCCGTCTCCTCGCCGCGGCGGTCCAGGATCTGCGGGTTGACGAGCACGTGGAGCTCCTCCCCGATGTCGTAGACCAGGACCCGTCGTTGTACGCCGACCTGGGGCGCGGCCAGACCGATGCCCGGAGCGGCCCGCATGGTCTCCTCCATGTCACGCGCCAGCTTGCGGACGGCGTCGTCGACGACGTCCACCTCGGAGGCCCGTTCGCGTAGGACCGGGTCGGGATAGATCCGGATCGGTAGGACCGCCATTTCGCCTCTAGCCTACGCTCCTCGGCCCGACTCGTGGCTACAGCACGTCCACCGGGTCGACATCGATCCTGGCCGCCGGGTGCCGCTCGGCCAGCTTCCGCAGCGGCTCCAGCAGGGACTGGGTCGCATCGGCGCGGACGAGTGCGGCCTGCCGCCCCTGGGGACGCGGCAGGGGGCCGATCACCTCCCCCGCTCCGCCCACCAGCCCCCGGAGGTCGGCCACCGCGTCCGGCGGGCCGTCCACCAGCACCACGGCCCCGAACGGTGGATAGCCGGCGCTGCGCCGGAAGGGCAGCTCACGCTCGGTGAAGAAGCGGTACGAGCGGCGCGTGAACGCCTGGACCACGTGATGCTCGGGCTCCCGCGTCTGCAGCAGGAAACGTCCCCCGGGCTCCAGGATCCCGGCCAGGTCGTGCAGGAGCTGGAGGGCATGCTCCCCCGCCCGGAAGTCTGGGAGACCGAGGAGCTGGTCGACGTCCGCGACCACCACGGCGGCAGGCGCCGCGCCCTCGAGCGCCCAGGCCCCCGCCTGGGTACCCACAACGACCGCAGGTCGGGGACGGTCCTCCGGCAGGGGCGAGCCCCCCTCCACCCGGAGCACCGGTGCCCCGAGATCGATGCCGCCCAGAGCATCGGCGATCCGCTCCGTCCCCCAGCCGCGACCGTGGAGGTCGGCGCCGCGGCAGTCCGGGCAGCGTCCGGGCACCTGGGCCGTAGCGCCACATCCCCGGCACCGGAGTGTCGCCGAGGTTCCAGAACCGAAGAGGGTCAGACCGGTCCCGCACGCCGGGCACCGCGGGAACCACCCGCAGTCGTCGCAGCGCACCCGGAGGGCGAACCCCCGGCGTCCGGCGAACACCAGGGCGTCCCGACCGCGCTCGGTAGCCCACCGGACCGCGTCCACCAGCCTGGAGGTCACCGGGCCGGGACGGGGCGCCCCGACCTCCGGGCGGACGGGACCGCGGGACCGTTGGACCGGTTCCAGGAGGTCGAACCCGTCGCGCCCCAGCAGCTCCAGCGGCGGGGCCGGTGAGACCGCCACGAATGCCGCACCGGTGGCACCGGCGCGCCTCCGCGCCACCCGCAAGGCGTGCAGACGCGGCGACCGCTCCTCTTTGAGCGACCGGTCGTGGGCCGAGGCCACGACCACGAGCCCGAGATCCGGCATCGGGACGAACAGCGCCGCCCGGCCCCCGACGAGCACCGGGGCGGCGGAGTCGCGGGCGGCGGCCCACGCCCGGGCCCGGGCCGCTGGGCGCAGGTCCGAGTGCAGCAGGGCGGCACCCGGGATCTGCTCCGCGATCCGCTCGGCCACCGAAACCCGGGGCGCGATCACCAGCATCTGCCGGTGGCGCCGCGCAGCCAGGCCCGCCAGGTAGGCGGTGAGGCCGGGCTCCTCGCTTGCGGTCGGGCAGACGACCACCGCGCCTCCCCTCTCGAGGGAGGCCGACAGCCCGTCGGAGGACGGCAGCCAGGCCGGTGCCGGCGTCGCCGGGGTATCGGCGGGTGGTCGTGCCCCGCCGGCGGGGGCCGAGTAGCGTCCGGGCACCGCCAGGTGCAGGACCGATCCGACCGACGCCACGTACCGGGACGCCGTCCAGCGGGCGAGTTCGATGCCGGCGACGTCGAAGAGCGGTTCCTCCGAGACGAGCGCGCTCAGGGGCTTGGGCGCCGCCACCGCGGGCGCAGCGATCAGCTCGGTGACGAAACCACGCATGCGCCGTCCGTGGAGCGGGATCCGCACCACCGACCCCACACGGACGCGTCCGAGCATCCGCTCCGGGATCGCATAGTCGAACGGGCGGTCCAGGGCGAGGACCGGCGAATCGACGGCGACGCGGCAGAACCCCTCCACCGCCTCCCGGTCCTCTAGAGCGCTCGCGCCGCGGCGCCGAACTCCTCGGCGAGGTGCACGCGTTCCCAGGTGAAGTCCTTCTCCGGCCGGCCGAAGTGTCCATACGCCGCGGTGCGCTGGTAGATGGGCCGGCGCAGGTCCAGGTCCCGGATGATGGCCGCCGGTCGCAGGTCGAAGAAGTCCTGCACGAGCGCCGTCAGCTTCTCGGGTGCGACCTCCTCGGTCCCGAAGGTCTCGACGTTCACCGAGATCGGGTGGGCCGCGCCGATCGCGTAGGCCAGCTCGATCTCGCATCGCTTGGCGGCGCCGCTGGCCACCACGTGTTTGGCCACGTACCTGCCCGCGTAGGCACCCGTGCGGTCGACCTTGGTGGGGTCCTTGCCCGAGAAGCATCCGCCGCCGTGGCGGCCCATGCCGCCGTAGGTGTCGACGATGACCTTCCGGCCCGTGAGCCCGGTATCAGCCTGCGGGCCGCCGATCACGAACCGACCCGTGGGATTGACGAACACCCGCACCGAGTCGTCCCACAACTCGTCGGGGATCACCGGCCGGATCACGTACTCCAGGAGGTCGGGGCGCATGAGGGATTCGATGTCCACGTCGTCGGCGTGCTGCGCCGAGATCAGGACGGTGTGGACCCGCACGGGCCGCCAGCCCTCGTACTCGACCGTCACCTGGGTCTTGCCGTCCGGCCGCAGGTACGGCAGGACCTTCGCTCGGCGGACCTCGGCCAGGCGCTGCGCCATCCGGTGCGCGAGCCAGATCGGTGTGGGCATCAGCTCCGTGTCCACACCCTCGTCGCACGCATAGCCGAACATCATCCCCTGGTCGCCGGCGCCGAGGGTGTCCAGCTCGTCCTCCTCGGCCGCCTTGCGGGCCTCGTAGGAACGGTCCACGCCCTGGGCGATGTCCCCCGATTGTTCCTGGATCGCGACGGCCACTCCGCAGGTGTGCCCGTCGAACCCGTACTTGGCGCGCTCGTAACCGACCCCGACGATCGTCTGCCGCACGATCTTCGGGATCTCCACGTAGGTGGACGTCGAGATCTCGCCGGCCACCGTGGCCATGCCCGTGGTGACCATCGTCTCGCACGCCACACGCCCGAAGGGGTCCTGCTCCAGGATCGAATCGAGGATGGCATCCGATATCTGGTCGGCGAGCTTGTCCGGGTGACCTTCCGTGACGGATTCCGATGTGAACAGCCAGCGATGACGCATAGGACGTCTACCTCCGTTGTCGGTGACGGGCCAGTCTACCGGGACGCGCCGTCGGCGCGGAGCCGGATCACCCGGTCCCAGATCAGCCTCGCGAGATCCGCCTTCGACATCCGCCGCAGGGGTTCCGCTCCGTCGCGGGTGACCATCACGGCGTCGTTGGTTTCGGTGTCGAAACCGGTCCCGGGCTGCCCGACGGTGTTGGCCACGACCAGGTCGGCGTTCTTCCGTGCGAGCTTGTCGGTGGCGTAGGCGACCACGTCGGACGTCTCGGCAGCGAAGAGCACCAGCGTCTGTGTGCCCTTCTTTCGACCAAGCTCGGCGGCGATATCCGGGGTGGGCTCGAGGTGGATGAGCGGTTTGGCCTCGGACTTCTTGACCTTCTGCCCCGACACCTGCGCCGGGCGCCAGTCCGCCACCGCGGCCGCCTTCACGACGACGTCGGTCTCCCCGAAGCGGACCAGGCACTCGTCGAGCATCTCCTGGGCGGACTGGACCCGTACGATCTCAATACCGGCAGGCGGAGTCGCCGACGTGGGCCCTGCCACGACGACCACCGCCGCACCCCGGCGGGCCGCCTCGGCAGCGAGCGCAAATCCCATCCGGCCGCTGGACCGGTTCGACAGGAAGCGCACGGGGTCCAGCTGCTCCCGGGTCGGGCCGGCCGTCACCACAACGCGCAGGCCATCCAGATCACGTGGGCCGAGGATCTCCCGTACCGCTCCTAGGATCTCCTCGGTCTCCGCGAGGCGACCTACGCCATGGTCGCCCGAAGCGAGGTCCCCGACCGCCGGGGGCACGAGCAGAGCACCGTCGGACTGAACGCGCTCCACGTTACGACGGACGGACGGATGCTCCCACATCTCGGTGTGCATCGCGGGGGCCACGACGACCGGGCACCGTGCCATCAGATAGGTCGCCGATACGATCTCCTCCGCGCCGCCCGCAGCGAATCGGCGCAGCGTGGAGGCCGTCGCACCGCAGACCAGCATGACCTCGGCCCAGCGGGCCAATTCGACGTGGACGACCCGCTCCGGCCGATCGAACAGATCGAGGTGGACGCGCTCCCCCGACAGAGCCGCGAAGGTCGCCGGGCCGACGAACCTCGTGGCCGCGGGCGTCATCATCACACGTACGGTGGCTCCGGCCTTCACGAGACCGCGTACGACCTCAGCCGCCTTGTAGGCGGCGATGGACCCGCAGATCCCCACCAGCACACGACGACCGGAGAGCATGCTCCAGTATCCCCCGGCGCGTGGGATCCGGCGAGGAAGGGCTACTTGACGGAGCCCTCGGTCTCCGCCGGGCGGTCGTAGCCGATCTTCGACTGCTGCACTTCGTACAGCGAGATCGTGAGCGGCTTCAGACCGTGCACGCTGTCCAGCAGAGGAGCCACCGGCTTCTCCTCGGAACCCGCGCCGAGCTTCGTGTAGTACTCGACGATCTGGCGGGCGCGCCGGGCCGAGAGCACAACGAGCGTGTACTGGTTGTCGACCTTGTCCAGCAGTTCCTCGACCTTGGGTTCGATCATCGTGGGGATTCCTTCCAGGACGCCGATGGGACCCTGCAACTATACCGTCAGTGGCCCTGGTCGGTCGGCACCACGTACCCCGACGCCCTCATGGCCGCGAGGACGCGGTCCCGCAGGACGTCCGGGGGATCGTGGGTGGAGTCGACCACCAGGTCGTAGATCGACAGGTCGTCGATGTCGACGCCGTAGTAGCGACGGTACCGGTCTGCCTCGCGAGCCACCCGTTCGCGCATCAGGCGCGCCCGGGTGTCCGGGTCGCCACCGTCGCGCGCCACGAGCCTCCGGACGCGCTCCTCCTCGTCGCAGGTGACCCACACCTTGAAGGCCGGGAGCGCGTCGATCCGCGCGAGCCAGCCCGACATCCTGCCCTCGAGGATCAACCCACCCCGCCGGAGCAGATCGAGCTGGCGGTCGTCGAGTCCGCGGTCCACGGATTCGTCGCGTTGCGCGAGCTCGTTGAACGCCTCGAGGCTGAGTCCTTGCTCGGCGGCCTGCTGTCTGAAGATCTGGCCGGCGTAGACGTACGGCAGACCCACGGCCTTCTCCAGGACCCTGCACAACGTGCTGGACCCGGTCCCGGGCAGTCCCCCGACGGTGATCCTCAGCGGCTCCATCGACCCGCTTCCGCGGGCGAACGCTTTGTGCCCCGGCGCACTAGCGCTTGCCGAAACGCTCCTTGAGCGCTTCCTTCTGCTTGTCGCCGAGTCCGCGCAGCCGCCGGGTCGGGGAGATGTTGAGTTCCTCCATCACCTTCTGCGCGCGCACCTTGCCGACGCCGGGAAGCGCCTCGAGCATCGCCGACACCTTCATCTTCCCGAGGATCTCGTCGCCCTCCGCCTGGCGGAGGATCTCGTTGAGCCCCAGCGCCCCGTTCTTGAGCTTCGCCTTCACTTCGGCCCGGCGCCGCCGGGCCTCTGCTGCCTTCGCCAGTGCTTCGCGGCGCTGTTCCTCGGAAAGAGACGGAAGCGGCATGCGCATACCTCCTTGATCGAGGCGACCCCCCTGAAGACAGGGCGTAGTATATCGCCCGCCCCGAGGGGTGCCAACGGCGGGACCTGCACAAACGACGCAACGATGCTCATCGGCATCACCTGAGGAGCCTGCTCCCGGGTGTCTGGAGCTCGACACCATCCCGGCACAGAGGGCATTCCTCGGGCGGCCACCGCTCGGCCTGGACGGACAGCAACGCCGAGAATCGAGCACCGAATCCTCCACCGTCCGACCGGTCCACCAGGGCACCGACACCGACCACCTCGGCGCCCGCCTCCTGCACCAGACCCACCGCCTCGCGTGGCGAGCGCCCGGTGGTGATCACGTCCTCGATGACCAGGACACGGTCGTGAGGCTCGAGGGAGAACCCCCGCCGTAGCGTCATCGAGTCCTCGACGCGCTCGGGGAAGACCATGCGGACGCCCAGGTAGCGCGCGACCTCGTGGCCGATCACGATCCCACCCATCGCCGGCCCCAGGACCACCGTGGGGGCCTGGTCTTCGAACCGGGTACCGAGTTCGTGACCGAGCCGCTCGGCGATACCCGGCCACTGGAGCACGAGGGCGCACTGCACGTAGAGGTCGGAATGCAGTCCAGAGGACAGGTGGAAGTGACCGTGCCTGATGGCCTCGTGGTCCTCGAGCGCCTCGAGCACTTCCGCAGCGTTCATCCGTCCACCTCCTCCTCGAGATCGGCGTCCTCGGCGTCGCGCAACGAGTCCACATCGTCGGCGCGCTTGGCTTCACGCTGCGCCTCGGCCTGGCTGACCTCGTCGATGAGCGCCCTGGCGGCGCCGACCCGGTCCGCGGCACCGAGGATCGGCCGCCCGATCACGACGAGATCGGCGCCGGCGATGATCGCGTCCGCGGGCGACAGCACACGCAGGTGATCGTCCGCGGTGGACCCGGCCGGACGCACACCCGGCGTGGCGAGCAGAAGGTGTGGGAGCGCGCTCCGGACAACGCCCAGCTCGCGGGGGGAGAGCACGAGGCCCCGAGCCCCCTGTTCGGCCGCCAGCTCCCCGACGGCGAGGGCCTGCTCCCGCACCCCGCGTACCACGCCCACCTCCCGTAGCCGGTCGTCGTCCAGGCTCGTGAGTGCGGACACCACGAGCACCTCGAGGTCCTCGTAGTCCTCTGCCGACTCCACCGCCGCCCGGATCATCTCGCGGCCCCCGAAGCCGTGGATGGTCACGAAGGTCGCTCCCAACCGCCCCGCAGCATGGACGGTGGCGGCGGCGGTCCGCGGGATGTCGTTCACCTTCAGGTCGAGGAAGACGCCTGCGCCCGCTTCCAGGACGGTGGCCACCGTCGAAGGCCCCTCGGCGCAGAACAGCTCCAGACCGACCTTGAACAGCGGTACGAGGCCGACGAGATCGTTCAGGACCTCGCGGGCCTCGGCCAGGGTGGGAACGTCGAGGGCGACGCAGACCGGCGGTTCGATCGCCGTCATGGCCTACCCCAGCTTCAGTCGGGTTCGGAGGTCGTTCACGTCGGCGATCCCCTTCTGCGCCAGGTAGGCGCGGAGTCCGTGGATGATCTGCAGCGATGCGCGCGGGTTCACGAAGTTGGCCGTACCCACCGCCACCGCCCAGGCCCCTGCGAGCAGGAACTCCACGACGTCGTGGGGATGGCTGATCCCGCCCTGGCCGATGATCGGCACGTTGGGGAACGCCTGCGCGACCTGGAACACGCAGCGGATCGCGATCGGCTTGATGGCCGGCCCCGACAGGCCGCCGGTCAGGGTGGAGAGCTTCGGCTGGAACGTGTCCACGTCGATGGCCATGCCCAGGGTGGTGTTCATGACCGACAGGCCGTGGGTACCCGCGTCGACGGCGGCTCGGGCGATGGAGACGATGTCGGTGACATCGGGGGACAGTTTCGTGAACACCGGCTGTGTGGCGACCCGGCGCACTCCCCGTACGACGGCGGCGGTGGACTCCTCGCGCGCCGAGAACATCCGGGAGCGGTCCTCGAGGTTCGGACAGGAGATGTTCACCTCGATCCCGACGATCCCGGGCGCTCCCCGCAGGCGCTCCGCCACGCGGACGAACTCGTCCACCGTGTTTCCGACGATCGAAGCGAAGATCGCCACCCGCTGCTTGCGCAGCCACGGGAGCTCCTTCTCGCAGAAGGTCTCCACCCCCGGATTCTGAAGGCCGATCGCATTCAACATGCCCGACGGCGTCTCCGCGCCCCGGGGGGGCGCGTGTCCGGGCCACGGGCGCGGCGAGAGGCTCTTCACGATGATCCCCCCGAGTTCCCGGAGCTCCATGTACGGTGCGAACTCGCGCCCATAGTGGAAGCATCCGGAGGCCGCCAGCACCGGGTTGCGCAGCTTGATCCCACCGAGATCCACAGCCATCTTCGGTCCGGTACCGTCGACGACCGGGCGGACCTGAGCGCTCATCCCTGCCCCCCGTCGCCGTGGGAATGCAGTGCCGACGGGCCTGGGGACTCGATCATGTCCCAGTGCACCCGGCTCCCGGAGAATACCGGACCCTCGGTGCAGCACCGCACCCAACTCCAAGCCTCCGGATCCTTGTCGGCATCCCGGCGGAGCGGCACGGCACACACCAGGCACGCACCGAATCCGCAGGCCATGACCTCTTCCCAGGCCACCTGGCACGGGATGCGCAGCTCCCGGCACTGGAGGGCCACGGCACGCAGCATCGGCGTCGGCCCACAGGTGTAGACGATCCGGGCCCCCGTCTGCTGCACCACCTCGGGGAGGACGTCGGTCACCACCCCGTGGTGGCCCGAGGAGCCGTCGTCGGTGGTGAACCTGACGGTGAGCGATACGCGTTTGGACTCGATCGGCCGGAGCAGATGGTCCTGGGTCCGGCCACCGATGATGAAATCGACGCGGTGTCCGCGGTCGCGGAGCTCCTCCGCCAGGAACAGCAGCGGAGCCGACCCGATCCCGCCCCCGACGAGCAGACAGCTCGTAGGCTCCGTGGGGAGCCGGAATGGCCGTCCGAGGGGGCCGAGCAGGTCGAGGACGGTGTGGGGCCGGGACCGGGCGAGGATCTCGGTCCCACGACCCCGCACGTCGAACACGACCTCGATCGTGCCCGCCCACCCGGGGCGGCGGTCGACCCGGTGGATCGAGAAGGGGCGCCGAAGCAGCAGGGAGCCGTCCTCGGGCATCCGGACCGCGATGAACTGCCCCGGCGTGGCCTCCTTGCAGACCTCGGGGGCCACGATCGTGAGCGAGTGGTAGGGCTCCCCCAGACGCCGGTAACCGAAGACTTCAGCCTGGCCCGACCAGACCATCACGCCTCCCCGTCCGGCGACACGCCATCCGACGCTATGAGCCTGTGATACTCCTGCAGCGGAGTGACGTCCAACGCGCCCGCCGCAGCGGCCTCGATCCCCTGGACGGCCGCCTGCCCGCCCGAGAAGGTGGTGATGCATGGGACACCGTGCACGACGGCCGTCGTCCGGATCTGGTAGCCGTCGGACCGGGGGCCGCGTCCCATCGGCGTGTTGATCACCAGATCGACCTTGCCCTCGCCGACCAGATCCACGACGTCGGGCTTGCCTTCGTCGATCTTGGCCACGGGGATGGCCTCCACCCCGTTGCGACGCAACATCTCGGCGGTGCCGCTCGTGGAGTAGATCTCGAAGCCCAGCTCCGCCAGGCGCTTGGCCGGGAAGATCATCGCCCGCTTGTCCTTGTTCCGGACCGAGATGAAGATCGCGCCGCGGGCCGGGAGCTTCGTCCCCGCCGCGTCCTGGGCTTTGGCGAAGGCGCGCCCGAATCCCCTGTCGATCCCCATCACTTCGCCGGTGGAGCGCATCTCCGGGCCGAGGAGGGTGTCGACGCCCGGGAACCGGTTGAAGGGCAGGACGGCTTCCTTCACCGCGGTGAACGGGAGCCTCGGGATGTCCACGGGGCTCGGCACCAGTCCCTTGCTGCGCAGATCCGCGAGGGTGTGCCCCAGCATGACCCAGGTGGCGACCTTGGCCAGGGGCACGCCGATGACCTTCGAGCAGAAGGGCACCGTGCGCGAGGCCCTGGGGTTGGCCTCGAGCACGTAGACCACACCGTCGCGGACCGCGTACTGGACGTTGATCAGCCCCCGCACACCGAGGCCCTCGGCGATGCGGCGCGTGTAGTCCACGACGGCGCGGATCTCGTCGCGCGCGAGGGTGTGGGGTGGCATCACGCACGCGGAGTCGCCCGAGTGCACGCCCGCCTCCTCGATGTGCTCGAGGATGCCGCCTACGAACAGCTCCTCCCCGTCGAAGATCGCATCGACGTCCACCTCCACGGCGTCTTCCAGGAACTTGTCCACGAGGATGGGACGGTCGGGCGTCGCCATCGTCGCCGTGGTGATGTAGCGGTCGAGCATGCCGTCGGAGTAGACGATCTCCATCGCGCGGCCGCCGAGCACGTAGCTCGGACGGACGAGGACCGGGTATCCGATGCGCCGGGAGATCTCGAGAGCCTCCTCGGCCGAGGTGGCCATCCCGTACGGTGGGTGGGGGATCCCGAGCTCCTGGAGCAGCTGACCGAAGCGTCCGCGGTCCTCGGCGACGTCGATCGCGTCCGGTGAGGTTCCTAGGATCTTGATCCCTGCGCGCTCCAGCGGGACGGCCAGCTTGAGCGGTGTCTGCCCGCCGAGTTGGACGATGACCCCGGCCGGCTGCTCGACCTCCAGGATATGGAGCACGTCCTCGAGGGTCAGCGGCTCGAAGTACAGACGCGTCGACGTGTCGTAGTCGGTGGACACGGTCTCCGGATTGCAGTTCACCATCACCGCGTCGAGGTCGATCTCCTGCAGCGCGAAGGCCGCATGGACGCAGCAGTAGTCGAATTCGATGCCCTGTCCGATCCGGTTCGGGCCGGACCCGAGGATCACCACCGACTTCCCCGGCGAGGGACGGGACTCGTCCTCTTCCTCGTAGGTCGAGTAGTAGTACGGCGTGTACGCCTCGAACTCCGCCGCGCAGGTGTCCACCCCCTTGTACACGGGGCGGATGGTGCGCTCCGCGCGCACCTCGTCCTCGGTCCGGTCGCTCAGATAGGCGATCTGGGCGTCGGAGAACCCCAGCCGCTTGGCATCCAACGAATCGGAGGCACCGGCCTCGATCTTCCGGCGCATCTCCACGATCTCCACGATGCGGTCGAGGAACCAGGGGTCGATGGCGGAGGCCTCGAAGACCTGCTCCACCGAGGCTCCCGCCCGGAGGGCGGCCTCCACGGAGAAGATGCGCTCCGCCGTAGGCACCGATGCCAGGGCCAGCAGCTCGTCCAGGCCCGCGGGGAGGTGCCGCTCATCCGGGTCCGCGTTCAGCCCCGCGCGTCCCGTCTCGAGGGAACGGATGCCCTTCTGGAGCGCTTCGGCGAAGTTCCGTCCGAACGCCATCGCCTCCCCGATCGACTTCATCCTCGTCGTGAGGACGGGGTCGGCACCGGGGAACTTCTCGAAGGCGAAACGTGGGATCTTCACCACCACGTAGTCGATCGTCGGCTCGAAGCTCGCGGGCGTCTTCCGTGTGATGTCGTTCGGGATCTCCTCCAGCAGGTAGCCTGCCGCGAGCTTCGCAGCGATCTTCGCGATCGGGAAACCGGTGGCCTTCGAGGCGAGCGCAGAGGACCGGGAGACCCGCGGGTTCATCTCGATCACGACCTGCCGTCCGGTTGAGGGGTCCACGGCGAACTGGATGTTGGATCCGCCCGTCTCCACGCCGACCTCGCGGATACAGGCGAACGCCGCGTCGCGCATCTGCTGATACTCGCGGTCGGTGAGCGTCTGGATCGGCGCGACGGTGATCGAGTCGCCGGTGTGGACGCCCATCGGGTCGAGGTTCTCGATCGAGCAAATGATCACGCAGTTGTCGGCGACGTCCCGCATGACCTCGAGTTCGTACTCCTTCCATCCCAGCAGCGACTCCTCGATCAGGACCTCGTGCACCGGCGAGCGCTCGAGGCCCTCGGTGACCATCGCGCGCAGCTGCTCCGGGGTCTCGGCGAAACCGGACCCGCCGCCCCCGAGCGTGTAGCTCGGACGGATCACCACCGGGTAGCCGATCGCGCCGGCGATGTTCATGGCCTCCGCCACCGTGTAGGCGTATCCCGAGCGCGCGCATTCGAGTCCGATCCGCTGCATGGCCTCCTTGAAGAGTTGCCGGTCCTCGGCCTTTCGGATCGCCTCGAGCTTGGCGCCGATGAGCTCGACACCGTACCGGTCGAGGACGCCGCTGGTAGCGAGGTCGACCGCGACGTTGAGTGCCGTCTGGCCCCCGAGCGTGGGCAGCAGCGCGTCGGGCCGCTCGGCCGCGATCACGGCCTCGACGGTCGCGGCGGTGATGGGCTCGATGTACGTCCGGTCGGCCATCTCCGGGTCGGTCATGATCGTGGCCGGGTTCGAGTTCACGAGAACCACACGGAACCCGTCCTCCCGGAGCACCTTGCAGGCCTGCGTGCCCGAGTAATCGAACTCGCAGGCCTGCCCGATCACGATCGGGCCGGACCCGACGATCAGGATCGTGCGCAGATCGTCACGCCGGGGCACGATCAGGACACCAACAGGGCGGCCGACGCGATACCGATGAGAACCAGCACGGCGCCCGCTGCCGCGAGCACGACGGTGCCCTCGGAGATCCCCGCCCAGATCAGCAGGATCCCCGCGAGCGCGAAGACCAGGAGCGCGAGCAGCGCGAAAGCCGCGCCGGACCCCCCACCGAGGCGCCGGAACGGGATCGACCGGACCCGGGGTGCGTCTCCCCAGGCCTCCCGCAGCCCGGCCATGTCGATCTCCTCCTCGGTACCGTCGACGCCGACCATCGCGAGCTCGCTCTCGGCGAACACGGCGACGTCGCCGGAATCGAAGCGCATCTGCCACAGCGCACCGTAGTCAGGCGTCCACGGCACGTTGAGACGACGCACCAGCAGGCCGTCCCGGCCCTCGAAGCCGCTCCTGTCCTGCTCGGTGGGGCGTTCGAGCTTCTTCACCCGCGCCCGCTCTCCGACGATCATTCCGCTCCCTCCTCCATGCGTCAGGCCCTCCGGGCCACGATCAGGTCGGCGAACTCCTCGAACAGATATCTCGAGTCGTGCGGTCCGGGTGCGGCCTCCGGATGGTACTGGACCGAGTGTCCGGGCAGCTCGAGACACCGCAGCCCCTCCAGCGTGCCGTCGTTCAGCGCGAAGTGCGTGAGAGCGACGTCGCCGTAGCCTGAGCGCCAGAGCCAGTCCTCCGCGCGGGTGCCGGACAGTACCTGCCAGGCCTCGCCGCGCTCCGCCGGATCGAGGCCCGTCGCCACGGCGAAGCCGTGGTTCTGCGTGGTGATCTCCACGCGTCCGCTGGTGAGCGACTTCACCGGATGGTTCGCGCCACGGTGCCCGAACTTGAGCTTGTAGGTGGTCCCGCCGAGCGCCGTGCCGAGGAGCTGGTGTCCGAGGCAGATCCCGAAGGTCGGAACCCGCCGGTCCAGGAGCGAACGGATCGTGTCCACCGCATACGGCAGCGCAGCCGGATCGCCGGGACCGTTGGACAGGAACACCCCGTCGGGGGCCCAGTCGAGGAGCTGCTCGGCGGATGCCTGCGCACCGAAGACCCGCACCTCGAATCCCATCCCCACCAAACACCGCAGGATGTTGCGCTTCATCCCGTAGTCGATCGCGGCCACCTTCGCGCCCTCGATACGGGGATCCGGCTCGCGGACGGAGGGATCCAGCACACCGGAGGCGAGTAGCTCCTCCCGGTCCGCGTCGTAGGCCACGGTGGGCGAGACCTCCCGGACGAGATCCCGTCCCACGAGGCCCGGTGCCGTCCTGACCCGCTCCAGGAACGAGGCGGGATCGAGGTCCTCGGTGGTCACCCCCCCGGTCATCGCGCCCTCGAACCGGAGGCGTCGCGTGAGCTTGCGGGTGTCGATGCCCTCGATGCCAACGACGCCGTGGCGCTCCAGATAGGCGTGCAGGCTCTCCTGCGACCGCCAGGACGAGGGCCGGGCGGTGCACTCCCGGACCACGAACCCCGCTACCCACGGCCGCGGAGCCTCCCCGTCGAGGTCGTTGAGGCCGTAGTTCCCCTGATGCGGGTAGGTCATCGCGACGATCTGACCGTGGTAGGAGGGATCCGTCAGAACCTCCTGGTAGCCGGTGAGCGAGGTGTTGAACACCATCTCACCGAAGGTGGTGCCGCGGGCGCCGAACGAGCGGCCGTGGAAGGTCGTCCCGTCGGCGAGGACCAGGAGCGCGTCAGCCATGCCCTTGCCCTCCCACGTTCTCCAGGACGGCCTGGGTGACGATCATCAGCGCCGCCAAGCGGCCCTCCTGGTCGATGACCTGCGATTCCAGCACGATCGTCCGCCGCCCGCGGTGCAGGGCCCGCGCCTCGGCGATCAGCACCCCCGAGGACACCGCGCTGAAGAAGTTGGTCTTGAACTCGATGGTCGAGAAGCCCTGTTCATCCTCGAGCAGGGTGACCGTCGCCCATGCCGCGACGGAGTCCGCGAGGGTGGCCGTCGCACCGGAGTGCACGAACCCCCCGGGATGCAGATGATGACGTCCGATCACCATCCGTCCGCGGGCCGCACCTTCGCTCACGTCGAGCACCTCGCATCCCAGGTGCCCGGGCAGGGTGCCTTGGATGGCCTCCTGCAGACGCTCGATCCAGTCCTCCCGTGTCAGTTCGCCGTGTTCGGTCATCGTTGCGCCTCCCCGTCCCGCACCGTGAACCCTCCGCGCAGCATGGTGTGCTGCACGCGTCCCTGCACCTTCCGGCCTCCGAATGGCGTGTTGCGGCTCCGCGACACCAGGCGTTCCGGCTCCACGGTCCACGCATCCTCCGGGTCGAAGACCACGAGGTTCGCCGGACGACCGGGGGCCACCGGGCCCCCGTGCTCCGGGGACCCGAGGATCCGGGCCGGCGCGGTACTCATGAGCTCGACCAGCCGCTGCAGCGAGCATACGCCGGGGGCGACGAGCTCCTGCACGGCGACGCCCAGGGCCGTCTGGAGGCCCAGCATCCCGCACGGCGCATGGTCGAACTCCCGGTCCTTGTGGTGCGGTGCGTGGGGAGCATGGTCGGTGGCGATGGCGTCCACGGTGCCGTCGGCGACCGCGGCCTTCAGCGCATCCACGTGGTCCTGGGAGCGCAGGGGTGGTGCGACCTTGAACGTGGGGTCGAAGGTCCGGACCGAGTCGTCGGTCAGCGACAGGTGGTGTGGGGTGACCTCGCAGGTGACCCGGATCCCGCGCTCCTTGGCCGCCCGCACCGCTGCGGCGGCCTGCGCCGTCGAGAGATGCGCGATGTGCAGGTGCGTCCCCGTGAGCCGGGCCAGCGCGAGGTCCCGGAGGACGCAGATCTCCTCGGCCTCCGCGGGGATCCCGGCCAGCCCGAGCAGTGCCGACACCGCGCCTTCGTGCATATGCCCGGCCCGCATGGACGGATCCTCGGCGTGCTCGATCACCACGGCGTCGAAGGTCCGCGCGTACTCCATCGCCCGGCGCATCAGGTGCGCGGTGGGCACCGGATCGCCGTCGTCGGAGAACAGGCGCACCCGTGCGGCGCTGTGGTGCATCTCCCCCATCGCCGCCAGCCGCTCCCCCGCCCGTCCGGCGGTAATGGCACCGATCGGAAAGACGTCCACGAGGCCCACTTCGCGTCCGCGGCGCCAGACGAGCTCGACCACGCCCGCGGAATCGGCAGCGGGCTCCGTGTTGGGCATCGGACAGACCGCGGTGTACCCCCCGAGAGCCGCCGCCCGGGAGCCCGTCTCGACGGTCTCGTCGTCCTCCCGTCCCGGCTCCCGGAGGTGGACGTGCAGGTCGACGAAGCCCGGCGCGACCACCAGACCGTCGCAGGACACGGTCTCCGCGCCCGAGGGTGCCTCCAGCCCTGTACCCACCTCGACCACCCGGTCGCCGTCGACCAACACGTCACAGACGCGGTCGGTCTGGGCGGCGGGATCGACGAGCCGGCCCCCGCGGAGCAGGATCACGACGCCACCTCCGTGGCGGTTCCCGAACCGAGCAGCGTGTACAGCAGCGCCATGCGGACGGCGATCCCGGAGGTTACCTGCTGCTCGATCAGGGAACGCCCGGACTCCGCCGCGTCCCAGGCGAGCTCCACACCCCGGTTCATCGGGCCTGCGTGCATCACCACTGCGTCCTCCCTGAGTACCGCCAGCCGCTGCGCGTTCAGCCCATAGAGCTGGACGAACTCCCGTTGCGAGGGGACGAGCGCCTCGGCGTGGCGCTCACGTTGCAGGCGCAGCAGGTAGACGACGTCGAGGCCGGGCAGGACCGCGTCGAGATCGTGGGCGACCTCGCATCCGAAGGCCTCCACCCCCAGGGGGAGCATCGTCGGTGGGGCCACGAGAACGACCTCGGCCCCCATCCGGCGGAAACCCAGCGCTCCAGAGCGCGCCACCCGCGAGTGGGCGATGTCGCCCACGATGCCCACGCGGAGGCCTTCGACGCGCCCGAACCTGCGGTGCATCGTGTACAGGTCGATGACGGCCTGGGTGGGGTGCTCGTGGGGGCCGTCCCCCGCGTTGATCACCGCGGCGTCCACCCAGCGGGCGAGCAGGGCCGGCGCCCCGGGGGAGGGATGGCGCAGGATGATGGCGTCGGCGCCCATGGCCAGCAGCGTCCGGGCCGTGTCCCTGAGGCTCTCTCCCTTCTGGACGCTGGAGGCCGACGCCGCGACGTTCACGACGTCGGCGGACAGGCGTTTGGCGGCGATCTCGAACGACACCCGGGTCCGCGTGGAGTTCTCGTAGAAGAGGTTCACAACGGTCCGGCCGCGCAGCGTGGGGACCTTCTTGATCTCCCGCTCCCCGATCTCCTCGAAGCCGGCGGCGGCACGGATGACCTCCTCGAGTTCGTCGCGCTCGAGATCGAGGACCGAGAGCAGATGACGGGGTTCAGGGCGCGCCATGGATCTCCACCCCGTCCACGCCGTCCTCCTCGGCCAGCAGGACCCGGATCTCCTCACGCCCGGAGGTGGGCAGGTTCTTGCCGACGAAGTCGGCCCGGATCGGCAGTTCCCGGTGTCCCCGGTCCACCAGGACGGCGAGCTGGACGGCCTGCGGCCGTCCGAGGTCGGTCAGCGCATCGAGAGCCGCCCTGACGGTCCGTCCCGTGTACAGGACGTCGTCCACCAGCACCACGACCCGTCCGTCGAGGGGAGGTACATCGGTGGCGTGCACCGGCAACGGTCCGCGCGTGGCCAGATCGTCGCGGTACAGCGTCACGTCGAGCTCCCCGGTCGGCGGCTCGACGCCTTCGATCCGCGCGATCTCGGTGGCCAGGCGCCGGGCCAGATGGGCCCCCCGGGTGCGGACGCCGACCAGCACGACCTCCCGGGCCCCCCGGTTGCGCTCGACGATCTCGTGGGCGATCCGGCGGATCGCCCGGCCGGCGTCCTCCGCCTCCATCACGCGGGCCTTGAGCGCCGGGGTGTCCGCACCGTGATCGCTCATCCCCGCCGCCCGCTCGAACATGGAACGAGCCCACCCTCCCGGCCGGACCGGGACCTGCGGGCAGGCTCCGCTGCGTTGTGTGTCACGGGCGCTCCTTCCCCGCCTCTCCGGACGGGTCTTAAAGGGACGCGGTCATCGGAGCGAAGCTAGCACATCCCGCCGACATCCGTGTCGTGATCGCCGGTTCGCGCTCCCCGTGGCGGAGAGCGGTTAGGCTAGCCGTCATGGTCGAAGGTCTGCTCGCCTACATCTCCTACGATCCCGTCCAGCGTTGGGGCCCGATCTCGCCCCACGGCGTGGGGACGGCGGTCGGCTTCCTCGCCGGGGCGGTCCTCATGGCCCGCCGGGCCGAGCCGCGGGGGATCCCGTCCCAGGAGGTCTACAACGCGGTCACGTGGGGCGCGATCGGCGCGATCCTCGGAGCCCGCGGGTTCTACGTGCTGGGGCACCTCGAGCAGTTCGAGACGTTCGGGGACGTGATCGCGGTCTGGCAGGGCGGCCTCACGATGTTCGGCGGATTCGTGGGAGGCCTCCTGCTCGGTCTGCTCTATCTTCGCCGGCGGGGCTTCGACGTCCCCCAGGCCCTGGACGCCGCCGCACCCGGCTTCGTCGTCGGCGTCATGGTCGGCCGGATCGGCGACCTCATCATCGCCGACCACCTCGGCGAGCGCACCGACTTCTTCCTCGGCTACCGGATCCCCGAGGGTGCGCAGCTTGCCCCGGGGTACGGCCCGCCCTCCTACGTGCCCGGGGTGGTGGTACACAACACCGCCCTCTACGACTTCGTCGGCGCGCTGATCCTGCTGGGGGCCATCTACGTCTACCAGCGACGCCGTCCGCCGGTGGGCGCCCTGTTCGCCTTCTTCTCGCTCTGGTACGGCCTCCAGCGGTTCGGGATCGACTTCACGCGAAACCGGGAGCTCATCGAATCGTTCTTCTTCGGCCTGTCCGGCAGCCAGTGGGCGGGCCTCGCCTTCGCCCTCGGCGGCGCCGTCGCGCTCGTGAAGCTGCGCGCCACGGGCGTACGCCCCGCCGACGAGCCGGAACCCCCCGGCCCCCGGCCCCTGGAGCCCGAGGACGCGCTGGCGACGTCCCGCCCTGGCGAGGCCGCCGACGCGCGCGCCGATGAGGCACCAACCGCCTACCACGGTCGGACCGAGCCGAAGGTCCCCGAGCCTCCCCCACCGGACCCCCAGGTGGCCCCCGCTCCCACGGTCACCCCGCCGACGCCGGGCGGCGAACCCGCCCCGCCGGCCGTGCCTCCCACCGGGACCGACGAGCCCCCGGTCTCGGAAGAGCCACCCGCACCTCCAGAGCCCCCGGCGCGGGAAGAAGAAGAATCGCCCGCTCCTCCGACCGACGCGATCGCAGAGGAGATCGCCGCGCACCAGGCCACCGTCCCGGGTGTCTCCGCCCCCGGGCCCGAGGGCGACGAGGAGCCCGAGACGGAGGCCGAGCGCTCCGTCGACGCCCCCGCGGAGGGCATGCGGCCGCCCGAACCCCAGCCCGATCCGGCGCCGGCGGAGACCGATGAACCGCCGGACGCCGGGCTGCGCTGGCCGGGCGTTTCGGAGGACACCTCCGAACCCGGCGACGATCACGCAGCTCCCGAGAACCAGGAAGCCGAAAGCGCTGAACCCACGGAGTCCGGTGCCGCAGATCCACCCTCGGATCAGGAGCCTTCGGACGACCCCCCGCCCTCGGGGGAGCCCCGCTCGGAACCCTGATCGCTCAGCACCCCGGCGAGGATGCCGTTCACGAACCGGCCGGCCTCCTCTCCCGAGAAACGCTTCGCGATCTCCACCGCTTCGTCGATGACCGACGGCGCGGGCACCTGCCCCTCCAGCAGCTCGAGGATCCCGAGCCGCAGCAGGTTCCGGTCGACGGGCGACATCCGCTCCACCGGCCAGTTCCGCGCCCGCGCGGCCAGGAGCCCGTCGATCTCCTCCCTGCGGCGGAACACCTCACGAACCAGATGCCCGGCGTAGGCGGCGAGCGGCTCGCCCTCGGTCTCCCGCTGCTCCACGAGCGCTGCGGGATCGGTGCCGCGGATGTCGGCGGCGTAGAGGAGCTCGACGGCCGTCACGCGGGCCGCTCGCCTCGACACCGGCGACCTACTCTTGCACGCGGGTGACGTACTCGCCCGTCCGCGTGTCGATCCGGACCACGTCGCCGCTATTCACGAACAACGGCACCTGGACCGTGGTGCCGGTCTCCACATCGGCTGGCTTGGTCCCCGCGGACGACCGGTCGCCCTTCAACCCGGGGTCGGTGTGGCTCACGCGCAGATCGACGGTGGTCGGCATGTCCACCGACACCGGTGTGCCGTCGTGGAACGCCACCTGCACGGCCGTGCCCTCCACGAGGAACCGGACCTCGTCGGTACCGATGTCCTCAGTGGACAGGCTGGTCTGTTCGTAGCTCTCGTTGTCCATGAACACGAACTGATCGCCGTCGGCGTACAGATACTGCATCTCGCGACGGTCCAGGATGGCCAGCCCGACCTTGGTGTCGGAGTTGAAGGTGCGTTCGAGTACGGCACCGGACTTGAGGTTCCGCAGCTTCGTGCGCACCACCGCCTGGCCTTTGCCCGGCTTGTGGTGCTGGAACTCGAGCACCTGGAAGAGCCCCTCCGAGAGCTGGAGGGCCATCCCACGCTTGAGATCGTTGGTGTTGATGTTCTCTCCGGCCATGGCGGCTACGAGCCTACCCGCGACGGTCGCTGGGGTCCACGCGGCAGCGCGGTGAGGACCTCGGCCCCGTCGGCGCGGACGACCACGAGATCCTCCACCCGGATCCCACCGAGCCCCGGGAGGTACACGCCCGGCTCCACCGTGACGACCATCCCCTCCTCCAGGACGTCATCGGACTCGGCGGACAGGCGGGGGCCCTCGTGGATGTCCAGTCCCACGGCATGGCCTGTGGAATGGACGAACGCCTCCGCGAGCCCCTCTCCCGCCAGAACGCCTCTGGCTGCCGCGTCGACGTCCCCGGCGCGGACGCCGGGCCGGATCACCGCCACAGCCGCCTCGAGGGCCCGGACGACGGCCCCGTGGGCTTCGGGCAGCGGGTCCGGGGCCGCACCGAGATAGGTGCGGGTCATGTCCGAACAGTACCCGTCGACGCGGGCCCCGATGTCGATCAGCAGCAGGTCGGGCTCGACGGGGACGTCTCGCGGCTGGGCGTGTGGCAGCGCAGCGTGCGGGCCGCTCGCGACGATCACCTCGAAGGCCATCCCCTGCGCGCCCCCGGTCCTGACCGCCCACTCGAGAGCGAGGGCCAGGTCGACCTCCGTTCCGCCCTCCCAGCCGATCAGGACGCCCTCCACGGCAGCCTCTGCGATCCGCTGCGCCCGGGCGATCGCCCCGATCTCCTCCGCGTCCTTGCGCATCCGGATCTTCTCCACCAGGCCGCTGATCGGTACGAGATCGACGCCCTCGAGGCCCTCGGCGAGCTTCCGGTGGGAGGCCAGCGTCGTGTTCGCCTCCTCCACCCCCAGACGTTTGATCCCGGCTGTGCCGAGCGCCTCGCCGAGCTCGGCTACGAACCGCGAACCGCCGTAGATGACGCGCTCGAGGTCGGGGACCTGCGTCCGGGACTGTTCGGTGTACCGCCCGTCGGTGAAGAACACGGGGTCCGCCCCGAGCAGGAGCTGCGCGTTGGAGCCGGTGAAACCCGTCAGGTAGCGGACGTTCGTCATCTCCGTGACCAGGAGCGCGTCGGCGAGGTCTCCGAGGTCCTCGATCGCCGATCGCCTCCGTCCGGCTGCTCCCTGCTCGCTCATCGCTCTCCTTCCAGGATCCGGAGCAACGCGTCCAATCCGACCGTATACGAGCGCGGACCGAACCCCGACACCACACCCGCACACACCTCCGAGATCACCAACCGGCGCCGGAAGGCTTCGCGCGCGAACACGTTGGAGAGGTGTACCTCCACCACGGGGTAGCCGACCGCTTCGATCGCGTCGCGCAACGCGATCGAGTAATGGCCGAGGGCCCCCGGGTTCAGGAGAGCCCCCTCGACGGCACCCCGACCCGCGTGCAGACGGTCGATCAGCTCGCCCTCGTGATTGGACTGGAAGGCCTCCAGGTCGTGGCCCCGCTCCTCGGCTGCCTGCCGCACCATGGCGTCGATCTCCGCAAGCGTGGAGGCTCCGTACACCTCGGGCTGCCGCTCGCCGAGCAGATTCAGGTTCGGCCCGTGCACGACCAGGATCCGCATCCTCATCCCTCCGTCACGCGTCGCAGCGCCTCGATCAGCACATCCTCGCCCACGTCACCCTGCACGACGGGGTCCCCCGGGGCCCGCAGGAGCACGAGCCGCGTCCCACCCGCGTACTTCTTGTCCAGCACGAGGAACCGGCGGACATCCTCCCACGACAGGCCCGGCCATGCCGTGGGGAGCCCAACGGCGGCCAGCAGCCGACGATGCTCCGCGACCATCTCCTCGCGAGCCAGCCCCATCAGCACGGAGACCCACGCGGCGAACACCATGCCCACGGCGATGGCTTCGCCGTGATGGAGGCGGGTCCCCGCGCCGCGCCGCGCGGGCAGCCGCCCGGCCAGGGCCAGCCCCTCGAGCGCGTGCCCGAGGGTGTGGCCGTAGTTCAGGATGGCGCGGATCCCGCCCTCGCGCTCGTCGGCGGCCACCACGCGAGCCTTGATGGCCGCCGAACGCACCACGATCGGACGGAGGACGGCCTCCCGGGCGAAGATCGCGTCCGCCTGCTCCACAACCAGCTCTCCGAGCTCCGGCTCGGCGATCAGCGCGTACTTCGCGACCTCGGCCAGGCCACCGCGAAGCTCCCGTTCCGGCAGGCTCCGGAGCGTGTCCAGGTCGGCCACGACCCCGAAGGGTTGGTGGAAGGTGCCGACCAGGTTCTTGCCCTCGGGGAGGTTCACACCAGTCTTGCCCCCGATCGCGGCATCCACCATCGCCAGCAGCGTGGTGGGCACCTGCAGGAGCGGGATGCCCCGCACGTAGGTGCTGGCCACGAATCCCGCCACGTCTCCCACCACTCCTCCGCCCAGCGCCACGATCGCGTCCGTGCGATGGAACGCCGCCCGTGCGAGCTGGCGATCGAGCCGGGTGGCGGTCTCCCCGGTCTTGCGCTCCTCGCCTTCGGGGAATGTGAGCCAGACGATCGGCCCCCGGGAGCCGAGCCCCGATGCGACCGCCTGGCCCCACAAACGCTTCACCCGGGGATGGGAGATCACGCCGAGCTTCTCGACGCCGGCCGGGAAGCCGACGTGCTCCTCGATCCGCTCCAGGAGCCCCGAGCCGACGACCACGTCGTAGGGAGGATCGAACCCCACCGTTACCCGCTCGATCGCGCCCGTCGGCTCCGGTGTCAACGCCGCCAGCCGCAGGATCTCCCCCACGATCGGTTCCGGACCGAGACCGTTGCACCCCACCACGAGGTCGGCGACCTCCTCGTAGACGGACTCCCTGGCCTTCAGGAGCTTGCGGACACGGGTCCCCAGCCGCCGGCGCGCGTCCGCGGCGTCGGTGTTCTTCGCCCCCAACTCGTCGTCGAGCAGCGGCCGGTCCTGCGATCCTTCGAGCCGCCCGACCAGTTCGTCGGCGCCCAGGCGCAGGTACACGAGGACGCCGGAGCGTTTGAGGGCCTTGACGTTGACCGGGTCCAGAACGGCTCCCCCGCCGGTCGCGATGATCGTCCGACGGGTGCGCGCGGCTTTGGCGATCGCCTCGCGTTCCCGCCGCCGGAACCCGGTTTCCCCTTCCGAGGCGAAGATGTCGCGGATGGACGCACCCGTCGACTCGATGAGCTCGTCGGTGTCGAGGAAGCGGCGCCCCGTCCGCTCGGCGAGCCGCCGGCCGACTTCGGTCTTCCCCGATCCCATGAAGCCCACGAGCACGATGTTGCCGACGGGCGCGGCCGGAGCGCCCACGCTCAGGCCTTCTGGAGGGTTTCGAGCCAGCTCCGATGTGCGCTCACGAACTCGTCCAGCGAGTCGCCTCCGAACTTCTCCAGTGCCGCCTCGGCCAGGGTGAACGCCGCCACGGCTTCGCCGATCACACAGGCGGACGGCACCGCACACGTGTCGGTCCGCTCGACGATGGCGACGGCCTCCTCCTTGGTTTCGACGTCCACCGTCCGCAGTGCCTTGCGGAGCGTGGACAGCGGCTTCATCGCCACGCGGACCCGGAGGGGCTCGCCCGTGGTCATCCCGCCCTCCACGCCGCCGGAACGGCCGCTCGGCCGGTGGTAGCCGCGGTCCTCGGACCACAGGATCTCGTCGTGGGCCTCGGATCCACGCACACGCGCATTGTCGAACCCGTCACCGACGCCGACGCCCTTCATCGCGTTGATCGACAGCAGGGCCTGGGCCAGACGTCCGTCGATCTTCCGGTCCCAGTGGACGTAGGATCCGAGCCCCGGGGGGAGCCCGTGCACCACGACCTCGAAGACGCCCCCGAGTGTGTCTCCGTCGGCTTTGGCGGCTTCGATGGCCTCGATCATCCGCTCCTCGGTGGCGGGGTCTGCGCACCGGACCGGGGACGCCTCGATCCGGTCCTGGTCCCCCACGGCAGGCAGGACTTCGGCGGGCAGAGCGACGTCGCCGACGGCGACCACGTGACTCACGAACCGCACCCCGATCTCCTCCAGCAGCAGGCGCGCCAGGGTTCCGGCCACGGTTCGCGCCGTGGTCTCCCGCGCGGAGGCCCGCTCGAGCACGTTGCGGGCGTCGCGGTGGCCGTACTTGAGCATCCCCACCAGGTCGGCGTGGCCGGGCCGGGGCCGGGTGAGTGCACGTGGCGCCTCATCCACCGGCTCCACCGACATCACCTCGGACCATTTGTCCCACTCCGTGTTCCGGACGAGGACCGAAACGGGGGCGCCGAGCGTGACCCCGTGCCTGACGCCCCCGAGGATCTCGAAGTCGTCGGCCTCGAGCTTCATCCGGGCGCCCCGCCCGTACCCCATGCGCCGGCGGCGTAGCTCCTCGGCGATGCGTTCCCGCGGGACGTGCAGGCCGGCGGGCAGCCCCTCCACCACGCAGGTCAGGGCGGGCCCGTGCGACTCGCCGGCAGTCAGGTACCGGAGTCTGTCCATAGAAGGAAGTCTACCGGCCGGCCGGATCCGGAGCCGCGGCCGTCACTTCAGGACCTGCTCGCCCTCGCAGAGCCGGAAGGTGCCCCCGTCGCGCCTGAAGTCCACGCAGCTGCCCTCGATCCGCACCACGGCCACGCCCGCGGAGAGGGTCTCGCCGGGCCTGGCGTCCCGGTGGACCTCCGAGCCCACCCGCACGGTTGCGCTCGACTCGTCATCCGCCACGGACAGGACCTCCACCTGCACGCCGGAGCGCGGCGGGACGGGGGTCGGCGGCGCCGGGGTGGCGCCGGGCGCCGGCGTGGCCCCCGGCGGCGACTCGCCGGGCGGGGGCTCGGGGGGCGGAGGGAACACGAGCGGCCGGAAGGGATCCCGGCCCTCGAAGATCTCGAACACCTCCATGTCCTCGATCGGCGGCGTCGGCTCCGGTGTGGGTTCGGGCGCCGTGGGAGGCTGGGCCACGGGCGGCGTGGAGATCGGGGGCGGATCGTCACCGCCCGCGAGGTTCAGCATGACCATCGCGATCACGGCCACCAGCGCCACCGCACCCAACGCGATGTAGAGGGGCTTGATCCGACGTTCCTCCGCGCTGGCCACGGCGCTAGCCCTCCTGCTCCTCGACGGGGGCGGGCTCGGGGGTCGGAGCCACGGTCGTCTCGTCGGTCTGCTCGGGCGCCGGGGCGGGACCCGGGACCCCACCCACGAACATCTGCATCTGGAAGGACACCGACAGCGTCGGAGAGGCGCCCACAGGGTCCTCCTCCCCGCCGGGAGCGAGAGTGAAGCTGTTGATCCGGACGGCCCGCCGGAGCCGCTCGATGCGGATGATGAAGTCCTCGAGCGCGAAGTACCGCCCGGTGGTCGAGATCGTCACGGCCACGGCTTGGAGCGGCTGGGGCGGCGCGGGCGCGTCCGCGGCAGGGGTGAACTCCGCCGGCAGGCTCGGGGTGATGGACAGGAACTCCACCCCGGCGAGGTTCGCCGCCTCGTGGATCTGGAGGATGAAGTCCGGAAGGCGAGGGTCGGACGGCAAGGCGTCCTGGAGACGGAGCAGCTCGGCCCGGAGTTCCGGCTCGCGGTCGCGCAGCTCCTGCAGGCGGGTGAGCTGCGCCTGCAGGGAATCGATCTCGTGCTGCGTGGCCGTCTGCTGGTCCCGCAGTTCCGCGATCCTCGCCTGGTTCGGACGGAACATGAAGAAGAACCACAGCACGACGAAGAGGACGAAGACCACACCGACGAGCACGGCACGCGTCCTCATGGGCACGGTCGGTCCTCCTGGCATCGACGGGACAACAGCAGCTCGGTGACGCTCGCGTTCGCGCCGAAGGACACAACCTCCCGTTCGAAGAGCTCCTGCCTCGTGCCGGTGGTGAGGTAGACGAACGTGAGGCCGTCGATCTGGGTCATGCGGGTCAGCCAGCCGGCCAGACCGGGGAAATCGAAGACGAACCCCTGGAAGGTCGTGGTTCCGAAGGCGGGCTCGCCGGTGGGCGCCTGCGCGGCGGCTGCGTTGAGCGAGAGATTGGTCAGCCAGGAGTTGTCGGGCATGATCAGCGACAGGTCGTTGAGGAACGATGACCAGGCCACGTCCCCGGCGAGGGCCGCCGCCAGCGTCTGGCGCGTCCCCTCCACGTTGGCCTGGAGTTCGCCGAACTGCTGGAGCTGGGCGACCTCCGCCTGCAGCCGGGCGCGGTCGGCCTGGAGCCGTTGCAGCTCCTCCTCCTCCGAGGAGATGGTCCCCCGCTGGATGAACCAGATGCCGACCAGGAAGAGCAGCACCACACCGCAAGCGGCGGCGAACAGCAGCACCATCCGGCGCTCTCGCTGCCGGATGGCGATCTCGGGAGGAAGGAGGTTGATCCGGGCCATGGCGTCAGCTCTCCAGGCCCCCGAGGGCCAGTCCGACGGCTACGGCCAGGAACGGCTCGGCCACGGCGATCTGTTCCGGGCTCAACCCGACCTTCCCGACGGGAACACGCGCGAAGGCGCTTCCGGGTTCGGCGGGGATCCGCAGCGCCGCGCCCACCTGGTCGATCAGCCCGCCGAGCAGCGAGCCGCCGCCGGTGAGGACGGCCGCCCGCAGCGGAAGTGATCCCGCCTGGGTCGTATAGAAGTCCACTGACCCGCGGATCTCCCCGGCGAACCGCGCGCTCACCGACTCCAGGATGTCGAGGGTCCGTTCCACGAGCTCCGCGTCGTCGAGGTCGGGGGTGGGCGGTCCGGGCTCCTCGAGCTCCACGGTCTCCGTCCCGAGCTCTGGCGGTTCACCGGCCGGCGGCTCCTCGACCCCGGTCTCCTCGTCCGGCTGGGGGGAGGGACCGATCCCGCCAACCCAGAACGGCGCGTCTTCCGGTTCCTCGGTGGGGGCCTCGTCCTCGACCCCAGCCGGCTCCTCGGCGTCGTCCGCGTCCGGTTCACCACGGCGCCTGAGGACCTCGGAGGCCCGCATCTTGAGCGCCTCCGCGTCCTCCCAGGCGAGCCCAAGAGCATCGGAGATCGCCTGGGTGAAGTCGTCTCCACCGAGCGCGGGCAGGATACGGGTGAACCGGATCTTGCCGCCCTGGTGGATCACGACGTTGGTGACCCCGCCCCCGACATCGATGATCACCTCCGCGTCGGCGGCCACCGCGCTCTCGGCTCCCAGCGACCGGGTCAGCGGGTAGGCGTTGAGCTCCACCACCTGGGGGTCGAGCTTGGCGGACTGAACCGCCTGCACGAGCGGATCGATCATCACCCGCTCGGCTGCCACCACGAGGATGCGCTGGTGCGCATCCCCCTCGGCACCCACGAACTCGTCCATCACCTCGAAATCCATGACCGCCTCGGGGAGCGGGATCGGGATGTAGTCCTGCGCCTGGAAACGGATGGCACCCTCGAGGTCCTGCCGGCTCATCGCAGGCATCTCGATCTGCCGGACGACCACCCGCCGGTTCGCGACCCCGATCCGTACGCTCCGCGAGGCGAATCCCGCGCGCTTCCACAACGTCGTGAGCGCCTCCGCGACCGCGGCGACGTCCTGGACCTCACCGTCGGAGACCGCGCCCTGGGGGAGCAGGACCTGCCCGAACCGGGATACGACGGGGCTGCGTTCCCCGCCCTTGATCTCCACCGCTCGCACGGCGGTCGTCCCGACGTCGAGGCCTATATGGCCCCGACCCAAAGCGAATCGAGCCACGTCGTCTCCTGCTCAGCGGAAGCTTCGGCTCGTCCTTTGTCCCCGGTCGGGGGCCGAAAGGCAAGGATGTGGGACGCGGTTATCCGCCCACGATCCGCTCGCGGAGGTAGCGGTCGACCTCCGTCTCACGGATACGGTAGTTCTTCCCAACCCGGATCGCGCTCAGCTGTCCGGACTTGATCAGCCGGTACACGGTCATGTTCGAGACCCGCATCACCGACGCGACCTCCGAGACCGTCAGAAGTCGTTCTCCCATGACGTTGCCCGGCTCCCCAGCCATCACCGATCCTCCGCTCTCGAGTACTCCGCCGCTCCACCGGCCGGGCATCGGCTCATCTAGCTCAATGAGACACAACACGTCACTCCGACCACTGAGGCTAATAACCGTAACGACAGCCACTCAGGGTGTCAATATGTGCAGGTTGCGTCAAAACCCCAACCATGCACGAACCGGACCGACACCGGCGAACAATCCCACCAACGCCCCCAGGCAGAGCATCGGCGCGAAGGGGATCGCGTCCTTCCGGCCCCGGCGGCCGGAGAGCAGCAGTCCCAGCGCCACGAGCCCGCCGGCGACGAACCCCGCGAACAGCGACAGGGCGAACGCCTCCCACCCGAGACGTCCGGCGACCAGACCGACGAACATCGCGAGCTTCACGTCCCCGAACCCCATCCCGCCGGAGGCGATGGCGATCGCGAACAGCACCGCGAATCCGGCCGCGCCGGACGCCAGGGACGCGAAGGCCGGTCCCGGCTCCCCGTGGGCGATCGCCGCAGCCACGACCCACACGGCGGCCGCCCACGCCGCCGGCAGGACGATCTTGTTGGGCACGCGACGATGCTCCAGGTCGATGAACGCCAGAGCCACCAGCACCGCCGACGCGAGGGCCACGAAGGCCGCCTCCTCGACCCGCTCGAAGCGCCAGGCCGCCCCCACGAAGAGCACGGCGGTGAGGAGCTCGATCACGGGATAGCGCACCGAGATCCCTTCACCACATGAGCGACACCGCCCCCGGAGCAGCAGCCAGGAGACCACGGGAAGGTTGTCACGGGGGCGGACGGGGGCGCCGCAGGCAGGGCAGGCCGACGGCGGTCGCACGATCGATATCCCGCGGGGCACGCGATGGACCACCACGTTCAGGAAGGATCCCACGCTCGCACCGAGGACCCCGAAGAGCACCATCGTCAACGCCTGCTCGGTCACAGTGCCAATCATGCACCAGTGTTGCGCAGGTTCACGTCATTCGAGAGTTCGATCACGCGCGCATTGGAAACGGGGGGCTGGGCCACGATGCTCACGCGCACGAGCGAGGGAGCAGCTGTGTCAGGCCCGGTGGCCGCGCAGATCGGTGGGTCGTAGCAGAAGATCGACGTGGAGACCACGCCCGCGACGAGGGGCGACGCCGTACCGCCGTCCAGGGCGCGGCGCAGCTTCCCGTCGGCGACGTCGTAGACCACGGTGTGCTCCACCCCCGACACCAGGGTCTGCATCTCGATCCGGCTGCGGGTGGAGGTAGTGGACACGCTGAGCGCCTGCCGCAGCTCCTTCGTCAGGCGGTTCATGCCCGTCCGTGTGTCCTCGAGCGTGTCCGCCCGGGCCCGCTGGCCGCGCTCGGCCCGCATCCCCGAGTCGAGCACGTTGAGGGCGGCCACCACCACGACCAGGACCAGGCCGATGACGACCAGCAGCTCCGTGAGGCTGAACCCTGCCTCGGGATGGGCCTCGTGATGCATCGCTTCCCTTCCTCCGATGGATACGGGCGAGGTGGGACGTCGCCCGTTACCATGCATCGGCGCCGGACGGCGCCTTCTTGAGGAGAAGCGGACGGAGGCCGGATGACCGAGGCAGTCCCGGCACGCCCCCCTGCGACCCTGGAGGCGGGCCTGTTCCTGGTCACCGTCGGGGTCCTCGTGGCATTCCTCCCGGCGTCCACAGCTCCGTTCGCCGACGCGAAGCTCGTGGTGCTGCTCCTCGGGACGCTTCTGATCGCCCGCAGCGGCCTGCACGCCGACCGGACCCTCACGATCGTGACGGGCCTGTGGCTGGGAGCCGTCACGCTGGCCACCGCCTTCAGCGTCGACCCCTACTGGAGCCTCATGGGGGCCGAGAACCAGGGTGTGGGCCTGCTGGTGTTCGTCGCCTGCGGGGTGCTCCTCCTTGCCGGCTCCACCGTGCCCGAGGAGCTGGCCGCCCGGATCCCCGGGTGGCTGGTGGGGGCCGGTCTCGTGATCGCGGCGGTCGCCGTCCTCCAGCGGTTCGTGCCGATCTCGATCGGAACCTTCGACCTGGGGGCCCGCGGTTCCCTGCTCGGCCAGCCCGTGGCACTTGGCGCGGTCATGGCCGTGGCCGTGATCGCCGCCGCTGCCACCATGGGTCCCTCCCCACGGTTGGTCGCGAGCCTCGTCGTTCTCGGCTCCGGGCTCTCGCTCTCGGCCAACCGGGGAGGGTGGATCGGCATCATCATCGGCCTGGTCATCGTGTTCGTACGGTCCCGTTCGGGCGTTCGCTCGGTCACCTTCGTGGTGCTGCCGCTGGTCGGAACCTTCCTCCTGTGGGCGGGGGTGGAGGCATCGGGCCTGGTACCGGATCGCGTGTCCCCGGTCCGTGGCTTCGCCCGGGTCCTGGAAGGCACGTCGGACAGGTCCCGACTCTACGCCTGGTCCGCCTATCTCAGGGGAGCCGCCGAGCGCCCCGTCCTCGGCTGGGGCCCGGCCACGGGGTGGGGAGCGTTCCTGTCGTCCGGCACGCCATCGGAGTTCCGCGGCGCGGTCAATCGGGGCTGGGGCGACCCGCACAACGTGGCCGTGGAGAGCCTCACGACCACCGGCGTGACGGGCTTCCTCGCCCTCCTCTCCCTCCTCGGTACCGTCCTCCTGCGGGGGTTCCGCGCACCGCCCGCACGGAGTTGGGCGCTGGGCGCGGTCGCGGCGCTCGGCGGCTACCACCTCCTCCAGCCGCTCTCGGTTCCCCTCACGCCCCTCGCGTTCCTGCTGGCCGGCCTCCTGGTCACGGGACCAGCGGTCCACCGTGTGCGGTGCTCGGGGCGGTGGCTCGTACTGCCGGTGGCACTGCTGCTCGTGCTCTCGCTCGTCCGCCTCGGGGCATCCACGGCGGAGCAGTACGGCCGCACCTACGCCTCCGAAGCGGCACTGCGGACGTCCCTGACCCTCGAGCCACTCCGGCTCTCGGCCCGGCACGCGCTCGCACTGCACCTCGCGGTCGACGCCCGCTCGCGGATCCCGGGGGCCGCTGCGGGGGCCCGCAGCATCGCGAGGACCGCCGTCGAGCAGCACTCCTGGCATCCGGGCGTTCGATTGACGGCCGCAAGCGTCGAATCGATGCTCGAAGACCACGTCCGGGCCGAGCGCTGGGTGCGAGAGCACCTGCGGATCTTCCCCAACGATCCCACCGCGCTCCTCGCCGCAGCTCGCCTGGCGCTCGAACGTGGAGATCGGGGCTCCGCGGTGGAGCTCGCGCGACGAGCGGAGGACGTGCGCCCGTCGCGGGCCGCCCGCAGGATCATCCGTCAAGCGGAGGCTACCAACGCTCCTGGAACGTGATGTCCGCCGTGTCTGCCGCCAGGCAGTCGGGGCCCTGCGAGGGATCCCGCACACCGAAGCTTGTTCCGCCTCCGGCGACGGGTACGGCCAGATCCCGAATGTAGAAGCAGCGGCCCGCAAGGCTGAAGACCGCAGCCACGAACTCCTCGGCACTTGGAACCCCGGTGCTCACCTGATTCGGGCCGGAGCTGGGGATGGCTTCCGCAAGAAAGGTGAGCCCCGGTTCGGCTTCCTTGAGTCGCGTGACCGTAGCCGCAGTGAAGTCCTCGTCGGTCTGGAAGATCGTCTTCGCTGCCACGAGTGCCATCCGAGCCATGGATTGGGCTGCCCGATCCCGCGTCCGCTGCTGCGCTCCCAGGAAGACCGGGATGGAGATCGCGACCAGGATGGTGACAACCAACACAACCACGAGTAGCTCGACGAGACTCAATCCCCGCTCGTGTCCGATCCACTCGTGCGTCATGACCGCCTCGACCTCCACCCCCTGTGAAGTCGAAGCCTACACACCTCTGCTCGTGAGGCGTTGGAGGAACGACGGCGGCGGGGGCTTTCGCCCCCGCCGCCCAAGATGCGATATGGCAGGCAGACTCCTACCAGCTGTCGTCATCCGCCGTCGTGCCCGAAAGAGCATTAGCTCCGGTACACGTCGCGGACGGGTCTTCCACGCCATACGTGGTGCCCGGCCCCTGCGTGTTGTCCTTGATGAAGAAGCACTTCCCGGAGTTGCTCAGAGCGGCAGCGCCGAACAGATTAGAAGCCGAAGAGCTGACCGAGACCATGTTCTGGTCGGTGCTTTCAGCCTCGGTGAACTCCAGGCTCGGTTCTGCCGCCTGGAGGGCAGTCACGTTCGCATCTCCGTAGTCCTCACTGTCGGTGAAGATCACCTTTGCTCCTGTGAGGCCGTTGCGGAGACTCGACTGCGCTGCACGGTCCTGTGCACGCTCACGGGCCCCGAGGAAGGTCGGGATCGCGATTGCGATCAAGATGGCGATGATGAGGACAACGACCATCAGCTCGATGAGGGTGAACCCATCCTCCCGGTCCCGCTGCATACGGTTCGAAATCCACTGCATGCGATACACCTCCTTTCGTTCGCAGTGCGCGTCGCTTGGTTGCGACGCTTCCCCTCTGGTATCGGCGCGGTTCGCAGGTTCTTGAGCCCCAGATGGGGGAAACTTGAAAGAACTTCGTCCCCATTCGGGCGATTCGGGGGGTGACCCCCACCTGGGGGATGGCCTTCCCCCAGGTGGGCGGCTACTGGATCAGCTCAATCAGGCGGAACATCGGCAGGTACAGCGAGATGAGGATCCCGCCGACCACGCCGCCGAGCAGAGCGATCAGCAGCGGCTCGATCAGGGAGGTCAGGGCTTCCACGGTCGCATCGACCTCCGAGTCGTAGAAGTCGGCGACCTTCTCGAGCATCGTGTCCACCGCCCCGGTCTCCTCACCCACCGCCAGCATCTGCACCACCATCGGTGGGAATACCTTGTGCTTCTCGAGCGGCTTGGCCAGGGTCTCGCCCTCCCGGACCGAGGCGTGAACCTCTCCGAGCGCCTTGGCCACCACGTTGTTCCCAACGGTCTCCTGGGTGATCTCGATGCTCTGGAGCACGGGGACCCCCGAGCGCAGCAGCGCCCCCAGCGTCCGCGAGAAGCGCGACATCGCGACCTTGCGGAACAACTCCCCGAAGATCGGGACCTTGAGCTTGAAGTGGTCGAAGGCCGTCCGGCCGTTCTCCGTGGAGACGAAGCGCCGCAGGAGGAACGCGAAGACCCCTATCCCGACGAACACCAGCGGGAGGAAGCGCTTCAGGATGACGCTCAGAACCAACAGGATCCGCGTCGGGAGGGGAAGCACGCCACCGAGATCGGCGTACAGGGTCTCGAAGGTCGGGACGACGAACAGCAGGATCGCCACGAGGATCAGCATCACCATGGCCGCGACCATCACCGGGTAGGTCATGGCCGACTTGACCTTGTTGCGCAGCGCCACCTGCTTCTCGAAGGTGTCGGCGACACGCAGGAGGACGTCGTCGAGCACACCGCCGGCCTCCCCGGCCCGCACCATGGCCACGTACAGCTTGTTGAACGCCTTCGGGTGCTTGGCGAGCGAATCCGAGAAGGAGCGTCCGACCTGCACGTCGTTGCGGACCTCCACCCAGACCTTCGCCAGTGGCTTCGACTCGGTCTGCTCCGCCAGCACCGTCAGGGCGCGCAGGAGCGGGAGGCCGGAGTTGATCATCGTCGCGAGCTGTCGCGACGCGACGGCGACGTCCTTCAGCCCGATCCGGTCGCTCAGGCCGGGGATCTTGAGCTCGGTGTTGAACCCGCCGGTCTTCTTCTCGTTCAGGTCGATGGGCACCCAACCCTGCTCGCGCAGGCGCTGGACGGCCATCGACTCGTTGTCGGCCTCGAGGACACCCGTGCGTGACTGTCCCCGGGCGTCTCTGACCTTGTAGCTGAACTCCGCCATCGCTGTTCGATCCCTCCGTTACATCCCTAACCCACGACCCGGGCCTTGGCCCCCGAACCGCCACCCGCTGCGGCGCCGCCCGCTCCGCCCCCGGCGATGCGGGTGAACTCCTCCAGGTTATGGCACTTCTCTCGAGCGGCTTCGAACGCCACCTTGCCGCCGTTCACAAGCTCGGCGAGTGCGGTGTCCATCGTGCGCATGCCGAACTGTCCACCGGACTGGATGGACGAGTAGATCTGGTGCGTCTTGCCCTCACGGATCAGGTTGCGCACGGCCGGGGTGACCACCAGCAGCTCGCACGCGGCCGCACGGCCCTCGCCGTCCCTGGTGGGCAGGAGCTGCTGGGCCACCACTCCCATGAGCGAGCCCGCGAGTTGCACGCGGACCTGCGACTGCTGGTGCGGCGGGAAGACGTCGATGATCCGGTCGATGGTCTGCGGAGCGTCCTGGGTATGCAGGGTGCCGAAGACGAGGTGTCCGGTCTCTGCCGCCGTGATGGCCATGTGGATCGTCTCCAGATCCCGCATCTCACCGACGAGGATCACGTCCGGGTCCTGCCGGAGCACGTGCTTGAGCGCCTGGGCGAAGCTGTGGGTGTCGGCTCCGACCTCGCGCTGGTTCACGACGGACTGCTTGTGGCTGTGGAGGAACTCGATCGGATCCTCGATGGTCATGATGTGGACCGGCCGTTCTCGGTTCACGATGTCGACGATCGAGGCCAGCGTCGTGGACTTCCCCGATCCCGTCGGACCCGTGACCACGATCAGGCCACGCGGGAGCTTGGCGAACTCGCCCACCCGCGCGGGCAGACCGAGCTTCTCCACGGGCAGGATCTCGAAGGGGATCAGCCGGAACGCCGCGCCCACCGCGTTGCGTTGCCGGTAGATGTTCACACGGAACCGCGCCTTGCCGGGAAGGGAGTAGGAGAAGTCGAGCTCGAGCTCGTTCTCGAACTTCTCCCGCTGCTTCTGTGTGAGGATGCCGTAGATCACACCCTGGAGATCGTCCGCCTCCAGCGCCGGGAACTGCGTCATCGGTTGGAGGTCGCCGTTCAGACGGATCGTGGGAGGAATCCCGGCCGTGAGGTGGAGGTCGGAGGCGCCCTGGACCAGCACCTGCTCGAGGAGCTCGTGGATGTCGACGGCGACCAGGTCGTCGGATACCCCGAGACGCTGACCGACCCGGCGGACCTCGGTGTCCTTGCCGATCCCGAACTCCGAGTCGTCGCCCTCTCCGCCCGGGTCCGCCGGAGCGGACAGCTCCAGCTCGGGGGCCTCGCCTGTGCCGTAGATCTCCTCGATCGCGCGTCCGATCGCCGATCGGCTCGCTACCGCCGGCTCGACGACGAGCCCGGTGAGGGAGGCGACTTCGTCCAGGGCATCCGTGCGGGAGGGATCGGCCATCGCCAGAAGGAGGCGGTCTCCCTGGAATCCGACGGGGAGGACACCCAGCCTGCGGGCGACGCTTCCCTCGATCAGGGTCGCGGCGGACGGATCCGGCTCCCGCTCCGAGAGATCGATGACGTTGAGGCCCTCCCGTTCTGCCAGAACCTTCAGAACGCCGTCGGTGGCCAGGCCCGTCTCCAGCAGCACGGCCACGAAATCCCGCCCGGTCTCTTCCTGCCGGCCGGCGACCCGCTCCACCTGCTTCGCCGTCAGGAGCTTGCGCGCGACGAGGATGTCACCCAGCCCCTCGTCTTGAACCTGCTTCTTGCTGTCAGCCATCGGATCTTCTCCGTTTCACGTCGGCGGTGTCGCCTTACACGACCACCCGTAGGATCTCCTCGATACTGGTTTGCCCCCGGGCGACCTTGTCCATCCCGTCCTCGCGGAGGGTGAGCATCCCCTGTTCGATCGCCAGCCTCCTGATGTCCTCGGACGACCGCCGCTCGACCGTGAGCCGTTCGATCTCTTCGGTGATCAGCATCACCTCGACCAGGCCGATCCGGCCGCGGTATCCGGTCTTTGCGCAGTACTGGCATCCGACCGGGCGGTGCAGGGTCGGAAGCGGCTCCCCGTCCCGCCACGGATACCGGTGCTCGACCAGCGACTCGGCCGAGGGGGTGTACGGCTCGGCGCAGCGCCCGCAGAGCTTCCGGGCCAGACGTTGGGCGAGGACGCAGTCGACCGCCGAGGCCACCAGGAACGGCTCGACACTCATCTCCGTCAGTCGCGTGATCGCCGACGGCGCGTCGTTGGTGTGCAGGGTCGAGAGCACGAGGTGACCGGTCAGAGCCGCTTCGACGGCAATCGTGGCCGTCTCCCGGTCACGCATCTCACCGATCATCACGATGTCGGGGTCGGCACGCAGAATGGCGCGCAGGGCGTTGGCGAAGGTCAGACCGGCCTTCGGGTTGACCTGCACCTGGGCGAGGCCGGGGAGCCGGTACTCGACCGGGTCCTCGACGGTGATGATGTTCTTCGCGGGGTCGTTCAGGACGTTCAGCGTGGCGTAGAGGGTGGTGGACTTCCCGGACCCGGTCGGGCCAGTGACCAGGATCGCGCCGTAGGGCTTGGTGTAGGACTCCGCATACCGCTTCTCGGAATGCTCGCTGAACCCGAGGTCCTCGAGCCTCAACACGGACGTGGAGCGGTCCAGGATCCGCATGACGACCTTCTCGCCCCACACCGAGGGCAGGGTGGCCACACGAAGATCGATGGGGCGCTTGTCGACGCTGAGCGTCACGCGTCCATCCTGTGGGATCCGCTTCTCGGCGATGTTCATGTCGCTCATGACCTTGAGGCGGGAGATCATGCCCGCCTGGTTGCGCTTCTCGGTCTTCGCCGCCTCGTGCAGCACCCCGTCGATCCGGTAGCGCACACGTAGGTGGTGCTCCTGGGGCTCGATATGGATGTCGGAGGCCCGCTGCTCCACGGCCTGCATGATGATCTGGTTGATGGCCTTGACGATCGGTGCGTCTTCGACCGCGGCCTCGAGCTCGTGGTCCTCCTCCTCCTCGCCGGCGGCCTCCTCGAGGAGCGTCTCGGCGGTGCGGTCGAGCTGCGTGAGGCGGACCAGCGCCTCTTCGATGTCCTCGCGACCGGCTACCACGACCTTCACGTCACGACCGGTCATCGTCCGGATGTCGTCGATCGCGATGATGTTCGCAGGGTCGGACAGGGCCACGATCAGGGTCTCGCCCTCGAAACCGATCGGGATCGACCGGTACCGCCGCACCACGCTCGACGGCAGCAGACCCACGGCCCCGGGGTCCATCGGATACTCCCCGAGGTTCTCGATGAACTCGTAGCCCATCCAACGGGCCTGCATGGCCCGGAGCTGATCCTCGGTGACGTAGTCGAGCTCCAGGAGGAGGCGACCGGTCGATTTGCCCGTCCGCTCCTTCTCGTCGAGGACGACGTCGAGCTGTTCGCGCGTGAGGAGACCGGCGTCGATGAGATCCTGCAGGTGTCTCGGTCGGCGTGTCACGCGCACCTCGCGCATATCGGAATCGGGCATGTCCGTCTCCCCGCGAAGCGTATGCCCTCCGCGGCCATAGTAGTCCTATACATCCACCCTATTGAATCGTCCCGAATCGGACGAACATGAGCCCGATTTCGGTCGCAGGGCACCGCACGGGGGGAAAGCGGTCACACGATCGGGGGAACGTCGCGTTCCTCGGAGGTCGGACGGGGGCTCCGCCGGCCGACGGCGAGGCCGGCCGCCTCGACGATCACGTCGAGCGGCGCCGGAGCGTCCCAGAACAACTCGTACGCCGCGGCCGCCTGATGCACGAGCACCCCCACGCCGTCCGCCGCCCGCAGTCCAGCGCCTCTTGCCACAGTGACCAGGGAGGTCTCCCCGCGCCCGTAGACGAGGTCTAGGACCACGCGGCAGCGCCCGACGGCCGCCCCCGCGAGCGCGTCCGCGCCTAGGGGGCTCGTCTCGGCCCCCATCCCCACCGAGGTGGCGTTGACCACAGCCTCGACACCGCTCAGCCGCTCCTCGCGGGAAGCCCACTCGACAGCTTCGGCCGGGAATCCCTCCTGCCGCAGGCCCCCCACCAGATCCGCTGACCGCTCCGGGCTCCGGTTGGCGACCAGGACCTTCCCGGCCCCCGCGCCGGCCAGTGCCCATGCCGCGGCCCGGCCGGCCCCCCCGGCCCCGAGGAGCAGGAACGCACCCCCGGAAACCTCCAGGCCGAGGTCGGCGAGGGCCTCCAGAACCCCGACGGGGTCGGTGTTATGTGCCTCGAGCACCGGACCCTCGCTGCCCGAGCGCCAGACCAGCGTGTTCGCAGCGCCGATGCGCTCGGCCGCCGCCGAACGACGGTCCGCCAGGCCGAGCGCATCGACCTTGTGGGGGATCGTCACGTTGACGCCCACGGCCCCGAGCGCCCGCAGCCCCCTCAGCGCCCCGGCTAATTCCTCCCGGACCACCCTCATCGCCAGGTAGACGGCGTTGCGGCCATCGTGGCGGAGCGCCGCGTTGTGGATCGCCGGGGACAGGGAGTGACCGATGGGATCACCGATCACCCCGGCGAGCCGCGTCCCGGCGTCGATCATCATCCGCCGCGGACCTCCGGTGGCCGGAGGCGCTTCATACGCAGGAACTCCTGGTAGTCGGCCGTGAATCCGTGCTTCCCGGACGGATCGATCACCACGTAGAAGACAGCGTCGATCTCTGCGGGCGCAAGCGCAGCCTCGATGGAAGCGATGCCGGGATTGGCGATGGGTGTCGGGGGGAGACCGTCGATCAGGTAGGTGTTGTAGGGCGACTCACGCCGCAGGTCCCGCCGGGTGGGCACGGTGTGCTCCGGGGCGTCGTACAGCGCCGTGATGTCGATCTCCAGCCGCATCCCCTGCTCCAGACGGTTGTAGACGACGGCCGAGATCTTCTCCCGGTCCTCGGGAACCTTCGCTTCACGCTCGATCAGGGACGCGACGATGAGCGCTTCGTAGGCAGACAGGCCGTTCGCCTCGGGGACCGACCAGTCCAACTCCGCCGTCCGTCGATCGAACTCACCGACCATCCGCCGCAGGAGGCTTTCGGCGGTGGCCCGCTCGCCGACGGCGTAGGTGTCCGGGTACAGGAACCCCTCCAGGCTGGTGATGTCCTCCGGCTGGATCGTGGAGCGGATCTCCCCGCCCCCGGCAGCCTGGAGGAACTCCTCTTCGGTGATGTGCGTGCCCTCCCCGACGCGGGCGGCGACCTGCTTGAGGGTGTAGCCCTCGGGGACGGTCACCATCACCGAACGCTCGACCGGACCCGACGACAGGGCATCGAGGGCCGCGTGCACCCCCATGCCCCGCCGCAGCTCGTAGGCCCCCGCCCGCAGGTCACCCTCCAGCCCGCGGAGGCGCACCATCAGTCGGAACCCCAACACCGAACCGATGACATCCTGCTCCGCGAGGGTCTCGGCGATCTGGATGGTGGACCGGCCCGGTTCGATGACCACCTCAACGGCCTCCCCAGGCGCCGGGCGGCGGAATGCGAGGTATCCCCCGGCAGAGCCGGCCAACAGGA
Organism: uncultured Actinomycetes bacterium; assembly: GCA_964560135.1. Lineage (GTDB taxonomy): Bacteria > Actinomycetota > JAICYB01 > JAICYB01 > JAICYB01 > CAZLKN01. Next base: position 4,105 of record CAZLKN010000023.1, on the reverse strand, counting down.
ACACGACGAGGAGACCGATCAGAATCCGGCGCATCACAGATCCCGAAGCTCCCGCCGCCACCCGTCACGGTCCGACGGTTTGCGACGCCGCGGTTTGCGGCGGCCCGGTCGCTCAACCGGCGGGCCGGGTTCGGGATGGGGGGCCTCGATGGGCTCCGGCAGGGTCATGTCCTCGACGTCGACCCCCCGCCGGCGCCTGGTCTCGAGATAGGAACGCAGGATCATGGCTGCAGCCACCTTGTCGACGACGCCTCGCTGCCGGCGCTGGTCCATCCCCGCCGACCGCATCTGCCGGGACGCCTCGGTCGTCGACAGCCGCTCGTCCCAGAGGGTCACGGGGAGACCGGAACGCTCGCGCAGCGCATCGGCGAACTGCTGCGCGGCCTGGGCAGCCACCCCGGGAGAGCCGTCCAGCCGCAAGGGGAGCCCGACGACGATCTCCTCGGGCTGCACACGCTCCACGACCGCGAGCACGCCCTGGAGGGCGCTCCGCTGTTTGGTGCGCTCGACCACCTCGAGTGGCTGCGCGGTCGCGCCGAGTGCATCCGAGACCGCCAAGCCGAGGCGCCGGCGTCCGTAGTCGACACAGAGCACGCGACCCATCAGTGGCCAAGGATATCCCGCGCGGGCCGGTCCCGGTGCGCGGCTACTCGCCTGGATCCTCGGGCTGCGTGGCCCCCGCAGCCACTGCCGGCATCACCTGCTCCTCGCTCCAGAACAACCCCCGGTACACGAGGCTCGCCACGATGCCGCCGATCAGGGGGCCGGCCCAGTACACCCACCAGTTGGCCCAGGACCCGGACAGGAGAGCCGGACCGAAGTGACGGGCCGGATTCATGGCCGCCCCGGTCAGCGGACCCCCGACCATGATGTCCGCGAAGACCGCCAGACCGATCGCGAACCCACCGACCTTGGCCCCCCGGGGATCGACGCCCGTCCCCCAGACGGTGATCACCAGCACGAACGTGAGGATCGCTTCGATGAGGATCGCTCGGCCGGGCGCGACGGTCGGATCCAGCCCCGGCGTCCCCAGGTTCGAGGGTTCCCACTGCTCCTGGGTGAAGAAGATGTATTTCAGGACGACACCCGTACACACGGCCGCCAGGAGCTGCGCGAGCAGGTACCAGAGCGCGCGCCCCGTCTCGATCTTGCCGCCCACCCAGACCCCGATCGTGACCGCGGGGTTCAGGTGGCCCCCCGAGATACCCCCGAAAACCGTCACCATCACCGCCAGAGCGATGCCATGGGCCGCGGCGATGCCGAGCAGTCCCACCGCCCCCTGGAACCCGGGGTCGAACGCGAGGACGACCGTCCCCGCACCGATGGTGAAGAACGCGAAGGTTCCGATGAACTCCGCAGTAGCCGCCCTGAGGGTGTCAGACACGCCTGCTCCTCCTCTTGCCGTCGTGGTCCCGGGTTCTGGTACCAGACACCCGCCCGCGCGGTCAACGCGGCTGCTCCGCCGGTCCGTAGACTGGACGATCGCTCGGACCCACTCGACGACGCGGAGGATGGGAAACGATGACGCTACGGAGAGGACTCGAGGCTCGCGTCGAGCACGAGGTGACCGCCGCCGATACGGCGACCTCACTGGGCTCGGGGGACGTCGACGTGTACGCGACCCCCGCCGTTGTGGCGCTCTGCGAGCGCGCGGCGGTCGAAGTCGTGACCTCCGAACTCCCTCCGGGCCACACCACCGTGGGGACGAAGATCGTCTTGGAGCATCTGGCTCCCACACTCCCCGGGCGAAGCGTCACCGCCACCGCGCTGCTCGAGGAGGTCGACGGGCGTGTACTCCGCTTCACCGTGGAGGCGAGCGATGGTGCGGGGACGATCGCGCGCGGTGAGCACACCCGCGCCGTGGTCGATCGTGCGCGCTTCCTCGGCGGTGCTGCGGACCGGGGCTGACCGGCACATGATCGACGTCTCCCCGGAGCGGTTCGAGGAACTCGTCGTCGACGCCCTGGACGGGATCCCCGAACCCTTCGCCTCCCATCTGGACAACGTCCAGATCGTGGTCGAGGACCAGCCGTCCCCCGAGGACCTCGCCGAGGCGGGGATCGAACCCGGTGGGACACTGTTCGGCCTCTACCAGGGCATCCCGCAGACGGAACGCGACTCCTGGTACACCTTCGTCATGCCGGACAAGATCACGATCTACCGGCGTCCGATCCTCGCGGCCTCCGCAGACACCGACCAGGTCGTCCAGGAGGTCCGGATCACGGTCGTGCACGAGATCGCCCACCACTTCGGCATCTCCGATGAGCGGCTCGAGGAGCTCGGCTGGGAGTAGGTCAGGCGAGGTTGGACGACCTCGGATAGGCCACCGCAGGGTCGATGAGCACGTTGATCAGGTAGGGCACACCCGAGGCGAACGCCCGATCCAGGGCGTCGCCGAGCTCGCCGGCCTTCTCGACGGTCTCCCCGGCCCCACCGAGCGCCTTCACCACATCGTCGTAGCGGGTCTCCTGCCTGAGATCCGCCGCGACGTCGTAGCCGTACAGCATGTTCATGGGGTGCTTCTCCAGCCCCCAGATGCCGTTGTTGCCGACGATGGCCACGACCGGCAGATCGTGACGAACCAGCGTGTCGAAATCGCAGCCGCCGAAGCCGAAGGCGCCGTCGCCGAGGAGCAGGACGACCTGGCGGTCCGGATGGACCACGCGCGCGGCAGCGGCGTAGCCGAGACCCGTGCCCAGGCAACCGTAGGGTCCGGGATCGAGCCAGGCACCGGGCACGTAGGAGTCCACGAGCTTTCCCGCGTAGGACACGAAGTCGCCGCCGTCGCAGATCACCACGGCGTCCCGGTCGAGCTTTCGCCTGAGCTCCCCGTATACGCGGGCCGGATGGATCGGGTGGGCGTCGGAGTCCACCTCCTCGCTTTCCCTCTCGCGGCGAGCGCTCTCTTCGCCCCGAAGCGTCCCGATCCACGGCTCGCGGTCCGGACGGCTCCCGGCCCCCAGGCAGGCCTCCAGGATCCCGTCCAGCCCCGCCGAGATGTCGCCTGCGACGGCCACCGCGGGGGAGGCGTGGGAGCTGATCGCCTGGGTGCTGTCCTGCACATGCACGACCCGTGCTTCGCCGAACACACCGAAGCCGAGTCGGAAGTCCAGCGGTGTCCCCACGACGACGACCACGTCGGCCTGTCGGAAGGCGATCGAGCGAGCCCGCGAGAAGACGAGTTCGTGGTCGGCGGGCAGGCATCCGCGTCCCATCCCGTTGAGGATCACCGGGATCCGCAGTTCCTCGGCGAGCCGCCGCAGCGGCTCCCAGGCCCCCTCCCACCACACGTCCGAACCGCCCACCAGAACCGGACGCTCGGCCGAGCGCAGGAGATCGGCGGCAGCGCTCACCCGGTCCGGATCGGGCTCGGGTCCGCGCAGCGCCGACGCGGGGGCGTCAGGTACCTCGGCTTCGCCGGGGACGAACAGGCAGTCGAGGGGAAAATCCAGGAAGACCGGGCCACGGTGCGGGGTCAGGGCCGTGCGGACTCCCTCGTCCACGCCGGCCGGCACGTCGCCGGGGTCGAACACGGTGCGGGCCAGCTTGGTCACGCTGGAAACCACCGGGGAGTGGTCCATCTCCTGGAGGCTTCCGGACCCCCATCGCGACTGCGGGGCGCGCCCCGCGAGGACGAGCACCGGCGAGCCGTTGAAGTGCGCGGAGGTTATCGGGCTGACCGCGTTGGTGACACCGGGCCCGGCGGTCACGGCCGCGACGCCGAGGCGGCGGGTCAGCTTCGCGTGACCCTCGGCGGCGAACGCCGCCGTCTGCTCGTGCCGGACGTCGAGGAGGCGTATCCCCCGCTCGTGGCAGCCGTCGTACAGCGGGAAGATGTGGCCACCGGACAGCGTGTAGACCACCTCCACACCGTATCGCTGCAGCGTCTCGGATACGAGGTGGCCGCCGTTCGCCTCCATGGAGCCTCCTTGACGGGTCGTCGACCTGTGCATCCTACCGGCCGCCGCCGCAGCGACGCCGTGAGGGCGTCGGCAGGTCTGGGGAGCGTGGCATCCTGAAGGAGCAGGGCCCGTAGCTCAGGTGGTCAGAGCAGCCGACTCATAATCGGTTGGTCCCAGGTTCAAGTCCTGGCGGGCCCACACGC
>CAZLKN010000022.1:43244-49515 GCA_964560135.1 uncultured Actinomycetes bacterium | reverse complement strand
TTCGGCGCCTCGGTCTCGGTGTCCGGGGACACGGCCGTGGTGGGCGCCCACCTCCACGACGATCCTTTCCCCAACTCCGGCGCCGCCTACGGTTTCTTCCTCTCCGAGGCCCCCACCGCGGTGGATGACGCCTACTCAACCGACGAGGACACACCGCTTTCGGTGGACGGGGTGCTGGACAACGACACGGACCCCGACGGCCACGCCCTCACCGCCTCACAGGTCTCCGGGCCGTCCCACGGGACCCTCTCTTTTGATGCGGACGGCTCGTTCACCTACACCCCGGGCCCCGACTTCAACGGGTCGGACGCCTTTGCCTATGAGGCCTGCGACCCCGCTCCCCTCTGCGACGAGGCCACCGTTTCCATCACCGTGGACCCCGTCAACGACCCCCCAGTGGCCCAAGACGACTCGGTGACCACCCCTGAGGACACGGCGGCCACGATCGAGGTAACCGCCAACGACTCCGATCCTGTGGAGGGGACCCTCGACCCCACTTCGGCGGCGGTGCTGTCTCCGCCCTCCGGGGGCACGGTGACCAACCACGGCTCGGGGTCCATGACCTACACCCCCGACCCGAACGTCAACGGCCCGGACTCGTTCACCTACAGGGTCTGCGACTCCGAAGCCGCCTGCGACGAGGCCACGGTCTCGGTGACCGTGAACCCGGTCAACGACGCGCCGGTGGCCGCCGACGACGGCTACTCGACCGACGAGGACACGACCCTCGCGGGCTCGAGCGTCCTGGGCAACGACACCGACGTCGACGGCGACACCCTCGGCGCCTCCTTGGACGCTGCTCCTTCCCACGCTGCCTCGTTCACGCTCGACACGGACGGATCGTTCTCCTACACCCCGTCTTCCGACTTCAGTGGCACCGACTCGTTCACCTACGAGGTCTGCGACCCCGCCCCGGCTTGTGACACTGCCACGGTCACGATCGTGGTGGGGGAGGTCAACGACCCGCCGACGGCTGTGAACGATTCGGTCTCGACTCCCGAGGACACGTCGGTGGTCATCGATCCCACCGGAAACGACACCGATCCTGATGCCAACCTGTCGCCAGGTTCGGCTACCCAGACCAGCGCTCCCGATTCAGGATCTTTGGTCAACAACGGTGGGGGCACCTTCACCTACACTCCCGACCTCGACTTCAACGGGTCCGACGCTTTCGAGTACAGGGTGTGCGACACCGGCGGCCTGTGTGATGTGGCCACGGTCTCGATCTCGGTGGCGGCGGTGAATGACGCGCCCGTGGCGCGCGACGACGCTTCGTCCACCGTCGAGGAGAATCCAGTCACGGTGGTCGTGCTCACAAATGATTCGGATCCGGACGGCGACTCGTTGTCCCTCGGCACCGTGGGCGCTCCGGCCGACGGCTCCGCTTCCCCGAACCCCGACGGTTCGATCACCTACACCCCGGACCCCGACTTCAACGGGTTGGACGCCTTCGCCTATGAGGCCTGCGATCCCGCCCCCCTCTGCGACGAGGCCACGGTCTCCATCACCGTGGACCATGTCAACGATCCGCCCACGGCGAACCCTGACTCCGTCTCCACCCCCGAGGACTCGCCGGTGACCGTGGATGTGGTGGCCAACGACACAGATCCCGATGGCAACTTGTCGCCCGGGAGCACCGGTCCCATCACCGAGCCCGCGTCGGGGGCCGTCACCAACCAGGGCGGGGGCGCCCTCCGCTACACCCCCGCCCCCGACTTCAACGGGTCCGATTCCTTCGATTACAGGGTGTGCGACACCGGCGGCCTGTGTGACACGGCCACCGTGACGGTTTCCGTCACCCCGGTGAACGACGCACCGGTGGCCATCGGCGACGAGGTGTCGACCCCGGAGGACACTCCCCTCACCTTCGACCCCCGGGGCAACGACACCGACGCCGACGGTGACCCGCTTACCATCACGACCGTCAGCGGCTCCGCCACCACCGACGGAACGTCGGTCACCTATACGCCGCCTGCGGATTTCAATGGGATCGACTCGTTCACCTACACGGTCTGTGACCCGGCTCCCGCGTGTGACGAGGCCACTGTCACCGTCTCGGTCACCCCCGTGAACGATCCGCCGGAGGCGCTGGACGACACCGCGGTGACGCCGCAGTACGAGGCTGTGACCGTGTATGTGCTGGCCAACGACACGGACCCCGAGGGCGACACGCTCCGCGTGCTCTCGGTTTCCGACCCCTCCTCGGGACGGGTGAGCTCCGGCCCCGAGGGCGCCCTCACCTACACCCCCGATCCCGCTTTCGAGGGGACCGACTCCTTCACCTACACGGCCTCCGACGGCCAGGCCACGGACACTGCCACCGTGGTCGTCTCCGTGGGCGGCTGTCCGGACGGCTCTGCCGAGGATGGGGTCCTGTCGGGTCCCGCCAACGCGCGGGAGCCCGCCTTGGCTTCCCTGGATCCCGACCTGGCTCTGCGGGCCCACAGGGCCAACTGTGGATTCCTGGTTCCCGCGGGGCTGTAGAGGAGGGCACGACTCCGCAGGCTCATGTCCCTGCGCGCAGCCTCAATCTCGACGGGCTCCCCCCGAACGAGTCAGGTCTAGCGGGTGAGGACGATCACGACGAGCGTCCCCCACACGCCCAGCCAGAGGGGGGCGAAGAACGTGAGCATCCAACGCATGAGGCCGGCTTCGGTCCCCTTGATGGCCGCCAGCAGTTCCCCGCGCATCGCCGCCATGTCCTCCCGCAGACCCGACATGTCTGCGCGGACTTCGTCGCGCAAGGTCGCCATCTCGACGCGGAACTCGTCGCGCAGTGTCCCCATCTCGCCACGCAGCTCGTTGCGCAGTGTCCCCATCTCGCCACGGAGCCCGTCGCGCATGTCCACCAGGTCTCGGCGGAGGGCCGACTCGGAAGCCCCCACATCGGCGCGGGTCGCGAGCTCCCGAGCAGGCGGCACAGACTCCGCGATCATGCGTGCTGCCTCTTCCCCGATCCGGTCACGAAGCGCCTCATACAACTCGACATTGGTCGTCACCCAGTATCCCTCCTCTTGCAACAGGGGGATTCGAGGACGGTAGCGGCCCTCACAACATGTCAACGACAGCAGTGTGCAGTTTTGCGTGGACCTTCCCCCTGGCTCGGGAGGAGGCTGCCGATGAATGGAGGCGTGCTTCCGATGCTAAGGAGGGACTTGTGCGCGCTAGAGCACTGACCGTAGCCGTGGTCGTCGCGGCGGTCACCGCCTTCTCGGCCCCCGTGTGGGCCGAGACGCCGGCTCGGACGCAGGAGGGCAACGCCTACTCGATCGAGACGGGGGACCTGATCGAGGGGTCGGCCGCGCGAGTCGACTACTATCCCGTCGGGGAACCGGGGCTTCCCGCGGACTCCGACTCCCGTGTCGAGTTCGAGCTGCAGACGGCGGAGCTCGAGCCCGGCCACGCCTACACCATCTGGCTCATGGTCTTCAACCACGCCGAGAACTGCATCGATCCGATCGAGGAACGCAACACGCAGTGCGGGGGAGCCGACCTCACGAACCCCGCGGCCTTCGCTTCGGTCATGTGGGGAACGGGCGGCGTGGCCGATGGAGACGGCGCCGCGGTGTTCACCGGCACACGTCACCAGGGCGATCTCGACCGGGTGCTGCTCGGGCCGGGCCTGGTCAACCTCGAGAATGCCGAGGTGCACATGATCGTTCGCGATCATGGACCGTACGACAGCGACGCCTACGGCGACCGGCAGACTGAGACGTTCAATGGCGGCTGCCCGGATCCGTTGGGGAACGACCCCGGCCCGCTGTTGGACGACACGCTCCCGGGACGGTGCGTCGACACCCAGACGACGGGCGCGTGATAGGCCACCGGAGCAGCCGCTACGACGATGCGTCGTTACGTGGAGAGCCAGCGTCTCTCGCGGGTAGGTGAGGATCGAGCAGGCTCTCCGCCGTTTCCGCGGGGACCAGGCCCCCGGAAACGAGGCGGCGCAGGAGCTCGTCCCAGCGGTTGTCCGTCCGGCGGAGCCCGGCCAGTACGCTGCGGGCTTCGTCCATCCGGCCCTTGCCCGCGAGCGTGACCGCCCGCCAGAACGCGATCTCGTCGTTGTGCGGGGCGAGGCTCGCCGCTGCTTCGTACTCGCGCATGCCGGCTTCGATGTTGTCGGCAGCCAGGAGCCGATCGCCTTCGTTCATCCGCTCGTAGGCGCGATGCAAATCGTAGAGCCGGCGCAGCTCCCCCAGCGGATCGGCGTGGTCCTCGACGCGAAGCTCCACGACGCGGCCGGCGTGCGGGGGCCCGGCCTCCTGTCCCCGGACGACCACGAGCGCTGCCGACTGGCGGCCGCGGATGTCCCCGCCTTCGGCCTCGGCGGCGTCCAGTGCGGTCAGCATGCGGTCGGCCAGGGCCCCGGTCGCGGACTCGAAGGCCGTGGCCATCGCGTCCGGCACGGTGTCGTGCAGCATCATGTTCGCTTGGGCCGAGTAGCCGTCACCGATGCGGTGGCCGGCGTGGGCTAGACAGCGCTCGCCGGTGTGGACGCCGAGACGTCCGGCGCCGTCGACCATGGCCACCTGCCGCCGGTCGGCTCCACCGTCCACGCCGAGCAGGGCTCGCAGGGCCTCGTCCGCGGGCTTCCCGCCGCGCATGAGATCGAGTCCGAGGGGGCCGTAGGACACCTCGGCGAAGGCCTGCGTGGCCACCGCGCCGACACCGGACTCGGCCCAGGGCACGATGGGACCGACCGAGAACCAGTGCGACTGGACGGCCACCCCCATCTCACCGGTCTCGGCATCCCGCGCCACGATCGAGTAGGTCATCAGCCCTCCAGCCGGTCCGCACAACCCATGATTCCTTGCTTCGCCCCCGCAGCCGGTCCTCCTTCGAACCGACGACGAGGATCGGGTCAGCGGCGGTCGTCCGGCGGGTGAAGGGGGGCCCGGTCCCCGGGACGGTGCGGGCGCAGGTCACGTCCGACCTGCAACACCGACAGCGAGGCTGCGAGCAGGGCGAGCCCGTGGAGGGCGACCGTCACCATGATCTCCGTCCGGCATCCGAGGGTTGCACCCCCGACCTCCGAGAAACACGACCGCTGCACGGAGAAGCCCAGCAACGACAGCGACGCGAGCACGCCCACGCCGCCCGCGGCCAGGACCCGGCCCGGATGGCCGAATCCGTCCCGGCCCCCGTAGCGCCTCCGGAGGCGCAGCAGGAGCAGAAGCAGGGCCAGTCCTGCGACGAACACCCCGGCGTCCACAAGGGCGTTCGTCGAGCAGATCCCCACGCAGTCCCAGATCCAGCGGGTGGAGGTGTCGACCTCCTGCGTGAGGTTCGCGTCCACGGCGCCCATCAGGCGATCGGGTCCGCGTCCCTGCTCCACTCCCCCGGGTAGCGGGGAAGGTCGTCGTGGATGAGATCCCACACGGGTCGTCCGTCCACGAAGGTGTGGAACTGGGGGGCGATCCCGGGATCGTCGTCGAAGGCGCCGAGCCGGATCGAGACCTGCTTGCCGTCGGGCCAGTCACCGCCGAACAGGCTCGAGCCGCACGTCCGGCAGAAGGCCTTCACCGCACCCTCGCCCTTCCCGTAGACCTCGATCAGATCGTCGCCGGCAAGGAGGCGGAACTGCTCCTTCCACACGCGCGTCTGCATGCAGCCGGTGGTCCCCGAGTGCTTCCGGCATCTCCAGCAGTGGCAGTGGTTGGCGCGGATGAAGGGCTTGTCCACCTCGAACCGGACGCCGCCGCACAGGCAGCTTCCCCGAACGGTCTCCGCCATGACCGTGCACCTCCGCAGCGCGATCGCGACACGTGGAACCTCAGTGGATCACAGTCCGAGCGAACCAGGGCGAATACGTTCCCGCCAGCTTCGCCCTTCAGTGCGGGGCGAGAGAGACGTTTCCTTCTGAGTCGATCGTCCAGTGGGGATTCCAGGCGACCTCCCACAGATGGTCGTCGGGGTCGGCGAAGTACCCGGAATAGCCACCCCAGAAGACCATCTGTGCGGTCTTGACGATGTCTGCCCCCGCTTCCTCGGCTTCCTTCATGACCGCGTCCACTTCCTCCTTGCTCCGTGCGCAGTAGGCGAGGGTCACCCCTCGGAAGCCGTCACCTTCGCTCGGCACCTGAGCGTCGGCTGCAAGATGTTCCCGCGGAAACAGGGCGAGGATGCTGCCGTTCATCTGGAAGAAGACGATCTCGTCCTCGCTGTTTCCGCGTTCCCAGCCCAGGGTCTCGTAGAAGCGTCGTGAACGCTCGAGATCCGCGACTCCTAAGGTTACGACGCTCAGTCTCTGATCCACGATCGTGCTCCTTCC